>JBFMBL010000001.1:0-7219 GCA_040755195.1 Bacillota bacterium
ACCAGCGCCTCCATGGCCTGGTAAACCTCATCGTCCGAAGCGTTTACCACGTAAGGCGCCATGTCCCTGTCAAAGTCGGCGAAAGACTGGCCCCCGAACATGTCGTTTTGTGAGCTTTGAAGGATGATGCAGGCCAGGGCGGTCGCGGAACCTGGGCGCTTCGGCGGACGGATGTAACCGTGCCCGGTGTTGAAACCTTCGGCCAGTAGTTTTCCGAGGGGAATCTGGATGCAGTTCAAGGTCTTGGCGTAGAAACCCAGGTCGTGGATGTGGATATCGCCACGGATATGAGCCTGGGCAAACTCATCCGGAATCAACCGGGTGAGGTAATACTTCTTACTTGCGGCTTCGGCGATCTGGAGCATCTTCGCCGACGGGGAGTTCGAAACGTTCGCGTTCTCCCGGCTGGTCTCGTCAAGAATCTCTTCCACGGCGTCCATAAGATCGCTCTTTGCGTCACGGATCCTGGTGCGCCAGTTGCGGTACAGAATGTAGGCTTTGGCGGTTCGCGCGTGCCCGGCCTCAATCAGCACCTTTTCCACAAGATCCTGAACGTCCTCTACCCCAAAGGCCGAACCGTTGTATTTAGCCTTGAGCATTCCAAGGACCTCAAGGGTAAGCCGCATCGCCGTCTCTCTGTCTTCCCCGCCCACCGCACGAGCAGCCTTAAAGATCGCGTCGGTTATTTTCGAGTCGTCGAACGGCACCTCTCGCCCGTCCCTCTTTCTGATAACCTGGTACACTTAAACCTTCCCTCCCCTCAATATTTGCCGTTACCTTACACATCATGAATACCGCCCTTGCGGTCTTTAAACAAACGCTCCACCTCCGCCTTGAAGTCATGCCCGTCACGGAACTCCCGGTAAACGCTTGCAAAACGAACGTAAGCCACCTCATCTAGCCAGCGAAGCCTGTCCACCACAAGCTCACCGATCACATGCGCCGGAACCTCCGACTCAAGCCGGTTCCTTAGTTCCCGCTCCACCTCGTCCACAATCTGCTCAAGGTCCTCCCGCTTGACCGGCCGCTTATGACAGGCCTTCAAGAGTCCTCCGAGCACCTTTGTCCGGTTAAAGATCTCCCGGCGGCCGTCTTTTTTAACCACTATCAAGGGAAGCTCGTCCACCCGCTCGTAAGTGGTAAAGCGCCTGTTGCAACGGGGGCATTCCCTTCGCCGCTTAATTGTAGAACCCTCATCCGCCGCACGGGTGTCAACAACCCGCGTATCATCAAAGGCGCAAAACGGGCAGCGCATATGTCCTCACACAAAATGTAGTGTTTTATTTATATTACACCACAATATTTTGGGTTGTAAATGGTAAAAAGGAAGTAAAAAGGGGGGAATTCCTTAATCTTTCTTACCACGCATTTTCAGGCTCGTCCGCATTTAAACTCTCGAAAATTTTGTCCTTGATTGTCGAAATAATCTAACGCCGGTACGAATATCGAGTCATATTTTCTATCGGGGCCTCAACGAGAATAACGTCCATACCTATTCTTACTATGCTATCCCAGGGGATGATCATCTCTTCTTCTTTTCCGAAGAAACCCAGCAAACGGGCTGGTCCGGGCAGCACCAGGGCCTTTATCCTGCCGTTTTCCATGTCAATATCGATATCTTTTATCAGCCCCAGGCGCCGCCCGTCGAGAACATTTATCACTTCCCGCATCCTGAGATCGGATATCTTCAGCATAGGCCGTCCCTCCCATTAAAAGCCTATGCCTTACTGGTTAAACTTAGAAGTGAACCAATGTCGCTATCAAAACTCACCGGCCCCGAAAACGCTTCTAGGTTGACCCGCTATAGATGAATAGATCCTTTTTATTTATAGTTGTGGGTGCCTTTGATTACCTTGACGCCGAGTTTTTCGGAAATCTTCCCGGCGAGTTCGTCCATGTCAATGTAAGGACACCCAGGCCATGACTTGGCCATGCAGGTGGAAAAGTGCACTGCTTCGAAATCCACATTCTTCTTAACGCATCCGATATTCGGAATTATTTCCCGGCCCGGGCAATCGCAAAACAAGAAGCCAACCACCTTAACGTCGTCGTACCCGGCAAACTCGCCTTCCTTCTTACTTGCCGCCGTAAGGCACTTCCACTCCCCGGGGCAACCGTAACCTCCGGATGCATACCGACCGCAAGAGATAACCAGCACGTTAGCCAACGAAAACCCCTCCCCTGATCATGATTTAAAGTTCTACGTTCTACGTTATATGGTTAGGTTTGGACCAAGCATAAAACCCATCCAAAACTCACCTTTCGGCTTAACCCTCCCAGCCGTTTATCTATAGTTTTTAATCACCACCTTTCATCGAATTAGAATAGCCATTTGATTTATAAAGTATTATACACATATGCAAAAAAACCTTTTAGGAATTGCACGATTCAGAGGTAACCTTAAGCTTGTTTGAATTTTCATTACCCACCTGATGAAGAACCCGGTTCCCAAAAAGAAAACCCCGGCCTTGAGCCGGGCTTTCGGGCTTTTTACTTTTTCATTTTTTAATTTTATCGCGTATTCCGGCCTCACTCGTGCCTCCGGTCTTTCGTGGTTTGCACGACCTGTTTTACCGGCAATCCCAGGCGGCGCTGCGCCATCTCCCAGAGCCGCGAACGAAACTGCACCCGCCGGCCGCCCTCACCCCCGGCAAGGGCTTCAACACTCGCGTCAGAGGCGTCGACACTCACCATGCAGAGCGGCGGGAAAAGCACACACCACCAGTTTTGACCTTTACCGGCGCCGAGCACAACACGAACCGCCTCATACTCTCCAGCCGGCAGGGTAAGGTCGCCGTAGGTCCGCACCGGGAAGTCGAAGCGCCCGTGGTAGACCTGAACGCCGTAATCCTTTCCGGCCATGGCGACTTCGCGGGATGCAACCGCTCCTATCCGGTCCAGGTTGTTGTCAACCAGCCTGCGGGCTACCCGCACGTCCCTGACACCCTGGAACTCGGGCGCCATCGCGTTGATCATGGCCCGGCGGACCTTATGTTTTAACGCCTGATCAACCGGGTCGTCACTGTTCGGAATGATATGTATTCTGATAAGGTTGTCGGAGTTGTATGATTCAACCGCCCGCTCGCGGAGCACCCCCGCGGCGAGCCCGGTCAAGACCAGCCCTACAACCAATACAGCCAACAACTTACGTTTCATTTTCTTTCCCTTCCTTAACATCGCTACATATACTTGCGCATGTGGCTCAGCGCCGCCTTCTCGAGACGCGACACCTGCGCCTGCGAAATCCCGATCTCGTCCGCCACTTCCATCTGCGTCTTGCCCTCGAAGAACCGCATGGTAAGAATGAGCTTTTCCCGGTCGCTCAGCCTTCGCAGCGCATCCCGGATAGCGATCACCTCAAGCCAGTTCGTATCCTGGTTCTTCTCGTCCCCGATTTGATCCATCACGTAGATCGGATCGCCGCCGTCGTGGTAGATGGGTTCAAACAGGGACACCGGCTCCTGAATGGCGTCCAAAGCCAGCACCACTTCTTCCCGGGGGACGTTCAACTCCGTGGCTATCTCGTTTACGGACGGCTCACGCGCGTTTTTACTCGCGAGGGCATCGCGCACCTGTAGGGCTTTATAAGCCACATCCCGGAGGGAACGCGAAACCCTTATCGAGTTGTTATCCCGCAGGTAGCGGCGTATTTCACCGATGATCATCGGTACCGCGTAAGTTGAAAACTTTACGTTCTGAGTAAGGTCGAAATTATCGATCGCCTTTATCAAACCGATGCAACCGACTTGAAAGAGGTCGTCGACGTATTCCCCCCTGTTCGTAAAACGCTGAATCACACTCAGAACCAACCGCAGGTTTCCGTTTATCAACTCGGCCCTCGCACCGCAATCACCCTGCTTTACCGCCTCGAAAAGTTTCCGCATCTTCGCCGATGTCAGAACCGGAAGCTTGGCTGTGTTCACCCCGCAGATTTCAACCTTGTTGATAACAGTCAACGCCCCCTTTGGCACGCGCTTTTTTTGCGTCTCTTCGATTACCATTATTGCCGCTGTGAATTTTGTTTATACTTTAGAATCAATCAAAAAACAAAATGCGCCCAATTTCGCGCGCATTGATCACTTTTTAATCAAATAACGTCGTCCCCGTGTTTATGCCCCTATAACTTTGCGCTTTCTTTAGTGCGCCGAACTAGGATAAAATAGGCCGTAGACACCTCCGCCACCACCAGGCGGACCAACAACCGGAGGCCACTGGCGTTACCATGGCAGATCATACGAACGTCACCGTCAAAACATACGACTTCCTATTCCGGCGCTGGTCTCGTGAGGGGGGATACAGCGAGTTTCTATCCATTGCGATGCCGCTGATTCTGGCCACCGGTATGTGGTCGCTGCAGCAGTTTATCGACAGGGTGTTCTTAACGTGGTATTCTCCGGCGGCGGTGGCCGCCTCCATGCCCGCCGGGATGTTAAATTTTTCACTGACCTGCGTATTCCTCGGAACGGTGAGTTACGTCGACACCTTTGTCGCTCAGTATTACGGGGCGGGCAGGAACAGAATGATCGGCCCCGCGGTCTGGCAGGGCATCTACATCGCTGCGATCGGCGGTTTGATTTTACTTGCCATAGCCCCTTTTTCCCGGCAAATCTTTCAATTCATCGGTCACAGCAAGCCGGTTCTCGAGAACGAGATCGTCTATTTCAGGATCCTTTGCATGGGCACTTTCCCTGCGCTGGCGTCCGCTGCGCTGGCCGGGTTTTATGCCGGCAGAGGGAAAACGTGGACCCTGATGTGGGTAAATATTGCAGGGACCGCGGTGAACGTGGTTCTCGACTACTGTCTGATATTCGGCCACTGGGGCTTTCCCGGATGGGGCATGAAGGGTGCCGCTGTGGCGACGGTGCTTTCGGGGTGTTTTACTCTTACCGCCTACCTGGTTCTAATCTCAAAGAATTCGTATAGAAAGGAATATAACAGCCTTCACTGGCACGTGAACCGGCCGCTCCTGGCGAGGATACTCCGGTTCGGCTTCCCCAACGGCATACACTTTCTGGTGGACATGGCCGGGTTTACGGCGTTTATCCTGATAATGGGTTCCCTCGGAACGATTAAACTTGCGGCCACAAATATCGCTTTCAATATTAACACCGTGGCGTTTATGCCCATGCTGGGGAGCGGTATCGCCGTGTCGGTGCTGGTGGGACAGTACCTCGGCAAAGAACGGCCGGAACTCGCCGAGCGGAGCGTTTATTCCGGATTCCATATAACCTTTCTCTACATGGCTTTTATTTCGCTGCTGTACGTCGTTGCCCCGGGTATTTTTATCATGCCTTTCGCTTCGAATGCCGCTCCTGAGAGCTTTGCAAGCATAAAGGAACTCGTGATCGTTTTGCTGCGTTTTGTGGCGATATATTCGTTGTTCGATACGATGAACATCATTTTCTCCTCCGCCGTCAAGGGCGCCGGCGACACCCATTACGTGATGCGCATGATGCTTGTCGTGTCGC
This sequence comes from Bacillota bacterium, assembly GCA_040755195.1. Taxonomy (GTDB): domain Bacteria; phylum Bacillota; class Desulfotomaculia; order Desulfotomaculales; family Ammonificaceae; genus SURF-55. Next base: position 5,469 of record JBFMBL010000001.1, read on the forward strand.
TGTTCGTACTCATTGTTCCCAGCTATGTAGCCCTGATACTGCTGCACAAGGGACTGTACGCCGGCTGGGGTATTGCCTCCGCGTATGTGATCATCCTGGGCCTTGCCTTCCTGTACCGGTTCTTAAACGGGAAGTGGAAATCCATGCGGGTTATCGAAAGCAACGCGCCCCTGCTTTAAGAATTTTTATTCTCACGCGGAGCCTTTGATCAGCCTCCTGCGCCTTCGCGTGGAAAGTCTTAGTTTCCGCGGCGGGTTTGAAACCAGCGGCAGTTTTTCTTCAGGCCCCAAAGCCCTGGTATCCGGAAACAAACTATCGTCTCCCAACTTGGACACCAGCCAGGCGGTACCGGCCCCAAAGATTAAGTGGTCAATGAAACTAAGAATGTGAGTCAATGGCTTCTTACTCCAGACTTTCAATCCGAGCCTCCCCGTCAACCCCCAGACACCGACCCACTGGATTGCGCCAAACCCCGCACCTTTCAGCACCGCTTTATCACGACCTGATATGGAGAGTAAATAGCAGATTATTACTCCCGATGCGGCAACCACAGTATTATTGATCAGAGAACCGACGATTTTGCTTTCCGTGCTGTTAGATCTTGCCTGGCTTTTTGATAAAAGCAAACTTGAGGCAGTCTGATTGTATTGCTCGTCGGTCAGCCCCAGGCGGTACTCAATGGTGTTTGCCAGCTTGGGTGGTAAGCTTGCTAACAAAGCGCAACATGCGCCAAGAACAATACGGTCTTTAAGTCTTATCATCTACCCGACACCCCCTGTCCAGCAGCTTAAAGAGAGCGGCCTGTTTACTCCAAAACAGTATCCTTAAAACCACCTCTAATACAGCTTTCCCCCGGCTGAATTAAATATCGCTGGAAATAGACGGGGCGTTTCTCCTCATTTAATCGGGAGCATGTATAAAATACCGACCGCGATCGCAAATCTGCTCGTTCAGTCCGTGGATAATCCAAAGCAGAAGCTGTGACCGGAATAGAGGAGTGTAAGCGGACGGCTGCGGAAGGGGTTGAGTTCCGCCCCATCCCCGGGGAGCGGCAGGGCAGGTACCCCGCCGGAACTATACCGCGGACGCCACCCACCGGAGGTCAGTTTAAGGAAACAGCCGCTAAAAGCTGTTCGCCTAAAGGCGAAGGTTTTAAACCTGGCGTTTGTAAAATAAAATCAAACCCGGGTAAGTCCAGGCTGACAAAAAAATACGCCCTTGAAGTGGCCGATGTGCTGGAGACGCGTCATAATTAAACGCGGGCCCCAAACGGTGGCCGATGAGATCAACCGCCGTACAGCCCAGAATGATCCCTGCAACCTTCAACCAGTTTCTTGAAGGCATTACCCTAACCAGAAACAAGGATCTGTATTTATGAAAGGATTACCGCAACCAAAGTAGAAGATATTTAACATGTGACGTCTTTCGGGGGATTACGATGATAGAAAAAACCTTCGACATTCCCTTTATTGCAAATTTAGCCCTCCGTGAAAAACAAATCCAACAGAATTACCGTCCCATCATCGCTGTTCATAAATGGTTTGCCAGGCGTCCCGGCACATTGTTCCGCGGGCTTCTACTGTCCGAGTTTATCCAAGGCAACCTGAGAGAGACATTTTATCAAGCCCACAACCTAAGGGGAATAAGAATAGCCGACCCTTTTATGGGCGGCGGAACACCCCTTATCGAAGCCAATCGTTTGGGCTGCGATATAGTAGGTTACGATATTAACCCGATGGCCTACTGGATCG
>JBFMBL010000001.1:7319-113814 GCA_040755195.1 Bacillota bacterium
GCCCACAACCTAAGGGGAATAAGAATAGCCGACCCTTTTATGGGCGGCGGAACACCCCTTATCGAAGCCAATCGTTTGGGCTGCGATATAGTAGGTTACGATATTAACCCGATGGCCTACTGGATCGCCAAAACATGCTTTGCCGCTATGACACTATGGCCCTGAAGTCGTTAGATGTGTTCTCCGTGCATGGTTTTCCTGTCGGTCTGGTACAGTGCGAGTCCAATTTCCTCGGTATTACCAACGGTAGCAGCGGCTCAAACGTAGGTAGCGGAGGCTGGTCAAATATCATTGAAAAGTACGCGCGCGCCAAAGCTTACTGTGAAAAACCCTTTGAAATCCGGTACCAAGGCGGGCGCAAAATACAATTGCCGATCGATGAAGAGTGGATCGGGCAGCAACGCCGGGTTTCCAACCGGTTAGAAAAGAGAAGCGTTAAGCTATACTGCGGCAGTTCTACCTTCTCCAAATTACCGCCCGCCTCCCTCGATGCGGTTTTCACCGATCCACCGTACTTTGCCAACGTCCAATACGCCGAATTAATAGATTTTTGTTATATCTGGTTACGCCGGTTGGCGATTGACCGCAACGGCTTTCTTTCCAGGCATTCAACAAGGAACGAGAATGAACTTACCGGCAATGATACAATGGAAAGAGGACTTACCAACTTTACTGAAGGCTTGGCCGCCGTCTTTATCAACATGGCGCATGCCTTGAAGCCGGGAGCGCCTCTTGCATTCACATATCATCACAATACGATAGACGCGTATTTACCTGTGATAGTTGCTATTCTCGATGCAGGACTTACCTGTTCCGCCTCGATTCCGTGCCCTTCGGAGATGGGCGCCTCCATCCATATCAACGGCACAGGCTCATCTATAGTCGACACCGTTTTTGTTTGCCGGTCAACAGGTTCTGTCCCCAGACATTTGATTGTTTCCAAGCCCGAAGAAATTGCAAAGCTTGTTAAAAACGACTTGGAACACCTCCGGACCGGGAATCTCAAGCCGACACGCGGCGATATACGTTGCATTGCTTACGGGCACCTGGCTCGTCTGGCCGTCTGGAACCTGCGAAAAAACTGGAACCTTGGAATATCTACTCCGGAGAAGCTGAGAGCCGCTGCTCAAGCCATCGAAAAACTCGGGGGGTGGCCCGGGGTTGAACAGCATCTTGCAGATACCTTGTCATACGTTTCCCAGCATCAAAACTGGGTGGCCCGCGAAGATCAAACAAGCTATGGAGATAAACCAAGGGTTTGTCCGAACTTTGGACCGCGGTATTCGGATGGCGCCTCTGGTTCCGTTACGCCGTAGTGACACCACAATTAAAAGGATAAAGGCCCTTGTGGAAACAGCTTGTCAACTACTCAACTGTCCGGCGCCCGGCGTGGAATCTGACAAGATTCACCGCCTGGACAAGGCCGACACTAGAAATGGCGCTGACTCTATTAAAGCACTTTCAACCATAGGAGTACCTTACGCAATGCTCCTCTATGAACGGTTTTTGGGACGACCTTTTGCCGGACACAGGGATTCCGTATCGGAACTGGTGGGTGACAGTCTGGAATCAGCCATCGAGGACGTGCTTGTCAAAGCGGGTATTAGTTACAGAAAAACCAAGCGTGCGGAGCGCATCTCAGGGTTCGATCAGGCGCCGGACTTCATTATCCCAAGTGAGTTTAACCCGCAGGTTGTGATCGAAGCCAAGCTCACGGAAGACGACGGAACAGCCCGGGACAAGGTCACCCGTATCCAGCACCTTGCTGAACTTAGCCTGACAGGACGGCCCGAGGACTCACCCAAATTTGAGGTAATCGCCTGCATCGCCGGCCGCGGTTTCGGAGTACGCCGCGAAGACATGAAAAAACTCCTGCTTGCCACACGAGGAAAAGTATTTACCTTAAAAACTCTGGACCGGCTTGTGGAATCCAGCCGGTTGCGGGAATTTAGAACGATGGAATAGGTGTTGAAATCTTTGACAATCAAGTTTTGGAGGTTATACCATTGAAGGTATCTGTCATCCTCGGGCACCCGGACAGGGAAAGTTTCAATCATGCCATAGCCGAAGCGGTCGTCCAGACTTTGGAGGCCGACGGCCACGAGTTCTTTTTTCATGATTTATACGCTGAAGGATTCGACCCCGTCCTGCCAGGCCGGGAGATTCCCAAAGGCGCCCCTCTCGACCCCGTGATACATAAGCACTGCGACGAGATTTCCCGGGCGGAGGGCATCGTGATAGTCCATCCCAACTGGTGGGGTCAGCCGCCGGCGATTCTCAAAGGCTGGGTCGACCGCGTGATCCGTCCCGGGGTTGCTTACGAGTTCCTGGAGGGTGACAGCGGCGAAGGGGTGCCGGTGGGGCTTTTGAAAGCAAGGTGCGCCCTGGTCTTCAACACGTCGAATACCCCTGAAGAGCGGGAGTTAAAGGTTTTCGGCGACCCGCTCGAAACGCTGTGGAAGAACTGCGTTTTTGGTCTGTGCGGCATTGAACACTTCCACCGGAAAATGTTCGGGGTCGTGGTTACCAGCACCTTCGAACAAAGAAAGGTCTGGCTGGAGGAAGTAAGAAAAACCATACAGGAGTTTTTCCCAAAAACCTGACGTACGCCGCGGGCCTAAGTTAACAGAAAAGAGAGGGTCCAATGCACCTGACTAAACTGAGCATTCATCCCGAAAGTTTCCCGACGAAAGAACACTACCCGTTCAGCCTTCCGGTTTTCAACGCGACCGGGAGCATTGAGTTCAAGACCCCGGTGACGTTTTTCGCCGGGGAAAACGGCACCGGAAAGTCCACTTTGCTTAAGGCCATAGCCCAGAAATGCAAGATTCATATCTGGAAGGACGTAGAAAGAAGGCGTCTTAATGCCAATAAATACGCGGAGGAACTGCACAGGTGCATTGAGGTTGAGTGGGCAGAAGGCCCCGTGCCGGGCTCTTTTTTTGCGTCTGAGATATTCAGGGGTTTTGCGCTGATTCTGGACGAGTGGGCTGCGTCAGACCCCGGTATGCTCAAGTACTTCGGCGGCGAGTCACTGGTAACGAAATCGCACGGCCAGTGCAACATGTCTTATTTCAAGAGCCGGTATCAGATCAAAGGGCTTTACCTCCTGGACGAGCCGGAAACCGCCCTGTCCCCGAGGAAGCAACTGGAGTTGCTGGCAATACTCGATGAGACAAGCCGGACGGGAAACGCTCAATTCGTAATCGCCAGCCACTCGCCGATTCTCCTTGCGCTTCCCGGAGCCGCCATATTCAGTTTCGATCACGTGCCCGTAACACGGGTCGATTATGAGGAAACGGATTACTACAAGCTTTACAAGGATTTCTTGAACAACAGGGAAAGGTATCTGAATTCAGTAGGCAGTAGTTAGTAGTTAGTAGGTAGTAGTTAGTAGTGAGAATACAGAATATGATGAGAATTCCACCCAAGAGCCAAGCCTGTCCCCATAGAGACCGCTACCCGTCTCGAAACTCCGGTTCACCAAAGCAACAGTCTAAGCCAGACGGTACATTTCCTTCCTTAAACGTTTGATGATCCGCTTCTCGAGACGCGAGATGTACGACTGAGAAATGCCGAGCAGGTCCGCGACCTCCTTTTGGGTTTTTTCTTCGCCGTTGTGGAGCCCGAAGCGCAGTTCCATGATCACCCGCTCGCGCCCGTTGAGGCGATCGAGGGCAAGGCGAAGGACTCTCCGGTCGACCTCTTCTTCAATCCTCCTCGAGGTGATGTCGATATCGGTACCGAGTATGTCCGACAGGAGCAGTTCGTTGCCGTCCCAATCAGTATTTAAGGGTTCGTCGAAGGAAATCTCCTGCCGTATCCGTGACTGCCGGCGCAGGTGCATAAGAATCTCGTTTTCGATGCACCGCGAGGCATACGTAGCCAGCTTTACTTTGCGCTGCGGGTTGAAGGTATTCACCGCCTTGATCAGGCCGATGCTTCCGATCGAAACCAAGTCCTCTACGTTGACGCCGGTGCTTTCGTATTTCCGTGCGATATACACGACCAGCCGCAGGTTCCTTTCAATGAGGGTGTTGCGGACGGTGAAGTCCCCGGTTTCCAGTTTGTCGAGCAGAACCAGCTCTTCGTCGACGCTCAGGGGCGGCGGCAGCAGATCCGGTCCGCCTACGTAATATCCCGGCCGCCGCCAACCGAAACGGATGAAACAACGCAGGATGAAAAGCCTGAACCGCCACAGAATCCGGTCGAACAAGATAGAATCCCTCCTTCTAAAACGTTCAACGTGCAAGCTAATACAGATAGCTTTTAGGGTCCGTTCAACGTTCAACGTTCAACGTTTAGTTAGGTAGTAGATAGAATTTAGGAGCCGGAAGCCCAGAAGACGGAGTTGCGAGTTTCGGGTTCGGGGGTTCGAGGGTTCGGGGGTCCGGATTCCGACTTCTGACTTCTATCTTCTATATTCTGAATTCTGAATTCTATATTCTAATATTCTGTCTTCTGTCTTCAAACTTAGAACTTAGAACTTTGAACCGACCTAAAAGGTCAATCAGTATTAGGTTGAACGTTGAACCTTAATTAAAGCAGCGCCTCAACCAGCCGTGGGTGGAGAAGAGCGTTGTACTTCGCCTCCGGGCTTAAGCGATGCCGGTAGATCCCCACCACCACCCGCTTAATCCGGACCAACCTGCCCCCATAAACCACCTCGACCGCGTCCGGTTTGAACCCGATCAACAGCCCGCCGCGCTTCCCCAGGGACTGGTACGGGATTAACCGCAGGCGTGTCGCCCAGTTTGGGTCTTCGATTTTGGTGCCGATGGCGGTAAAATCGGGCTCAAAACGCGCCTCCAAAGCGCCGCGAAGCTCGGGGGGCATAAAGTCTTTCATGGAATCGTATTCGACTATTACCACCGGGTAGCGGCTTACCGGGTCGATAAGCTGGTTGCCGGTATCCAGCAGGGCTTCCAGTTCTACCTTTTTCATGCCCATGCGGATGGTTATGGGAACCCGGAAAAAACCCTCAGCCACCCTCCGGCGCAGAATCTTGCTTTTTGCCCCGGCGACTACCGCCAGAATCAGGGCTGCCAAAATGCCGGGCCATAGATGGGCGTAACCGTTCAACCCACCCTCCGTTCCCGTGCTTCCGATAAGGCTGTTAATTCCGAGAACCACTCCCCCCACTGCAAACGAAACCCCATAGAAAAGCGTCCAGGCTCCAAGAAATCGCCGCCAGGAAAGCGTCCCGAAAGCAACGAGCACCACCAAAACCGAAAGCGCGAGCTTACCTGTGAAGTTGTATAGCTGACCCCCGTCCGGGAAGAAGATAACCATCACGTAGAGAGAACCGACTATCGCCGCAGCAGCAAGGCGGAAAAAATTGTACGGTAATCCCGCCAGTTTAGCCGTCAGGTGTAATATGGCATAATTCATCAACATGTTGTTGGCCAAAAGCTCATCAACGTAAACGGTATACCCTGCCATTGGAAAGCCCCGCCCGCTTCACAAGTTTTAATTAACGACAACCAGCTAAAGCTGGTGGGTTACGTTGCGACTGAAAGTCGCCTAAGCAAACTTCAACGGCATGCCCCCGCTTTTAAGCGGGGGTAATTGAAAGAGACTACCTTTTGGAGAATACCCCCGTTTTTAAACGGGGGAAGTTTTAAGCCCAACACCCGGTTGTTAAACATTGGGGAAGCCAACAACTTCTGAACATTATGGACGTTAAGTGCTGGTTCTCCCAGGAATCTCTAAAAGGGTATGCTGCTTGTATCGGATTTATGAGAGGAGATCACGGTAAAACGAGAGGTCTTTTAAACAGCGCAGCCCCGGCTTCTGATTGTATCAAGCCGGGGCTGTGAAAGTTGTAAAAATACGGTTAAGGCCTTATAGTGAAAGTCGCCGTCTTTTTTTCTTTTTCGTTAATTTACCGGCCTGAGCGCCGCAGCAGAAATACGGGTATGTCAAGGTCTTCGTGCTGGCTCGTTGTCTTCAGGTCCAGCTCCATCGCCTCTGAAACCGGCCTGGCATCGAAACCGGTCGCTATTACCGTTACCCGCACCTCATCGTTCAAGCTCTCGTCGATAACCGCCCCGAAGATGATATTGGCTTCGGGGTCGACCACCTGGGCGATAATCTGGGCCGCCTCGTTAACCTCAAGCAGCCTCATGCTTGAATCACCGGTCATATTCAGGAGAATCCCCCTGGCCCCTTCGATCGTGGTTTCGAGCAACGGGCTTGAAATGGCCATTTTCGCCGACTCAACCGCCCGGTTCTCCCCGCGTGCCATACCGATACCCATCAGCGCGGAGCCGGCGTCCTTCATTATTGTGCGCACGTCGGCAAAATCGAGGTTAATCAATCCGGGAACGGCGATCAGATCTGAGATGCCCTGCACCCCCTGTCGCAGAACATCATCGGCTATACGGAAGGCTTCGATCATTGAGGTGTTCTTATCAATAACCTGGAGGAGTCTGTCGTTGGGGATCGTAATCAGGGTGTCAACCCGCTCCTTCAGCTTATTGATTCCTGATTCAGCCTGGACCTGCCTTTTACGCCCTTCAAAAGCAAAAGGACGCGTTACGACGCCAACGGTAAGCGCCCCCATTTCTTTTGCCAGTTCGGCAACAATAGGCGCGCCACCGGTCCCCGTTCCACCGCCCATACCGGCGGTGACAAAAACCATGTCCGCGCCCTTTATTCCCGCAGCTATGTCTTCCCTACTCTCCTCCGCCGCCTTCTCCCCGATTTCCGGGTTGCCCCCTGCACCCAACCCCTTAGTCAGCTTCGCACCGATCTGGATCTTATTCGGGCTTTGCGACATTGCTAAAGCCTGGGCATCGGTATTAACGGCAATGAAATCGACCCCTCTTACTCCAGCTGTAATCATCCGGTTTACGGCATTATTGCCGCCTCCACCAACGCCAATCACCTTAATGTTGGCAAACTTGTCCAGATCGATTTCGACATCAATCACAGATTGTCCTCCCCTCCGAAATGGGCATAATTCAGGCAGGGTAAAGTTATTATGTCATAAAAATTAACCAACTAATATAAAGGTAAGGATTCCACGCCCGGTATCGATTTTCCTTTTCTAAAAACGACAATTTTTACTTTTTTGTTTTGTTTGCTTTATTCAGGAGATAGCGGCGTATGATCCCGAGATTCTGGAACAAGCGCACCCCAAAAGCCACAATTGCCGCCGTATAGAGCTCCACACCGAGGCGGTCGCCGATAAAGGTCAGGCCGGCAGCGAGAAGCGCGTTGCTGAAAAAACCGCTGATAAAGATAACGTTGTCAAAATGGTCTTCCATCGAGGCGCGCACGCCTCCGAACACCGAGTCGAGCGCCGCGAGCACCGCCAACCCCATATACTTCCCGTAAGCCTGGGGAAAAACGAGCGGCACCTTCAGCCCGATCACAGCTCCAACAACAAGACCTATTATCGCAAGCCAGACCCCAACCCACATCTTCGAACCCCCTCAAGAAAGTGCTTCACTTCACCGAGTCATTCTTCCTTCGCCTGTTTCGCAAATTCATAACGCAATGAACCCTTATATGCCGGAATCACCACTTTATTCCTGGGTTCTATTGTTACGTTCATTCCCCAGTCACGCAGGGTTTCCACCAGGCCTCCACTAATCTCGAGGCTGCTCCTGAGCGCCGGTGAATCCCCGATAGCGAGGATCTCGTAAGGCGCTGTTATCTTCTGTGTGTTTACAATGATAAAGGAACCCGCAAGACGGATCTCCGACTTGGAAATCAAGCGCTGACCGTTGATGCTTAAGGCTTCCGCCCCCGCCGCACGCAGCTCGTTTACAAGCTTTAAAAGATCTTCGTCCCGAAAAGTGAAGATAGTACCCGGAGCGGTGCGTTCGCTGGTGTTGGTTATAATTACTCTGACCCCTGGCCCCTCAACCGCGGTCATCCCGGCCTTAACGGCTGCGTCATGCAACTCGGCCTTCAAGATTTCCTCGGCCTGGGTGTACCCGAGACGCGTGCGGGACAGCTTCCTTTCAAGATCATTCGCTTCTGCTTCAAGCCCCGCCCGCTCCTTGGCCAAAGCCCTGAGTTCCACGGCCAATTCGTTCGCTCGGTCAAAAGGCACAACCGGCTCGGCGGCGCGGTTGGTGGTGCGAAACTGCAGCGTGATCATAAAGCCCAATACAAGGGCGACCAGGGCGATGGTATAACGTTTTTTCACCGCTTTACCCTCCAACCGGGCGGGCGTGGGTAAACTCCCGGCTTCCCTTGTAGGCGGGGATTGAAACCTGCGTTAATTTACGAATGGAAACCTGGATGCCCCAGAACTGTTGAAGGGTATCAACCACCCCGCCCCTCATTCTCAGAGAGTTGATCATCGTATCCGGTTCTCCGATAGCGGTAATAACAAACGGCGCCGCCACCCGTTTGGCCTTGTTAACCAGAATCGTGGGGCCGATACACCTGACCTCACTGGTGGAAAGCAAACGCTCTCCGTTTATGGCCAGTACTTCGGCCCCGGCCGCGCGCAACTCGTTCAGCACACGCAATACGTCTTCATCATGGAGTACGTATAGATTCGGGTTTTGGCCCGGTTGAAGAACAGCGTTGCTGTCGCTCAGCGTTACTTCAACCCCGGGGCCGATTACCGGAACCAACCCGGCTTCGATCCGGTATCCGGAAAGCGTCGCTTTCATTGGGCGAAGACCCGCCTGGGTTGTTGCATCGTCAAGCTCGTTCCGGAGTCCGGTAACCCTCGCCTGCAACCGGTCCCTGTCCTGCCGCGCCGCCCGCACTTCCTCCGTTAGTCTCTGGACCCGCTGCACGGGAACGGTCCTTTCAATCTCGCGGGAGAGACGAAACTGAACCGCGATCATCAGGCCCAAAAAGAGGGCCACCAATATCATTGTCAGGTGGATCACCCGCACCGTCCTTAACCCCCTGGGTAACAAACTTCACTACGGGACGTTTTGCAACATTAAGGTCAATATATAAAATCTTCCGATTGCCGACCGTCTTTAGTATGCTACACAGAATCTTATCCTTCTCGGGCAAGTCTTCGGGCAGGCCTAAACATATTTTAACACCATCGGTGGTGTAAGCCTCAACTGTTTTGATGGGGGTCACGTGGACTTCCGCAAGACACGGTATCAGTGTTCGGCTTAAGGACTTGAGCACGATCACAGCGGTCCTGAACCCTTCAGTCTTAAGTTCCTCCCCCGGTTGAGGCGCCGTTCCCGCCCCGGTAACCACCGGAAGCGCAGAAGCCGCCTGTAACCTTCCGATACAGACCCCCGTGTCGTCCAGGCCGTACAGGCCGCCTTTCCCGTATATCAGGGCGACAGCTTCCCTCTCAGTCAGCTTGATCAGCACCCGCCCGGGCAAAAGCCGCTTGACCTCTACCGCTTTAACCGCGGGAATCGTCCTGACCCGTTCCGCCGCCTCGCGCAGATTTGTCCGGAAAATGTTGTCACCGATAGGTATTCCGGCGGCTCCGGTTATTTGCTTCGCCGCCAGTTTCTTATTTCCTTCTACAACAACCTCACGGATGGCAAAAAGAGGAGAGTTTAGCAAAACAAACCCGGCAACCAAAAGAAGCAGGATTATGCAAATGCTTTCAACCGTTTTGCTCTTCGACCTTTTCATCACCCGCCCCGCCTCTCTACAACCAGAATCCAGAATTCAGAATACAGAATTTAGAATAGAAGCAGGAAAACCCAAATCAGTTTTCCAATCTCTATTCTGACTTCTGCTTTCAGTCTTCTGATTCCCGACGTCGGACGTTGGACCTCGGACTTCTTGACTCCTGTCTTCTGACCCGCCACTCGTGACCCGCAACTTGCTACCGCTGCTTGTCCGATAATCGCACAGGAAAAAAGCCGTCTTTCTAAGACGACCATTTCAATATGCCGGTGGACAGCCCTTCCATTCACTGAAACCGCAACTAACTGACTCTTTCAATGACTGCTCCCAGGGACCGGTATTTCACTTCCAGGTCTTCATAGCCGCGGTCGATATGCTCTATTCTCTCAATTACCGTGCCGTTTTCAGCTATAAGGCCGGCAAGAACGAGCGCTGCTCCGGCACGCAGGTCGGGCGCTTCGACATGCGCTCCGCTCAGCTTTTCCACGCCTCTGATGACCACCGCCCGGCCTTCGATATAAACGTCGACACCCATCCGGCGAAGCTCCGGGATATGTTTGAAACGATTTTCAAAAACCGTCTCCGTTACCACACTCGTTCCCCTGGCAACCGCAAGAAAAACACACATCGGCGCCTGGAGGTCGGTAGGGAAACCGGGATACGGCATCGTCCGTATATCCACCGCTTTTATGGGACCCTCCCGCCGGACCCGGACGGAGTCACCCTCCAGCTCAAGGGAGACCCCCGCCTCCCGGAGTTTTGCCAACAACGGTTCTACGTGTTCCGGGATGATGTTTTCTACAACCACCTCACCTCCTGAAAGCGCAGCGGCAATGATGTGCGTGCCCGCTTCGATCCGGTCGGCGATTACCCGGTGCCCCTGTGGTCCGCGCAACGACTTAACCCCACTGACTCTGATGGTCGACGTTCCCGCCCCGCGGATCTTCCCTCCTGCCCGGTTAAGAAAGTTTTGCAAATCGATTATTTCCGGTTCCCTTGCCGCATTTCTGATAACGGTGGTCCCTCGTGCAAAAACCGCCGTCATTATAAGATTCTCCGTGGCGCCTACACTTGGAAGATCGAGGTGAACTTCCGTTCCTTTAAGCTTGCCGGCTTCGGCCGTTAAATACCCCGACCGTTCCTTTATTTCGGCCCCGAGCGCCCGCAACCCCTTTATATGCAAGTCAATTGGTCTAAGACCTATGTTACATCCTCCCGGAAGGGAGATCTTGACGCGCCCGAAGCGGGCCAAAAGCGGACCCAAAACCAAACAGGAAGCTCGCATCCGTCGCATTAATGATTCTGATATTTCTTCTAAGCGAAGATTTGCCGTGTCTACGTGGATGTCTTTTCCTTCGCGTCTGCATTCAACTCCTAAGTGCCGCATCACTTCGCACATTACGGCAACATCATTCAGCCGTGGCACCCCTTCGATCACGCTTACCCCGTCGCATAACAGACTGGCGGCAAGAATGGGTAAGGCAGAATTCTTCGCTCCACTAACCTTGATAGCTCCCTGTAAGCGGTTTGGACCCTTGATGACAAAACGCATCCGGTCATCCCGCCCCGCTTTCACCAATTACTCTCACCTCAAGTTCCAAAAAAACACCAAACTTCTCCTGAACCATTTCCCGCACTTTCTTAATCAGTGACCATACATCCGATGCCCGAGCGTTCCCTAAATTGACAATAAAATTGGCATGCACTTCGGACACGGCCGCGTCACCAACTCGCAGGCCTTTCCCCCCGGCCAGCTCAATCAGGCGACCCGCTGCCTCGCCGGGCGGGTTCTTAAAGACACTGCCGGCGCTCGGACAGTCAAGCGGTTGGGAACCGCGCCTCTTCCGCAGATACTCCTCGCTCCGCCGCCGGATCTCGATTGGATTGCAGGGAGTCATTTTGAGGGCGGTTTCCGTCACCACCGCTGCAAGCCGTTGCAGGCCGGACGTACGGTATCCAAAATCAAGCTCCTCCCGGCTTAGTACCTGTTCACCGAGACGGGTGTCAATCACCGTTACCGTCTCCACCACATCGGCCATAGCGGCTCCGTTGGCCCCCGCGTTCATCGTTACGGCCCCGCCTATGGTCGCCGGTATCCCCACTGCGAACTCGAGTCCTCCTAATCCCGCCGCCTGGGCTATCGCCGCTACCCGGCCAAGTTTAGCCCCGGCCCCTGCAATTATCCTTTCACCGGCGATGCTGACGTGCCCGAGCGCATCACCGATTTTTAACATCACCCCCTTCAACCCGCTGTCACTCACCAACAGGTTTGAGCCGTTTCCGATGACGGTCAACGGCAGACCATTCGTTCTACAATAATCCACCAGTAACGCAATGTCCTCACGGCAAGCCGGCTCGACCATAACCTCCGCCGGACCACCGATCCTCCAGGTGGTATGGTTCTTCAGCGGTTCGTTGTAAAGAACCTTCCCTTTTATCCTGCTTGCAAGACTTGCTGGCAGGTAAGACATCTTTTCTTCCTCCAAAAAAGTTACTGCCAACCGAAAAAGAAGCACATTTGAATAAGCGTTTGAAATGTCCGGATCGGATATCCAAGACTCAATGCAGTTTAACCACCGCAGTTGCGAGAGCGACCCTCAAGTAGTTTGACAAGCTGCAATCCCACTTTGTAAACATCCCCGGCCCCCAGGGTTAAAACGATGTCGCCGGAGCGGACGATCTGTTCTAAATGGGCCGCGCCGTTTTCCCGCAGCAGCGGCAGCGGCGGCCGCCCATTATTACGTTTAATCGCCTCCCGGATTAATTCCGCGGTTACGCCGGGTAACGGCGTTTCACCGGCGCTGTATATTTCATCAACCAGCACCACATCCGCGCCGTTGAAGGCCGGCCCAAATTCTTCGTGTAAAAGAGCGGTCCTCGAATAACGGTGCGGTTGGAACACAGCGATAACCCGCTCCGGGTTCAACTGGCGCGCCGCCTGAATTGTTGCCGCGATTTCGGTCGGATGGTGCGCGTAATCGTCCACCACCAAAACGCCATCCACGTTGCCCAGGGTCTGGAAACGGCGATTCACAGCCCGGAAAGCTGCCAGCCCGTCAACGGCGTCTTTGAACGAAACTCCGAAATAACGGCCGACAGCGACAGCACAAGCGGCGTTCAACAGGTTGTGTATCCCCGGAACATTAAGCGTCAGCTCTCCCAGGCACTCTTCCTTATAATACAGGCTCGCCTTCGAAACCAAACCATGAAACCGAATATCCCGAACCCGGAAATCCGCTTCTGCACATTGTCCGTATGTGAGAACCGAGCCCTTGGCTACCCTGATGATTTCTTCCTGCCGGGGGTCATCACGATAGATCACTGCCAGGCCGTTTTGCTGAACCTTGCCGATGAATTTTCGGAAAGCGTCTACCAGTGCATCCATTCCACCGTAATAATCGAGATGGTCGTTTTCAATATTGGTTACCACCGCCACTTCCGGTGTAAGCGACAGAAAGGAGGCATCGCTCTCATCGGCTTCTGTGACGAAATAACCGCTTCGTCCCAACCGGAAATTTCCGTCTATCGCCACCCACTCTCCGCCCACCAGAACGGTAGGGTCAAGCCCGCCAGCGGTCAAAACCGCCGCCACCATCGCGGTGGTGGTTGTCTTGCCGTGCGCGCCGGCCACGGCAACACTCCGGTATTCCCGTATCGCCTCCGCGAGGAGTTCCCCCCGCCGGATGACCGGTATGCCGCGTTGCCGTGCCGCTACCACCTCGGGGTTTTCCGGTTTAATCGCCGAGGATACCACTACCAGTTCCGCGTCACCAAGGTTTTCCACCGCATGCCCCGAATAGCAGGTTGCTCCTTCGGCTTCCAGGCGCTCGGTAACAGAGGACAGCCTGACATCCGATCCCGCCACCCGGTGCCCCCGGGATAAGAGGAGTGCAGCCAGGCCGCTCATGCCGGCGCCGCCAATTCCAACGAAGTGTACATTTTGAGGTATTTTAACCATATTTTAGCCGATTACTCCTCCCAAGGGCTCATTCCCACGGTATTTTATGCAATTGCAGCCCAGCCTGCTACCAGGCTTGTACTTTTTGCAGGCATGATGATCTTTTTTTTTTAACACTATTCCAATTTTCCGATCTCCTTTATACAGGCGATTATTTGTTCCAACGCGTCCGGTTTCCCCAGACTGGCGCTGTTTCTTGCCATTTGAGCCAATCGCCCCGGCGCGTCCAGCAGGCCGTTTATTTCCCGGAGCAGCCGTACTCCTGTAAGTTGATCGTCTTTGATCATAACCGCGGCTTCCTTCTTTACTAGTGCCTTCGCGTTAAACGCCTGGTGGTTGTCCGCTGCATACGGGTATGGAATCAGAACCGCCGGCAGCCCAATACAGGTTATTTCCGCTATCGTCGCCGCCCCCGCCCGGCAAATTACGAGGTCCGCTGCGGCCAGGTAATCCGCGATATTATAAAAATAGGGGGCGATGGTAACGTTCCCCTGCCCCGTGATGTCTATACCGTTCGGCTCAAGGAGCCGTACAAAAGAATCATAGCCGGCGGAACCGGTCGCGTGATACAGTTTGATCCCCGGTCTTCCGTGAAAGGCCCTGACCACATCCACCATTGCTTGATTAAGCCGCTGAGCCCCACGGCTGCCGCCGAAGGAGAGCAGTACCGTCTGTGCATCCGTACCCAGCCGTGACCGCGCTTCTTCCCGGTTGGCGCTGCGGATTTCTTCCCTTACCGGCAAGCCCGTGACCCTTACCCTGGCACCGCGCGGCAGATGCCGCATGGCCTCGGGAAAAGTCAACGCCACACACCCTGCAAACCGCGCCAGTAGTCTGTTGGTAAGGCCCGGAAAGGCGTTTTGCTCATGAATCAGCGCCGGAATGCCTCCGAAGCACGCCGCCGCCAAAACCGGTCCGGAAACATAACCCCCGGTTCCTATCGCTACAGTCGGTTTAAAAGACCGCACGAGCCGGTAAGCCTCCCCGGCGCCCCAAAAGCTAAGCGTGGCCGCCCAAAGGTTTTTGGGTGTCAACCGCCTTTTGAACCCTGCAGCGCTTATCGTTTTAAAGGGCAGCCCGGTTTGCGGGACAATGTCTGCTTCCAATCCCTGTTTCGTGCCGACGTATAAAACCTTACAGTGCGGGAAGGTCTCGCTGAGACCCTGGGCGATTGCGAGGGCCGGATATACGTGCCCCCCCGTTCCGCCGCCGGCTATTATAAATCGTAATTCCGGCATTCTATTACCTTACCACCTGCCGTGAAATGTTGAGAAGAACCCCTACCGCGGAAAGGGTGAAAACCAGCGACGTGCCTCCGTAGCTGATAAACGGCAGCGGAATGCCCGTAATGGGCAGACTTCCGGTAACCACTCCTATGTTTATTAACGCTTGAAGCCCGATCCCCACAGTGATCCCGGCCGCAAGAAGGCTGGTGAAGGTATCCGGGGCCAAAAGCGCGACCCTCAACCCGCGCCAGATAAAGATAATAAACAAGGTTACAACCAGCACTGTTCCTATCAAACCCAACTCTTCACCGATTACCGCAAAGATGAAATCCGTATGCTGCTCGGGCAGGTACAGAAACTTCTGCTTCCCCTGTCCCAACCCCATTCCGAAGAGGCCGCCCGAACCGAGGGCATAGAGCGACTGGATGATGTGAAAACCGCTTCCCAGCGGGTCTTTCCAGGGGTCGATAAAAGCCAGGAAACGCCGCATGCGGTATGGTTCAAGATAAATGGCCGCACCCACTGCGGCGACGCCGCACAAGCCGATGGAGCCCAGCGCCGGCATGGACGCACCGGCGCAAAAAAGCATGGTAAAAACCGTCCCCATCAGCGCCATTGCCGTGCCGAGATCGGGTTGAAGCAGAATCAGGCCGGCCGCAACACCGGCGATTACCAGAAAGGGCAACATGGTCCGCAAACCCCTGGGACCCGGCCGCTGGATGCTCAGCCCGTAAGCCGTGAATACCACCATTCCGAACTTGATAATCTCCGAAGGCTGAAATCTTAGCGGCCCTATATCAATCCACCGCTGCGCCCCGTGTGAAGCATGCCCGACACCTGGAATCAGGACCACGAGAAGGAGCAAAAAAGAGACACCCAACAACAGCAGCGCATGCTGTTTAAAATTGCGGCAGTCGTATTTTAAAAAGAAGATCATGCCGATAACGCCAATAACAGCCCAAAAAAACTGCCTCTTGAAGAAATAAAAGCTGTCGTGAAAGCGCACCAAAGCAGCGTACTCACTCGCGCTGAAAACCATAACCACCCCGATACTCATCAGGGTAAGTACGCTCAGGAACAGTATAAAATCCGGCGGCCGTGAGGCCCTGGCCCTCCGCATCCGCTTCATCTCCCGGAGCTCAAGCTGATAACCTTGGGTACGTTCAACGTTCTACGTTCTGCGTTCTACGTTCTGCGTTCTGCGTTCTGCGTTCTGCGTTCTATCTTTACTTATTCTGACTTGTAACTCGTAACTCGTAACTCGCGACTCGTAACTCGTGACTCGCGACCCGCGACTCAGGACTTAATCCGGTTGGCAATCTCCCGCACGGTTTGTTTGAACAACTCGCCGCGCTCCTCATAGTTCCTGAACATATCCCAACTGGCGCACGCAGGTGAAAGCAGCACGACGTCCCCCGGGCGCGCAGCCTCCCGCGCGATATGAACGGCTTCCTTGAAACCTTTCGCCCGGAAGATCAGGTTAACGCCGGCCGCTGCCGCCGCCGTTGCGATCTCCTCCGCGCTTTCGCCGAGAACCACCAGGACCCGCGCCTTCTCTTTAACCTTCGCCGCAAAGGTATCAAACCGGCTTCCCTTATTCCGCCCGCCCGCTATCAGTACTATAGGCCGGTCGTACGCTTCAAGGGCTTTTATCGCCGCGTCGGGATTGGTGCCTTTCGAATCGTTGACATACCTTACGCCGTCAATCTCGTCCACAAATTCCAGGCGGTGGGTTACCCCTTTGAAATCTTGCAGCGTCCTGCCGATCACATGCGCCGGCACGTCCATAAAACCTGCCGCGGCTACCGCCGCCAGCGCGTTTTCAAGATTGTGAGCGCCCGGTATGCTGATCTCACCCACACCGCAGATTTCCATCAAAGCTCTCTGGTGTGCAAAAATCAGTTTGTCATTACGGACAAACGCACCACTCTCAAGGTTATGCCGCCTGCTGAAGAATAATTCCAACGCGGGGCTCCGGCCTTTCATCGCCGCCGTCAGGGGGTCGTCAAGGTTAAGCACCGTGGCATCTCCTTCCCCCTGATTGACGAAAATGCGAGCCTTTGCCGCCGCGTAATCCGCCATCGTCCGGTGCCGGTCAAGATGATCGGGGGTAACATTCAGGATAACCCCCACCCGCGGGCGGAAGAGGCGCGTAGTCTCCAGCTGGAAGCTCGAAACCTCTGCAACGATAACGTCCGGCGGGGTGTCGCTTTCCACCACGCTGATCAGCGGGGTGCCGATATTGCCGGCAACCAACGTGCGCCATCCCGCCGTACGAAATATCTCTCCTATAAGCGCGGTGGTGGTGGTTTTACCGTTGGTGCCGGTAATGGCCACCACCGGCGCCGAGGTTAAACGGAATGCCAGTTCAAGCTCCCCGGTCACTTCTATCCCCTGCTCCCGGGCTTCAACCACCGGTTCAACCGTTAAAGGAACGCCGGGGCTTACCACCACAAGGTCGAATCCCGCCACCGGCGGGTACGCGCCCAAAAAGGTTTTCACACCCAATGCCGCCGCTTCCGGCAATTCCGCCGCTGTCTTAATATCCGTGAGCGCCACGTCTGCTTTTTTCGTTGCAAGAAAGCGCGCCGCAGCCACACCGCTTTTTCCGGCGCCTATAACCAGTACCTTTTTCCCTTCAAATTGCAATATGAACACACTCCTACGAAAATAGATCAACCGCCAAGAACGCTATGAATCAAGACAATAAATACCGGATATAACAGGCAAATGCCATTTCAACGCCAATTTTCATTCGACGTGGTGCCGCCTGAGGCGGCATGGAGCACTCCTACGTTATTTAGTCACGCGTCACGAGTCAACGAGTTCGACTTTCGACGCGTGACTTATCCTAAGCGGTAAAGCCCCGACAGGCCCACCAAACCTGAAACCAATCCCGCAAGCCAGAAGGAAAGAACCACCCGGTTTTCCGACCACCCGCAGAGTTCGAAATGGTGATGAATAGGGCTCATCCGGAACACCCGTTTCCCGGTAAGCTGAAATGAGATCACCTGGATTACGACCGATAATACCTCGAATACAAAAACAATCCCAACAATCAATAAGAACGGCTCGCTGCGGGTCAAAACCGCCGCCGTTCCCAGTGCGCCCCCGAGCGCGAGTGAACCGGTGTCGCCCATGAAGACCCGTGCCGGATGGCGGTTATATACCAGAAAACCCAGACACCCCCCCGCTACCGCGCTCAGGTCGACGGCCAGCCCGATTTTGTCCACCACCAGGGCAAAAAAAACATACACCGAAGCCGCGATCACCGTCAACCCGGCCGCAAGGCCGTCCAGACCGTCGGTAAGGTTGACGGCGTTGGCCATTCCCGTCACGAATAAAACCGTAAAAACCGCAAAAAAACCGAAACCGTAATCAAGGTGGATCCCGCCGTCACGGAACAAACCGGAAAAGGGAACGGTAAAGTCCGTACCGCGCCCGGCGATAAAAACCGCAAACAACGCAAGCCCGAAAGACACCACAACCTGTACCAACAATTTTTCACGCGCCCTGAGGCCCAGCGAGCGATTCCGGACAACCTTCAAGAAATCATCAAGGAAGCCGACTAGGCCAAAACAAAGTGTGACAAAAAGGAGGGCCAGCGCCTCCTTGTTACCCTGGCTGAACGATAACGCCGTAAAGGTTATCCCCAGAAGAAAGATTACCCCTCCCATCGTCGGCGTCCCGGCCTTTGAGAAATGCCTTGCGGGACCATCGTTGCGTACCAACTGACCGACTTTCAGCCTTCTGAGGACAGGAATTAAAAACAAACCGGCCACAACCGTAACCAGGAAAGAAATTCCGAAGGACTCCACTACCTGAGTTGTCAACGATTTTCACCCCCGGCGTCCAGGGCGTTAACAACCGCCTCCAGGTGCATCCCGCGAGAGGCTTTTACCACGATCTCGTCTCCCCGTAAGACGCTCTTTAACAGGGCTGCCGCAGCAGCGGCATCGGCGCAGGCGAAGACCTTCCCGGCAGGAATGCCGCCGTCAATGGCTCCCGCCGCTATCCCCCGCGCAAGATCCCCGACCGCCACCACCACGTCCGCACAATCGGCCGCAGCCCTGCCCACCTCCCGGTGGGCATCCGGCGCCCGCTCACCCAGCTCAAGCATATCACCAAGAACCGCCACCCGGCACCTGCCTGCCGCCATTTCCTTTAAAACGGCAAGCGCCGCCCGCATGGATGCGGGGTTCGCATTGTAAGCATCATTTATCACCGTACGCGAGCCGTATTTCCTTATTTCCAACCGCATGTCGCTCAGCTTGACGTCGCGTAATCCTTCCCGGATTTCTTCCGGTGTCAAGCCCATTTCCCGTGCCACCGCGACCGCGGCAACCGCGTTCAGAGCGTTATGAAAACCGGGCACCGGAAGATAATACTCCTCTTCACCATTGTCCGCAGCCACCCGGAAACCACCGCCTGCGTTCGCTGCGTGATAATCCACAAGCCGCACCGCTGCATCGCCGCCGGCGCCGAAGAAAACGACCCGGCCGCGGCAGCGCCCGGCTTCCTCGAACATAAACGGGCTTTCACCGTGCAGGACCGCAAACCCTTCCGGGGGTATGAAGTCCAGGATCTCACCCTTGGCACGGGCAATCGCCCTGACACTCCCGAGGCGTTCGAGGTGCGTTTCCCCGATGTTCGTGATCGCCGCCGCGTTGGGGCGGGAAATACCCGCAAGCGCGGCGATCTCCCCTGTCCCTCGCATCGCCATCTCAATCACCGCCACCTCATGCCCTTTTTCCAGCCCTAGCAGAGTAAGCGGAACGCCGATTTCGTTGTTGAGGTTGCCCCGGGTGGCAAGCACCCGGTAACGCACCCCGAGCACAGCGGATAGTATATCTTTGGTGCTGGTCTTTCCGGTACTGCCGGTTATCCCTATCAGGAAAACACCAGCCATCTGACGGACATGATGGGCCAGCTTGCCCAGCGCCGAAAGGACATCGGGGACCAACAGCACCGCGGAAGCCGCACTGGTCGTGGAAACCGCCCGGGATACCACCACCCCGGCGGCCTCCTTTTCAAGCGCATCGCCTGTAAAGTGGTGACCATCGTGTCTCTCTCCGGTGAGGGCGAAAAAAAGCGCCCCCGGTTTCACCTGGCGGCTGTCCGTGGTCACCGCTGTTACCATCTGAGCCGAGTCGCCTTGCAAGAGCGAGGCATCCAGCGCCTTTGCTATCTCCCCGATGGTTAAAGGCAACATCCAAATTCTGCTCCTCAGAAAATAAAATCAACCGCCAATCCAGCACTCAACTCATCACTGTAAGTATTCCAGGAGAAAGGCAATCATTAGCTATGACGCAAATCATGTTGAGTGCTGGACAAGGACGCCATGAATCAAGAAAATAAATTCCGGATAACAGGCAAATACCTTTCCGTTCCGATTTTCTAACTCGAATCTCGTAACTCGAAACTCGTAACTCGAAACTCGTAACTCGTAACTCGTAACTCGTAACTCGTAACCCGTAATCCCTACTACCTACTGACTACTACCTACTAAACCCCGACTTTTCCCGATCCGATTTCTTTTAAGACCTCCGCCGCAACCTTGCGGTCATCGAACGGCAGTTTTTGAGTGCCTACAATCTGGTAGTCCTCGTGTCCTTTTCCCGCGAGTACGACAATGTCCCCGGATTTAGCGCGCATAAAGGCTTCTTTAATAGCCTTCCGGCGGTCGGGCTCAATAGTGTACCGCGTCCTCCCGGATCTCCTGACTCCGGTCTCTATCGCCGCAATAATCCTTTGTGGATCCTCGCTGCGCGGGTTGTCTGAGGTTACCACCGTAAAGTCGGCTAACCGGCCGGCCACCTCACCCATCATTGGACGCTTCGTCGAATCGCGATCCCCCCCGCAGCCAAAAACCGCAATCACCTCACCCCGGGTCAGGGCACGCGCCGCCTGCAGCACGTTTTCCAAACCGTCCGGCGTGTGCGCATAGTCAACCACGACCGTAAAATCCTGCCCCGCGTCGACGCGTTCGAAACGCCCGGGCACCGCTTCCGCATTTTCCAGCGCCCGCGCCACATCCTCAGGAGGAAATCCTTCCGCCCAACCTACCGCAAACGCCGCCAGGGCGTTATAAACATTAAACCCTCCCGCGAGTTTCAGCCTAAGAGGTGTTTTCCCCCACGTTCCCTCCACCGTGAAATCAGCCCCGGATTCCTTGAGAACGATATCCCGCGCCCGCACCCCGGCGCGGTTGTCAACACCGTAAGTAACAACCCTGCCGCCGCTCGCGGAAGCCAACCTCGGCCCGTAGCGGTCGTCAGCGTTAATAACCGCCAGCTTCAGCCCTTGTTTGCCGCCGGACGTTTTCAAACCGGTGAAGAGCAGCTCCTTCGTCCGGTAATAATCCTCTAAATCCTTATGAAAATCAAGGTGATCCTGAGTCAGGTTAGTGAACACCGCCGCATCATATTCGACCCCCGCAACACGCTGCAGGGCCAAGGCGTGCGAGGAAACCTCCATGACCACCACGGTCACTCCCGCATCCACCATGCGGCGCAAAAGCTCCTGTAAGTCCAGCGACTCCGGCGTGGTGCGCTCCTCCGGGACGACAACATCCCCGATCCTGGCGTACAGGGTACCGATAAGCCCCACCTTTTCCCCTCGCGCCCTATAGATCGCACTTATAAGGTGGGTGGTGGTGGTTTTCCCGTTGGTTCCGGTGACCCCGACCATACGCAGCCGCTGTCCCGGGTGACCGTAAAACCGCGCCGCAGCCAGCGCAAGCGCCCGGCGTGAATCCCGCACCCGCACTACAGACACCCCGGCCGGCTTCTTTACTTCCTTTTCAACCACAACGGCAATCGCACCGCGCTGCACCGCATCCCCGACATATTCGTGCCCGTCCTGCCTAAAGCCCGGAATCGCAAAAAAAACAAAACCGGGTTCCACCCGCCGTGAATCGTAGGCAAGTCCCGCCGGGTTAAGTTCGAAAACCTCGGATAACTCCTGTGTCAAAAAAGCCTTACCTCCCGCTGCTTTCACAATATGGTGAACAACCTTACGATATTATTGCCGGTTTTAACCTGAAACAAGCCTGACGCAAGCGCCGTTAAGGGTGAAGGACCGTCGGCTGTGATTCGTCCTGCTGCTCATCCGGCGGCTCAAACCTCACCTGAATCTTTTCGCCGCGCCGTACTTTGGTTTTCGGCGCCGGCTTTTGTTCGACGGCGACTCCGGTCCCCGAAATGTTTAAAGACAGCCCCACCTTTTCGAGAAGAATGGCCGTGTCCTTTATCGTAAGGCCGGTCACGTCAGGCACCGTCACCTCTGACCTGTCGTTTTCCGGACCCTCTTTAAGTTCGAGCACCACCCTGGTACCGCTAAGCACCTTTGCCCCGCCCTGCGGCACTTGCGCGCGGACCACATCGCCCTCGCCCTTGAGCGTGAACCCCAACTCCGCCGCTTTCAGACTTTCGACGGCCTCCTCGAGCGGCAGGTTAACGACTTCGGGCACCGTCACCGGCTTGGGCTCGGTCTCCAATATATACCAGGGTTTTTCGGGCTTCTCAAGCCCGGCCTGCTGAGGCACACCAAGGTAACGGAGCGCGTCCTGCATCACCGCTTTGAAAACCGGCGCCGCCACCTGTCCGCCGTAGTAAATCCCTCCTTGAGGCTCCCAGACAACCACCAGGGTAACCAATCGGGGGTCATTCACGGGGGCGAAGCCGATAAAAGAAGCGACGTACTTCCCTGAGACGTAACCGCCGGCAGGCCCCACCACCTGTGCGGTACCCGTTTTCCCTGCGGTGCGATAGCCGTCGAGGTATGCGTTGACACCGGTTCCCTTGACCACCACATTTTCGAGCAACCCGCTCAATTCCCGCGCTTTGTCCTGCGAAATAACCCTTCTTACGCGCTCCGGCCCGAAGCGGCGCACCACCTTACCGTCCGGCGAGGTTATCTCCCGGACCATCCGCGGGCGAACCAGTTCGCCGCCGTTGGCTATCGCCGCAGCGGCGGAGATCAGCTGAATCGGCGTAACCGCAATCGATTGCCCTATGGCCATTGTCGCTATGTTAAGGTTGGTGGCCTTCTCTTGGGGGATAAGGATTCCTTTCGCTTCCCCGGGCAGATCTATCCCCGTAGGCTCACCAAAACCAAACGCTCTTACATATTTATAAAACTTATCCCGCCCGAGATCTAAACCGGTTTGAATAAAACCGGGGTTGCAGGAGTTTTCAACCACTTCGGCAAAACTCAGTGACCCGTGACCGCCATCTTTCCAACAACGGATGTACCTGTCGGCCACCTTGATAAAACCCGGACAAAAGCGAGGGGTGCCGGGGTTTACAACACCCTCGGAAAGCCCCGCCGACGCCGTAACAATCTTGTAAGTGGAGCCCGGTTCGTAAAGCTGCCAGATCGCCGGGTTGCGGTCCCACACCGATCTCGGCGCTTCCGCCCATCTGTCGGGCGCAAACGTAGGTCGGTTCCCCAGCGCCAGCACTTCCCCCGTTTTGGGGTCCATTACAATTATAACTGCGCTTGCCGGTTTGTAGGTATTAACGATTTTATCCAGTTCACGCTCGGCAAAATACTGGATCGTTTCATCGATGGTGAGGATGAGATTATTTCCGGAAACCGGGGGCTTTAACTGGTGAAGCGCGGTGGGAATGTTCCGTCCGGCAGCATCCTGTTCAATTACAATCTTCCCAGGCTTGCCGCGCAAGTCCTTATCGTGGGTCATTTCAACGCCCGTCAGCCCCTGGTTGTCGATTCCGACAAATCCTAAAACATGGGACGCCAGGGTTTCACGGTTGTACTGCCGCCGGCTTTCTTCAATCAGTTCAATACCTTGAAGTCTCAGGCTGCGTACCTGCTGACCCGTCTTGAAGTCTACTTTCCGTTTTATCCATTCAAAAGAACTTTTTTTGGTTATTCGCTTGTAAATCTCCGCGCGGTCCATCCCCAGGACCAAAGAAAGCTTTTCGGCTGTCTGTGAAGGATTCGACACCTGCGCCGGCATAGCTACGACCGATTCACAACTTACGCTGGTAACGAGCACCTTACCATTGCGGTCGCAGATGTCCCCGCGTTTCGCCTCCACCTCTATGTGGCGGATCCTGTTCTCCTGCGCCTCCTGTTCTAGTTCGCCGCCGCGCACCAGCTGAAGCCAGGCCAGACGCCCGATCAGCACAAAGAAAATAAAGGCTACAATGAAAAGAAGCTGCGTCAGGCGTTTGCGTATAATAATCTCTGCCAATTGGACCACTCCCGACGCGCAATAGTACAGACAAATGCCTTAAAATTATATTAGGAATGGAGCGTGTTGATTCCTGTAACCCTTTACGTTACGAAGCTTTCGACGTATCGATATGTTTAAAGGAAAGAACCTCAAATAACGCCTGCAGCCAGCCAACCTCCCCCGGCCCGGCGCCGCGTTGTTTTTGCGGCCTTGAAGCGGTTAGAACCGGGGGAGTACTTGAAACGGTCACCTTTAACGCCTCCCCCGCAGGCGGGCTCACCATCCCGAGTCTTTGAACCGCCGCCGCTTCAATCTTATCCGGCGCCACCATCCGCTGAATGGCGCCGTCGATAGCCTGGTTTTCTTCTTGCGCCAACGCCAGTTCTTTCTGAAGTTCCTGGAGGTTATAGCCGACGGTAATAATCTTGACCTGGCACAGGACGACCGTCACCCCGAGAAAAAAACCAAAGAGCACCAGCCCGCTGATCTGAAAACCCAGGACCGGAATGTGTTTCTTCCTGGGTTCGGCGATAGGTGGTTCCTGCCGCGGCAAAGGACGGAGAACCCGGTCCCCAGCTAATACCAAGTTTATTCATCCTCCCTTCCGGATAGAAGAACTCTTGTCACCAACAACGGCTACTAGCCCACCTTCTCGGCCACCCGCATCCGCGCGCTGCGCGAACGGGGGTTGCGCCCGAGTTCCTCGCCTGTCGGCGTCCGCGGCCTTTTTGTAACCGGCGCCAATTCCGGCTTTTTAGAACAGACACATACCGGGGTACCGGGGGGACAAACACATGAAGCGCGCGCCGCCCGGATAAAATCCTTCACGATCCGGTCTTCCAGCGAGTGGTAGCTCAAGACCACCAACCGCCCACCGGGCTTAAGTAAAGGGAGAACCTGCTCCAGCGATTCCTTCAATGCCTCGAGTTCCTGGTTTACGGCAATACGGAGCGCCTGAAACGTACGCCGTGCCGGGTGGGGGCCGATGCGGCGCGCCGCCGCCGGCACGGCTTTCTTGATGACCTCCACCAATTGTCCGGTAGTGGTGACGGGATGATCCGCTCTTTCCTTTACGATAAATTCCGCAATCCTTTCCGCCCATTTCTCTTCCCCGTACTCCTTGATAATACGCCCCAGTTCCTTTTCGCTGAGGGAGTTTAAAAGGCGGGCGGCCATAACCGGACCTTCGGGGTCCATCCTCATGTCGAGCGTAACGTCCTGCCAATAAGTGAAACCCCGGTCCGGATTGTCAAACTGGTATGAAGAAACACCCAGGTCGTAAAGCACACCGTCGACTTGTTCAACCTCCAACTCCTTCAAGGACTCGGCCAGGTTGCGGAAATTGGCGCGCAACAAGCGGACCCTATCGTCTGTGCCCAGACGTACATGCGCCGCCGCCAGGGCCTGCGGGTCGACGTCAAAGCCGATAAGCCGCCCTTCCGGTCCCAGCGCGCGCAGGATTTCTATCGCATGTCCGCCGCCTCCGACGGTGCAGTCCACATAGATTCCCGAAGGATTCACTACCAGCATCTCCACCGCTTCTTTAAGCATCACCGGCTTATGGCGAAACTCCAATTCCAACACCACCTTTGGTATGTTTAATCTTCCAGGGTAAAATCAAAATCAACAATCTTTTCTGCTATCTCTTCATAAGCCGCTTGCGTTCTGGAGCTGTAATTCCCCCACTCCTCTTTCGCCCAGATCTCAACCCGGGAGGAAACCCCGAGAATCACCACATCTTTTGAAAGGCCCGCATAATCCCGCAGGTTTGCCGGAATAAGTATTCTACCCTGTTTATCCACTTCCAATTCAGACGCCCCGGAAAAGAAAAGCCGCGCGAACGCACGGGCATCCGCCCTGGCAAATGTGAGGCGGCGGAGCTTCCGTTCGGTGGCTTCCCACTCCGGCCGGGAAAAGCAGAACAGACAACGGTCTAGACCCTTGGTGACAATAAAACACTCACCCAAACCCTCTTTGAAACGAGCCGGAATGAAGATGCGTCCCTTGGCGTCAAGGGTATGCATGAATTCCCCTATGAACATCGGCTACCCCTCAGGCCCTCCACCACTTTCCCCCACTTATCACCACCTATTCTATAATGCAACGGAAATTCCTGCAAGTAAAAGAAAAAAATATCGACAAATTTTTTACTTTTCTCATTATTTTTGCAGGAGATGTTTGTTCTCTATTTTTTCATTCCGCTTACCCTTATACTGGCCGCCGAAGCTACGATTTCCTTTAAGTCTAAACCGATACCTGGGGCGGCAATACTTGACTTTGCGGTTGTATCATTTACCATACAGTCCTTCTTTCAAAGAGGCCAAGGCGACGGGGTTCCCGCATCCCAGTCCCAGGTTTGCTCCCTCGGGAACCACACTAAGCTCCACTTCGGTGTAACCGATCCGTCTGCCCAAGGTCCGTCGCGGAACAACCTCCCCCGCAACACTGCCCTCCCTGCCGGGCGATCCGGGCATATCCCTCTCCGACAATGTTTTTGATGTCTTCCTCCCGCAATTTGATCAACTCCTTAGACTGTTGTACGGCTTTCGTTTATTCCTTTCACCATCGATTATGCAAGCCGTTTTTAAACAATCGGGCGGTTATTGACGTTAAAAACCGATGATATAAGGAAATAACAGGCGCCGGACGGTGCCCGCAGAACGGCAAAAAGCAAGCGCCTGACAGCCAGAAGCACTATCAGGCGCGGTATAATTAATGCCGGGATATCTTTTCTACATAGTTATACATGTCGCGAGCGACACCATCGGATAATGAAAATGGCTTTATCCTTAACCTTGAACCTTGAACTTTGAACGTTGAACTATTTTCAGGGTAGTAATCAGCCGAAGACCTTTCTCATGGCCGCTGGCGTTTTTTCGCCGGGGTGCCGGCAGACAAGGCCCTTACACTGGTTTATTTGGGGCTAGAAATAGGAAAACTTTTAAAACAGTCATTTTTTACACAGTCTTTTCGCTGCGGCTGATTCAGGCAAGTGACATTTAAGGCTTGCCTTGCCAGTTATCTAAAACCACCCCGCTTAAAAGATTGATGATCCGGCACGACACTCTTTCCGCTTTGAGTTCTAACACAGCAAAGCTCGGCGGGTGCCCCTTCTTGTCGCTTTTCTTTAGGTAACCGGGGTTTATCAACAGGACATTACCCTCCATCCTGTCTAGGTTTAACCCGAGGTTTTCAGACCCGGGATAAAACTCTTGGCGGCAATTCCAAGGAAACTACGGTTCCGTTCCAGGATCTCTGCAAGCGCCTTCAGGACATGGCCAATCTGTTCCTGTGTCACGACAAGCGGAGGTTCAAGCCGGATCACGTTGGGGTTGTTCAGTGTGTAGGCGGTAAGTACCCGGTACTTGTTTAGTAGTTCACCCGACACCAGACTGCCCAGGTATTCGTCCGAAAGTTTATCGAGTAGGCCGAAGCTGAGTTTATGAGCAAGCCCCTTCTTCCCCTCTGCGAACTCGAGACCGATAAGAAGTCCCCGGCCGCGCACCTCTTTCAGCAGCGGGGAACTTTTCTTCAGTTCGTCAAGACGACGTAGCAGGTACTCACCTTTTTCGGCGGCCTGGCGCGGAAGATCTTCCGCGATAATAACCTCCAGGGCCGCCAGGGCTGCGGCGCAGGCCCAGGCGTTTCCACCGAAGGTCGAGGTGTGGAGCAGCGCCCGGTCCAGAGGGCCGTATGCCTTCTTCCATGCGGCGTCGGTGGCGATGTACGCGCCCACGGGCATCACGCCGCCGCCGAGAGATTTCGCCAGGCAGAGGATATCAGGCTCGACGTCATCATGCTCGCAGGCGAACATTTTACCGGTCCGGCCCAATCCCGTCTGGATTTCATCTATGACGAACAACGTACCGTACTTTGAGCAGAGTCGTTTACATTCCTTCAGATAACCATCAGAAGGAAGGTTGATGCCTCCCTCACCCTGTATCGGCTCGACGATAAAAGCCGCCGAATCCTTTGAGTGAAGCGCCTTTTCCAGTGCCGCCAGGTCGTCGAAGGGGACGGCTACGCACTCAGAAACCAGAGGGCGGAACGCCTCCTGGTATTTCACCCGCCCTGTTACGGAAAGGGCGCCGAAGGTTTTCCCGTGGAAGGAATTCACAGTATAAATGAGCTTGGGCCTCCCGGTGCCGATGCGCGCGAGTTTGATGGCGCCTTCCACCGCTTCGGCGCCGCTGTTGCAGAAGAAGGAGCGTTTGAGGTCGCCGGGAGCGACGGCTGCCAGGTTTTGGGCAAGCGCGCCGGCCAGCGATGAAAGCGACGCCTGCAAAAGGTTCGGAACCCCCCGTACCGCTTCAACCGCCGCTATGATCCTCGGATGGTTGTGCCCGGTATTCAGGGACCCGTAACCGCCGAGGAAGTCCAAATATTCCTTCCCCTCGCTGTCCCACAAACTTGTACCCTCGGCCCGGACAAAACGTTTGTCGAAATCCATGAGCTTCAAAAGGGTTGCCAGGCCGGAATTCAAGTACTCCTGGTGGAGTTCTCGAACCTCCGCGCGGCT
This sequence comes from Bacillota bacterium, assembly GCA_040755195.1. GTDB lineage: Bacteria > Bacillota > Desulfotomaculia > Desulfotomaculales > Ammonificaceae > SURF-55. The sequence continues at coordinate 35,807 of JBFMBL010000001.1, forward strand.
CAATGACAGTGCCTTATCAAGGCTTATCAATTTCGATTTTTCGGCCACCCTCGGATCCTCCTTAGAGATTTACTCCAAATCTTGAGATTTCAAACGTTAACAAAGCATAAAAAAATCCTTTAGCTTTCAATCAAAAGACAAAGTTTGTTTCACGGCATGTTAAAATATATATTATATCTATTTTTTAGAATTTCAACCCCGGCGCTGGCTTTGCTTGACAGGAGAAGGTGCGTTTCAGTAAAATCAACCTGTATGCTTATTTTGAAGTAGGAAGCGGAAGTTAGAGATTAGAAGCTTCTATTGCGGGGATTTCAACTCGATCTCCGGCGCCAAAACCAGGCAAGTCAGCCGAACCCGAGGAAGGGGGAAAACGATGTTTTCCAGCCTTGCGGAAAAGCTCCATGAGACCTTTAAGAAGCTTAAGGGCAAAGGCAAGCTGTCGGAAGAAGACGTCGATGCCGCGCTTAAAGAAGTGCGGGTGGCCCTTCTCGAGGCAGACGTCAACTTTAAAGTGGTAAAGGATTTCGTCAAGCGAATCCGGGACCGGGCGGTAGGCCAGGAGGTTTTGGAGCACCTTAACCCGGCGCACCAGGTTGTCAAAATCGTCCGCGACGAGCTTGCCGGCCTGATGGGCGGCGAGAACGCCCGGTTAAACATCGCTCCCAAACCCCCCACGGTGATAATGCTGGTGGGTTTGCAGGGATCCGGCAAGACGACCACCGCCGCCAAGCTGGCCCTGCTTCTTAAAAGGCAGGGGCGGCGGCCGTTGTTGGTCGCCGCGGATATATACCGTCCCGCGGCAATCAAGCAACTGGAGGTCCTGGGCAGCCAGATCCAGATACCGGTGTTCACTCAGGCAAAGAATCCGGTGCTTATCGCCGCCGGCGCCAACGAAGAAGCCGCAGGAAAAGGCTACGACACAATTATTATTGACACCGCCGGACGCCTGCATATCAACGAGGAACTGATGCAAGAACTCGAGGGGATCAAGGAAAAGGTTAAGCCCCACGAAATCTTGCTTGTGGTTGATTCCATGACCGGGCAGGACGCCGTAACGGTAGCGGAAAGCTTTCACAGCCGCCTGGGTGTCGACGGGGTGGTACTGACAAAACTGGACGGTGATACCCGGGGCGGCGCGGCGCTCTCTATCCGGGAGGTAACCGGCCGTCCCATTAAGTTTGCGGGTATGGGCGAGAAGCTCGATATGCTTGAGCCCTTCCACCCCGACCGTATGGCCGACCGCATCCTTGGCATGGGGGACGTCCTTACCTTAATTGAAAAAGCGCAGGACTCCTTTGACGCTCAACAAACGGCCGATTTACAAAAGCGGATTAAAAGCGCCGATTTCAACCTCGAGGATTTCATGAGCCAGCTCCGTCAATTCAAGAAGATGGGGCCGCTCGATCACATTATGGATATGATACCCGGTTTCGGCGGTTTAAAGAAACTGCGTCAAGACCTCCAGTTCGACGAGCGCGATCTGTCGTGGACGGAGGCGATTATCAACTCGATGACCATCGAGGAGCGGCGGCGCCCCGAGGTTATCGACGGCAGCAGGCGGCGACGGATCGCCGGCGGAAGCGGCACCACGGTTCAGGACGTCAACCGTTTGCTGAAACAGTTCGAACAGACCAAGAAGATGATCCGCCAGCTTTCATCGTTTGAGAAAGGGATAAAGAAAGGCGCCAGGATGGGCCGTTTTCCTTTCATTTAAAACGCATTATTTATTGAGATAGGTTTTTGGAAGGAGTCCCCCATGCAGCTAATAACGGCACCACGAACGATGAAAATGACCCGTAAGCGTGTTACTTAGCTGCAGTAGTGTGACATAAACGAAACGCCGTAAGAAGCGAGCAGAGCAAGGAAGATTGGCAAGGGCGGGCCGGAGCCCAGCACTCAGTTCCACCTGTAAAAGTACAGATAGGCCTACTTAAAGGCTGAGTGCTGGGTGAGGACCCGGCCTTGCCAAGCTGACGCAGCTATGCGAAGCTTATCGCGGCGCCCGGCGAAAGAAGCACTATTTTCGATAGGAGGTGACAAGTGTGGCGGTTAGAATAAGACTCAAACGCATGGGAGCTAAAAAGCAGCCGCGGTACCGTATTGTGGTGGCTGACTCGCATTCGCCGCGGGACGGGCGTTTTATCGAAGAGATAGGCTTTTATAACCCTTTAACGGACCCGGCCGAGGTTACAGTCAACGAGGAACGTGCCCGGGAATGGATTGCCAAGGGAGCCCAGCTTTCGAATACGGTGCGAACCCTGTTTGTTCGCGGTAATATCATCACCGGCGGGGCCAAAGGAAGGGGCTAAGTATGAAAGAACTTGTGGAAATTTTGGCCAAAGCCCTGGTAGATAACCCGGAAGCGGTCGATGTTACATTAGTGGAACAGGAAAAATCAATTGTGGTGGAGTTGCGGGTAGCGCCCGAAGATGTAGGAAAGGTAATCGGAAAACAAGGCCGGATCGCGCGGGCAATCCGGCAGGTTGTCAAAGCGGCGGCCACAAAATCCCGTAAGAAAGTGCTTGTGGAAATTATGTAGCGCCGGTGGAGATATATGGACCAGATTACCGTTACCCGACCTGTCATCCTGAAGGTGCGGTTAACCGAAAACTATAAAAAAGCGTTACTCGAAAAACTGGCGGCGGCGATTGAAGAGGCGGACCGCGAGGTGCAACGCGCGGAATTCCAGGCAAAGCGCATTGAAGCGGAAAAGAAAGCCCGGCCCGCGCATGCAGCCGGCGAAGATGTGGAAAGTGTGCGCCGCGAAAAGACGGAAGCCAGAGAGCGACTTAGAAACCAGTACGAGACCATAAGAGGTTTGCCCCCCGGGACGGAGATTATTCAGGGTCGAACCGAAAGCCTCGTGGAGATACACATAGGTGATGACGCAAGACGGCTGAACCCGGTGGAGGTTGTAATCGAAGAAGATAAGATCGTCGCCCTGAGGGAGCAGAGTTAAACCGGTGACCCCGGATTTGATAGCTATCGGTGAAATTGTTGCCCCCCACGGACACCGGGGAACTGTCCGCGTTCTTCCCCTGACGGATTTTCCGGAACGCTTCTTGAACATGGATTCGGTCACGATTTTTAAGGATGGGCAAGGCAAGCAATACACCGTCGAAAGCGCTAAACGGCACCAGCAGTTTATACTTCTCACATTAGCGGAAATAAAGGATATGAATGCCGCGGAATTTTTGCGGGGAACCGTCATCAAGGTTCCCCGTGAGGAAGCGGCGCCGCTCCCTGCCGGACGCTATTACGTCTTTGATGTGATCGGCCTTGAAGTCCGGTCGGAAGACGGCAGACACCTCGGGACGGTAGACGCGGTTTTCCAGACGGGAGCAAACGACGTTTACAGCATCCTCCAGCCAGACGGCAGGGAAATCCTGATACCCGCGTTAAAGGAAGTGGTTCTGGAGATTGACGTTCCCGGCCGCCGGATGGTAGTACGGCTTCCGGCCGGTTTACTTTAACCGGCCGCCTTTACCGCGTTTGTATCATTCCATCTCTGTGTTCTCTGTGCCTCCGTGGTGAATCTGTGATCAATTTGGAAAGTGCAGGTAAAATGCTTTTTGACGTCTTAACCCTTTTCCCGGAGATGTTTTCGGGGCCTCTTTCGGAAAGCATCCTCAAACGTGCGATAGCCAGGGGGATTATAACCGTCAACCTGATTAACATCCGCGACTATTCGCGCAACAAGCACCGGACGGTTGACGACGCTCCGTTCGGCGGCGGCGCGGGAATGGTGATGAGCCCCGAGCCCGTGTTTCTGGCTCTGGAATCAATACGGCAGCGGACGGACAGCAGACCCGGCGCGGTGGTTCTGCTTTGCCCCCAGGGCGAGCGTTTCTCACAGGATCTTGCCTGGGAGATGTCACAACTGCGGCACATCGTCCTGGTTTGCGGCCATTACGAGGGGATCGACGAACGCGTCAGGGAGCTCGTTACCGCGGAGATTTCCATAGGTGACTACGTGCTCACCGGCGGCGAACTGGCGGCAATGGTGCTGATAGACGCGGTTTCCCGCCTCGTTCCGGGGGTTCTCGGCGAAGAGACGGCGCCGGTTACCGATTCTTTCAGCGAAGCCGGCCTTCTGGAGCACCCCCATTACACCAGGCCCCGTGAATTCAAGGGAATGGATGTCCCTGACGTTTTATTCAGCGGGCATCACGCCAGGATCGAAAGGTGGCGCCGTGAAGAAGCGCTCATTCGGACGCTGGTGCGGCGTCCGGAACTGGTGCAACAGTCGCAACTCGATGCCCGGGACAGGCGTTTCCTGCAAGAGCTGGCGGCGCGTATCGACCGGGCAATTGGGAAGTGCGAAGCGGGAGGTTAGAGGTGTGAATTTTTGAGGAATTCGCCTAATGAATTTCAACCGTTTCCTTAACTGTTGCGGGGTAGGAGTTGCCGTGGTATAATTTAACCTGGTCTTACCGAGGGTTGGTATTTCATGAAGAATTGAGGGGGTCCGACATGAGTAATCTGAGTGAATTATTTGCCGGAGAAGAACATCTTAAAAAGGAGATAGCGGATTTCCGGCCCGGCGACACGGTACGCGTTTACGTCAAGGTAGTCGAAGGGAACCGGGAACGCACCCAGATGTTTGAGGGCGTGGTCATTCGCCGGCGCGGCGGGGGCCTTGATGAAACCTTCACCGTTCGTCGTGTTTCTTACGGCGTAGGTGTGGAACGCATCTTTCCGCTTCACTCCCCGCGCATTGAACGCATCGAGGTTGTAAGGCGCGGCCGTGTACGGCGCGCACGCCTTTATTACCTGCGCAAGCTGCAGGGCAAAGCGGCCCGTATTCAAGAACGGCGCTAAAGGTTATCGGGACCCGGACATAGGGGTCCTTTCTTTTTTTTAAAGGCCTTTCGATCTCGGATCAAGGAATAAAACCTCACGTATTATCAACCCTTTACCTACGGGCGCAAGCCTACGAAAAATCCTGGGGGGTCTTGCTGTCAAGTGTCTGGAAAAGGCGGTATATTTGGCGACATCCTTGAATCTTTAGTCATAGCGATTGTTCTGGCGGTAATAATCCGCACCTTTATGTTCCAACCTTTTTATATCCCGTCCGGTTCAATGATCCCGACCCTGTATAGAGGGGACCGGATCATCGTTTCCAAGCTTTCTTACAAGTTTCACCCACCCCAGCGGGGTGACGTTGTAGTCTTCCACTACCCGCTCGATCCCAAGAAAACCTATGTAAAACGCCTCATCGGTCTCGGCGGCGAAACGGTGCTGCTGATGGGCGGTAAGTTGTTCGTTAACGGTAAGATGGTACCCGAACCTTACCTGCCCCCGGATACGAGCTTCTCCGACTACGGACCCGTTAACATTCCGCCGGGGTCTTACTTCATGCTCGGCGACAACAGAATGAACAGCGAGGACAGCCGCGTCTGGGGGCTCCTGGAACAGAAATTCATTATTGGAAAGGCCTTGGCCCTGTACTGGCCGCCGAACAGGCTAAAAATAATCAGCACGGGAAGATAAACGATGAAACTTCATTGGTATCCGGGTCACATGGCCAAAACCCGGAAACTCATACGCGAACACCTCAAACTCGTGCACGTGGTTTTTGAGTTGCTGGATGCCCGGATACCGATGTCCAGCCGTAATCCCGATATTAATGCGGTTATCGGAAGGGTTCCACGCGTGGTAATCCTTAACAAGGTCGATCTGGCCGATCCTACCCAAACCCGCGCCTGGGATAAAGCGCTGAAAGATGAGAATAACCCCGTGGTCCAACTTGACTGTTTCACCGGCCGGGGACTCGGTAAAATCCCCCAGATAGCCAGGCAAGTAGCCACCCCCGGGCGTACGGGTGTTGTGAGGGGCATGGTTATCGGGATACCGAACGTGGGAAAATCAACCTTCATCAACCGGTTCGCGGAGCAAAAGTCTACGCGCACAGGCGCCCGGCCGGGGGTAACACGTGGGAAACAATGGATTAAAGTGGCGCCCGGGATAGAGCTCCTTGACACCCCGGGTGTGCTCTGGCCCCGTTTCGAAGATGAAGAGGCGGCGCTCAAGTTGGCCGTTACCGGAGCGATTAAGGAAGAAGTTATCGACTGCGAAGGTGTAGCCCTGTGGCTGCTTGAATGGCTGCGGGCGAATTACCCCGGGGTGTTGAAGCGGCGCTACCAGATGCCCGCCCTGCCGGCAAGTACCAGTATGCTCTTAGAGGCGATCGGGCTCAAACGAGGGTTGGTTATCTCGGGGGGACGGGTGGACCGTCCCAAGGCGGCTGTGGCTCTACTAAAAGAATTCAGGGACGGCAGGCTGGGAAGGTTTACCCTCGACCGTTGCCCGGAAAAAGAATAGTTCGAAGTTAAAGCTCAAACTGACAGACCTCTGGGGTCAGTTCTAAGTTCTAAGTATAAGTTCATATTGCTTGACCGTTGGAGTCCGTTCAAGGTTCAAGGTTTAGGAAGATCCTGCAACCCGTAACTTATTTCCGAGGAGTGCCCCATGCCGCCGAAGACTGCACCACGAACGATGAAAATCGGAACGGAAAGGCATTTACCTGTTATCCGGTATATATTTTCTTGATTCATGGCGTCCTTGGCGCCTTGGCGGTTGATTCTATTTTCGAAGGAGGTGTTCTGTTGTACCCACAGATCCCGGCGCGTTTTTCAGAGCACCTGTTTTGCGAAGCGATTCTCAAGGATCCCCGGAAAACGGAGGAAGAACGCTACGCCGCCCTTTTTTGCTTTGAAAAGGAACTAAAAACCCTGGGCTTTCGTCTGATCGCCGGCGTAGATGAGGCGGGAAGGGGCCCGCTTGCCGGACCCGTCGCGGCCGCAGCGGTAATACTGCCCGAAGACGCGCGACTCCCCGGCCTGAATGATTCCAAAGCGATCTCCGCTTCGCGCCGCGCCTTCCTGGCGGAGAGAATCCGCACCCTGGCTGTAGCCTGGGCTGTGGGTATGGCTTCCGCGGAAGAAATCGATGTCCTCAACATACGCCAGGCTTCGTTTCTGGCGATGCGCCGGGCGCTGGACGGCCTGGCGGTAAAGCCGGACCATGTGGTTGTTGACGGCGGCGCCATACCCGGTTTTCCCCTCCCGCAAACGGGGATGGTTCGCGGCGACGCGCGGGTGGCGGCGGTCGCAGCCGCCTCGATCATCGCCAAAGTAACACGCGACGGGCTGATGGAAGAACTCGATGACGCATTCCCCGCCTACGGGTTTCGCCGCCACAAAGGTTACCCTACCCCCGAACACCTCGAAGCGCTGCGGCGATTCGGACCGACACCCTTCCACCGTAAGAGCTTTGCGCCGGTGAAGCTCTTGCTGGGATGAAATTCAGTTGATGAATACCAGCCGGAAACAACTCGGGGAAATCGCCGAAAAACTTGCGGCAGACCTCCTTCGGCGAAAGGGTTACAAGATAGTAATCCAGAATTATCGCTGCCGTCACGGGGAAATCGACATCATCGCACTCGACGGGAAAACCCTGGTTTTCGTAGAGGTAAGGGCTAAAGGGTCAACCGGTTTCGGCAAGCCGCAGGAAAGCATAGGCTACCAAAAACGGCAAAAGATCCGCGAAGTCGCCCGCTATTACTTGACGTACGAGATGCAAAAAGGAAGCTTCTGCCGTTTTGACGTAGTAGCCGTCCAGTTTGAACCAGGCAGCCGGAAGGTGAAAGAGTTGGAGCATATAATAGACGCTTTTTAGTTTTGCAGCGGTCTCCTATGCGTCTTTGATCTCAATACCTCCCATCACCGCCCTGCAGTAGATCTTGACCCTCGCCTGCGAGTCCGTGTTCCCTGAACGCACTAACCTCCGGCTGGCAACGATGCCCCCGGCTTCTTCCCGGAAGAACTTCACCCCGCCCAGGACGGCGGCGCCTTCACACTCCACGTTTAATCCCGGGGGAACCCGTACCTCGACACCTCCCATTACGGCCGTTATGCTCAGTGTGGTTTCCCGCTGCGGTATTTCAGCGACGCTGAGGTCGATCTTTGCTCCGCCCATAAACGCGAGGTAATTGCCGTCATCGAGTTTCCATCCCTCGTTTTTCAGTTCAAGCCCGCTCATAACCGCCCAGTGTGTGCCGCCGCCGGCGACCCCTCCCCTCAGGATGCTCCACCCCAGCAGGATTATCAGGACGGGCCAGAAAACCTTCCAGAAAAGGCCGAAGTTCAACTGATAGTAACCCAGGTTGCTTCCCAGAATCACAGCCCCCAAAAGCAGCAACACCAAGCCATTCAGCAGCCTGCCTGTACCGAACCTCCAAACAGCGCCGCCGCGATCCAGGCCCGGAACAAGAACGTCCACGCCCCACGCGATCAACAACACCGGCCAGTAAACTCGAAAAAGATCACCGATATCCATTGTGAGAAGCCCCAGGTTCTTGAGCAGCCACACAACTCCGAGCGCAATAACGAGTATGCCTGCAAACATCGGTCTTCTTCGGAATAACCCCATTCTTCTTCCCCCCTCTTCCAGACGAGTTTATTAAGTGCGGCCATTATTCTTTCAAGTATACATACTCCCTCATGAAGGAAACACCCTTTAAGCCTTCGGTTCGCAGAACAACGGCTGTCCTTACCGGCCATTATACCCGTTTCTTTCCCGTGTTACCAGGCGGCAGAACCGATATTACCCGCGCGCCCGTTACTTTGAAATGCCTTGCACGGTGCCGTAGAAAATCTATTTCGAACCCCTCGGGCCGGCGAGGCTCCGCTTGTTTCCGGTTCCAACCGTTAACATTTCGTGCCTACAAAAAATACTCTGTAATTACAAGCTCAACGCGCAATTGGAAGAGGTGGATTTTAAATGATAGCAACGCTGCAGGTATTATTCCTGATCGCGCTTATCTTCTTCGCGATCACCTTCTACTTCCCGTGGTTCTGGTTAACTATGGGGACTATTACGCGCGGCTGACGGCATCTCCGGGCGGCCATTGTCACGGTCTACCAGCAGGCTGAGTCGCGGAAACTTCTTATTTCTTCATGCCGGCCTTACAGTTGTAAACTTCTCTTAAGTACGAAGACAGGCGCCCAAGAGGGCGCCCCAACATTAATTCCCGCAGTAATGATATTATGCGTAAATAAATATAAAACGTATTCTGAACGGGTTTAGGCCTTGCCGGTCTCTCAGCAACGGAGTGCCTCGTTGTATATACCACCGGCAAGCATTCTATTTCACTTACGTAAAAGCAGGAATGAACAATGAACACGACGAATTTAAGTCCAAAAACTTCCTGGGGGAAAAAGCATTTGCTGGCGATTGTTAAGAGTGTGGCGCTTGACGGCCTGCAAGGTTATATCGTGCAGGTCGAGGTCGATATCTCAGGGGGACTGCCCGCCTTCGACGTTGTCGGGCTTCCCGACGCCGCCGTCCGGGAAGCGCGGGACAGGGTGCGGGCCGCGCTCAAAAACGCCGGTTTCGAGTTCCCGGTACGGCGGATTACCGTGAACCTCGCCCCGGCCGACATCCGAAAAGAGGGACCGGGCTACGACCTGGCACTGGCGGCGGGCATCCTCACAGCGACCGAACAGGTTCCCCCTGAAAGCGCGGCCGACTTCGTTTATTTCGGCGAACTGTCTCTCGACGGAACCGTACGGGGCGTCTGCGGTGTATTGCCGAGCGTGGCTGCGGCGGTGCGCAAGGGGGAAAACAAGATCGTGGTCGCGGCGGCAAACGCCGCAGAGGCCGCTCTCGTGGAAGGCGCCGTCGTATACCCTGTAGGCAGCCTTCAGGAACTGGTTCTCTTCCTCAGAGGAGAGCAGGAGATTTCCCCTTGCGCTGTAGACGTAGCGGCAATCCTGGGACAACCACGTGACGAACTGGACTTCGCGGAGGTCCGGGGGCAGCTTTACGCCAAACGGGCGCTCGAGGTGGCGGCCGCCGGCGGTCACAACGTGCTGCTCGCCGGAAGCCCGGGAACGGGTAAGACGATGCTGGCGCGCCGCCTGCCCGGAATCCTCCCGGAGATGACCTTCGACGAAGCCCTTGAGGTAACCGAGATCCACAGCCTTGCGGGGCTTCTGCCCCCCGGAGAACCGCTCTTGACCCGGCGCCCTTTTCGCTCCCCGCACCATACCGCTTCGTCGGTCGCCCTCGTAGGCGGCGGCCGCCTTCCCCGGCCGGGTGAGGTCAGCCTGGCCCACCACGGCATACTGTTCCTCGACGAGTTCCCCGAGTTCTCGAAAGAAGCGCTCGAAGCGCTGCGGCAGCCGCTCGAAGACGGGGTGGTAACCGTGTCGCGGGCGGCGGGCTCGATCTGCTTCCCCGCCCGGATAATGCTGGTGGCGGCATGCAACCCCTGCCCGTGCGGCTTCTACGGCGACCAGGAGAAGGAGTGCAACTGCTCGCCCCAACAGATCCAGCGGTATCGCAGCCGCCTCTCCGGCCCCCTGCTCGACCGGATCGAGCTTTACGTTTCCGTCCCTCGGGTAAGGTTTCGAGACCTGGCAGGCGAACCGGCGGGAGAAACCTCCGCGGACGTCAGGCAGCGCGTGGAAACCGCCCGCGCCATACAGCGCGAACGCTTTAAAGCAAAAAAAGTAAGCTGCAACGCAGCGATGAGCGCCGGGCAGGTAAGGCGTTACTGCGCCACGACCGCGGAAGCCGGGCGAATGCTTCAAGCGGCTTTTCGGCAGCTTGCCTTGAGCGCAAGGGCGCACGACCGGGTGCTTAAAGTATCGCGCACCATAGCCGACCTGGAAGGAGCGGAAGTCATCGACACCGCACACATCGCCGAAGCCATCCAGTACCGGGAACGCGACGGGGAGCGGTAGTTAAAACAAGTCCTCAGTCGACAGTCCGAAGTCCTCAGTCCAGAATCAGCGAAATCTTAAACCCAGGACATAGGATGAAGAACTTATAAGTAGGCGCAGCCCGGCATCTAGTGGAGAACCTTATCCGACAGGCGTACAATCAGTCCGGCAAGGATGCGCTTTTCGTCCGGGGTGGCGACGCGCCACATCTCCCGCATCAGGGCCTCCTCCGGTGAATCGGGTTTGACGAACTTCGCCATGACATCCCCCAGATGCAGGATGCCGTCTATAAGCTGCTCGTTGGAAAGCCCGGCGGCTTTGCCTTCTCTGATTTTTGAGGCAAGTTCCTTGGGAAAGTTATCTGCCATGACATCCATCAACATTCACCTCCTTTCTTTATGAAAAGTTTTCCCGGCAGAGCGGGTTTTAAACAAAAAGCCGCCCGTCAGGCACGGCCGGAAAAAGTTCTTGGGATAGAAAAATTGATTTACTCAAAGAATTTACTTTGAGGATTACGGTGGAGGTTGCGTATGGTCCAGATAGGCGATTACCATTTGTGACAGGGGACAGTTCCTATTTGTGACAGGGGACAGTTCCTTGACAGGACAGTTCTTCCTTGACGCACCTTGTAAAGGTTTTTGCAAACCGGTATAGACATTGGTGGAGATGCAATCTTTAATCGCGCAACCTCGCAGAGACCCCTTCACCCGTTACGTTAAGACTGTCCTGTCAATTATTGCCGTAATTATACCGCTGGAAGTGAATAGCGTCAAGCCAAGGGGAAAAGCTCTTCAGGTTTAGAAACGTGAAAGCAGCCCTTAGAGAAAGCAACATAAGCGGTACGGGGGTGGATTATCCCACCCCCGCAAACATTGCAACGGTATACGTTATTCTGTGATTTTCGATCATTAAGTCTTTTTTATTGGCGGGAGTGCGTGGGAATCGAACCCACCGCGGGCGTCTAACCCGCCGGCTGGTTTTGAAGACCAGGAGGCCCACCAGGACCCGTCCACCCCCTCAAATCTTGATTATACAGGCGGCTCTTTGCGGTGTCAAAGGGGAGATGAAGGGAACAGTTACGAGTTACGAGTTACGAGTTACGAGTTACGGGTTAAGTCCTGAGTCCTAAGTCGAAAGTCCTCAGTCCAGGAATCGGGAACGGGAAACCAGAACGGTGAGTTGCAGGGTGCGAGTTAAAAGAATCCAGGCCAATAGTCAGTAGTCAGAATGATGGGGAAAATACCTTCCGGCTTCTATATTCTGTATCTATATTCTATATTCTATTATTCTGTATTCTGAATACTCACTTCCCCCGTTTTTCCCGCAGGGCGCGGAGGCGTTCCAGGCGCTCTTTCAGGGTTGCTTCGGCGCCGTACCCGGTGGGCTTGTAATAGACGGCGCCGCGGAGTTCCTCCGGCAGGTACTCCTGAACGACGAAGCCGCCCGGGTAGTCGTGCGGGTATTTGTAGCCCCGACCGTGGCCGAACGCCTTGGCGCCCCGGTAGCCGGCGTCCCGCAGGTGGGTGGGGACGTAACCGGTCTCTTTCTTCCTCACGTCCTCCCTGGCGCGCTCTATCGCCAGGTAGGCGGAGTTGCTCTTGGGCGCGAGAGCGAGGTAAACCGCGGCCTCGGCGAGAATGATCCGGGCTTCGGGAAGTCCGACGAACTGCACCGCGTCGGCGGCGGCCTGCGCGAGCCCAAGCGCCCGCGGGTCGGCAAGCCCGATGTCCTCGGCGGCGCTTATCACCAGTCGCCTGGCGAGAAACTTAACGTCTTCCCCCGCCTCCACCGCGCGCGCCAGGTAGTGAAGGGCGGCGTCGGGGTCGCTGCCCCGGATGGATTTGATGAAGGCCGAGGCAACGTCGTAATGGGTGTCGCCCGCTTTGTCGTATTTGAGCGCGCGCTGCTGGATGCACTCCTCCGCGACGGCCAGGTCGATCACGACGGTCCCGCCGGGTCCGGGCGGTGTCGTCAACACGGCCAGCTCGAGCGCTCCCAACGCCACCCTGGCGTCCCCCGCGGCCGCAACGGCGATGTGGTTAAGCGCCTCTTCTTTTAGGTCCGCGTCGTATTCCCCGAGGCCCCTTTCCGGATCGGTAAGCGCGCGCGTGAGGATGGTTTTGAGATCGTCGGCGGACAGCGGCTCAAAGCGGAAGATCGTTGAACGCGAGCGCAAAGCGCCCACTATTTCGAAATAGGGGTTTTCGGTGGTGGTGCCGATGAGGGTTATTACGCCCTCTTCGACAAAAGGCAGGAGCGCGTCCTGCTGGAGCTTGTTCAGGTGGTGGATCTCGTCCAGACACAAAACTGCCGGTTCCCGCGCTGCAACAGCACGGGCGGCCACTTCCCGTATTTCCTTTACGGTGGTGAGAGCGGCGTTCAGACGGACAAAAGGACGGTCTGCCGAGGAGGCGGCCATATTCGCCAGAGCGGTCTTCCCGGTACCGGGCGGCCCGTAAAAAATGGCCGAACTCAGGCGCCCGGCTTTGATCGCCCGGCGCAGGAGTCCTCCCTCTTTCAGCAGGTGCTGCTGGCCCACGAATTCATCGAGGGTGCGCGGCTTAAAACGCGCGGCAAGCGGCGGTCTTTCCACTTTCCCTCCGTCGGTTACCCGTACTTCGACGGGTAAGAGCTATTAACGAAACCCCCTGCTACCGTCCGGCTGAAATTGATCACAAGAAAGCCTACTCCTCCGCGGCGACCCGCTCGAACATGTTGAGATCGATGGTAACGCTGGCCGGGTTTTCGGTAACGTTTTTGACCCGCGCCCGGAAATCGGGCTTTTTCAAAAGGCACTGCCAGAGGGTGGTCCCTTTATAGACGGCGGTCTTATCCATAACCACCCACTCGGGATCGCCGGGTCCTTCAACGTAAACGAGCAGGTTGCCCTCGCTCTCGATACGAAAGGCTATCGCTAAAACAGACGCCCTGAATTGATCGAAGGTCACCTGCTCCCCTGGAGCAAGCTGGAGGTTGGAACATAGATTAACGATTTTGGCCTGCATGCTTGGAACCTGAAACATGTTTTCCTCCTGGGTTGTAAAATTTTATTGGAAAAGTTTTTGCTTTTAAATTATAAGCCGTTTAACCTTGCCCGGCAAGTACAAGGCGGAAATCAGGAGGAATTATTAACCTGAAGCCAACGATTTGAGCGGCGGGGTGTGAGAAGTTCGAAGTGGGAATCGAAGGCGGAATTCGCCATGCAAATCGGCCTCCTAGTAGTTTTCGCAGAGAGGCTCAAAATAAGCCCTGGGATGGGCGCAGACCGGGCACTCGTCCGGAGCCTCGGGCCCCTCGTGGACGTATCCGCAGTTGCGGCATTTCCAGCTTGCGGTTTTAGCGTTTTTAAAAACCGTCCCGTTTTCGACGTTTTCCAGAAGGCCCTTATACCTGCGCTCGTGGTTTTTTTCGACTTCAGCCACCTTCCGGAAGAAAGCGGCGATCTCCTTAAAACCTTCTTCCTCGGCGATGCGGGCGAATTCCGGATACATTCCGGTCCATTCGTGATTCTCACCTTCCGCGGCGGCTTTAAGGTTCTGTTTTGTGGCGCCGATGCCGTTCAGAAACTTGAAGATGCGCTTGGCGTGCTCTTTCTCGTTGTCCGCGGTCTCCTGAAAAATCGCCGCTATCTGTTCGAACCCCTCTTTGCGGGCCGCGCCGGCAAAGTAAGTATATTTATTGCGGGCCTGCGACTCGCCGGCAAAGGCGGCCCAAAGATTAGCCTCCGTACGGCTTCCTTTAAGATCCATCGACCTTCCCCCTTTTTCCATGATGCATATTCTACCACAAAATCAGCGACAAGAGCAAAACTCACATAAAGAATAAAACGCCGTCATTCGAAAAACCTAAGAGATAAAATCAAGGCCTTCCTGCGTTTTTCAAGAAGGCATTCGAAGGGAAGGTTTTCCCTCTTGGCAAAAATCGCCGTAATCGGAACCGGTCTGGTCGGCGCCACCGCCGCATTCGCTTTAATAGAAGGAGATCTGGTTCACGAGATCGTGCTCCTCGATATCAACCGTTCCAGGGTGGAAGGAGAGGCGCTGGACCTGGGGGACAGCACGGCCTTCACCGGCCCCTCCCGCGTGTTTGTAGGCGACTACCAGGATTGCCACGATGCGGACATAATAGTTTTTACCGCCGGGGCGAACCAGCGTCCGGGTGAAAGCCGCCTGGTGCTGGCTGAAAAGAACTTCGAGGTTTTGCGTGACGTTCTGCAAAAACTAATGCCCTGCTGGCGCGGCGGTATACTCTTTATCGTATCGAATCCGGTGGACATCCTGACTTACGCCGCGTGCAGATTATCCGGAATGGACAGGTCGAAGGTGTTCGGAAGCGGCACAATTCTTGACAGCGCCCGGTTCCGCCACGCCTTGAGCACCCATGCCCGTGTTGACGCCCGAAATATTCACGCTTACGTCATAGGCGAACATGGCGATTCCGCCGTTCCCCTTTGGGGACGCGCCACCGTTGCGGGCATTCATTTCGACGAACTCTGCCGTCAGGTCAACGCGCCTTATCCCGACCGGGAAGCCGTTAACACTTACATCCGTCAGGCCGCCTACCGCATCATCGAGCGCAAAGGAGCGACCTACTACGCGGTGGGCCTGGCTATCCGCAAGGTTTGTGAGGCCATCTTGAAAGACCAGCACCGGGTGCTTACCGTTTCCGGGTGGCTCAGCGGTCATTATGGGTACCATAACACGGCTTTCAGCCTGCCGACGGTGGTAGGAAGAAGCGGCAGGTTGGCGGAGCTGGAACTTCCCCTCGACCGTACGGAAGAATCAGCCCTTAAGTATTCCGCGGCGATTATCAAGGCTGCGCAGGAACGTCTGAGGGAACTTCAGTGATGCTAACAATCCGAGAGGTATGAGAACCGGTTGCGGCCGTTCACGATTCGGCATCAACCTCGGCAACGTAGTGCTCTAAAAACGTCAGGAGTTCTTCGCTGATCTTGCTCTGGTTGTAAGCGCCGATACCGGCCGTAATAGCCAGGGGGAAAAACGCCAGCCAGCCGACGGCGCCTACGGCTGCCTTGTCCAACCATCTTCCGGATCCTGTCTCCACCTCGATCCCGTCCTCACGCTGCCTTAGCCATACCGTAAGGGCGTATGCCATCCCGGCCACACTGGCTAAGGTCCCGCCTTTTTTTGCCTGCATCACGACAGAACGTCCGTCTTCAAGCAATTGAGTCTCGTATTCCCGCCGGTGGAACCAGGCTTCTACAGCCCGACCGAGGTGGCCGATCTCGATTTTGGTACGGTAAATCCGGAAAGCCAAATGCCTTCACCTCTCAAATTATTACCATCGCGTCTCCGAAGCTGAAAAAGCGATACTTGAGTCTGACCGCCTCGCGGTACGCCCGCAATATCTTTTCTCTCCCCGCGAAAGCCGCGATCATGATTAACAGGCTTGAGCAGGGCAGGTGAAAGTTGGTGATTATCACATCTACCACCCTGAAACGGTAACCGGGATAAATAAAAAGATCGGTAGTCCCGGCGCCGGCCCGGACCTCGCCGGTGGCGCCGGACGCCGCCTCCAGGCATCGCACGGTGGTGGTGCCGACCGCGATCACCCGCCGTTTCTCACTTTTCGCCCGGTTCACGGCCGCCGCCGTGTCTCCGGGAATGTCATACTCCTCCCTGTGCATCCGGTGTTCGGTTATGTCTTCAACCCGCACCGGTCGAAAGGTATCGAGTCCGATGTGCAGCACCAGCGAGGCCGTTTCCACGCCTCCGTCCCTTACCCGCGCCAGCAGTTCCGGGGTAAAATGAAGCCCCGCCGTCGGCGCCGCCGCCGAACCCGGTTGTCTTGCATATACCGTCTGGTACCTTCCGGGCTCTGACAGCTCTTTTTTTATATAAGGAGGCAGCGGCACGTGTCCCACGTGACGTAAAACCTCTTCAAACAGTCCCCGGTAGGAAAACCGGACAACCCTTCCGCCGCTTTCCGTCCGTTCCAGGATCTCGCCCTTGAGCAAGCCCGCCCCGAACCAAAGCCGGGTTCCCGGCGGCGTCCGCCGCCCCGGCCGTATCAGAACCTCCCATGTGTCCCCGCCGAGCGCCCGGAGCAGGAGCAATTCCACCCGGCCGCCTGTGCCTTCCTTTATCCCGTAAAGCCTGACGGGGAGGACTTTGGTCTCGTTCAACACCAGAATGTCACCCGGAACCAGGTACTCCTGGATGTCCCTGAAAACGCGGTGTTCAAACCCTTCCCGGTCGCGTTGAACCACCAGCAAGCGGGATGTATCTCTTGTTGGTGACGGCTCCTGGGCGATCAGTT
Source organism: Bacillota bacterium (assembly GCA_040755195.1). Taxonomy (GTDB): domain Bacteria; phylum Bacillota; class Desulfotomaculia; order Desulfotomaculales; family Ammonificaceae; genus SURF-55. The sequence goes on from JBFMBL010000001.1 coordinate 52,816, forward strand.
CCGCCGGCAGTTCGTAATCAAAGTCGCTGCGTCTCAGCAAGTTCTCTTTCCCAGACCCCTTTCGACTCCCCCGATCGTTTCTATTTTATAATAAACAGCAAACCAGAGAAAGCTTTCCCTACACCCGGACCGTGTCAAGCTATTGTAGGGCCTTTGACGCCAGGATCTACGCAAAATGGCAAGCCCAGCACTCAACGATACGTCAAAACTGCTTTGCGACGTTGTACGCAATGTGCACTCAGAACGCCACGCTTAGGATTGGCAGGTTGAGTGCTGGGTAACCACAGAGACACAGAGCACACGGAGGGAAAAAGACGGGAATATGGGTATTCATTTTTGTTACAGCATGTTTGGCAGTGAGCGGCGGAAGATCAAAAGCGCTACGGGGAAAGTATTGCATCCTGTTAATCAAGCATATTGATCGATTAAGCAACTGGTAGCCGAAACTTAACTGTGACAATTTTTCATAACTGTTATGACAGGAATTTATTATTAAGGATTCGAACTATAAATTAAAACACATATCAGGAGGGAACGGAGCCGGTGCTCCCCGCGGGCTGCAAACCCGTTGGCCGGTTTGTAAAAACCGGGGTCGGGTTCGACTCCCACTTCCCTCCTCCAAAATACCCGGGCGCCTGGGCCGACCGGTACGCCGCCCCTCAGCGCACCCGGCGCACCGTCCAAACAGCGGCGGCGAGACAGGCCGCAGCGTAGCCGGTGAGAACGATGAAGGAGACCGGCGGCAGCCCTTTGCCCGCCGCTAATGCGCGCAGGGCGTAGCTGGTGTGGGTCAGGGGCAGGCAGTAGATGAGATCCGCCACCGCCCGGGGCAGGTTTTCCGCCCGGAAAAAGGTGCCGCAGAGGAAGGCCATCGGCAGGATGATAAAGGTGCTGAAGTTGGCCATATCCTCGTGGGAGGGGACCGTCATCGCCGCTACTACGCCGAGGGCGGCGAAGAGCAAACAGGTGAGGAGGATAACGGCAAAAAAGCCAGACCCCGCCGCCGGCCGGGCGCCGAAAAGGAAGCCGAGGACCAGGATGATCAGCGCCGCCGCCAGCCCCCGGACCGTCCCCGCCAGCACCTTGCCCAAGACGAAGGAGAGACTGCTGACCGGGGCGAGGAGGTATTCTTCGAGGGTTTTATGGTAGAGGCGGCTCATATTGAGCGAGACCCCGACGGCGTTGAAGCTCACCGTCATCGCGCTGAGCGCAATGATGCCGGGGACGACGAAATCCAGGTAGGAGCCGCCGTTTACCGTGATGTTCCGCCCGAGCCCCCAGCCGAAGGCGACGAGGTAAAGAAAGGGGCTTATCAGCCGCGTGGCGGTAAACTTCCAGAAAGTCCGCCGGAAAGAGAGCATCTCCCGCCAGAAAACCGTGTAAAAATCTAACATCAGTCCCGCACCTTCCTTCCGGTCAACTTTACAAAAACATCCTCTAAGGTCGCCTCCCGGATCGTCACCGATTCCCTCAGGGTTCCAGCGTACCCGACCGCCTCCTCCCGGGTGCCGAAAAAGGCGTAAGTGGCGCCCGCACCGTCGAAACCCTCGACCACGAAGCGGCCCACCTGCTCTTTCAGCATTGCCGGCGTGTCCAGCGCAATCAGCCGCCCCCGGTCCATGATCCCGACCCGGTGGCAGAGCGCCTCCGCCTCCTCGATGTAGTGGGTGGTGAGGAGCACCGTGACGCGCTCCCGGTTCATCCGCCGCACCAGGTCCCACATCCGCCGCCGCGTCTGCGGGTCAAGGCCCACGGTCGGCTCATCAAGAAAAAGCACCTGCGGCATATGCATCAGCGCCCGCGCGATCATCAGCCGCCTTTTCATCCCGCCGGAGAACCGGCTCACCAGTTCGCCGGCACGGTCGGCAAGCTCCGCGAAGGCCAAAAGCTCCTCGATCCGGCGGCGCCGCTCGGCCGCCGGCATTTTATAGAGGCGCCCGTGCAGTTCTAAGTTCTCCCGGGCAGTGAGCTCCTGGTCCAAGTTCATGTGCTGCGGCACCACCCCGATCGCATGGCGCACCCGCGCCAGGTCCCGCCGCACCTCGTACCCGGCGATATAAGCCTCACCGGCGGTGGGCCGGGTCAGCATCGTCAGCATCCGCACGGTGGTCGTCTTCCCTGCCCCGTTGGGGCCGAGGAGACCGAAGATCTCACCATCTCCAATCTTAAGGTTGAGGTTGTCCACCGCGCGGAGGGTGCCGTAGTCCTTGGTTAACCCGTTGATTTCAATCAAATTGTGACCTCCCTGTAATTCTGTCAAGCAGCACTGGACCGGGTCCGCCGCATTCGGACAACCTCCTGGCGGCCATGAAAACAGCCGAAGTCCGGCCCAAACTATTTAAACCGAATTCCTGCCGCCTTAAGGAATTAAGAAACGCCTGGGGAAGTCTCGCCCGGGCTTTCTTACTCTTTCTGCAACCGGGTGATCTCTTCTTGCCGGCCGGCTACCCCCAAAGCTAAATAATAAAAGGACCACCAGAGACAACCTTCCGGCAACCTCCATGGTCCCCTTTAACTCTTCCGCATCCAGGAAAAAGAAACGCTTTGCGGCGCAGCCTCAGGAAAGCTTAAGCTCTTCGGTGCCGCAGACGGGCTTCGGCCCGCCTTTTTAAGGAGTATAAGCAAAGAATCGGTACCTGTCAATACCGGCGAGCCTGAGTGGCAGATTTTTAGCCGCGGCAGGTTAGTTTCCACCACTAACAGCAATTAGTCGTAGAATCTAATATCTTTCATCGACCGGGATCGTAAAAACACCGTTTGCCGCCCGCAAAGATATCAACTTACAATCCCCGCCGGTGAATGATGTAAACCCGGGAGACGTACCACGCCAAATAAAGCGCCTCCTTCACCGCCGCATCGCCGCCGCCGACCACCGCTACTACCCGCCCTTCGAAGCCGGAGGTATCGGCCGCGCAGTAGGCCCCCCGGCCCCGCAGCCTTTCCTCCCCCGGGACACCAAGCGGCCGCGGGCCGGTGCCGGTGACGATGATGACCGCCTTGGCCCGCAAAACGTCACCCGCCTTGCTTTTATTTTATAATTAATAAACCGACCGGGTCTTCAACAAAGCAGCCCTCAGATGTTTGCTACACGCGTTCAAGCACCCGCCGAGTTGCCAGTTCGATTTCAAGATACTGTTTAACCAGCTTAAAATACCTTTGACGCCCAAACCGCCGGCTAAAATTGACCCCTTGAAGGCCTCGTGCTATAATGTCCCGCATAGAAATAACCTTCCCTACGGCAGGGAAACCTTACCGCTGCGAACGGCGGAAACCCGTTATAAGTCTCAATTTCCTAAAAAGGGGGCGCGGTAAGGATGCTGGTGACTAACCTCGGTTACCCCCGCATCGGGCGGCAACGGGAACTGAAGCGTCTGCTTGAATCCTACTGGGAGGGGAAATGCAGCGCCGCAGAGCTGGCAGATGGCACCCAGGCGATAGAGGAAGCCAACTGGCGCCGGCAATTGGAGATCGGCGTTGAACTTTTGCCGGTAGGGGACTTTTCCCTCTACGACCACGTGCTCGATACGGCCCTGATGTTCGGCCTCATCCCGGCGCGCTTCAAGCCCCTATCGCAAAACGGCGGCCTCGATCTTTACTTCGCGCTGGCCCGCGGCACGGAAGATGCGCCGGCGCTGGCGATGCGGAAGTGGTTCGACACCAACTACCACTACTTGGTACCGGAGTGGGACCAGGAAACGCAGCCGGTGCTCTCCCGCAACCTGCCGTTAGACGCCTTCCGCCGGGCGCAGCGGCGGCTCGGCACCGCCGGCAAACCGGTCGTCTTAGGACCCTTCACCTTCGTTAAGCTTTCCCGCGTGACTAACTGGCAGCGGGCGCTTGAAGCGATCGTCCCGCCCTACGCCCAGATGCTGCAAGAAATGGAAGCGGCCGGGGTGGAGTGGGTTCAGGCAGACGAGCCGGCACTCGTCTGCGACGTAACCGCGGCCGAGTTAAAGGCGTTAACCGCGACTTATACGGAACTTGCCCGGTGCCTTAAGAACCTGAAGATCATGCTGCAAACCTACTTCGGAAGCGCCAACTGGTTCTCCCACTTGATCGCCCTGCCGGTAGCCGGTATCGGCCTCAATTTCGTCCGGGGCCGCCGGGGAAACCTGGCCAATCTTGAACATTACGGTTTTCCGCCCGATAAGGTGCTCAGCGCCGGGATCGTGGACGGGCGAAACGTCTGGCGGACGAACATAGAAGAGGGGTTACGCCTCCTCGAAAGGCTGCAATCCTTTGTTCCGCTCGAAAGGCTCTGGCTGCAGCCCTCCTGCAGCCTCCTTCACCTGCCGGTCCGCACCGCCGGGGAAAACTCCCTTCCCCCGGCCCTCCGGGAAGCGCTTGCCTTTGCCGATGAGCGGCTCGCTGAACTCGTCATTCTCAAACGCGCCCTGACCGAAGGGACCGGTGCCGTAGATAGAGAGATTAGCGCCGCTAACCGCGCCCTGCGTGCCCTGGAAATGATGGATCACCGTTGCATCCCGGCCGTCCGGGCGCGCGTGGCGGCGCTCAAAGAAGAGGATTTCTCGCGCCCCACCCCGTTTGCCGAGCGCAAGGAGTTACAAAAGCGCCGCCTCGGCCTTCCGCCGCTGCCCACCACCACCATCGGCAGTTTTCCCCAGACTCCCGACCTGCGCGCGGCGCGGGCGCGTTTCCGGCACGGTGAACTGGGCCGTCAGGAATACCAAGCCCTTATCCGGGAGAAAATCGCGGCCTGGATCCGCCTTCAGGAGCGTCTGGGGATAGATCTTCTCGTCCACGGAGAATTCGAGCGAAGCGATATGGTGGAATACTTCGCCGCCCGGCTCCCCGGCTTCGCCCTCACCACTAACGGCTGGGTGCAATCCTACGGCTCCCGCTGCGTCAAACCGCCCATTCTTTACGGCGACGTCTGGCGGAGCCAGCCGCTAACGGTCGCCGAAACGACCTACGCCCAATCCCTGACCAGTAAACCGGTCAAGGCGATCCTCACCGGACCCGTGACTTTCCTTAAATGGTCCTTCGTGCGGGAGGATCTCAGCGAACAGGAGATCGCCTACCAGTTAGCGCTCGTTATCCGGGACGAGATCCGCGACCTCGAAAGGGAAGGGATCACCGCCATCCAGATCGACGAGCCCGCCTTCCGCGAGGGGCTGCCGCTGCGGGCCAGGGACCGTGAACGTTACCTATACTGGGCGGTAACCGCTTTCCGGCTGGCCACCGCCGGTGCCGGCCCCGAAACGCAGATTCATACCCACATGTGCTATAGCGAGTTCGGCGATATAATCCACGCCATTGAAGGCCTCGACGCCGACGTTATCTCCCTCGAAGCCGCCCGCAGCGGCGCCGGCGTGCTTGCCGCCTTCCGTGAAGCGGGCTACCGGCGGGACATCGGCCTCGGCGTCTTCGATGTTCACAGCCCCCACCCCCCGGAAGAGGAAGCGATGGCGCGCATTCTCCGGGAGGCGCTCCGGGTCTTTGCGGCCGAACAGCTCTGGGTCAATCCCGACTGCGGCTTGAAAACGCGGCGGGAGGAGGAGGCGGTAGCGGCGCTGGAGCGGATGGTGGCCGTCGCCCGGCGGCTGCGCGCCGCGCTCGGCAAAGGGCGACCCGGGAAGTGAGAAAGCGAGAGGACATCCCGTTCCTTTTATCATTTGCCTGCGGCTACAGCACTTGCACCATGGTGCTGCTAACTAGTGCCGCCACCGCGGGCAAAACCTCACCCGCGAGAAACTTCAGTGTCGCCCCGCCGCCGGTGGAAACGTGGTTGAGCGCTGCCGTTACCCCGGCCGCTCGGGCCGCCGCCGCGGTATCGCCCCCGCCCACCACGCTGGTAGGCGCAGCAGCCACTGCGCGGGCTACGGTCCTGGTACCCGCATCAAAGGGCGGTTCCTCAAACTTTCCTACCGGCCCATTCCAGAAAACCGTCGCCGCCGCCCCGATCTCCCGCGAAAATTGTGCCGCCGTTTCCGGGCCGATATCCAGCAACTCCCCGCCGGCCGGTAAAGCATCGATCCCGGCAGTCCAGAAGCGCCGCCCCTCCCCGCTGTCTAAAACCCCTGCCGCATCCACCGGGGTGAGCAGGCGCACCCCGCAGGCCGCCGCCCGGGCCAAAATTTCTCGCGCCGCTTGTCGCTCCGCGGCAGGCGCGGCCGAATCCGGCCGGAAGGCCGCCGCCATTTTCCCTCCAATCAGCAATGCGTCGGCCCGCGCCATCAGGGAGCTTAATACCCCGATCTTATCGGTAACTTTCGCTCCCCCCGCCACTACAACAAAAGGGCGCGCCGGAGCGCCGAGCAGGTCCCCCAAAACCGCCAACTCCCGCTCTAACAAAAAACCAGCAGCAGCCGGCAGAAAAGCCGCCACGCCGACTGTCGAGGCGTTGGCCCGGTGCGCCACCCCGAAGGCGTCGTTAACGAAAAGGTCGGCCAGCCGGGCGAGCGCCTGGGCAAAAGAAGGATCGTTCGCCTCCTCTTCAGGATAGAAGCGGACGTTCTCCAAAAGCAATATCTCACCCGGCCCGAGCGCTGCCACCTGCGCCTCCACACGCGCCCCAACGCAGTCATTTACTTTTCGCACCGGCCGGCCCAGCAGCCGCTCCAGAGTGGCAGCCACAGGATCGAGACGGAGCTCTTCCACCCGGCGACCCTTGGGGCGGCCTAAGTGGGAGGCCAGGATTACCGCTGCCCCGCGCTCACAAAGATAACTGATTGTAGGGAGCGCCGCCCGGATCCTGGTGTCGTCGGTCACCGTTCCGCCCGCCAGCGGGACGTTAAAATCCACCCGGACCAGCACCCTTTTCCCGGTAACAGGCAGCTCTCTTACACTCCGCACCCGCACATCCTTCCCCCCAAAAGACCGGCCGCCTGACGCGCCGGCGCATCAAAACTTGAACCGGCCCCGCAGCAGCATCTGCCGCAACTCCCGCGCGCGCTCACGCGAAAGCGGGATCCGGCTTTCCCCTTTGTTGCGGAGCACAAGGTCGTAAGTACCAGGAGCCATTGTAATCACGCCTTCCACCCAGTCGAGGTTGACGAGGTAGCACCGGTGGCTGCGGAAAAAGCCGTAAGGTTTTAGCCGCGCCGCCAACTTCTCCAGCGTGAAAGCAGAAAAGAACTCGCCCTGCTCCGTCTTGAAAAAGCCCCGCCGGCCATCGCGGCCGCAGTAGATGATCTCCCGGACTGCAAAAAGGTATATTCTCCCCTCGGCGGTGATCCCGGCCAGACAGGCGACCTGTAAGCCGCCGCCTTCCCCACAGCGTGCTTCACGGCAAAACGAGGCAAGAGCGGGGCTGAATTGTTCCGCCCCTTCGCTCTTGTCAACCGCAAACCGGACTGTCTCGCCCTCCTGCGCACCCCTTCGCCGGTGCCGGACGCTCACCGCTCGCGCGCAAAGATCCTGCGCCACCTGAGCCACCATGCCTCACCTCCACAAAGGCCCGCGAAAAACCGCCTTTCTTCAAACCGCAGCCTCTCCAAACTCGTATGCACGTAACGCGTAGGGAAGTCGCGCCGGTAGAGGGGCGGGCCGGAGTGCTACCCCCGGTTTTCCCGCGCCGCTAAGTAAGCCGCTAAGTCCAGCACCCGGTTGGCGTAGCCCCATTCGTTGTCGTACCAGGCCAACACCCGCACCGTTCGCCCCTGAACAACCATCGTCGAGGAACCGTCCACCACCGCCGAGTGGGGATCACCAACGAAGTCGCGGGAAACCAACGGCTCCTCACACAAAGCGAGAATGCCCCGCAACTCGGTCGCCGCTGCTGCCGCAAAGGCGGCATTGATTTCCTGGGCCGTCGCCTCTCGCTCCAACACGGCCACAAGATCGACCACCGAGACGTTCGGCACCGGCACGCGCAGCGCCATTCCGTCCAAGCGCCCCGCCAATTCCGGCAGCACCAGGCCGATTGCCTGAGCGGCGCCGGTGGTCGTCGAGATGATCGAGGCGGCCGCCGCCCGCCCCCGGCGCGGGTCACGGTGGGGCATGTCAAGCAGCTGCTGGTCGTTGGTATAGGCGTGTACCGTGTTCACCAAGCCGCTTACGATCCCGAACCGCGCGTGCAGCACCTTCGCCACCGGTGCCAGGCAGTTGGTGGTACAGGAAGCGCTCGAGATAACCCGGTGCTTTTCCGGATCGTACACCGCCTCGTTCACCCCCACAACCACCGTAAGGTCGGCGTCTTTGGCCGGTGCGGAGATGATAACGCGCCCGGCGCCCGCCGTTAAGTGCCGGGCGCTTCCCTCCCGGCTGCGGAACCTGCCGGTGGCTTCGATTACCACTTCAACGCCGAGTTCCCGCCAGGGGAGCGCTGCAGGGTCGGCCACCGCTAAAATGCGGATCTCCCTGCCACCGACCCGGAGCACCTCTTTCGCCGCCGTTACCGGATGGGGGAGTTTCCCGTGGACCGAATCGTAAACCAGCGCCCGCGCCAGGGCCTGGGTATAATCAGGGCCAGGTGAGAGCCGCCGGGAGTAGTGGTTGACCGCCACCACCTCGATCCCGGGCCGGTCCGCCGCTGCCCGGAGGACCATCCGGCCGATGCGTCCAAAACCGTTAATCCCTAAACGTAGCGGCGCCAAGCCGCTCACCTCCCCGCGAAAAATCTCTTCCTTCCGCCGCCTCCCGCAATGCCCGCACCGCCGCCGCCCGGTCCGGTGCACCGAAGACGGCCGTTCCCGCGACCAGGATCGTTGCCCCTGCCGCCGCGATCACCGGCGCGGTGGTGACATCAACTCCCCCGTCCACCTCGACCGCCGCCTGGCAGCCCCGCTCGCGGAGAAAGGCAGCCGCAGCGCTAACCTTCGGTACCACGAAGTGAAGGAACCGCTGCCCGCCAAAGCCCGGGTTGACCGTCATCAGCAGTACCAGGTCCACCAAAGGCAGCACCTCTTCGACCAGGCCCAGCGGGGTAGCCGGATTAAGCGCTACCCCGCAGGAAGCCCCTTTTTCTTTGATCTGGGCCAGAACCCGGTGCAGGTGAACGCACGCCTCCGCGTGCACCGTAACGATATCCGCCCCGGCGGCAATGAAGTCGGCTACGTACCTTTCGGGCGCCGCGATCATCAGGTGAACGTCAAAAAGGAGGCGGGAGTGGGGTCGTAACGCCGCCACCAGTTGCGGCCCGAAGGTGATGTTCGGCACAAAGTGGCCGTCCATCACGTCGAGGTGCAAAAGGTCGGCCCCGGCGGCCTCAACCGCCATCACCTCTTCCCGGAAACGGCCAAAGTCGGCCGATAAAAGCGAGGGCGCGATCTTCACCGTCACTTTAGGCCACGCCTCCCGCCACTTTCCCCTGCGGTTTTTTGCCCCGCTGCAGATCGATGAAACGGTCCTTCAGCTTTTCCATCACCTGCGGCATGGTGGTGTACTCCATTTCGTCGAGGTGCAGGCGGTGCGGCTCAAACGGCCCCATCCGGCGCATATAATCGGCGGTGCTGAGCGCCAGCTTCCGGGCCCGGTCAAAGGCCAGATCAGCGAAGAAGTCCTGCGGACCCACCAGCCGCCCGTTAGCCAACTGGAAGCCCAAGGCCACCACCCGTGGCGGCCCGTCAAAGCGCGTGGGCCGGGCGTCAGCCATCGCCACCGGCATCAGCGGCCCGCTGTGCGACCCCCGCATCCACCCCGAAACAAGGTGCGGGAAGGCAAAGGGTTCGAGCACCTCGCCCACCGAAGGATAGCCGTTCTGACACCGGACGATGCAGACCGGGTCGTCCTTGCCAACATAGCGGCCGGCCATCAGATTCAGGCGCTGGGTGCTGGAAGCCGCAGCGATCTCGCCCGTCCCCCGGTGAAAAACCCGCTTCACCGCGTACCGGCCGGGAGCGCCGATGAAAACCAGCAGGTCGTAGAGGTCTTCCGGGCAGGAAAGGACGACCTTTTTGTTCTTGATCAAGTCCCGGACCTCAAAGTCGAAACCGCAGTGCATCTTCGGGTCGATAACCAACCCGATGGTATTGAAGGGATCGGCAAAGATCTTGTAAAGAGGCAGGTTCCAGGCACCCGGCTCCGTTTTGTCGGCCATTAAAACCACAACCGGCTCGCTCTCCCGTTCCTCCACCTCGATCTCCGCCACCCCTGGCCCCAGCCCCTTAATGTTGCCGGAGAAGGCGTCCGCCAAAAGGTCCTGCCCGGCACCGTAGAGCTTGAGTTTCTTCGCCACCTCCGTGCAGGCCGCAAAGGTGTCCCAGGCAAGCTGGTGGATCTCACCGCTGTTGCGCCCCTTGGTGTGGGTCATAATCAGGTTCACATCATCCCCCACGTGAGCCACCCGGTAATCGATGAGGAGCGGGTGACCCTCGAGGCACCCCCGCGCCTTCTCGATCACCTCCGGATGCACCGCGCTGTGTCCCACAAAGCCGCCGACATCCGCCTTAATTACGCTCAAAACCACCTTAGCCATTCCCTTTCCCCTTCCTTTTAATTGCTTCTTTTACTGTTTCAACCACACCTTGCGACGTAAGACCGTAATGAGCCAAAAGCTCCGCCGGCTTGCCCGACTGGCCGAAGCTATCGCCAATTCCCAGCCGGATCACGGGCACCGGCATCGCCGCCGCAAGCGCCTCGCTGACCGCGCCGCCGAGCCCGCCGATGATGCTGTGCTCTTCCACCGTCACCACGGCGCGGCTGCGGGCCGCGTACGCCAGAAGCGTCTCTGTATCGAGGGGCTTGAGCGTGCTCACGTTGAGCACCGCAGCCTGGATGCCTTCAGCAGCCAGCTTTCCGGCCGCCGCCAGCGCCACCCCAATCATCAGCCCGCACGCGCAGACCGTCACGTCGTCCCCTTCCCGGAGCACCGTAATCCGCCCGATGGTAAAGGGCTTTTCGGGCGGCGTAACGACCGGTGCCGCCGGCCGGCCCAGGCGCAGGTAGACCGGCCCTTCCCACGCCGCCACCGCGCGGGTGGCCTGGTAGGCCTCGCAGGCATCAGCCGGGACCACCACCGTCATTCCCGGCATCGCCCGCATCAACGCCAAGTCATCCACAGCTTGGTGCGAAGCCCCATCCTCCCCGACCGTGATCCCGGCGTGGCTTGCCGCGATCTTTACGTTAAGTCCCGGGTAGGCGACCGATTGAAAAATCTGGTTCAGCACCCGTTGCGTGGCGAAGATGGCGAAAGTCGAGGCGAAGGGAACGAAGCCGCACGCCGCCAGCCCCGCCGCCATCCCGATCAGGTTCGCCTCGGCAACGCCGGCGTTGAAAAAGCGCGCTGGGAACTCCCGCGCGAAGCCGGCCGTCTGGGTGGACTTAGAGAGATCCGCATCCAACACTACCACCCGCTCGTCCCGGCGGCCCAGTTCCACGAGCGCCCGGCCGTAACCTTCCCGTGTCGCCAGCAAAGGCCCGCTGCTCACCGCCACGTGGCCTCCCCCCTTTCCTGCAGCTCTTTCAGCGCCTGCTCCCCCTGCTCCCGGTTCGGCGCCTTACCGTGCCAGTCAACCTGATTTTCCATAAGGGAGACCCCTTTACCCTTCACGGTCCGGGCGATGACCGCCGTTGGCCGCCGGGCGTGGCCCACGCTTTCAAAAGCAGAAAGAAGTTCGCCAAAGTCGTGCCCGTCAACCGCAACCACCGACCAGCCGAAAGCCTTCCACTTATCAGCAAGCGGCTCCAAGGCGAGCACCTCTTCCGTGGGCCCGTCGATCTGGAGCCCGTTGCGATCCACTATAGCCACCAGGTTCCGGAGGCGGTAGTGGGCCGCCGCCATCGCCGCTTCCCAGACCTGCCCCTCCTGGCACTCCCCGTCGCCGAGGAGCGCGTAAACCCGGCAGCCGCTCTCCCTGATCCGCCCCGCCAGCGCCATGCCGACCCCCACCGAGAGCCCCTGCCCGAGGGAGCCGGTTGACATCTCGACTCCGGGGACCTTCCGCATGTCGGGGTGGCCCTGGAGCGGCGAACCGAGCCGCCGCAGGTCTTCCAGCCAGCTTAGCGGGAAGAACCCCCGCTCGGCCAGGGTCGCGTAAAGCGCCGGGGCAGCGTGGCCCTTAGAGAGAATGAAGCGGTCCCGCTCCGGATCGCCCGGTTGGCGCGGGTCAACCCGCAGCACGTGAAAATAAAGCGCCGTCAGGATCTCGACCGCGGAGAGGGAGCCGCCCGGATGCCCCGATCCGGCAGCAGCGAGCATCCGGATCACATCCTGGCGAATGGCGCAGGCCTTTCGCTCCAATTCCCGGTACTTGCCCGGGGCGGGGAATTTAACCGCCGACGGCATAACGCTCCCTCCCGTAAGACTCTTTCTGCTTCCTTATTTGCTCCAACCGGGCCGCCAACAAGGAAAGAAGCACCTGGAAAGGAATTGCCTCCTCCCCTTTTACCCGCCGCAGCACCGCCTCGGTGATGCCGAAGGCCGTTCCCAACTCGCGCAGTTCTTCCTGCGTTAGCGGCATGGTGATGGCAGTTACCCACATCTCGCGGCCCCCGTACCACTCCCGCGCGGTCCTAATCTTACCTGCTTCGCGGGGCTTCAGCGTCTGTGCCCCGACCCAGCACTCAGAACCTGAGTGCTGGGTCCCCGGGGGCGGCTCTTTCAGCTGTACCCCGATCACGGACCCGTCGTCCGCAGGCGGAATCAGCGTGACCACCGTATCGGCGTACCACCACTGCGGCTCGACAAAACCCCGGATATCCCATTGGCGCTGCCTGATCTCCCGGCGCACCTGCTCCACCGTGTAACCCCTGTGGGCCGCGTCGCGCTGCACCTTCCACGCCACCTTAAGCTCCGGGTGGGTATCGTAATACACCCGGTAGTCGTACATCTCCGCCAGCACCCCGAAACAGAAGGGGTGCAGCCCCTCGCAGATGATAAAGGGCCGCGGCTCAACCCATTCCGGGTCGCCAAAATCGCCGGTGTCGTGGTCGTATACGGGTTTTAGCACCTTCTCCCCCTGCCGTAACCGGTAGAGATGCTCGATGAAGAGACCTAAATTGTTCGCCCGCGGGTTAAGCGGCGTGATCCCGACCGCCTTCCGCTCCTGCCGGTTCAGCGAGTGGTAGTCATCGAGCCCGATCACCGCTACCTTATCCGGGCCCAACAACTGGCTGAGTTCCCGGATAAGGGTGCTCTTCCCGGCGCCGCTGTCGCCGGCCACGCCGATCAAAACCGGTTCCGTCCGCATCCTACATCCCTCCCCAACAAGATAATGCTGCCCGTAGAGCCTCCTGGGATTCTGCCGCCGCCGCCAGCGAGGTCCCTGCAACGACCGCCTCTACCGCCTCCCGGACTGCCTGCGCGCCCGCCCGGGTCCCTTTCGGGTGACCGTGGACCCCGCCGCCGAACTGCAGCAGCACGTCGTGGCCGAAGATGCCCACCAGATCCGGGATATGGCCGGGGTGCAGCCCCCCTGAGGCAACGGCGAGGACCGGCTTGATCCCCTGCCAGTCCTGCGGCGGCAGGGCGCTTCCCGCCCCAGGCGCCGCGCCCGTCTGATTCCCGAGGGCCCGGTGACAGGCCAGCACCTCCTCGCGGTCGCCTTCCATCTTGCCTACCACCGTGCCGATGTGAAGCTGGTCGACACCCGCCAGCCGGGCAAGCTTCGCCAGGACCAGCATACTGATCCCGTGGCGCTTATTTCGGGCAAAACTGGCGTACATCGCCCGGTGGGCGTGGATCACCAGCCCTAAGTCCGCCCGCCGCAACGAGAAAAGCCCCGCAAACCCGGCGGTGACGATATCCACCATCACGTAGCGGCCGCCTTCCCGCTTCACCATCACGGTACGGCGGAGCATCGTTTCTGTATCCCCCGTAACGTTGGGCAGGTAGGCCTTTTTCTCCCCCGTTGCCGCCTCCGCCCGCGCGCGCGCCTCCAAGCAGCGCTTCACCCGCTCCTCGAAAGGAGAAAAGGGCTGGCTCGTGAGGTTCTCGTCGTCCTTCACAATATCCACCCCGCCAACGAAGGCCTCGTAAACAACCTCCGCCTGCTCCTGTGGGGTGAGGCCGAGCTTCGGCTTGACAATCGTCCCTACGAGCGGCCGGTCCTTAATCCCTAAAACCCCTCTCACCCCCGCCACCCCGAAGGCGGGCCCGGGGCCGCCAACCAGCGCCGGCGGCAGGTAGATGTCGTTGAGCCGCAAGTTCTCAACCGCTTTCATCCCGAAAACATTTCCCGCCACGCTGCTGAGAAACTGAGGTATGTTTCCGGGCTCAAAGAGCGCCGCGGGGTAGGCGATCGTTACCGTGTTGCCTTCGATCCGGCAGACCTGCGCCCGCAAATCCTCCCAGATGCGCGCGCTCAGCGTGCACAGGTTTTCCGTCCAGGTGCCGATGGAGGATTCCGAAGCCACGGCTCCCGCCGCTTCGAAGATGTCCACCCCAACCGCCGGCTCCACATAGAAAGAAGCCAGGCAATCGTTCGGCTCTGGCAGGTAATCCAGACTCAAAAAATCGCGGTAACGCATTATTCCTTACCTCCCTTTATCTAACAGCCGCAGGCCGCAGCGGGCCCGGTCTGCTTCTCGGTGAGCGCCCGCCAATCGGCCAAAAAGCGTTCGATCCCGATGTCGGTCAGCGGGTGCTTCACCATCTGCTTCAAAACCGCAAAAGGAACGGTCGCGATGTGCGCTCCGGCCTTCGCCGCCGCCAGCACGTGGAGCGGGTGCCGGATACTCGCCGCGATGATCTCGGTAGTAAACCCGTAAAGCCTGAAGATCTCCGCCGCATCGCGGACCACCGCCAGCCCGTCGTGCGAAATGTCATCCAGCCGGCCGACGAAGGGGCTGACAAAGGTCGCTCCGGCCTTCGCCGCCAAAAGCGCCTGATTGGCCGAAAAAATCAGCGTCACGTTCGTCTTGATCCCTTCCTGGGAAAGCTCCTTTACCGCCTTCAGGCCCTCCGCCGTCATCGGAATCTTAACCGCGGTGTTTAGCTTCCACGCCGCGTAAGCGCGGGCCTCCCGGATCATCTCCGCCGCCGTGGTACCCAATACCTCAACGCTCACCGGACCGGACACCAGCGTACAGATCTCCCGGGTTACCGCCGCCACGTCCGCCTGGCCGGCCCGCGCCAGCAGGCTGGGGTTGGTAGTCACCCCGTCAATCACGCCCCACGCGACCGCCTCTTTGATCTCCGCCACCTTCGCCGTATCGAGGAAGATGCGCATCCCTTTTCCCTCCCTGCAAAAGTTTCGTAACCCGTTGGGCTACGTTACCTTCAGCTTACGGCACCAGCGCCCACCGGCTCAACAGAACCGTCACCAAAAGTCGCTAAGCTCTTCTTTGCCCCTTGTAACCGTCACCCGTTTAAAGCGCTTAACCGTTCAGCGGCCGTAAATGACCGGTCGCCCGGAAGCAACTAAAACGTTGGGGCCGCCGGCGAAACCGCGAAAGGTTATCCGCAACGGGAAGGCGGACTACCTTTTTTAGTTAAAAAGGAAAAAGCCCACCCCAACCGCCGCCGGAGAAACGGCGTTACGAAACAGTTGAAGCAGCCGCTGAAGGGTTAACCGTGACCGGAATAGGAACTGTAGCAAAGAAAACAGTCTTCAGGGAAGGAGGAAAACTCATTACAAAATACTGTGGGGCGGAGAAAGCGGTTCCCACCTGACGCTGGGTGGCTCTCCCGCCCCGTTTTTCGAAACTGCACCCGCCAAAAGCCTCAGCGCACCCCGAAAAGGCCCAGCGTGGCGCTTGTCACCCGCTTATCATACTCGCCGGCTTTTCCCAGCGCCGCATCGGCATGGCGGGTGTAAAAGAGCCAGTGGCCGGGGTGGCTTAAGTTAAACCGCACCCGCCCCGCTTCGTCCGCGGTCAGCGAGAGCGCCCAGCCCTCTTCCTCCCGCAGGCTCCAGGCGGCCTTCACCTCCGCTCCGGCCAGCGGCCGGCCCCGGTAACGCACCTCCAGGAGCGCCGCGTCGCCCACCCGGAAAACGCCCGGCGCCAGCACCAGTTCCAGGTCGTGACCCAGGCACGCAACCCCCGGCGACCGGACCACGCCGCAACCTTCGCAGAAATGTCCCACCTGCACGCAGGTTTTGGCGTACTGGTAATAGTAGCCCACCTCGCGGGCGTCAGGATAATCCTTGCGGGTGCCCCGGCGGTAAAAGCCGTCTTTGGTGATCGCCACCGGCCCCACGTCGTTTTCCACCGTCACCGCCCAGAAGCCGTCCTGATCGGGCGTAAAACGGGCGAAGTGAAAGGTGTTGTCCCCCGGCCCCACCGCCAACTCAATGCGCCTGCCGTCCGGCGCCGCCGCCCAGGCCAAAAGGCGCGCTAAGTCCGCCATGCCGTCCGGGCGGCCCGCGTGCCCGTAAAAGACGCGGCAGCGCGCCTCATGCCCTTCGTGGGCGTGCGAAGCCTCCGGCAAAACCCAGATCTCGCGCCCCTGAACAACTTTGAGCATTATACCGCCTCCCTTTTACAGCGCGATCCCTGCTTGGAGTCTTTACCTTAATTAAACCGCTTAAACCGCGCCCCGCGGCAAAACCTCACCGGTCCCCGCGGCTCCCGTCGTGACCGTGCGTATGTCCGTGCGGGTGCTGATGCGGGTGGCTGTGCGTATGCGTATGCGGGTGATTATGGGCTGCTCCCCGTCCGCCGGGCCCGGGCGGCTGCACCCCTAAGATACCCGCCAGCCTCTCCCGGTCCACGGCAACCTCCTGGAAGGGCTTCCGCCGCATCCGGTGGGCCAGGGCCAGGTGCGCCGTCTCCCGGACGTCTTCTTCCGTTACTTCGGTCCGCCCGGCGAGCGCCGCGTTGGTTTTGGCTGCTTTCATCATCACCAAATCGGCGCGGTGGCCGTCCACCCCCATTTCGATCGCCGTGCGGGCGATGAGCAGCAAAATTTCGTCGGTAACCGTCACCCGGGGTATGAGCGCCTGCGCCGCCACGATCTGCTCCCGGAGTTCTTGCTGCTGCGGCGCCCAGGCCGCCGCAAAGCCCGCCGGATCCTCCTCGAAAGCAAGGCGCCGCTTCACGATCTCCGCCCGCGGCGCCGGGTCGGTGACGCCGGTGATGTTAACGCAGAGGCCGAAGCGGTCTAAAAGCTGGGGTCTTAGCTCCCCTTCTTCCGGGTTCATCGTCCCCACTAAGATGAAGCTCGCCGGGTGGCTGAAGGAGACGCCCTCACGCTCCACGGTGTTCACCCCCATCGCCGCCGCGTCGAGCAAAACGTCCACCACGTGGTCATCCAAAAGGTTTACCTCGTCCACGTAGAGGATGCCCCGGTTGGCCCCGGCGAGCACCCCCGGCTCGAACCGCTTCTCCCCTTTTTTGAGCGCGTGCTCGATGTCGAGCGTTCCCACCACGCGGTCCTCGGTGGCCGAAACCGGCAGGTCGACCACCCGCATCTTCCGGGTCGCCACCGGCAGCTCCTCCCCCGCCTCCCGCCGGCAACGGCAACCGGCACACATCACCGTGACGTCGTCCGGGTCACAGCCGAAGGGACAGCCGGCAACCACCCTGATTTCGGGCAGGAGCTCGGCCAGGCCCCGCACCGCCGTTGATTTAGCCGTCCCCTTCTCCCCCCGGATCAGCACCCCGCCGAGCCGCGGGTTAACCGCGTTCAAGATCAGCGCCTTCTTCATCTCTTCCTGCCCCACCAGAGCGGTGAAGGGGTAAATCTGCTTTTGCATAAGTTGCCTCCTCGCGAATTTCCGTTATCACATAGCTAACCCGTCACCATCTAACGCAGTCGGCACCGCCGATTTCTCCAAGACCCAAACTTCCAAGCCCTAACTTCCAACTTCCAACCTCTAACCTCTAACCTCCGTTATCGCCCGCACCGCTTCCACCAGCACATCCGCCTTCAGGTCCTCGATCCGGTAATAGACCGCATCGAGCGCCTCGGCTAACCGCCGCGCCAGGCCGAAGCGCAAAAACCCCTCCCGCTCCACGTCCACCACCAGGCTCTTGATCCGCTCTTCGTCGCGGATGAGCGCCGCCACCCGCCACGCCTCTTCAAGTGGTTTCCCATCGGCCAGCCCCACGTTGCCCCGGCCGTCGGAGATGACGATGAGGAGCGGGGAGAGGTTCGGGTCCTTAAAAAGGTGGGCGCGCGCCGTCTCGTAGGCCTTGTAAAGCCCCGCGGCCAGCGGCGTCCGCCCGCCGGTGGGAAGCTCGGCCAGGCGCTGGTGCGCCAGCTCCACGCTGTTCGTCGGCGGGAGTAAAACCGCGGCATCTTCCCCCTTAAAGGCGATCATCCCCACCCGGTCCCGCTTCTGGTAGGCATCGAGCAGCAGGGACAAGACCGCCCCCTTCGCCGCTGTCATCCGCTGCTCGGCGCCCATCGAGCCGCTGGCGTCCACCACAAAGAGCAGCAGGTTCCCGATCCGCTTTTCCCGCACCTTTTCGCGGATATCGCCGGTTTCTACAGCGATCGCCAGGCCGTTCTTCGCCCGGCGCTGCTGGTGGGGCGCCGCCGCCCGCAGCGTCGCGTCGAAGGCCAGGTCATTACGGCCGCGCTGCTGCGTCGCCCGGACGTAGCGCCCCGCCCTGGTCGCCGTCCAGGTGCGGGAGCGCCGGCCGGAGCCTTTGCGGAGCAACCGGTCGCGCCCGTGGTCGAGCCTTTTCACCGGGAAAGGTTCACCTACGGCGAACACGGTTTCCTGCGCCGCGGCCGGCGGGGGCGAAGCCGGCTCATCCTTTTCATCCTTTTCCTCGCCCCGCTCTTTCCGGCTTTCTCCTTTCTCCGGCGGCGGGGCGGGGGCTTCGCTCTGTTCTTGCTCCTGCCGGTCCTCCGGTGGTTCCTCTTCTTCCAGTTGCTCCGGCGCCGGCGGTTCCTCCCGTGGTTCCTCTTCTTCCGGCTGCGCCGGTGGCGGTGGCGGGGCCTCCCGCCGCCGGTGGTAAAGCACTAATTCCGCCACCCGCTCCACGTCCGCCGGCGTCGCCGCATCCCGCCCCTCCCAGGCCGCTATCGCCCGCGCTGCCTGCACCAGTATAATTTCCGCCCGCTGGCCGGCGCAAAAGGCCCCGGCCGCTAACTCCGTCGCCCGCCTTACCGCCTCCTCGGCAACCGCCACCGCCGCCGAACGCACCCGCGCAGCCACTAACCGCTGCCGCAGTTCTTCCTCCTGGGGCGCAAACGCCCGGATGAAGCCTTCCGGGTCGCTCTCAAAGGCTTCCCGCCGCCGGGCGATCGCCGCCCGCGCCGCCGGGTCGCGCACCGCCTCCACCGGCACGCACAACCCGAAGCGGTCGAGCAACTGCGGGCGCAGTTCCCCCTCCTCCGGGTTCATCGTCCCCACCAAAATGAAGCGGGCCGGGTGAACGAAGGAAACCCCCTCCCGCTCCACCACGTTCACCCCTGAGGCCGCCGCGTCAAGGAGCAGGTCCACCAGGTGGTCGTCTAACAGGTTCACCTCGTCCACGTAGATGATCCCGCGGTTCGCCCGCGCTAAGATCCCCGGTTCGAAGCGCCGCCGTCCGTAGCGCAGCGCGTGCTCGAAATCGAGGCTGCCAACCACGCGGTCCTCGGTTGCGGACACCGGCAGGTCAACCACCGGCACCGGCCGCGCCGCCGCCACCAATTTTTTGCCCTGCAGCAGCCGCTCCCGGCAGAAGGGGCAGAGATGCCCCGTATCGCGGGGGTCGCAGTTGCAGGGGCAACCCGCTATCACCTTCAGCGGCGGCAAAAGCGCCGCGAAAGCCCGGACCGCCGTTGATTTGGCGGTCCCTTTTTCCCCGCGCCCTAACACCCCGCCGACCAGCGGGTTGACGGCGTTCAAAATAAGGGCCAGCTTCAGCTCCTCCTGGCCGATGATAGCCGTGAAAGGATAAACGCAACGCCTGTATTCGGACATTTCTACCTCCGCAAGTTGAACGTTGAATCTTAGACGGAAGAACTTTTAGGTCCGTGCGACGTTCGACGTGCAGGCTTAGACAGTAGTTGCCCATGCCGCCAGCGGCACCATCAGAGAATGAAAATAGCTTCGACTCGATAGGGTCATTAGATCCGGGATTTGCACTTTGTCCCCGCATTCCCTGCTTCGGACGTCGGACCTCGGACGTCGGACCTATTTTCAGGGTAGTAATTTATGGTCCGTTCAACGTGGAACCTCGAACATAGAACGAACCCCAAAGGTCAATCAACCTAAGCCTAACGTCGAACGCTATTCCTCGTTCCGCTTCAGCCGCCACAGCCCCAGCGCCGCAAAAAACAGCGTCCACCCGCCAAGCGCCATCACTTCCACCCAGGGAACCGGCTGCCCCGTAAAGCCCGCCCGGACAACCGACGTCGCCGGGGTGAGCGGCAGGAGCCACACGAGGTGTTGCAGCGCCGCCGGCAGCCGATCCAAAGGCACCAGCGTCCCGCAGAGAAAGGTCAGCGGCACCACGAAAAACTCACTGATCACCGTCTGGTCGTCAAAGGAGCGCAGGCACAGCCCTAAAAAAACCCCACAGGTACCGGCAAAAAAGGCGAGCGCCACCAAACAGGGCCAGCCCGCCGGCGCCACCCGCAAGCCGGGCACCAAGAAAAGCGCCGAGCCGAGCACCATCCCGCCGGCCAGCAGCCCCCGCAGCGCCCCGGTGAGCGCGTAGCCGAACCAGACGGCGAAATCATTCACGGGCGCCAGGCGGTAGGCCTCAAAACTTTTGAAGTGCAGCCGGTTGTAAAAGAGCCGCACGGTGACCGCGGTGATCCCGTTGTTGAAAACCGCCAGCGCCACCACCCCCGGCACCAGGAACTCGGCGTAGCTCATCCCGCCCGGGAGAAGCCCCCGCAGCCGCCCGCCTACGCCAAAGCCGAAAGAAAGGAGAAAGATGAGCGGCGAAAGGACGTAGGTTGCTATGTAGAGCCAGAAGCGGCGCCGCCAGACGACCATCTCCTCCCACAGGATCGGGAACCAGCCCCAAAACAGCGCCCGCATCAGTCCTGCCGCCTCCAGCACAGCAGAAGGTAAGCCAAGGTGTAAAGCGCGCAAAACCAACCAATGCTTTGGGCTAACCAGCCCCAATGCACAGGCTCGCCCAGCGCCAACGCCCGCAGGTGGTAAGTGCCCGCCGTGAGCGGCAAAAACCACGCTAACTTTGACAGCACCCCCGGCAGCCCTTCCACCGGGAAGAAGGTTCCGCAGAAGAAGGTCATCGGTAAAACCACCAAGTTGGTGAAGATCAAAACATCCTTATCCCCGTTCGCCACCATCGCCACCGCCACCGCCAGGGCCGCGAAGGTGAAGGCGATCACCGCTAATTGCAGCAGGAAAAGCGGGTTGAAACACAGTCCCCCGGCCACCGCCCAGCCTGACAGATAGACCAGCGCGGCCACCACCAGCCCCTTCGCGCCGCCCCCGATCAAGTGCCCTACAAGGAGAGAGCGCGTGGAAACCGGCGCCAAAAGATATTCGTCCAGGACCTGAAAATATTTCCGGCGCAGGGTGAACCAGTTGACTAAATCGCCGTAGCTGCCGCTGACCGCCGCTAACGCCGCCAGCCCCGGAACCAGGAAGTGCAGATGGCTCGCCGCCGCCGTCCCTTTGAAACTCCAGGCGAAGAGGGCGAGGAAGATGAGCGGCCGGTTGAGCCCCCCGACCACAAACCGCCACCAGCGCCGCCGCCAGACCAGCCCCATCGCCAAGACCAGCGGCAGCCAAGCGGGATAAACCCTCTCGTGCCAGAACCTCTTTCCCACCGCCGCTTCCGCCATCACCTTCATTCCTCCGCCTTTCGCCTTCATCCTTTTTACCGCCAAGGCGCCAAGCAAAAACGCAACTGAGATATGAGACATGGGATGTGAGAGGTGAGATTTTCTTAAGGTTGGAAATTCGCTACGCGAATTCCTTCAAAAATTTCCACCTCCAACTTCACACTTCTCACCTCCCATCTGCTTCTAAGTATTCTTTCCTTATGTATCCTTGGCGTCTTGACGGTTCATCCCTTATCCTTACATCCTTTCGCCTTCATCCTTCAAAAATCTCTCGTCCGGTGAGTTCCACAAAAACGTCCTCGAGGTTTGTGCGCCGCACCGTTATGTCCCCCGCAAGCGTGGCGGCGTAACCCCTCGCTTCCTGACGCGTATTGAAGAAGGTGCGCTTCGTCCCCTGAGGGGTAAAAAACTCCACGCAGCAGGCTCCCAGCCTCTCCCGCAGCTCCCGCGGCGTCCCAAGGGTAATGAGCTTTCCCCGGTCGATGATCCCCACCCGTTGGCAGAGGCTTTCCGCCTCCTCGATGTAGTGGGTGGTGAGGAAAACCGTCACCCCATCCCGGTTCATGAGCTGGATCAGGTCCCAGATGCGCCGCCGCGTCTGGGGGTCAAGACCAATCGTCGGCTCATCGAGAAAAAGAATGGGGGGCTCGTGCAGAAGCGCCCGCGCGATCAGGAGCCGCCGCGCCATCCCGCCGGAGTAATTCTGCACCCGTTCATCCGCGCGGTGGTCGAGGCCTACGTAGGCGAGCAGTTCCGCGATCCGCTCCTCCCGCACCCGTTTCGGCAGCCGGTGCAGCAGCGCGTGCAGCACCAGGTTCTCCCGCGCCGTCAGCTCCCGCTCCAGGTTGTTCACCTGCGGCACCACCCCGATCAGCCGCTTCACCGCCACCGGGTTCCGCGCCACGTCCTCCCCGCCCACAAAAAGCTCGCCTGCCGTCGGGCGGGCCAGCGTGGTTAGCATCCGGATGAGGGTGG
This sequence comes from Bacillota bacterium, assembly GCA_040755195.1. GTDB lineage: Bacteria > Bacillota > Desulfotomaculia > Desulfotomaculales > Ammonificaceae > SURF-55. The sequence goes on from JBFMBL010000001.1 coordinate 75,341, forward strand.
TTTTCCCCGCCCCGTTCGGCCCCAAAAGCCCGAAGATCTCTCCCTTGCGGACGGAAAAGGTCACCCCGGCCACCGCCGTCACCAGACCGTAGCGCTTCACCACCCCCCGCACCGCCAGGGCCGCCTCCGCCGGCGCCACCTCAACGTCGGCATCCGGGGACGTGACCGGCATAGTTATCCTCCGCGCCTCAGGTTGCAGCCGCAAGCGTTATCCTCCCTTCACACCCGGCCGCCCGCTGCCGCGACCGGCGCCCCGCTCGCAGCTCCGCCGACCGGCGCCACCGGTGTCACCTGAATCCCCCACGGCCCCTCGGCAACCACCGCCTCCACGCCGTAAACCGCCCGCAGGTTCGCCGGCGTAAGCACCACCGGCGCTTTTCCCGCAGCGAAGATCCGCCCCGCGTGAAGCAGCAGTAAACGGTCCGCGAAGCGTCCGGCCAGGTTCAAATCGTGCAGCACCGCCACCACCGTGCACCCCTTCTCCGTAGCTAAGCGCCGGATCAGCGCCATCACTTCAAGCTGGTAGCGGATGTCGAGCGTCGCCGTCGGTTCGTCAAGGAGCAAAACCTCCGGTTCCTGGGCCAGCGCCCGCGCCAAAAAGACCTTCTGCTGCTGGCCGCTCGAAAGCTCCCCGAGCAGCCTCTCCGATAGCGGCGTCAGCCCCAAGTAGCCGAGGGACGCGCTCACCACTTCCAAGTCCCGCGCGCTCACCCCCCAGGTAAGGTGAGGCCGCCGCCCCTGCAGGACCGTTTCCACCACCGACGTAGGAAAACCCGCCTGCCCGCCCGGCGGCGGGACGTACCCCAAACACCGCCCGATTTCGTAGCCGCGCAGCGCCGCCAGGTTCTTCCCGTCGAAGAAGACCGTCCCTGTCCGGGGCCGGAGCACCCGCGCCAGGCACCGGAGCAGCGTCGACTTCCCGGAGCCGTTGGGACCAACAATCCCGAGCACCTCTCCCGCCGGCACCTTGAAGGTGACATCCTCCAAAACCGGTACGCTGCCATACGCGAAGGAAACGCCCTTTACTTGGAGCCGCATCTTTCATCCTCCTTATTACGTTCGAAGTTCGAAGTTAAGGCTTAAGCTGATGGACCTCCTCGGTCAGTTCGAAGTTCTGCTCAAACTGGCAGACTTAAGGGTCCGTTCAAAGTTCGAAGTTGGGCTTTGGGATAATAGCCCTGCAGGGTCCGGCAAACCATTGGACTGTCGAACTATCGAACCGTTGACCCGTGAACGGACCCCAAAGGTCCATCCCCCTAAGCCGAACCGTGAACCTCTTACCGGATAATCATCTGTTTTTTCTCCCCGTCCCACGTAACGCTCAAGCCGAGCGCCTGGGCCACAAACCGGTAAGGCAGCATCGTCCGGCCGCTTACGATCTCCGGCGCCGCATCGGCCGAAAGAAAGACGCCGTTCAAGAGGTAACCCTTCTCCCCGATCCGGAACTGGATCACCCGATTACCGGCAAAAATAGTCACCGTCTTATTCACGCCGTCCCACAGCATTTGGTCGTCGCCGATGCCCGCCGCGTAGGCCAGGTAGCGCACCGGCGCATAAGTCCGCCCGTTCTTAATGTAAGGCGCCACCTCCATCTCCTTCTCCTCGCTGCCGATCCGGTACTTGGTACTGCCGATGGTAAAGACCGCCTCCGTGCGGATGGCTACCGGCGCCGGCGTCAGGCACTCGGCCAGGACGCAAGCTAACTTATTGAGCGACGAAGAAAAGAGAGCTTCAGTCTCGCTCAAGGCGCTGCCGCTAACCTCAAGGGTAACCGGCCCCACCGGCACCGTCCGGTCCGAGGTGAGGAGGATGTTGTCCACCACCACCGTGCTGCCCGTCTGCTCGTAAGCCGCCTCGGCAGTGGTTTCCTCAGTAGTCTCCGTCCCCGCGGCATCACCGGTGGTAGCGGTGGTTTCTTCTACCGGCTTCTCCACCGGGGTGGCACTTGAGAGCTTTACGGGAATTACGAGCGTCCGGTCGTTATCCTCTAATTTAATCCCGGCGGCATCGAGTTCAAGGTCACCCGCAGTTACGGTGACCGTGGGCTTCTGGCCAAAACGCACCCCGGAGGGCAATGTGAGTTGCAAAACCGCCCCCGCACTCAACCGGGTTGAGTGCGGGGCGGCGTCGCGCGCCCTGAGCGCCCCCACCATATTTTCCTGGATGGTCAAGGCCCCCACCGGCTGCGCCGCCAGCCCGATCCTTACCGTGCCGCCCGTCGGGGCTAACTTAACCGGCGCCTGGACGTTGGCCGCCGTCACGCTCTGGTTTAAACCCGGCCCCTTCACCGTCACCGCGAGCTCCTCCGGAACGTAAACCGCTAAGTCCACGGTCGCGTTTTTAAAACAGAAGACGGTGCGGCTGGTGCCGGCCTGGTAAACGGAATAGACGACCGTCCGGCCCTCGTCGCGCGTGCCTTCATACTGAAGCTGCCCGTTGCCCGCCTCGCGCGTGACGTCAGGCCGGCGGTTCCACTTCGCCCCCTCGGGCAACGTTAGCGAGAGGAGCCGCCCCGCCGCAAGATCACCGGTCATTCCCTCCGCAACCGTAAAGTTCCCGATCTGCTGGTTCAGCCGCCCGGCCGCTACGTCGAGCGTGCTCTTCGCCGCCAACGCCAGCCCCGGAACCCAGTACTTCGCCACCGTCACCTCCGCGACCTTCTCCCCGCCGACACCCGGGTTGGTGCCGCCGTAGGTCACCTTCACGTCGCGCGCGGTGGCAAAGGGCTCGTTCGCCTTAACCAAGGCTCTAATGAGCAACTGTCCCGGGCTGCCGCTGCTCGCCGTATTGATTTTGAGGTAGAGGGCGTTGCAGCCATTTCTTTCGGGGTAAACCGCGTAATCCACACTCCCCGCGCCAAAGCCGCCCTGCGGGATGAGGGTCACCGTATCCCAGGTGAAGCCCGGGCTCAAGACCAGCTTCACCGTGTTGTCGCCGGGGAAGTCCGCGGCGTTCACCTTCAGCGCCCCGGCGAAATCCTCCTTCAGGGTGATGTCGGCGGTCTGCCCGCCAACATCCGTGATCTCGGTGGGGGCGGCCGCGGTGATGTTACTCCCACCGGCGGTGAGGAGCTTGCCGACGGTCACCGTGCCGGAGGTAAAACCGGCGGTGGAGGGCGCGTCGAGTGTCGCCTTAATATCGGAAGACTCAAGGTCCTCTGGGGTTACCGGTTTTACATAAACCTGGTCCCATATAACAACCGCGGTTAAGGATGAGGTTGTTAACGGGTCCCACGCCTTTTTCACAATAAGGTTAAAACTACCTTTGCTGAGCACGGCAATATTAAGTTCTCCGGCCTTAAGGGGAGCCTCTTCCCCGAAAACATAAACCTCGCCCGGCACCGAAGAAACGGTAAAGCCGTTTTCGTTAACGTTTATAGTAACACTACTAATAGCAATAAGCCCGGTGGACTTGATGCGAAACTGCTGCAACTCGACGCACGAAGGTAAACTGATAGTCACCCAATCGCCATCTTTGATACTCCCCGCCGCACTTTCATACATCCGCAGGGTACCAAGCTGCGCCGTGCTCTCCGGCGCCACGTTCGGGCACCAAAGCGCCGAATTAGACGTAGCCGCGCAAGCAGCTCCGGCGGCGGTAAAAAGTAAACCTGCGACAATTGTAAAAGTGACCAAGAACAAACGTAATTGTCTCATCGAAAAAACCCTCCTAAAATGTTCAACACTAAGGTTTTCTGGTAAAATGAAACCATGGTATTATTACCTTTGGGGGCTCCGGGCCCCGCTCTTTTTCTTAAAGAGATTTATGAGGCTACTTTTCCGGATAAACATAGGCCCCCTTCAGTTCCAATCCGTGAAACTTCTGCAGCATCTCTTTATGGATGGCCTCAGGATTCACATCCTTGAACAGGTCCGGGTAAAGCCACTTGGCGAAATAGGCCAGGCCCACAATCCCCCGCGGGCCGGTGTAGATCTCGCTCGAAAGGAGATAAACTTTTCCTTGCTTCACCGCGGTGATTTTGTTCCACCCCGGGCGGCGCATTATTTCCGCCCGCTTCTTTTCCATCGCGTCCGGCTTTTCGTCGTAGCCGCAGGTGATGGAACTGCTGCAGGCCTTGATGACCACCTGCGGGTTCTGCGCCACCACCCACTCGGGACTCACCTTCGGGTAAGGCAGGCGCAACCCCGCCGCGATATTCCGCGCCCCGACGGCGTCCAGCATCTCGGCGGCACCCGAACCCGGACCGTTGCCCGAATAGTCGGTGTAACCCTCGAGGTAAACCCGCGGCCGCTTAGCGAGCGGGATATTCTTCGTCCGGTCTTTGAACAACTTCTGGTACTTCTCGAAGTATGCGACGTAAGCCGCCGCTTCCTTCTGGCGATTCAGGATCAGCCCCAGGGTACGGATATCCTGCGCCATCGTGGAAAGCTTGTAGCAGTCCAAAAGCACTACCGGCACCCCGGAACGCTCGAGCTGCGCCACAATCTCCGGCTTCAAGAAGTTCCCGTAGCCGAAGACCACGTCGGGCTTCAGCGCCAGGATCTTCTCGACGTTGGGCGTGAAGGATTTTCCCACGTCCTGCGCTTTCTTTACCTTCGAACCGATCATCTTATCCTCCAGCGTATAGCTGCTCGCCCCAACGATTTTGTCCGCACCCCCGAAGGCGCAGATCAACTCGGCCACATCGCCGTTTACCTCCACGATGCGCTGCGGCGGGGATGGAACGCGCCTCGTCCGGCCCTGGGAATCTTTAATGGTGATCCGCTTCTGTACCACCGTGGCGGTGCCTGTACCGGTTCGGATAACCACCATGCGCTTCGCACCGTCCCACTCGACCCCGGCGCCCAGCGATTCGCCGACGAAGCGCAGGGGCACCAGCGTCCGGCCGCCCGCTATCTTCCCCGGCACATCGAGGGTAACGGGGTTGCCGTTCACATAGGCGGTCTTTTGCCCTATAACCAGCTTAATCATCGTGGTTCCCTTTTTGCCGGTCACGGTACGGGTCTTCCCGTCCCAATCCACCTGAGCCCCGAGCGCCTCAAAGATCGCCCGGAGCGGTACGAGCGTCCGACACCCCTCGATCACCGGCGGCGTATCGCAGGACAGCTTCCCGTTGTCAACCGTGACGGTGATGTCGGATGCCTGCGCCGGGAAAATATCTTTCCCACTTGACAAGGCAAAAAGAAAGACCATAACAAACAACGAAAAAAGTGTTACTTTCTTACTCTTTAACATCGAAGAGCCTCCTCATCAACCTCCGGTAAACAACCCCTTAAAACCGTGTTTATAACTTCCCACCACCTCCTTAAAACAGAGCAACCGCCAAGACGCCAAGAACGCCATGAATCAAAAAATAAGTATCTGAGACCAGGTGAAATCGATATTTCCAGCGTTTGATTTTCATTCTCCATTTTCTTTGTGTCCTTGGCGTCTTGGCGGTTTATCCTTGATCCTTTACTTTTTACCCCCACCACTGCCGCTTTTTCTTGATTAACAGGTAGATGAAGAAAGGCGAGCCCATCAGCGCGGTAACGATCCCCACCGGCAGCTCGGTCGGCGCGATTATCGTCCGCGCCAGCGTGTCCGCCAGCAGCAGCAGCACCGCACCCACCAGGCAGGAGGCGGGAATTAAAAACCGGTTATCGCTGCCGACGAGCATCCGGCAGATGTGCGGCCCCACGAGGCAGATAAACCCGATGATGCCGGTAAAGGCCACCGTCGCTGAGGCCGCGAGCGTCGCCAGGGTCAAAGTAACAACCCGCAGGCGCCCCACCTTTATCCCCAGGCTCGCCGCCACGTCCTCTCCCGCCCCTAAAACGTTGAGGTCCCAGGCGTAAAGGAGCAGCGCCCCCATACACCCGAGCACCACCGGGGTCAAAAGCCCCACCGTCCGCCAGTCCGCCCCCCAGAAGCCGCCCATCAGCCAGACGACCAGTTCTTTCAGGGCATCGTTATTGGAAATGTATTTTAAAAGCGATACCCCAGCCTGGAAGAGATAGCCGATGGCCACCCCGCCTAAAACCAGCGTTTCGGGCGACATCCCCTTAAATCGCGCCAGGGAGAAAGCCAAGAGCGTGGTTACCCCCCCGAAGATGAAGGCGTTGATGACGATAAGCCACCGCGATACGTCAAGGTAACTTCCGCCTATCAGACCCGTACCCAGAACGATAGCCAGCGCCGCCCCGAAGGCCGCACCGCTCGAGAGCCCCATCGTGTAAGGTGAAACCAAGGGATTGCGGAGTACCCCCTGCATCACCGCCCCGGCCCCCGCTAAGCTCATCCCCGTGATGGTAGCCAGAACGATGCGGGGGAGGCGGATCTCCCAGACCACCGTCCGGGCGAGCTCCCCGACCGGCGCGGCTTTAACCCCGAGGTGATTGAGGATCACCCGCCAGACGTCCCCCACGCTGATCCCGGCCGCCCCCACCGCCGTGGCCATGGTAGCCACGGCGCAGGTGACCGCCAGCAAGCACCCGACCAGCAGCAGCTTGCGGCCGGTATGGCGGGAGTACGCCGTTCTTATCGAGGCCACGTCCATCTCTGTTGCCGCGCCGCTTACTTCAGCGGGTAAACCCATACACTCTAAGCTCCTCCCCGTAGAACTTTTCGAGCATCTCTTTGTGCACCGCCTCCGGGTTCACATCCCGGAAAAGTTCCGGGTGCAGCCATTTGGCGATATAGCACTCCCCCGCCGCGCCGCGGGGTGTACCAATCTTATGCATCCGCTTTGAAGAACAAGTCATCTGTCATCCTCTTTTCTCAACAGCAGGATACCTGCTCCGGACAAAAGGTACAGGCAGCAACATGACGCTGCCCTCCAGGTGCGGTATGGTCTACCAGCATCAACCAGTTTATGCCCCACGGAAAAAAGACCATACCATCTTTTTTCTCGCTGCCTTTCTGCCAGTAGCACCAGTTCCGCCCGTCGAACACCAGCCGCCCGTCCTCGTCTGCCTTCTTATAAAGCCTCTCCCCCCGCCATAAATCCGGGAAAACCGTTACCGCCGCCCCCGGAAGGGGCTTCCCCGCAAACCGGACCTCAAGACATACCGGCCAATTAAGGTAGCTGCCCTCGTGCCAAACCGGTGCAATCACCAATTCCTGCCCTACCTGCGAAAGCGGCACCCGGCGTTCCTTCTCCACGGGGAAATAGGTCCGGGCAGAAAAACTCACCTCGCCGGTTATGGCCGCGGCCACCGTGTAAACCCCCATCTCACCGGGCAGAAACCAGACCGCGGAGCACTCCTCACCTCCACCGGGTACTACCGTTAACTCTCGCGGAACGCCTGAGGGGTTTACTGCCCAAATCCTAAAGGCCCGCTCGCCTTCCCAGGGCAGGTCCTCGAACCCGTTCGCAAATATTCCCACCTTTATCGCTTCGCCCAAACGATAGCTCCCCCGTCCCGGCTCAAGCCACAGCATCCTTTCTCCCTCCTCAATCTCCGAGCTTCCCCCTGATCTCCCGCATCTTGGCGCCCCAGTCGGCCACCTCCTCGGCGGTGAGGATGTCGATGGCGCCGCCCTGGAAGTCGCCCTTCACGTCGCCCATATCCTCCTCCAGCCACCCCTCGATCTCGAGGTAGGTCTCCTTGAGGCCCTCGATCATCTCCGGGTCGGCGTTCCAGAGGCCCCGCTCCGCAGCCTCCAGGAGCCGCCGCGCGATCTCCTCCAAGGCCCAGGGGTTATGCTCCTCGAAAAACTTGCGGTTTTCTTCGTTGAGCACGAAGGTCCGCGTGATGTCGTCGAAGATCCAGTCGTCCACCTCCTGCGTCGCCGCCTCCCAGCCGTAGACGCGCCCGATCCGCTTGGAGATGTCCCCGGCGCCCTTGTAGCCGTGGCGCTTCTGCCCCTCGATCCACTTGGGGTTCAAGAGCTTCGTCCGCACCACCCGCCGGACCTCGTCGGCCAGGGTGCGCACCTCGACGTGCTCCGGCTCCCGGGTGTCGCCGTAGTAAGTGCGGACCTCCCTGCCCGAGGCCGCCCGCGCCGCCGCCGTCATTCCCCCGTGGGTGCCGAAGTAGCAGCAGCAGCCGAAGAGGTCGTATTCGTCCGAAACCACCTTGTTGTAAGTCACATCCACCGTCTTCAGGTTCGCCTGGAGCTGCTTAAAGGCTTCCTGCCCGAAGACCCCCTTCCCGTAGGCGTAGCCGTTCCAGTAGACGAAGACGTCGGCTAAGTCCTTCTCGTCCTTCCAGGCCGAGGCGTAAACCGCCAAGTTCACCCCGGCCATATAGGTCCCCGGTTTGGAAGCAAAAATCCGCAAGGTCGCCTCCCGCCAAGCCGCTCCGTCCGCCGCCCCGCCAAGCTGCGCCAGGGTGTGCTTGCGGGCAAAATTCAGTTCCGGCGGCTCCTCAAGCGCCGCCACCGCCTGCACCGCCTCATCCAGGAGATCGATGCAGTTCGGGAAATTATCGCGCGTGATCCCGCTCACCCGCACCGTCACGTCAACCCGCGGCCGGCCGAGTTCCTTGAGCGGCATCACCTCGATCCCCGCCACGCGGCCGTTCGGCAGCCACCTGGGCCGGCAGCCGAGCAGGTAGAGCATCTGTCCCAGCCCCTCGCCGTCGGCCCACATAATGTCGTTGCACATCCAGTAGATGGCGATGTTCTCCGGGTAGCGGCCCTCTTCGGTGAGGTGTTTCAGCAGCACCTTTTCCGCGAGGCGCTTGCCCACCTCCCAGGCCGCCTTCGTCGGCACCCGGTGGGGGTCCAGGGAGTAGAAGTTCCGGCCGGTAGGCAAAACGTCGTCCCGCCCGCGGGTGATGAGCCCCGAGGGGCCGGCCGGGAGGTAGCGCCCGGAAAAGCCGTCGAAGAGCCCCTCGATCTCGCGGGAGGCTTCCACCCTTTCGTTCAAATCCAGCACCCGCGGCAGGAGCGAGTTCAGTTCATCAAGGTGCTCCGGAGCCGCTAAATTCTCGCCCAGCACCGCCGCCGCCTCCCCGTGCGTCACGGGCCGCCCCTTGAGCATTAAACCGACAAAAGCCTTCCCCGCTTTATCGATCTCCTCGAGGAGCGCGCCGCAGGACTTGCCGTGGCGGAGCGAAACCTTTCCTTGGTCGGCCAGGAGCTCGCCGAGTTCCAGCCCCATCAGCCGCGCCACCGCCTTGCGTAAAGAGACCGCCTCCCCGGCGTCGAAGCGCAGGATCGCGTTCAAAAAATCCACCCGCCGCTCGCCCCGGGGCAGCTCCCCGAAGATGTGCTGCCCGTCCTGGATCTGGGTGTTGCGGATCACGGAAAGCACCGCGTGCGCCTTCTCTTTGATCAGGGCGAAGTTTTCGTGGCCGCTCGCCACCGGGATCTGCTGATCGAGGTTCGCCTTCTCGATCGCTTCGATGATCAGGTGCTCGAGGGTGTGCGCCCGCGCGGGGTCGGCCACCCGCGCCTGCTCGTACTCCTCAAGGTACCGGTCGAGTTCGGCCAGCTCGTCGTAAAGCCCGCCCTGCGTTAAGACCGTCTGCATGTGATCCACCAGGGTCGCGTAGCTCCGCCGCTTGGCGATCGTCCCCTCCGGCGGGTTGTCGGCGTTATAGATGTAGAGGTGCGGCAAGGTCCCGATGGCGAGGTCCGGGCAGCAGTCGCCGGAAAGCCCGACGCCCTTGCCGGGCAAAAACTCGAGGTTGCCGTGGGTGCCCACATGAACGATTACGTCCGCGCCGAAATCCCGCTCCAGCCACCGGTAGGTGGCAAGGTATTGGTGGGGCGGCGGGATATCCGGGTCGTGCAGGATCTTGCAGACCTGCCCGTCGCAGCGCGCCCCGGCGCAGCCCCGCTTCGGCTGCACGCAGACCGCCGCGTTGCCGTACCGTACCCCGGTGATGATGATCCTGCCGTCGTGGACCATCGCCGCCGGCACCCCGTTTTTCGCCTCGCCCGGGGGGTTGCCCCAGGCCCCGGTCAACCGCTCGCGCACCTTTGTCGACAGCGTATCGAACCACGCCCGGTACTCCGCCACCGGCATCAGATACAGCGCCCCGCCCTTGGAAACGATCTCCCCGGCAGTGGTCCAGCGGAACTCCGAGATCGCCTTCCGCGCCATTACCGTATCGATCAGCTCTTTGCCGCCCGCCGGCGCCTCCACGGCGTAGCCCTCCGCCCGCAGCCGCTGCAAAACCCGCGCCACGCTCTCGAGGGTATCGAGGTGCGCCCCGCCGCCGACCGTCGCCTCCACCGAGGCGCAGGGGTTGTTGTGCAGGATGAAGGCCACCCGCCGCTCGGCTACCGGTTTCTGGCGCAGCCGCACCCAGGCCGCCACCCGGCCGGCGATCCGCTCGACCCGCTCCGGCACCGGTGTCCGGATCTCCAGGTCTTCCTCCCGCCGCGCCGCACCCAGGAAAACGGGCTCGATTACCCCCTCGAACTCCGGCAGCGCCACCGTCCAGGCGATATCCTGGGCGAGCCCCTGCGGGTCCGCCGCCCACTCCTCAACCGTCTTATAAAAGGAAACCACCGGCTGAAAGACGGGCACCCCGAGCTTTTTCAGCAGCTCCACTCCGGAAGCGGCGATACCCTCCCGGATGAAATCGTCCGTCCGCGCCCGCGCCGCCAAGAAAAAGGCCAGAAGCTTCACCAGCGCCGCGATCCGGGGCTGACCCGCCGCGTCGAAGAAGAACTCCCGCACCACCTCGCCGGAGCCCTTGGTCCCTAGCCCCTCGTCCTTCAGTGAATAGCAAAACGCCGGGATAACCCCGAGCCCGCGCGCCTCGAGCGCCCGGATCACCGCGTCCTCCACCGCCAGGGTACCGTTAACCCACTGGTTCCGGGCGAAAAGCAACCCCACGAACGGCTCCGGCTTCCGGTACCAGGATAGGTAGTCTCCTACGGTGGTGAATGGCGCCGGGGCGTCGGGGTGGTAAAGTCCCTCCCAGGGAAAAACCAGCGGCTCCGCCACCGGCAGGTTAAGCCCCAGCACCGCCGCCGCCATGTACCGGAGCATTAGGGCGAAGTTCTCCGTCCCGCCCTGCACGATATACCGGTAGCAGCGCGCCACCACCGCCGCCGGGACGGTCGAAGCTGCCCAAAGCGCCGGGTCGTGCGCCACGCAGACCACCGGGCTCTTAATTCCTTTCACCGCCGCCTCCAACTCTCCCCAGACCGTCTCCCCCGCCGAGCGGTAAAAAAAGATCAGGTCTGCCTCTTCAAGCGCAACCAAAGCGGCCGCGAAATCCTCTTTCCCCTCCTGCAGGTAACGGGCCGAATAGACCTTCACCCCTAAATCCGGCGCTACTTTTACTGCCGCCTTGCGCAGCGTCGTCGCGTGGCTGTGCCAAACGATAGCGGTAATCCGGTGCATAACTTCCCCTCCATACCAAATAATTTTTAAAAAAAAGACCATGGAGTTTAGACCTCCATGGTCCTCTTTCCGCCTTTATATAAATGTCAGATCACAAATTATTTCTTAGGCCATCTTGATACGGCTTCGTACCGCTGATTGTTGAGAACAGTTCTAATCAGAACTTTACGGCCTTCGTGGCTCAGATATAACTGTTATGGTGCTTAGAAGCAATCTCTTAGAAAAAGTGGCAGGTTTCACCCTGCTGTGAAAGACAGCATATCAAGAGAATTATGGGTTGTCAAGAAAATTTCAAGACGAGAACCGGGCAAAAGGCCTTCTTTACATGGGTTCCTCCCCAAGGGTATCATATCTGGGAGGAGTGATCTGAAAGGAGACCCGGTCTTTGCGTTTTAAATATATTCTTTTTGACCTGGACGGCACGCTGCTGCCGATGGACAAGAAAAGGTTCCTGGACGGTTACCTCAACGCCCTTGCCGCACGCATGAGCCCCTACCTGCCGCCCGGGGAGTTCATCGACCACCTCCTTGCCTCCACTCGGGCCATGGTGGTGAATTCCGACCCCGGACGCACCAACCGGGAAGTCTTCATTGAAGACTTTTTTGCCCGCACCGGCTTGCCGGAGGACGAGATCCTGCCCGTGTTCGACCGCTTTTACCGCGAAGATTTCCCGGACCTGGCGCCTCTCACCCGCCCCACAGCCCTTGCGCCTAAAGTTTTGAGGCGGGTTCTTGAAAGCGGGGCCGATATCGTGATAGCCACCAACCCGGTTTTCCCGCGCGCCGCCGTGGAAGAACGACTGCGCTGGGCCGTTGGGACAGGATTTCCTTTCCGGCTGGTAACCACTTACGAAATCATGCATTTCTGCAAACCGAACCCGATGTACTATGAGGAAATCGCGGCTTATCTCGGCGCACCGCCTGAAAGGTGCCTGATGCTGGGAAACGACGTGGAGGAAGATCTCGTCGCGGCTGAAACCGGGATGAGCACCTACCTTGTCGAGGATCAGGCGATTCACCGCGGAATCCGCCCGTGCAACCCGGACTACAGGGGCAGTCTGGAAGACTGTTACCGGTTTCTTGCCGGTTTAACAACCTGAACCACGGATGAACACAGATATACACAGATAAAAATTCGAGGCGGGCAACGCAATAACCGCCAAGAACGCCAAGTAAACCCGGCATATTAAAACAAAAAACCCCGAAAACCGTTTTCGGGGAGGGCTCCATACGGCAAGCCGCAGAATAAAAACTTAACGACCATCGAAAGCTTAGACCTGGGCGTTATCCGGTATTTATTGTCCTAAATTCTGGCGTTCTTGTCCAGCACTCAACATGATTTGCGTCATAGCTAATGATTGCCTACTTCCTGGAATCTTTACAGTGATTAGTTGAGTGCTGGATTGGCGGTTAGATTTATCAAGGTTTACGCCGCACGTTAACTTCCTAAAGCAGACCGCTTTCCCGTAAAAGCTTGGTTAACTTTTCTTTCTCTTCCGCCGTCGCTTCCACCAAGGGCAACCGCGGCGCGCCGACATTGATCCCTAAAAGGCCCAACGCCGCTTTGACCGGCACCGGGTTGGTGGTGATAAACATCCCTTTAATCAGCGGGAAAAGCTCCCGGTGTATTTTCGCGGCGAGAGTAACGTTGCCGCCGGCATATGCGTTGATCATTTCCTTAAGCCGATTACCCGCCAGGTGAGCCACGACGCTGACAATCCCTTTCCCGCCGACAGCCAGAATAGGCAGGGTCAGGGCGTCATCGCCGCTGTAAATCGCAAACTCGTCGGGCAGGATCCTCCGGAGTTCCGTTACCTGGTCAAGGTTACCGCTTGCTTCCTTGATGGCCTTGATGTTGGGCACGTCGTTCGCCAGACGCGCCACGGTTGCCGGCAGAACGTTTACCGCCGTCCGCCCGGGTATGTTGTAGACCATTACCGGAAGGCCCGTGCTTTCGGCAACCGCCCGGAAATGACGGTAGAGTCCTTCCTGGGAAGGCTTGTTATAATACGGGGCTACCAGCATGACACCATCGGCGCCGGCCTTTTCCGCAGCCTTTGTCAGCGCGATGCTGTCGGCGGTGGCATAACTTCCGGTACCCGCTATAACCGCGGCCTTTCCTCCGATCTCCTCCACCACGGCACCAAACAGCGCCACCTTTTCATCCTTGCTGAGTGTCGGCGATTCGCCCGTGGTACCGGCTACAACCACGCCGTCCGAACCGTTTTCCACAAGGTAACGCGCCAGCTTCTTGGCCTGGTCGAAATTTACAGCCCCATCCCGGTCGAAAGGCGTCACCATTGCGGTGAGCACCCGTCCGAAATCCGTCATCATTTATATCACTTCCTTACAAATTTCAATTATACGCACCCGTAAGCGATTGCCAGCTCGGCTATCTGCACCGCGTTGGTCGCCGCGCCTTTGCGAAGCTGGTCCGCCACAACCCATAGATTCAGACCCTTGTCCAACGAGTTGTCATTCCGAACACGCCCGACAAAGACCTCGTCCTTATTACAGGCCAGGGAAGGCATCGGGTACCGTTTTTCGGCCGGTTCGTCAACCACCACAACGCCCGGCGCCCGGGACAGTATCTCCCGGGTCGCATCTGCGGTCAGCTTTTCCCTGGTTTCCACATTAACCGATTCCGAGTGGCACCGGAAAACGGGTACCCGCACCGTTGTAGCCGTGATCGCCATATTGTCGTCGTGGAAGATTTTCTGGGTCTCCTTGACCATCTTCCATTCTTCCTTGGTGTAATCCATATCCATGAATACGTCGATGTGCGGAATCAGGTTGAACGCAATCTGGTGCGCAAAGACGTTCGGTTCGAATTCTTCGCCGTTAAGAACCGCTCTGGTTTGGGAGCCGAGTTCATTGATTGCGGCCGTACCCGCGCCGGAAACCGCCTGATAGGTTGAAACCACGACCCGTTTTATACCCGCCGCGTCGTAAATCGGCTTGAGCGGCACCACCATGATGATGGTAGAACAATTCGGGTTGGCGATAATGCCCTTGTGCCGTTTCACGTCTTCCGGGTTTACCTCCGGCACCACAAGCGGGACCTCGGCCTCCATCCGGAAAGCGCTCGAATTATCTACCACCAGCGCCCCCCGGTCCCGCGCCGCGAGGGCGAACTCCTTGCTTGCCGCGCCTCCGGCGAAAAGCGCTATCTCTACCCCTTCAAAAGCTTCCGGACGTGTCTCATCGACAATGTAAGCCCGGCCACGAAAATGAACCTCTTTACCCCGGGACCGCGCGGTGGCCAGGGGGTGAAGTTTCCCTACCGGAAAATTCCTTTCCTCGAGTACCTTCAATATTTCCTGGCCGACCGCTCCGGTCGCCCCCACCACTGCTACGCTGAATTGTCGCAAGGAAGGCCTCCTCTCTATTTGCCGACTTGAGGGATCTCAAACACCAGGGCGCCGTCCAGTGCTAACGTACAACTACCCGTAGTGCACGTCGCACTGTACGGCGCTGCCATGTCACGTGGATCCTGACTTGTAACAGGTTTCATAAATCCTTCCCATGCCTGACCGCGTACATTCCCTGCAAGAACGCTAAGCGTAATTAACGAGTACAGGCTGAATCTGCTTTCCTTCGATGGCGAAAAGGATGGTATCCAACAACCGGTCCATTTTCGCCACCAGCGAATTGGGTTTGGCCGCCGGGTTATCCTGGCCGAACGGCACCATATAGATGTTTTTTGAATTAAGCAGGACCCCGAGGTTCCTGGCGTTGAGACCCAGGCCGTCGTTTGTGGAAATTGCCATAACAACCGGCCTCTGGTTCCGGAGTTGCGCCTTTATGGACATCAGTACCGGCCCGTCCGTAATGGCGTTCGCCAGCTTAGCCAGGGTGTTTCCGGTACAGGGCGCCACAACTAAAACATCCAACATCCGGTTCGGGCCGATCGGCTCAGCGCCGATAATCGTCTCTATCACTCCATGTCCTGTAAGTTCTTTCAATAAACCCTTCCAGTAAGCTGCCGTACCGAAACGTGTATCCGTCGTCGCAACTTCTCTGGTTATGATCGGGATTACCTCGGCTCCTTCCTGGATGATCCTTTTTATCTGTTCCGTTACCTCATTTAACGTACAAAAAGAACCCGTTAAGGCAAAACCCACCTTTAAACCCTTGAGCCGCACTGTCAGCACCCCCCTAAGGCAGAACCGCGAGGTTAAGTCCTTTTTCCTGAACAAGGAGGTCCGCGACCACTCGGCCCAGAATCCGTCCGGCCGTTTGCGGCGCAACCTTACCAGGAAGCGAAGGCGCCAGTATTGCCTTTCTTTTCATGCGCCGGGCTGCTTCAAAATCTGTCCCACCGGGTTGTGTAGCGAGATCTATGATCAGAACGTCGGTTCGCGTACACTTCAACACCCTTGCCGTTAAAACAACCGCGGGCACGGTGTTGAACACTACATCCGCTTCACTGACAGCAACCGGCAGTTCACCGAAGTCAATTGTCCGGCAACCCATCTCCAACGCTCTCGCCCGCTTCGCCGCATCTTTGGCGACCACCGTCACTTTCGCGCCGAGACCGCTTAACACCCTCACCAGGGTTTGCCCGACACGCCCGAATCCGAGAACAAAAGCCGCTGAGCCGTGAATGGTTATCGGCATATTCTCCATAGCCATCTGAATTGCGCCCTCGGCGGAGGGTATTGAATTCAGAATGGCGAAGTCATCTCTTTTTACTACCTCTACCAGCTTCAGCCTCAGCTTGTTGGTGATCCCGGAAAGGATCTCCCTGGCAAAACCGGTGAAAACAGGCGTCCCCATCGGCAGCGAAGCCAGGTCTTCTTCCTTCAGGAGGAGGGACCTCCCCGGCGCATAGATATTCCCGTCGTCTGTTATGCCCGGAAGAGGAAATACCACGGCATCTGCTCCCGTAACTCCCGCCTCGACTTCGTCCACCAGTTGGATGCCGGGTTTTGTCTCCGCCTCGTGTCCTACCAGCCTGACCTGCGCGCCCTGATTCGAAAGCTCTTCGGCCACATAAACCGCCCGGCAGTCCCCGCCGATTACGGCAATGCTGATCCCCGTCAGTAATTTCAACTTATATCGCCCCCCACGGCTGATAACCAATATATGAACCGTGGGAGAGGGAGGTGCTTTAGCTGAACAGGCTCACCGAAAAAAGTTTAGCCTGATTTGACCTAGAAAAGCGAAAACAAGCGAATTTTGGATTAGAACCCCCATTTTGTCTGGCAATAATTACCGGCCAGCTTTGTAAACTTTTCATCAAGTTGACCCTTGTGGCTACGCCGCTCAGCTATAAAAGTAATGCGCTAGGCAAAAATAAGCTTGTCCAGGCCGTAAATAATCTCGTCAAGTTCGGTTACCTTCTTAATTCCCATAATCACCCCCGGCATGAATGACTCGCGGGAAATGGAATCGTGCCGTATACTGAGCGTTTGTCCCAGGCCGCCGAAGATGACCTCCTGGTGAGCAACCAGGCCCGGCAGGCGGACACTGTGAACCCGGGTCCCGCCCAGCATTCCCCCTCTGGCTCCATCAAGCTTCACCATTTGAGTCCGGTCTTCATACTCCGCCTCAGGCCTGTTGGCGGCGATAATCTCCGCGGTCTTCAGGGCGGTACCGGATGGAGCATCAAGTTTCTGGTTGTGATGCAGTTCAATGACCTCGGCCACCGGGAGGTAACGGGCGGCAATACCCGCGAAATGCATCATCAATACCGCACCTATGGCGAAGTTTGGGGCGATCAACCCTCCTATGGCTTTTTCCCGGCTTAAACGCTTTAATTCCTGCAACTCTTCCTCGGGAATTCCTGTCGTACCTACTACAGGACGCACCCTGCAGGCAATAGCGGTCCGTACGTTTTGCGCCGCAGCCTTGGCGTTGGTAAAGTCAACCACAACATTGGCGTTGGTCTCCCGGAAAACGCTTTCAATGTCTGAACTCAACGTCACCCCGAGTGCGCCGACTCCTGCAAGCATACCGGCATCCTGACCGTTTTGACTTACGTCGACTGCACCCACCACCGTCATACCGGGGGTATTACTCACCGCCCGGACAACCTCACGGCCCATCCTGCCGGCCGCTCCGGCAACCACTACATTTATCAACCCCTCACCTCCTTCATTTTTCCTATTGTCGTACATCGGATAGATAAAGTCAAGCCGTCCGAAGAGGCCGTTGCAAAACGGCGCAACTCGGCCGTCTTCGGCGGTCTCCGTCAATGATGTGCCGGAATTACCGCCGGGAACCGGAGGCGACGCATAAATACCCTGCCCGCAGGTGAAAATACCTTTAGCATTTCTCCGAATCAATCCACCATTCTTAAATCTTTGGAGGAGTAAGTAAAGTGGAAATAAGACCGACATTTGTAAATCCTCAGATGGGGGTAAACATGTCGACAGGAGTTCCGGCATGGAGTTTTCCCGCCAATGTAACCCCGCGGGTCGACATAATCGATACCGGAAATGAAATTATGTACCTCATGGATATGGCGGGTGTTGATCCCGATAAACTTGTTCTCGAAATATCGCGGACCGAAGTGGCTGTAAACGGCCCTTTAAGTGAAAAAATTCCACGGGGTGCGATCGTATACGCCGAACGCCCGCGCGGTTCTTACACCCGCATACTTGCCTTACCGCGCGAAGTGGATTCAGACCAGGCGAGCGCGGATATCAACAACGGCGTGCTCATGGTTCGGTTTCCCAAGAGAATAAACCAGTAAGCGGCTTTTCAACCGCCAAGACGCCAAGATTTAGATAGGGTCAGAAATGCACTTAGCCTCAAAGAAAAAATGGCGCCTGCAAGCGCCTTTTCTTTTATTTCAGCATTTCTTTTCTTTTGCCCGGCGCGGCGGCTTAACGGTCAACCTCACGAATCACTATTCCTGTTTGCCGCACGTAGGGATACTGGTATTCGGCCGACGGGTAGCCGCTGCTGTCCGTCAACAGGTAGTAGCGGTTTGAAAGCGGGTATTTGAATAAGACTCGCGGGATCTTTTCCGGCTGACACTCATTTTCCTTTTCTCCGGCCATTTTACTGCCCCCTTTTTTATAGAATTCTTCATTTCAAATCAGGCTCCGCCAACCCTGTTTAAGAATGTTCACGGTAACCTGTCCGGCCTCCGGAAAATCGCGCCGTTCAACCACCCCGTTAAAGACAAAGGCGTCCTGACCGTTCTCGGATTCAACAAACCCGCCTACCACCTCAAATTCCGTCCGCGGGCCTCTGGCAATCTCATTCGGGTTAAAGGGCTGGGTCATAACCAGTTCCGCCGCAAAATCCTCGTAAAGTTCCCACATAAGCTGTTCCAATCCTTCCGGGGGGAACACCACCGGAAGCATGATCTCTCGAGCGGCTTCCTGGCGGGAGATCATGTGGCTGTGCGCATACAGCTTCTCGGTAAGGCTGTCGATAATACGCAGTGTCCGCTCTTCCGGATACGGCTCCTCTCGTAGACCCAGAAGACGCCTTGCAAGCGAACGAACCAGGAGGTAGTTCCGGTGGACGTTGCCCAGGGCCAGGGGGTGGATACGCTCAGCCAAGAGCATAAAAACCCTGGCCATATGATCCTCGTGACTCAGCCCGGCTTGCTCCCTGGCAAGAGTCAAATACGAATAAACGTCCTCGACGCTTACAGGAATCCGGGCGGAAGGGTTCTGCGGATCCTGGGGATTGAAAGCGTTAATGACGCTCGGGTCGATCGGTCCGAGTTCCCCCATCTTCGTCATTACAATCTCATCGGCGCCGAGGCATATGAGCGTCCCGGCGCTGTATGCCCTAAAAGGAACAAGGACGTTGAACCGCGAGGAAAACTCACGTACAAGGTGTACCAGGCGCCACGGAGTCAATACGTCCCCGCCCCTCGTATACAGGAACAGGTCGATCCGCTCCGGTTGTTTTTGCAGACACAGGTGCCGGTATAAAACCGGCAATACGTCGGGAGCGATCCTGGTGGAAACGTTTTCCCTGTCACCGGTGAAATAACATATAACGGCCGAATTCCTTAAACGCCCGATTTGGCCGATGAGCTCTCGCCTTTCAAGATAAGGCATAATTCTCTCCAGAATCTTTAATGTAACTATTCAAGCACGGGTTTCAGGTCCGAAATCAGAAGTCAGCAGCCAGAATCCAGAATATAGAATTAGTGGCAATTCCCGTACATTCTGACTTCTGACTCCTGGGTACTGGATCCTGACCCTGAACATAGTATCCACAGAAAGAATACCGGGCAAACCGTGGTCATTTGTGTCAGCGAAGGAAGCTTTTACATAAGAGGGCCTCGCATAAAGCGATTTTAAAAACACAAAACTAATAGCGGTATTCAAAAAACAACAAAACGAGGAGGATGCCTTTTGTACATCCAGTCTTTCAACCCCAACCAGGCAGTGGCCTTAAGTCAGGGTTACCGTACTTCCGCAGCGGCTTTTCCGGTTTCCATAAGGCCGAGTCTCCAGGGCAACACCGTGGTTTACGCCTTCAATCCCGCCGCGAGCCAGGCGATGGCCATTAATCCCATTGCGACCCAGGCTATGAGTCTGGCGTACAACCCCGCTATTTTAAGTGGGCTTGCCGCCTGGAACAACCCGGCTCTGTTGGGTGCTACTGCCTGGACAAATCCGGCAATCGGCACCGGAGCGGTTTCGCCATTCATTAACCCTGCTGCAACCGCCTGGAGCAATCCGTTCATTAATCCGGCGATCCAGCAGGGTTTTGTCAACCCGTTCCTCAGCGGTCAAATGATGGGGATACCGGGAGCCACCATCCAGTCCTCCGCCGGCCTGGCGCAAATGAGAGTGGACCTGCACGAGACCAACAGTGATGTCATCGTGGCGGCCGAACTACCCAACATCAGCTTAAACGACCTTAACCTCACCGTCACCGACGACTCGATTTCGATCTCGGCGACCGCGTTCGCCGGTGCACAGGCAACCAGTTTATTCCGTACGGTTGCGCTTCCTTCGAGCATCAAAGCCGAGCAGGTTGAGGCCACTTACGCCAACGGTATTCTGGAAATCCGGGCGCCCAAGTCGGACGTAGTAACCCGCAGGCGCGTAAAAGTCAACGTTGTCCAGTAAGGTCAACGGTTATACTCAATAACAAAAAGGGGGATGACCAATCCCCCTTTTTGTTACACGTTGCGCCAGTTCATGCGTGGTTAAACAAAGAGAGCACTCCGCTATGTTTTTTGCTGTCAAGTTGCTTTAGAGCAAGCAACGCCCGGGCTTCAGCAAACATAGCATAGTAAGAACGGCTCAGGGAATCGCCGTACATTTCAGCATCAAACAGTATTTGAGCCGATTTTAAGTGGTCATGCGCTTTTCGGAAACGGTGTCTGGCCAGATCAATGTCAGCCTGGTTCACAGGGGCGCTCCACTCCGTACCACCTCGTGGTAGAACAGGGTTTGGTATTTCCGGTTTTGCTGAAACTCAGCAACAGTCAACACCACGGGGGAAAGCCTCGAATTATATTTCAGTTCCATATCCAGTAGAATCTCGCTCATAGCATCCAGAACCTGCTCGTTTCTCTCTGTCACGATGACAAGGACATCGATATCAGACTCATCGTGAAACCTCCCGGTCGCTTTTGATCCAAACAGTTTAAGTTCAAGAAGGTTCTGACCAAGAGCATCCCTGATCCTCGCCGAAAATTCACGGAGGGCTTTTTCTTCGGTGGCGCTTAAGTAAGCCATAAACAAATCCCCCCTATAAGCTATCTTTCACCCACATTTTACCGCATTTGATGTAAGGGAAGCAAATAAAAAGCGGGATGATCCGACTCCAGGCATATCCGGAAACCGAGCCTCTCGCCTCTTAATTTTAAATAGATAGTAGTAGTCCTCGTGGGTAGGGCTGCGTACGTACTTGTATTCCCCGCCTTTTGTCATCGGGGCCACGTAAAAGATGAAGGATGAGGGATGAAGGATGAAAAATTCCGGTAGGGTCCGCTTGCAACCTAACTAAGTGCTGCAAATCTTCTTCTTTCCGCCTTCCGCCTTCATCCTTCCGCCTTTTACTATCGTCCCCTTGTCATCGGGGTTATCGGTGCAACTACATCGCGACCGTGCAGGAGCTCGCGCGGGTCGAAGGCTTTCAGTCCCCTTGTCATCGGGGTTATCGGTGCTACCCAGATGCTCATATGCATCTGTCTTAGTAGGCACAATCCTTTCAGTCCCCTTGTCATCGGGGTTATCGGTGCTACAAGGGAAGGCTACCCAACTGTCGAGGCTTACAAGGCTTTCAGTCCCCTTGTCATCGGGGTTATCGGTGCTACCCGCATGGGGTAAAGGTTGCAGTCCGTTTCTCTGGTCCTTTCAGTCCCCTTGTCATCGGGGTTATCGGTGCTACATCCTGGTCGTCTACTGGCGCTACGGGGCGGTGGACCTTTCAGTCCCCTTGTCATCGGGGTTATCGGTGCTACGCCGACGGTGGCCGGCCCGAGGACGCAGAGTGTCCGGTCCTTTCAGTCCCCTTGTCATCGGGGTTATCGGTGCTACTTTTGGGGCGAGGCCTCCCCGGCGTCCCCTGCCGATCCTTTCAGTCCCCTTGTCATCGGGGTTATCGGTGCTACTTTTACAACGCTGGCTTTAATCGGCATTTTCAAGACGCTTTCAGTCCCCTTGTCATCGGGGTTATCGGTGCTACGCCGGTAATGCCGACCTGAGAGAACATGCGAACCCCACTTTCAGTCCCCTTGTCATCGGGGTTATCGGTGCTACCCGACGAAGTTAGGCCCCGGCCGGGATGCGGATAAGTCTTTCAGTCCCCTTGTCATCGGGGTTATCGGTGCTACGCAAACCCCGGAAGCCTTGATAATACTGGGCTGGAGCTTTCAGTCCCCTTGTCATCGGGGTTATCGGTGCTACTTACCGTCGAGGAAGTGCCACAGGCGACGATTGCCACTTTCAGTCCCCTTGTCATCGGGGTTATCGGTGCTACCGTTCTTGGCGGCATTATAGTTTCAGCGCCTTGGGCTTTCAGTCCCCTTGTCATCGGGGTTATCGGTGCTACACCAAATCTAAAGAAAGGGGGTGTTTTTGTTGGATCTTTCAGTCCCCTTGTCATCGGGGTTATCGGTGCTACTTTGCCCGGTCCCGCTGCACTTGGTAGAGGTCGCCTTTCAGTCCCCTTGTCATCGGGGTTATCGGTGCTACCACCCAGATCAGCGTACCCCAGCGCCCCCCGTCCCGCCTTTCAGTCCCCTTGTCATCGGGGTTATCGGTGCTACACTTTTGACACGTATTCCTACTCAGCCAATATACCCTTTCAGTCCCCTTGTCATCGGGGTTATCGGTGCTACGTTTGTACTCGTCCCATGCCGCTTCCTTTTCGGCTTCCTTTCAGTCCCCTTGTCATCGGGGTTATCGGTGCTACTTTTTATAGATTTTTAGAGATTTCAATTGTAAACCTTACTTTCAGTCCCCTTGTCATCGGGGTTATCGGTGCTACCTGCAATGGGCATCAAACCCGCTGGGGCTGGGACGTGTCCTTTCAGTCCCCTTGTCATCGGGGTTATCGGTGCTACAGCGCGAAGAATATCGTTCTTCGTGTCGGCGATAAGGCTTTCAGTCCCCTTGTCATCGGGGTTATCGGTGCTACGGCGGAAGGATGAAGGCGGAAGATTGGAAAGAGGTCGCTTTCAGTCCCCTTGTCATCGGGGTTATCGGTGCTACTTACCGTCGAGGAAGTGCCACAGGCGACGATTGCCACTTTCAGTCCCCTTGTCATCGGGGTTATCGGTGCTACCCACCAGGTGGCACATGACCGGTTGGAGGTGATCAACTTTCAGTCCCCTTGTCATCGGGGTTATCGGTGCTACCCACCAGGTGGCACATGACCGGTTGGAGGTGATCAACTTTCAGTCCCCTTGTCATCGGGGTTATCGGTGCTACCGGGCTGCCGGCCTGTGGGGCCGGCTACGATATGAACGCTTTCAGTCCCCTTGTCATCGGGGTTATCGGTGCTACTCGCCGACTACACCGTCGTGCCGGCATAAGAAAGGCTTTCAGTCCCCTTGTCATCGGGGTTATCGGTGCTACTCCCGGGCCAGCGTCTGTGCTCCCTGCCGTACATACTGCCTTTCAGTCCCCTTGTCATCGGGGTTATCGGTGCTACTCAACTCAATCATTTTTTCAAACCCTTGCGGCTGAACGCTTTGGACGCTCGGTCAGAGCCTTCCACAAGCCCAATTTTTCGAAAAAGCTCTTTCTGCACCAAAACCCCCCTCTTTTTCGAAAAGCTATTAAAACATAAAAAGCAAGAGCAATAAGCGGTCATCTGCATGATATACTTGAAATATCCTTGGATTTAACGAAACAGGGACCATTTTTAATACAAGGATCATACTTATCTATTTCCACAATTTTTCTTCCATTCCTGCTAACTAAAACACACCTGATAATAAGGACACGTCTCGTAGCACTCCCCCGTTCCCGGATCGATCTCCTCCGCCACCAGGCGGGCTTTATCGTCACGGGTTTCGATAAACCACTGGCGCAGTTCGTCGCTTATAATATGAATGTCCTTCTTCACGATCAAACGGTCGCCGCGAAACTCGCCGTAAACTATGCACCCGAGGTTTACCGGAAATTCATAAAGCGCTTCCATTACCAGGGCGTAGCCGGTCGTGCAAAGGCGGTGAAAGCTGCGCTCCCGGTCGAATTTCATGTCAAGGACCATCGGCTCCCAGAAGACGAAGGCGTCGGTACTCAGGTTCGAACTTAACCCCAGGAAACTGCCGTCGAGTTTTTGTTCGACAACCACCGGGATCGCAAGGCTGACCAGTGAATCCTCGCCGATATACGGCTGTTTTGTAAGTATCTCCTGAATCCGCGCAAGCACCCTTGTCTTTTCAAAATTTGCGAGTACTTCGGCCATCGATGCGGTACTCCTGAAATCTTCGTCAGAAAGTTGATCCGCCCAGGCATTGTCCAATATCGCAGGATGGCTTTGAATCCGCTCGCAAATGGCCCGGTAATCAGCCACCCCTTCACCGTATATCGCCCGCTTTGCGGCTACGATTACACTTGCTACGACGGTGTGAAAGATTGAACCCCGGATCATTGCCACATTCGGCTGTCCTTTTTCTTTGAGTACACGGCGCAGGTAAACATCGCGGCCGGTAGGGCAGTATGCGTTCGCAACCTCGTAAAGAGCCAGAACTGTGTCTTTATAAACCGGCTCTAAAGGCGGCTGGTGCCAGTTCCAGCCTCGCAGTTCCTCGGCGATGCCGCGCTCCCGCGCCCGTGGCAGGTGATAGCGTAAAAGATGCTTCTTTTCCTCATCCGTAAGGAAATACATTATTCCACATCCCCGCAATAATTTCGGTATTCGCAGTCGGCACAGCGCCCCCATCGCCGGGGCGCTGCAGGAAAATGCTCCCTCGCAATGAGGTTCCGGACGGCGCCGATGAGCCGCCTGGTGTAAAGCCGGGCGTCGGGAGTGAGTTCGATATAGTAAGCCCGTTTAAACGGGATGAGGTAGATAAAACCACCGCGCACCGGCCGCGAAAAGTGGTCCTCAAGAAGAAGGGCGTAAGCCGTCAACTGGTACTTGTGGTTGAGCGCCACCCTGCGGGCGTTTTTGAAGTCCACCGGGAAATCGCCTCTCGGTGTAGCGATATACATGTCGAGCACACCCTCAAGTCCCAGACGCGAAGATCTTAGATAGACGTTGAACCGCCGCTCTCCATCTGCAATGCCGTAAGCCCGAAGCCGCCGGCGTTCTTCCAGCCGCGCCACCGTAAAATGTTCTTCTTTGCCGATATTCATTTTCGTCGTGACTTTCTTCTCCACCGGCGCTACATAGCTGAAAAATATCACCCTCGGGCAGTACAGGTACTGTTTTATATCACTGACTTTAAGAATCATCAGCCGTGACCCACTTCCTTCATCCTTCCCACCGCCAAGGCGCCAAGATCGCCATAATCAATAACAAGATTTTTGAATTATAAGGGTGGTCTTTAATATTGCTCTCCCCCGTTTTAAAACATGCTTTAATTATCCCAGCATTCTCCCTTTGTGTCCTTGGCGTCTTGGCGGTTCATCCTTCCCAACGCCTTCATCCTTTCGCCTTCATCCTTTCGCCTTCATCCTTCATCCTTTTTCCTTAATAAATAAGCGGTTCGCCGCGCGGCTCTGTGCGGGCCAGCACGCTGTCTTCATCAGGCACCGTGATTTCCGTCAACAGGGCCAAATCTTTATCGCAAACAGGGCAAATAATGATCTTCCCTTCTTTATCTCCCAGCACTTTACGCAGCCGCTGCCCAAGCTCCTGCCGGCGGTTCTGGTTTAAAGGGCCGAAGAAGGCGGAGAACTGAATATGCGCGAGCCCGTAGTCCTTACACGCTTCAAAAACCTTATTCCTGGTTCGGTCGTCAGGAATATCGTAAACAACCAAGGTCTTCACTGCCTAACACCTCATGTCAAAGGATGAAGGATGAGGGATGAAATGTGAAATTAACGGCGCTTGGATTTTGTTGTTTTAACCATGGTCACCAAGATGGCTATCAGCTCGTCACATTCCTGCCGTATGGAGGCTGATTCATTTTCATTAATTAGGCTACAACCCTGCAGGAGTTCTAACCAATATTGAGTTTCTTCAAGTTCCTGCAGTGCTCCCTCAATTTTATTTATAAAATCGGCGTTTGATTTTGCTCTTTGTGCTTCCCGATAATGCGCTCCTACTGATGTTCCGGACCGGAGCAACTGTTTACCGAGTACCTGTGCTTCCGTCTTTTTTGGTAAACTCGAGTATAACCGAATAACCTACAACGCAAATTCTCTGGTCCTAACCTTTAAATCCCTGTTCTTTTCCACCTTCATCCTTCCGCCCTCATCCTTCATCCTTTCTTCCTACCAGCCCGCTATAAAAGGTTTGTACCGCGCCTCGTTCCGCAAAAAACTCGCCACCTGCCGCGCCTGGCGCTGAATAATGGTCCTTATTTTATGTTTTTTGCCCTCGTACGACTCCTCCGCGTCAAAACGCTCCAGCACCCGCCGTGCCAATTCGCGCCTGGTCGCGTCCTCAAGCCGTCCCTCATTCATTTTGACTTCGGTACCGCGAAGGAGCATTCCGACAATAGTCCTGTCCACCACGCACGCGCGAAACTCTTCAGTCAGGTCAAGCACCAGGCTTGGTTTACCCGGCCTGTCGGTGTGCAGAAAGCCGGCGAAGGGTTCCAAACCGGCAAGCGTTACCGCGCCCCACACCTGGGAGTACAGGATCCCGTACCCGTAGTTCAGCGCCGAATTCACCGGGTCCTCGGCGCCGCGGCGTTCCCGGCCCGCAAACCCCGCTTTTTCACCGAGCAAAAGTCCGATGGCGTCCCAATACTCCTGCGCCGCACGCCCCTCGGTTGAGAAGATAGCTCCCCGCAATTCGTCCAGCGTCCCGCCGGAATAAGCCGGGATTTCGCCGCGGATTTCCTCGATGCGCTTCAGCCTCGCCTCAAGTTCACGGTATAACCCCGGGTCTGCCGCACGCCGGTACTTGCCGAAATATTTAAGCACGTTCGCCTGGTTCTTTATCTTGCCTTCGATAAACGCAGTCGCAAGCACCACGCCGCGGGCGTCAAGATAGGCCAAAATCTGTTCCCGGCGGGTTATCACCGTGCCGCTCAGTTGCGGCGAAGTCACTTTAGCGTATGGCTTTCCGGAAGAAGTGAGGAAATTAATTTGAACGCCGTGCTCAATGCACTCCGAAACCACGTCCGAAGACAAAGAAACCCCGCGCGTGGCGATGGTGAGCGAGGAAACATCGTGGAAAGGGATTTCCTCCATCACCTTGCCCTGCTCCTTGATTACCAGCCGCTCGCTCTTCTTGCCCAGGCTGGTCCCGAAATTCACGATAAAGACTTCAGTCATAAAAATTATCAATGCCACAAAAATAAGTTACGCTATTTTCCCAAACTTGCAAAAATATCGGGTGAGGTCAATAACAATCCGGGTATAAAAGAATAATGACGCGTGTTTCTGGTAACCAGAACAGCGCCGCAAACAAGTGCGGAGGACGCGATAATGGCGTCGGGCATTTCCAAACCATGGCTCTTCCGGAACCTTCCCATCAACTCGCCGGCAAGTCTGGCTATCGGACTGTTCAGATCAATTCGCTGCAGGTTTAACAAAATAGTCTCGATATCATCCGCTTGTGCCTGAGAAACCCTTTCCGCGGCAAAAAGCTCTACCTCCGTAACATCGGAGTACATGCCCCGGAATTCCTCTTCCACCATTACTCTTTTCAAAAACAAGGTATCAGGCGCCTGCCCCCGGAAATGGTTAACGAACACATCGGTGTCTATCAATACCGGCTTAATCTCCCCAGACATCGCGCGTGCTTCCCCGGCGGATTTCCCGCACTGTTTCCGCTCCGTCCTTGGCAGACTTTCCCCAAATACCGGAGGTCCGCTCAAGTAAGACGGCGACCTCCTTTTTATTCCCTTTCTTACGGGTAGGCCGCAAGACAAGGCTTCTCCCGCTTTCCACAACCTCCAAAACATCACCGGGAGCAATATCCAAACGCTTCCGATAAACGCCGGGCAAGCAAATCTGCCCCCGTCCCGAGACTTTAACCTTCATAAATAACCCTCCTTTGCTTTACCTGTATGCTAATTTACCATAAAGTAAAACAAATAGCAAATGATAAAGCAACTGCGTAAAAAGACCGGTAAGTATGCAAGATTTAATAAGTCAAGCGCCTGACACCGACGCTCGGCAGACGACCAGGATGCTTTTACCGACTTCCCTCTCGCTGCCGTCCATGGCCGTTTCCACGATCTTCAGTTTGGTGTCCAAGATGGAAGGCGCCTCCGTTTGCTCGCCGCAGGTTAAACAACGGAATATCCAGGGACAACCGCAGTCTCCCGGGGGGTCCCAGTTGACTTTGTCGCCGCCGCAACCCTCGTGGAAGACGCGGGCCTCTTTCGCCACGTCTTCGTACGCAAAATACTCTTTTTCTCCCCTTTTTCGAACCTCGATCGTAAACACGGTCTCACCCCCGAATCGCAAATGTTTATGAAGATATTCGAATGACCGCTTACCCACGCCCGTCTATTGTGCTGTCTTCTCATTTTTCCATTTAAACAAAAGTTATAAGTCAAGCACCTGGCACCGAGCCCTTTCTCAGCCTCCGGGGAACCCGAAGCTCTCATCCGCCTGGAGCCTTGAAAACGCTCCAAAAAGCAGCCTGTCCCCGTTTTCGTCGCGTTTTTGTTCCCGTCTTTAATCGCGACCATCAAGCCACAGGTCACCGATTAACACTCCAGCCAGAAGATAAAACAAAGGGCTATAGGTCCTACGAGCAGGCATAGTCACCTCAGAATCAGAATCGCTAATCAAAAGCTGGTCCGATACCCCCACAAGCCAAACTAATACTCCTATCCCGGTGAAGATCATCCAAAACCAGAAAGGCAAGCCGATCAACTCGTACAGCAAGAAAGCCGCCAGAGCCGCAAGTCCCATACATAACCCGAGAAGAACTAACACCGACGCCGCCAGCAATCCCAAACAAACCAGCGCGAACAACAAAACCGGCGAGAACAGGACCAGCCAGTGTGTACCCAATTCCCTTGGCCGTAAAAACAAACCTCTTTGTACCCATACGAACTTTGCCACGCTTATTCACCTTGGACGTAAAAGCCACTAACAACAAGCCGTCAGGACCGCCAATCTTGTAAAACATCTCCAACCCGCGATATTATGAATTTCCCTTCCGCGAAGAAAAGTCTAAGCGAATCCCAAAAAGTTAATATGTTAAGTACCTGGCACCCCGGCTTTCCCTGGCACCCCGGCTTTCCCCCCGGCTTTCCCTGGCACCCCGGCTTTCCCCTGGCAACACCTCCAGTTGGCCACAACTATAGAATCCCTCTTAATCAAAAGCTGGTTCAGTTACCAAACCCTCAGTGCAACCTCGTTGCTTTGTTTTTACACCGGCAGTTTGCTTTTTACATAAAACTCCGGCACAGATACCGTTAGTTCGACTCCCGCTATAGACATGCCCCGAAAGTCCCAGTATGGTACAGAAGTTCGGAGCTGACCTCGAACTAGAAGATACCGGGTTGTGGCAGCAAGAATTTCATACTGAGAAAATTGATTTACGATCTCTGTTGGTATTTGAAGGTATGGTATCGTACAAGCACCCTCTATGAGCTGACCTGTGACGATTTCGGACAATCCCACCATCTGCATCATCGTTCTTTTTTTTCCCAACATAAACGTCTGCCCAATGACGAAGCCTTCTAATTCTATATGACTTGGGGAAATCGCGCAGGTAAACAGCCAATGATTGGGGAGAATACTTTCAATACGTCCGTACGTGGGTACATAGTGCGCTCGACCACCGCCACCTGTACTTGGATAACCTTCGTCTACAACGTTAAAGTCGGTCTTATCCACTACCCCACGTTGTTTGGGTAGCGTACGAAGTTGCTTATCTGTAAACAGACCGGGTATAAACCAAATTGGTTTTTGAGATACATCATAATCGCAGAAAAAATAGTCTTTACTCGTAGACTTTTTGGCTTCATCCTCTAAGTCTACGAACCTACCGGAATGCCGCCACGTTACTTCGCGGGTCAGGCTAGCATAAAGCGCCTCGCTGGTGACAAAAATGTGCGTGTGATACTGCGAGCCGAAGTCAGAACTGACGTGCGTGAACCGTCCGCAATTACGTAACAGCAAGGTTCGTGCGTAAAGCATCGTTATTCACCCCGCTTAACTTCTTCGGCCTCTTCCCCTTGTTCCAGCTTGGTCGCCCGACGGCGAAGCCTCTAACACTGTGAAATACGCTTTAAACACTTGGTCCAATTTTTGTTGGATGGCCTCGATATCGGCATCGAACAGCGAAACCGGTTGACCAACAGCGGCTTCAAATTTTAACTTGTCTTGAAAGTTCGAATCCGCATCTTCAGAGTTCGAATCCGCGTCTTTATCTTGAGAGTTTGATTCCGCATCTTCAAACCACGTTAGCATGTCCAGCACCGAGAAAAGTGGATAGCCTGATGAAACGGCGAGAAACTGAGTCTTGAATTTACCGTGATTTGCTGAATACTTCCCATATCCATGCTGGTCGGCTAACTTAACGGCGGCAAGGTAGCCTGCTACATCAAGCAATGTCGGGCTTTCAATGATAGTGATAAATGGAAAGCGGGCGCCAGCTTTAACGTATTCATAACGATGGAAGGAAGCCTCACTACGTTCTATACTCAGGTCTTCACCAACAGTGTTGCCAATTGCCATTTGTTCCGGTGAGTCGTCCGTTTGAATACATTCGGCAGCATCTTCAACGGAGAACGTATCGAAATACCGAATACGCGAAAAAGTTGCTCCTTTACCCGCTTCCAAGCCACCAAAAAGCGAACAGTTCCAACAGGCGATGCATAACTCGTCGGGAATTCTACACTCCTTGCCGAATTTGTTAGAAAAGAAAAGCCGCCAATCGGGTTTGAAAAACTCAAGTTCTGTTTTTTGTTCTTGTCCAGGCTTGTCTTTTAACTCATCTTGTTTCTTAAGAAGTTGACAATTTTCCACCATTTCACGGAATAGCGTCATATGCGCCCGCCGTTCGATTCCTTTTAGCTTACGCCCGATAAACTCAGCGCGTGTTTTACCAAGCAAGTCGAGTTTATCCACGTAGGTTTCGTTTGAATAGCCCGGGTGCGACACGGGCAGGAAGCGGCTCGTCGTTGTCTTGACCCCTACGATCGTTACAACCTGTCGCGTATAGACGGCTTGGACGATCTTCTTTCCCTTGACCTCACGTGGTACTAAAATCTCTACATCAGCCAATTGTTCAATAAAATGATCTACTTTCCCCTCTGCGCTCATAGCTATCCCTCCTTTGAAATTTTGATCTCTTCTTGACTATCAAGTGCCTTTTCTTCCTCAGATGAAGTAACCGACTCTTCGCCCCGCAACACCTTTCGATAATATGCAACATTGGCGATGATACTCGCTTTTGCGTCAGCAACGATAGAATCCCATTCGTCCAGATAAACTTCCTTTAATTTCTTTACCTCTTCCTCAATAGAATCAGGTAATGCCTTTTCTACAAATTGAGCCTTAATGGCTTCAGCATTACCCTGATGCTTTACGCAGTAAGCGTTTGCCAGCACGCGGCGTGGATAAAGATATTGGAAGACCCGCGCGTAAAGGCTGGTACGCAGGTGCTGCATATTTGGCTTACTAATAAATAAAGGGGCATACTGAACCATCCACTGCCGCAACGCCTCTAAGTTAAGATAATGTTCCTTATTTCTATACGCCGCATACCGCAGCACACGGCTTTCCCACTCCTTAAAGCCCGCTTCCACGTCGCGATAACGTTGAATGCCACCAAACAACAGGCGTGGATACTTCTCAAACTCGGTCGGCTTCGCCCCCAAGTGAAGCGGCAACAGCCCTAAATTATCCAACGTTCGGAACAACCGCAGACAAAACTCGTCCAGTTCCTCGCGATCAATGCTTATTGCCACGTCATCTCACCTCCTGAAATTTTGAGACTTGTTGGATAAACTGCGCATATTCGGTTAAATCCTGGGCCTTCCAGTCTTCCCGGTAACCCCCAGCCAGTCGCTTATAACTGCCTTTGGTCTGCCCGAGAATTGTACTGTCGCGCATCACGGTAGCGAATGTCCCTAACGGGTCTCGCAGTAGCTTCTCGGCGAGCACCACCTTCCGTAGGAAGCCTTTGCTACCAGTCTCCCAAATTAGTTTCCACGCCAATTGTGTAACGACTTCGTATTCATTTTGGGCTTTCTTCACACTAATTGGCTCATTGCGAACATAGAATGTATCACGTTGGAAAGCATCGGGGGTTAGTGTAGGAAGCGACTGGTAGTAGAACGGTCCATCGCACCCGCACAATTCGCGCAGGAAGGACAGCAGCGCTATCACTGTCAAACGGCTGTCGGAAAAACGGCGCTGGGCAAAATCGTGTTCCTTTGCATCACGTGGCGGGCGGATTTGCGGCAACACAAAGAGAATCATCCGGTAACCACCCATACCCAGTCCCAAGACGTGTCGCTCTACTCTGGTCTCGGAAAGCTGGATATTAACGAGCATATCCAGGGATGGGTTTTCCATAGGAAAAAATGATTTTCCCAAACCCTTTAACCAGGGGCAAACGTTGAAAATGTCCCTCTCCGTCTCCGTCAAATCGACTTGTACTTTTCGAAGTTCCACCTCCTTCTCAGCAAGATCTCTTGCCAAAGCTTCTTTTTTCCTCTTGTCTTGCTCACGCTCGTGTTTAGCTTGCAGTTCGCGAACTTGTTTCGCTACTTCTCGGCGTATGTACTCGGTGTCCCGGTGCTGTCGTACCAGGCTCCAAATCAAGTCAATCCGCTGTACTAAGAGATTAACTTCTCCATCAGTATGCTTACCGTAGTGAAAGATCAGGTTATAATTCTTAGGAACCTGCGGCTGACCAACGGCTTCAGAGCCAATAAGCTTTACCATTAAATAGGTGCATATCGCACAGCGCAAGCACGCTTTCGGACCCTCCTCATTTTTTTGTTTACCCGATTGATTGTGAAACCGGTGGGTGTTTTGACCCATCAAGATACTTTTGTCCTCGGTTTCCGTAGTTTTTGCACCGCAAACGCGGCAACCAATATTAACTGCCTCTGCCCGAGAACTCAGCATCTGGTAACCAAGCAATACGCCATCGAGAAGCTTGTCGGTCAGCGTCCTATTGTCATAGTTAAGAAATTTACTGCGGATGTAAGGCATTCGCCAATTTTCAGGATCTGATTCAACTTTCTCGCCGAGTTTCGTTACAACCTGCTTTAACAGTTTACGCAGGTAAGTTGAAGAAAAAGTGCGACCTTTCCTTTGTTTGAGCGAGTCTTCGATAATTACCTTGACAGCAGTATCGTCATTCAGTTCAACGTCCTTATCCAGGTTCAAAGCCTGACGGAAGTCACTTACATCTATTACGCCGTACTGTAATATTAGCCGTGCAAGAAATAGATAAGGACTTTGCATCTCTGCCCCATCATGGCTGTAAAAGAAAGATAGGTTAGCCATGATGGAGGTGGGGTTGCGATCCATAGGGCTATTCTCAATTTTACGGAGTAATGATTCGCGCACCGTTCTTTCAAGTCGCGCTTCAAAATTCCTGGGCATTATAAAGACCGGGAAAGGCTCAACGTTTGCTTTCTCAAAAGCAAGCATTGTTTCTAACGAACCGTAAATCCCGCGTGCCTCATCCTGCTCGCCAAAGAACAGGTCGGGCAAACCACGCTCGACCTCACCGCGGAATAATTCCGCCAATTGTGCTACGTTGGAGGTGGTACGTACCAAGAAGTAGTAATTTCCCAGATCATTTGCCACCAGTTCGGCTTTCCCAAATTCACCAAGGGTAACAGCACGGGCAAAAGCCTTGTTCAGAAAATCGTTAAGTAAGATATTTCCGAGAAATACTTCTTCGCGCTGGACGAGGGGCGAAAAGAAGCGTACGAATAACAATTTTTCGCCGTTCGGCAATGGTTTTTCCCAGTAGGCAACTTGGTGCAGGATGCTCTCGGCAACCTGCTTTTCCGTAACTACGTCCTGAACTTCTAACTTTTGAATTACATCTTCGGCTTGCTGCTGAACAATATCTACGAGGTTCTCCATCAGGCCAACCCTCCTGCCAGTAAAATAAGTAAATCACGCAGCCCATAGGTACGCAGCTCGTATTGCTTCAGACTTTCCTCAACAATCTCTGGTGCTCCTCCCCGGAGTAGCACTTCAATCAAGTCCCTCAGCGACCGGGCGTTGTCAATTATCTCCCCGGCGTTCCGGATTCCTTGCTCGTAGCAAAACGAACTGAGCAAGTCAGCAATAATAACCAGCCCTCCAAGCGGGTGGTATTTAAATAATAAGTCGGCCAGTGTAACACGTCGCTTTTCACCATAATTGAACACTGTCCATTCTCGGCGAATACGCGGGAGAATTTCTCCGTTGCGTTGCTCGAAGGACAGGTAAAATAACCCGTGATGTGTTATCGCAAACGCCAACGCATCTTCTATGTGAACCCCTTCTGTAAACCCATAATTGAGCGTATCTTCTAAGTGCACTATCACTTCCTTCTCCGCATCCCGAACTAACTGTTCAAAGTTTAATGTACTCGCCTCGTGTTTCACCCGCCTGGGGGGTAACGGCTTACCGTCACGGGCAGCTTGTAACATCGCCTGAAAGTCAGGGTCGAGCTTCCCGACATCGTGGATAAATGTCGCAAATAGCAACTGGTCGCGTTTTTGGTTTGGATAGTCAGCAGGAACGAACCGGTTATTAGTCAAAATTTTGTGCGCAATTTTCACACAATCCATCGTATGGTCATACAGCGTCTCGCCGCCGTGCGAGGACTTACCAAGGTTGTTTTTAAATTCGGCTACTAACATAGTCCACCAGTTCCTTGTAGGCAGCAAAGCATGCCCCCGTCATATTTTCCAGAATTACCATGGCCTTTGCCCATTCGAACCGTAACCTGTCCCAGTCGTAGTACAACTCTTCCCAATCGGCAACTTTTGCGCCTTCCAACAACCTGCGCGTTTCCTCAGTATTCGTCCAACCCCACAGCACGAGGTACGTCTGGTTAGGGATAAATAAAGGATTTTGCTCTTTATCGCGGATGGGTTCGGGATGCGGCGTCTCCCGGTCAACCCGCCACAAGTAAACGTCGCCGTGCAATAGTAGAAAGTTCCCCTGATGCCACCTGTTCCATCCGCCAATCTGCCTGAAATAGGCGTTCATCTTACTAAGATATATTGCGCCCGCACTTGGACTTGACCAAATATGAAACTTCTCCCCTGTCAAGATGAACAGGTGCCGGCTTGTTTGTAACGACTCTTCTAAACCAACAATTACGTCGAACTTCGCCGGCTGAAATATCAAGCTCGTAAACCATGTCCACACCTGGGCAACTTCGAATGGCGAATCGGCCGGACGCAGGTCTTGATCATCCTCTACGTAACGCAGCAGGTAAAATGGGTCCTTGGTGACACCGTCCCGCAAGGTGACTTGTGGCATTGTGCTGCGCAAGCCAAAGCCCAATTGTATATCGGCAGCGCGCAGTTGATCAGCAATTGGTTTCACAGTCTTGGAATCGTATCCTCTATTAAGTTGTTCGCCGATACGTCCCAGTTGCTCATTGACAAGGTAGTGACTGGCGTCGAGGAGTTGTGAAACCACCGCGTAATTGCGCCGAGGGAAAACTGCGGTAATTCGGGCAGAGAAGTCTTCACGATTTATCCTTGCATTGTTAAGTTCGCCAAGGGCAGTGTAAACATCGCCACTTACAAAGACGATAACCTTACTATTGCTTCCATGCCGTCCTACGCGCCCAAAGCGCTGCAGGAATGAGTTGCCTCCGCACTCTTCAGTGATAAGAGTATCCGCTTGAAAATCCACCCCGACCTCCACAGCGGCTGTAGAAATGAGAACTGCCTGATCGAGATCGGAGAAAACGTCAATCAGTCCTTCGCGTGCATGTCTGGCCATGCTGCCTGAATAGACGATAACAGGTACGTCGGTCTCTTTCCACAAGCCAATATGCCGGCAGTCTACGTCCAACTCACCGGATTCTATACCGGACCTAACCACCTCTCGCAGCTTGGCTGCTTTATCTTTTCCTACCGCCCAATCTAACCAGCGTAGGTAGATAGGACGATGGCTCAGGCTTCGTGCCGGGAGTTCTGCCGGGTCAGCAGGCATCTGGAAAGAAAGCCGTTTAGTCAGTAACGATGCCAACTCTCTGTCGAGACCGGAGTTAACAAAAGCATCCGTCAGTTCAATAAACTCTCTTGCTTTACAGGAAATAGGCTCGTCGGCGGTCTCACCCAACTTTTCGATTGTGTTCGTAAGCCATTCGTCCACGATAGTTTGTTGCTTCTCCACTTCGGCTGTACCTTCCAAGCGTTTACGTAAAATAGCAATAATTCTACAAAGTAGGGGCCGATTGTTTAAAAGCGACTCCCACGTTTCCGTTGGTTGCTGAGTTCGTTGCCACAACGCGCGCTTGATGCGCCAGCATTGTAGCTCCAGTATTTCCGCTGTGTACCTTATGACATCTTCTAATGATAGAGAGAGTACTATGCCATCTGGGACATCGGCGAGAACGACATCCTCTTCACGGAACAAACGCCGATTCAATTCGTCAACCAGTTCTTTCTCAATACCTGTTTTCTCCAACCATTTGTTCAGTGCTCCTAATGCTACCTTGCCGAATTTCAAGCGGTGCTGGACAGGAACTGCGGACGCCTCCCTTACCTTATATTTCTCAAATAACTGGTGTGCCATCCGGGCGGAGTTGCATACGACGAGTACCTTACGCTGTCCCGCTTCAAGAACCTCGTTAACCGCACCCACAATCTGCTCAGCGCGGTCAAAACGTCCGCTGGCCCGAAATTCCACTTGGACGTCAGAACACTTAGAACGTCCGAAAATAGGGTTTGCGCCGTTAAGCAGCCTCAGTTCCCTGGTTGGCGTAGCGGTAAGTACATGTAACTTCGGCGTCTTGGCCAGATAGGATGCAAGGGTCTTAACTCGTTGCCACAAGTGCCTGAAGTTTTGCAACATCAGCCCGTTGAACAGGTGCGCCTCGTCAAGAACAAATTCATCCACCAGAGCTAAGCCGTAAATAAGCAGGCTGCTGTACTTCACATTCTTACGGAAAAACCAGTAGACCTCGTCGGGGGTAGCCATAATCACCGGCTTATTAAGAGAAGCCATTAACTCTGTTCGGGACATTCCGCCCTGGAGTTGACCCACCTCCAGTCCGGTAAGGCGGGCTAATTCATCCATTACCCTTCGCTGGTCCTCCATCAGGGCAACGCTGGGATACATCAAGAGTACCTTACGAATGCGCCCGGTTGCCAATTTATGAAACAGAGGTACGGCAACAGCCAGGGTCTTCCCGGCTGCCGTTCCAGCTACCAAGAATATTTCCTTATCTTGCATTAATAAATTAAAGACTTCAGCCTGATGCCGGAACAAAGGATAATGCCGCCCGTCTTTGGCTTGAGTGTAGGACTGGAAAAGTTCGACCAACGGGAGTGCCGTTCCGTCAAGTTCCACTCGCTCCGGAGGTTGATTTGTAACCGTAAAAGATATCGACATTAGAAAATACCCCGTTTCGATAACTTTGGACCTCAGCCTTCAGAACATGAGTTTTGGCCGTTGTCGTTTATCCGTAAAGGTATGTGACCAAAGCACTGCACACCGGCGGACGACCGGCAAACAGGCCATTCCCAATATGGGATTCTTATTCCCGATTCCCGGTCGGAGTTAACCTCTAATCTTTATAACAAACAAAAATATTCCTTTAAGTCTTAACTTCAAACTATAACGAATAAAGAGTATCAGATCCATTTTCATCCCGCCCCATTTAGTGGATTTTTTAATAATAAATATTTTCGTTAATAAATATTTCGTTCGTTAATAAAATAGACGGGAATAAAAAGGATACTTTGGCCATATTATCCATAAATAAAAACTTATCTTCCCCCGAAAAATATCACAAGGGGACTGTAAAATTTAGTGGATATTTTAGTCGAGATTACATTTTCCCCCGATTACAAGGGGACTTGGTGGGCACAGCCCGCCCTATTTTTTTTACACACCGTCGGATAAATCTGCTATATAGCCGCCTATTTCTTGCAACCCCTCTCCCACGCCCTCCGGTGCTCCTCCGCCACCTGCTCGCGCAGGCTCGCGGGTTCCAGCACCTCTACGTGATGGCCGTAATAGAGAAGCCAGCTTACGAAGTCGGGAGTTACAGGCAGATGCAGCTTGAAGAGGATGCTTCCGTCGGGCTGCTCATCAACCTGCTGGCTCTGGTGCCAGTACTCCTCGGCCACCCGGCGGCCTGCTTCCTGTTCGAAGCGCAGTACTACGTCCACCGGCTCGCCGGCGCCGCCCCGCATCATCCCCCATGCCGGGCCGAGGTAAGCCGCCGGGTCGAAATCTTCCGGGACACGGTAGCGCTCGTCCAGCAGCGTCGCTTCGCGGATGCGGTCCACCTTGAAGATCCGTACTTCTTTCCGCCATTCGCAGTAGGCGATAAGGTGCCAACTCCGGACGTAGGGTATAACGTGGTACGGGCATACAACCCTTTCACCTTCCTTCCTGCCGCGGGAGTGGGTTTGGTAGGTTATCCGTACCTTGCGCCCTTCGATCAGGGCCGTGTTGAGTAGGGTCAACATTTGGCGGCGGTGCTCCCCGGGTGCGAAGGTACCAGGCCGGCCGGCCAACTGGCGTATCAGGGAAGCAAAC
>JBFMBL010000002.1:0-95746 GCA_040755195.1 Bacillota bacterium
GGCCCGGAACGGGCTGGGTCGGAGGCGGTGTTACTTCCGGCGGTACCACCGGCGCGGGAGGCGTCTGCGGCGTTTGGTCGCCGGGCGGGTTTACCGTCGGGCCGGCCGGGGCGGTGTCCGTCCCGTACGTGTCCCCGTATACCGACGGGACCGTCTCCTGCTCGTAGACGGCGGGAACCGTCGGCTTCGGGGGCGGCGGAGCCGGCTCAACCGGCGTTTTACTTACGTCAATCGCCTTCTGCATTATCTTCCGCCACAGCGGCGCGCAGTACTTGCCGCCATACGCGCGCGGCATCGCCTTCGGCTGGTCCCAGCCCATCCACACCACGCCGACCATCTTCGGAACCCAGCCGCAAAACCAGATGTCTTTGCCCTCGTCGGTGGTCCCGGTCTTGCCCGCGGCGAGGCTGCCGATGCGCGCTCCCGTTCCCGTCCCGTAGCGGACGGCAGCGCGCAGCATTGTCGTGACCGCCTGCGCCGTTTCCCGGCGCATGGCACGGCGGCGTTCCGGCTTGTACTCCTCCAGGATGGTGCCGTTGGACTGGAAGATGCGCGTAACCGCGGTCGGCCGGATATACTCGCCGCCGTTGGCAAAAGCCGCGTAAGCGGCCGCCATTTCCAGGGGCGTCACCCCGCGGTTCAGGCCGCCGAGCGCCAGACTCAACCCTTCCTTTTCGGCGTCGAGCTTGATGCCCAAGCCGCCGGCAAAGTCCATGGCGCGTCCCAGGCCGACCTCATCCAGAAGTTCGACCGCCACCACGTTAACCGAAAGGGCCAGGGCGTTCTGAAGGGTTATCGAACCCCGGTATTTCCCGTCGGCGTTCTTCGGCACGTAAGACCCGTAGCGCACCGGCTCGTCCTTAACCGTTTTTTCCGGCGACATCCCCAGATACTCTATCGCCGGACCGTATGCGATGATGGGCTTAAACGCCGAGCCCGGCTGACGCTTTGCCTGGACCGCCCTGTTAAACTGCCGGTCGACCAGGTGCTCACGCCCGCCCACCATGGCGCGGATGCTTCCGGTAACAGGATCGAGGAGTACCACGGCGGCCTGCGGCTGTAAAAGGCCGTTCTCGTCGCGCATGGAAGGCGGGAAATTCTTTTTGTTCCTTACCTCTTCCTCAACCGCCCGCTGCGCCCTGACGTCCAGCGTGGTGTAAATCTTGAGCCCGCCGCGGAACAGGGCCGATTCCCCGTATTTCTGCTCCACCGTGGCAATCACATAATCAGTAAAGTCGGGGTAAGGATATTCCGTTCTACCGGTGCCGCCGCGCTCGAGATTCAGGGGTTCCGAACTCGCCTGCTGTTGTTCTTCAGCGGTGATGAACCGGCAACTCCGCATCCTTTCCAGGACTACATTCCGTTTTGCCACCGCCTCTTCGGGGCGCCGGTACGGATCGTAGTAACTGGGCGCCTGCACCAGACCGGCTAAAAGCGCGGCTTCACTGAGATCCAGGTCGCGCGCGTTTTTATTAAAATAGGTGCGTGCCGCCGCCCCGATCCCCCATGCTCCCTCGCCGAAATAAACCCGGTTAAGATAAAGGGTGAGGATTTCGTCCTTGGTGTAGTGGCGTTCGAGCTGTATCGCCAGAAACATTTCCTGTATCTTACGCTTTAAGGTTTTCGAAGAGATCAGAAAAGCATTTCTCGCCAACTGCTGGGTTATGGTGCTGCCGCCCTGGACGGCCTTCCCCCGGATAATGTCGATCCATATGGCCCGGAGAATCCCTCGCGGATCGACCCCCGGATGCTGCGAGAATCGTGTGTCCTCCACGGCGATTAAGGCTTGCTTTACCGCAGGAGTAATCTCCTTCTGAGGAACCGGAATATAATTTGCCTTGCCTAAAACGGCAAAAGCCGTCTTCCCGTCGGCGGCGTAAAGGGTGCTGGGCGCGCCGAGCTGCAGGTTATCCATCTGCCAGGGCGGCAGGTCCCGGATCGCCGTGTACACGACCCAGCCGCCCGACGCAACGGCAGAAAGAAGCACAACCAGCCCGGCCAGTAAAAGCGCCGGCCGGAGGGCCTGCATTCGCTTCGCCCTTTTTTCTTCTGCCGTTAACCGATCAGTCTTAACCAACTTAGCTCCTCACGCAATCGTCCCTTAAATTTATACTCGCGCCGCTGCCGTTATGCCTTTAACGTACCCGTTTTGAGCCTAAAAAAGGTCCATTTAACAATATATGCTATTTCGCCCTGAGTCCTTTTACTTCCTGCAGTAATTATTGGAAATAGGTCAGGCGCATACTCCGCTCCTTAAAAACAAAAAACCGCAGACAGGTTGTTCCCGGCAGTCAGGCTTTCGTCAACCGTCTTACGGTTCTTTTACGGTGTATGAAGGTTCTTTGCCAAAGAGACGGTTAGAACATCAACCGCTTCCGGTACCGGCGTTCTCGTTTCCCTGTAGACAACCACGGCTTCTCGCTCTAAATCCCACCGCACCTCGAAGCCGAAGTCTTCCGCCCAGCGGACGGGAACAAAGGCTGTACCGCGCAGCACCAGCGGCGGTTCACCCATGACGGTTTTTTCAAGGATGCTTTCCGGGGGAACCCCTAAAGCCCCCCTCAACCCGTCAACCGGGACGAACATCCGGCCTTCGCGGACGAAAGGGGCCGCATCGAGGGTTGTCCTCCAACCATTAAGGAAACACAGGGTCTTCCCGGGAAGAAAGACGGATTCTCGTTCACCGCCCGGCGCCCTGTCTTCCATAACCAGTTCTACGATCAGTTTTCCGTCTTCATTCCTCGCCTTCACCGATACCGGAATGGGAAGCGTGTTCTGAAAACGATAGTCCCAGGTCCCGTAGAACACCGCGGCGTCATCGCGGTCCGGGGCATACGGCGCCTTAACGCCGTGGTTGTGCCGCTCCAAAACCCTCAGGCCCGCGTTTACCACGGCCCGGTGCAGTGCGGTGGACGCCTGGCATACGCCGCCGCCGTAGTCCGGCCGGTAAACGTATCCTGACCTGCTTCGGAACAACGACCGCCCCAGCAGAAAACCGCGAGAGGCGGTACGC
The DNA here is from genome assembly GCA_040755195.1 of Bacillota bacterium. Lineage (GTDB taxonomy): Bacteria > Bacillota > Desulfotomaculia > Desulfotomaculales > Ammonificaceae > SURF-55. The sequence continues at coordinate 3,014 of JBFMBL010000002.1, forward strand.
GGCCCCACGGTTTTATTAAACGAAAATACCTTCTGAGGCGGGACGGTCACCCCGTCAATCATCTCCAGCGCGAGAACCGCATTCCGGAAATTGGCGTCCGGAAGGCTGACGACGACCCCCGTGCCCAGGACAAATCCCCCCGGCGGATCGTATACGTCCTGGTATACCGTTTCAACGGAGGGATTCGCATATATCTCCCCGGAAGTCGATACGGGATGAGTGACGATTCCCCGGTCGTCGGCAAAAGCCGAGAGCGGACAGAGTAGCAAAAACAGAAGCAACTTGGCCCATATGCGGTTTTTGAACAATGTTTTAAACACTCCTGCAATAATAAGGCTTTGGATATTACAAGGACAATTGCTGTTCTTTAACCACTAAGGCGGTCAATTCCAAGTCAAAGACATGCTTCTTTTTCTTTCTACATAAATCCTTTTTTCGCTATGGTCCAACACTTTTCCTGCAACTAATTCCATATAAACAATATATTGACGCCAGGTCCATTTTACTGAAAATATTCAAGGTATTATAGGGCCGTGTTATTCGACCAGGACAATTAGGATTAGACTCTCTTGGAAGCACCGCTTTTTACCGGTCATTCTTTTTTGCATCCACTCATCACCCTTATTCTTTAGGGCATTCCACGAAATCCCTGACACGGCGGAAACTTGTATTCCGGCATCCGACCCCTTGCAACCCCTGCATATCTCTAACGGTTTTCACAAACAACCGGAGGAAGATTTAAATACGGCGCGAACTATTTTAATGTCCTGGCAGGTATTGGCGGCGCAAAAAAGGGAATAGAAGACTTAAGATGCCCGGTTGAAAGCTGAGGGACGACTATTGTACCGTTTTCTATTTGCGCTCTTGATGTTCTTTGCGGTCCTGTTCCTGGCCTCCCACTATGCCGAAAGCCAGAAACTCCTCTACATCCTGAAACGGGGGAACCCTTTCTGGGTTCTGGCCGCACTGGTATTTGAAACGCTGTTCCTCTTTAACCGGGCCGGATTCTACCACGCCATCTACCGGGTAGTCGGCGTCACGGAATCGTGGAAGCGCATGGTACTGCTTGTCTCCGCCGGGTCATTCGTCGGGCTTGTCGCGCCGGGCGGCACGTTTTCCGGAACCGCGCTAATCGTTTTAGACGCGGTAAAACGGGGCGCGACCCTGGCGCGGGCGGTACTGGTCAACGTTATTTATTACCTTTTCGATTACGGCGCCTTCTGCGTGGTTCTAACGGCGGCCTTTGGTTACCTGTGGATAAACAATAGCCTTACGGCGTACGAAGGAATGGCTGCGGCCCTGCTGCTTGTTTTTGTCTGCGCACAGGTGGTAATACTGGCGCTGGCGGTGCGCTGGCCCGGCAGGCTGGTGCGTCTGTTTGGAGGCGCCGCTCGTTTCGGCCGATTTGTTTTCCCACCCCTTAGGCGGCAGAAGATCGACGAAAAAGTCGCGACGTTCCTTGACGGACTGGTGGAAGCGGTCGAATGGCTGGCCAAACGACCGCAAGGTCTTTTGCGGGTGGCTTTGCACGCCCTCCTGGTGGAAGTCCTCAGCGTCTGCATTCTCGGAGCGGTTTTTATGGCGTTCGCCGGCAGGGTGCCTCCCGGAACTCTGGTCGCCGGTTATGCCGTAGGGGTTCTATTCATGATAATATCAATCACCCCTTCCGGCATAGGGGTTGTAGAAGGCGCGATGGCCGCAACGCTCGCGTCCCTCGGGGTCCGCTCTGAAACGGCGGTGCTGGTTACCTTCGTCTACCGCGGCATTACGGTCTGGCTCCCCTTCCTGGGCGGCATACTATCCTTTCGGTTGGTGAGGCGGCATTGAAACGGCCTGATATCGTATGGCGATCTCTCGCTGCCATGGCGGTGGGCGGAACCGGCATCTTCAACGTGCTGTATGCATGGCTTCAGCACCACCACGGGCGATACCTCGTGCTTCGCGAATATCTTCCACTGGGCGTGATCCATACCAGTTGGCTTTTGTCGGTATTTGCCGGCATTGCGCTGTTTCTCCTTGCTTGGGGGTTATACAAGCGAAAACGCCGCGCCTGGTGGTTGACAATCGCAGCACTGGCGGTGGCCGTAATAGCCCACCTGTTAAAGGGACTGGATTATGATGCCGCGATGGTAAACCTGATGCTCCTTTTTGTCCTGCTTCTGTTTTCCCGTTCTTATACGGTGGCCAGCGACCCGGCCTCCCTGGGCCGGAGCCTGGTGATCTTGTGCGGCGTCACGGCTGTCCTCTACAGTTACGGGCTTTTTGGTTTCTACCTGCTTGACCGCCACTTCGGCGCCCGGTTCGATTTCCGTATGGCCGCGAAGGAGTCAGGCCGGATGTTGTTTACCGGCAACAACCCCACGCACCTTCCGAGGACGCATCGGGCAAAATGGTTCCTTGACTCCCTCTGGATCGGCGAGATAGTCGCCGTGGGTTACGGGGCAAGTCTGGTTTTTCGGCCGGTGGTTTACCGCCGGCGTGTCAAACCCGGAGAACATCGCCAGGCCGGTGAAATCATAAAGGCATGGGGTCGTTCCCCCCTGGCCCATCTGCTTCTTTTGCCCGATAAATCATACTTCTTCAGCGCCTCGCGCCGGAGCGTCATTGGTTACACCGTCGTGGGAAACGTGGCGGTAGCTCTAGGCGACCCTGTGGGTCCTATGGAGGAATCTGAAACGATAATCACCGGTTTCAAGGGCTTTTGTGAACAGCACGACTGGCATCCGGCGTTTTTTCAGGTGTTGCCGGAACTGTTACCGTTCTACACAAAAGCAGGATTCGAGTATTTAAAAGTAGGCGAAGAAGCCGTGATCGATCTTGCCGCATTCAGCCTTGAAGGCAGCAAGATGAAAGGCGTGCGCAACGCGACCGGCAAGCTCCAACGCCAGGGGTACCGTGTTTGTTTTCACCGACCGCCTTTGAGTGAAGAACTGCTTGGGAAATTAAAGCTGATTTCGGATGCCTGGTTGAAAAGCCAGCACGGGGGAGAAAAACGGTTTGCGCTGGGATGGTTCGACCGCCGTTACCTGCAGAAAAGCACGGTTGCAGTGGTGGAAGGTCCCGCAGGGGAAGCGGTCGCCTTTGCCAATATGCTCGTGACGCATCATTCCCGCGAAGGGGCTGTCGATCTTATGCGCAGGTTGCCCGAAGCACCGAACGGCACGATGGAGCTTCTGTTTGCATCACTGGCGGAGTACTTCAGGGACCAGGGTTTGCGCGGCTTCAACCTCGGGCTTGCGCCTCTTTCGGGACTCGGGTCTCCCGGAGCCTTGCCGGCGGAAAGGGTGGCGCATCTTTTCTACGAACACTTCAACGCTTTCTACAGTTATAAGGGCCTCCGGCGCTTTAAGGAAAAGTTTCACCCTCGCTGGGAGCCGCGCTACCTCGTGTACCCTGCGGGCTGGATTTTGCCGAAGGTCGCCCTCGCGGTGGTTCGCGCAAACTCAGGGGGAAGGCTTGGCGACTATATCCGGGGATTGCGGCCTCGGCTCGTACGGGGCGGCAAAAAAAATGGAAGGCTGCCACCAGACCCGGAAAAAAATCTACAAAAATCCAATCATTAAGGAGGAATAAAAGACGTACTCATAGAATTAGTATAACACATTTATTTTTTGGAGGAGGAGAAAGCAGATGGGTAAAAAGGTTACACTTTCTGTCATCAAAGCCGACATCGGCGGTTTTATAGGTCATTCAAGCGTTCACCCCGAACTCCTTGAAAAGGCACGCGGCATTCTTTCAGGCAGCCCTTTACTCATAGATTCTTACGTTGCACATGTCGGTGACGACGTCAATCTGGTCCTGACCCACGAACTTGGCCGGAACAACGGCGAGATTCACCAGTTGGCCTGGGATGTCTTCGTTGCCTGCACCGAGGTGGCCAAAAAGCTCAAATTGTACGGTGCCGGCCAGGACCTGCTGTCCGACGCATTTTCCGGAAATATCAAGGGACTCGGACCCGGTGTGGCGGAAATGGAGATCGAAGAACGGGAAAGTGAGCCGATTATCGTATTCATGGCCGACAAGACCGAGCCCGGCGCCTGGAACCTTCCTTTGTACAAGATATTCGCCGATCCCTTCAACACCATAGGCCTGGTAATCGACCCCAAGATGCACTCCGGCTTTCTCTTTGAGGTCCGCGACCTGATCGACGACAAAAAGATCACGTTCTCCGCCCCTGAAGAAATCTACGACATGCTGATCTTTATCGGTGCGCCCGGCCGTTACTGCATCAAAAGAATATTCCACAAGGACACCGGCCAGATCGCGGCGGTCTCCAGCACCCAGCGCCTCAATATCATGGCCGGCCGATACGTGGGCAAGGACGATCCCGTGTGCATCGTCCGTTGCCAGAGTGGTTATCCGGCGGTGGGCGAAGTCCTCGAGCCTTTCGCCCACCCGCACCTGGTGTCCGGGTGGATGCGCGGTTCCCACAGCGGCCCCCTGATGGCGGTGGGTGTCCGGCAGGCCACCCCGACGCGCTTTGACGGGCCGCCGCGGGTTGTCGCACTCGGTTTCCAACTGGCGAACGGGCGGCTTGTGGGTCCGCAGGATCTCTTCGACGACCCGGCCTTCGACAGGGCGCGGGAAGAGGCAAATCTCATCGCCGACTACATGAGGCGGTTGGGGCCGTTCGAGCCGCACCGGCTTCACCTTGACGAGATGGAATACACCACCATGCCGATGGTCATGAAGAAACTGAAAGACCGGTTTATCGACCTGCGCATGTTAAAAGGGAAAAAAGAAAAGGTAGCGAAAGAGTAAGCCTTTGAGTTTCACTGACTGAATAAAAAAGGAGCTTACAACGGCCTTCTTTGATGAAATGCCGGAGCGGTGGTTACGAACCACCGCTCCTTGTTTTTTAGCAACTATTCAGGACCGCGTATTATCCACAGGCGGGTCAACTATTCTTTCTTCGTATCTATTCAGGGTCAGAATTCAGAATAACCCGTCTCTATTCCGGATTCTGTCCAGCACTCAATCGGGTATTCGGCAAGATGTCGGTTAATCGTATCTTTACCTTCAGAAAAGAAACGTTATCTTATATCAGAGTTGAGTGCTGGATGACTTCTGAATTCGGACCTGAAACCCGTGCCTGAATAGTTACCTTTCTTCGGCGCCCGGTCGAAAAAAACACTCTTGCCTGTCGCCGCCAGGGGAACACCCAAAACCACACCCGCGTCGATCAACCCCAGTCGGCGGGCCACAACACCGGCCCGGTACATCACCCGGTTGTCGACGTTGAAGATTGAAGCCGTCTTTACCGCGGAACCGATTGCGATGCCCATATCCATCGCCCGCCAGTAACAATGCGGCCCTCTGAATTCCGTTCCCTCGTGCTCAACCAGTTCGTCGCAACGGGAAAAGCCGCAGGCGCCGCAGTTAAGGCCCAAAGGCTTGGCGTTTTTAAGACCGATTAGGAAAACAGCCGCCGACCTGCGTACGCTTTCCGCGTCCCGGTCAAAGTCCTTTTTACCCGTTTCCCTCCCGAATGCCTCCATCCCCTCGGCCAGCTGCTGCAAATCCGCGCCGGATATCACCTTGATTTCAAGGTAATCCTGTCCGAGCGACTTCGGGGCCGTCCTGGCCGCCAGGGCCATAAACCCCGCGACCTGGGTCACAACCTCCTCCAAAGAACATCACCCGCTTCTTTTTTCTCCAAGTTTCACTATTCAGCCGCTTAGTGTTTCTCTGACCCAGCACTCAAATATACTAAGGCTTAGACATATGCCATCGTTATCGGGTGTGTTGAGTGCTGGGCGGTGAGATGCAAGCAGAGCGCGAAAGCCGGTCTGGGGTAGCGCGGAGCCCAGCACTCAGACTTAGCTGCATGATGAATATTAACTGTAGCCCAATGCAAGTAGCTGAGAAGTAACTGAGTGCTGGGTGAGCACTGCCCCAGGCCGGCTGACAAAGCCATGCGTAGCATATCGCCGCGCCCGACGACCGGGGCACCTGAATAGTTACCTCCAAGCTTAGCCTTTTGCGACAGGCCTTGTCAAGCCGCTGCGTATTCCTATAAAAAATAACCATTGAAGATCGGCGGCTAGAGGTTAGAGCAGGAAAACAACATCCAGGAGGCGAATAAAAATGTTTAATGCTTGCGGAAAAAAGGAGTAGTTGGAATTGGCTCAAGAAAGCTCATCGGTCATAAGGCGATTGGTTTCCGTTGTAACCGAGCCGGTTGCCGTTTTTAAAGCAATTGTGGACCAGCCGCAATTCATGCGCCCGGCGCTCGTGCTCTGCGCCTTAAACATCCTCATGGCCGTAGTCCTGCTGCCCAAGATCAGAGCAGCAACGATGTGGATGATCGAAAACGGCGCCCTTATGATTCCGTCCAGCGAACTGGGACGAATAAAGGAATTACTGCCCGTTACCATACCTTTAGCGGCCCTTTTCGGCGCCGCCCTGTTTCCCATAGTCGTCTGGTTGCTGGTCGCCCTGTTGTTGAGGCTCTTCGGCTCATTGCGAAAAACCGTAATTCCGTTCGAAAGCGTTCTTACCATCGCCGTGTACGGTTACGTGCCGATCCTGCTCGGTAACGTCGTCAGTACGGGCATCGCGCTGTCTTCCCCGGTGGAAAACTTTCACCGGACGACCGTAAACCTTGCTATGTTCCTCCCTTACTCAAAAACACTCGCGTATACCTTTCTTGCGCGTTGTAGCGTCTTCACCTTATGGAGCCTGGCGCTGTGGAGCATCGGCGGCGCGGTGGCATTCAAAGCCCGGTCCCGTTACGTGGCGGTCTATCTTTTTGCGTTGTGGCTCCTCTATACCCTTTTGTCCTCGCTAGCCCTGTTAAGCCGGCCTTAAAATATTAAAGCCGGCGTTGTACCGGCAATTCTGCGATTTATGATAATGGAAAGCCCGGGCTTGCCCGGTTTTTTTATGCTTCCACCGTGTAGCGGATGTCGCAAACACCTGCGGGACAGTATCTTTCAGTAACGTGCGCATCAAACTCCTCGTCGTAGTCGGCAAGAGCTTCCGTAACAATGCTCGCGCCGATTCGCCCCACGCCGCACGCGGCCTCCTTGTAAGCCTCCCCGGCAAGCATCTTCAGCGTCTCACAAAGCTCCGCCCCGCCTTCGCTCCTGCCGATTGCGCGCAGAACCTTCTGCGCTTCTTGCAGCTGATTTAAGCAAACAGGGCATTCATCGCAGGCTTCCCGCAAAACCAGAGCCAGATGATATCCCGTCAACTCAACGATGCAACGTGGAACAGCGCCTCCAGAACACATACGAAAGACCTCCACTGATTTTGAATTTTATACTGGCCGGGGCCCCACATTGCCGCCCCGTGACTGAATATCAGGCAATACTGCGAAAACAGCGGGCTGCCGCGTCAACCGTCTCGTCAATATCGGCAGGTGTATGCGCCAGCGATACAAAAAGCGCCTCAAACTGGGAGGGCGGCAGGTAAACCCCCGCCTTGAGCATTTCGCGGAAAAAGGCCGCGAATTTTTCCGTGTCCGCACCGGTAGCGCTCGCATAGTCCGAAACCGGACCCGGTGTTAAGAACATGGTCAGCAAGGAGCCAACCCGGTTGATCGCCGCCGGAACCCCCGCTTCCGCCGCCGCCTTCTGCAGACCGGCAGCCAGCCTGGCGGCTAAAACATCCAGCCGGTCGTAAGTCCCGGGCTTATTAAGGAAATCGAGGGTGGCTATCCCGGCCGCCATCGCCAGCGGGTTGCCGGAGAGAGTGCCGGCCTGGTAAACCGGCCCCTCGGGCGCAACCATTTCCATTATCTTTTTCCCGCCGCCGTAAGCCCCGACCGGCAGACCGCCGCCGATAATCTTGCCCAGGCAGGTAAGGTCCGGGTAAACCCCGTAAAGCTCCTGCGCCCCGCTGTAACCCACCCGGAAGCCGGTTATCACCTCGTCGAAGATCAGCAGCGCACCGTACTCCGAGCACAGCGCCCGCAAGCCGGGCAGAAAGCCTGCCGCCGGCGGCACCACGCCCATATTTCCTGCAACGGGTTCGACGATTACCGCAGCGATGTTCTCACCCTCGCGCTTAAAAATCTCGCGCACGGTATCCAGATTGTTGTAAGGAGCAATCACGGTGTCTTGCGCCACGGCCGGAGGAATCCCCGGACTGGTAGGCACCCCGAGCGTAAGCGCCCCGGAACCGGCTTTGATTAAAAAGGAGTCACCGTGGCCGTGGTAGCAGCCTTCAAATTTTACGATCTTAGAGCGCCCGGTATAAGCCCGTGCCAGGCGTACGGCACTCATTGTCGCCTCCGTCCCGGAATTGACGAGACGAACCATTTCAACCGCCGGAAGCGCCGCTACTATTCTTCTTGCCAGTTCAACCTCCAACTCCGTGGGCGCGCCGTAGCTGGTACCGTTACCGGCCGCATCACAAACGGCCTGGACCACTGCGGGGTGAGCGTGCCCCAGAATAAGCGGTCCCCAGGAACAAACGTAGTCGATATAAGTGTTACCGTCGGCGTCTTGAAGCCGCGCCCCGGCTGCTTTCTTGATAAAAACCGGATCCCGTCCTACCGACTTGAAAGCCCGGACCGGGCTGTTAACCCCGCCCGGCAAATAATCCCTGGCTTTGGCGAACAGATGGTCCGAACGGTCAAACCGCATCATCTTCCCCTCTTTCAATAAAATATTGCGGGTTTGAGCGTTTCAATTCCGCTGTACTGAAAAGCACCCGGTAATCCGCAACCCCCACCGCTTCGCTGAGCCTTGCCGCAATCGCAAGACACTCCTCGCGGTACGGGCGGTGCACAACGACATAAAGATTGTACGGCCAGTCACGGGTGGTTTCACGTTCGTAGCAGTGAGTCACTTCGGGGAAGGAGGCCAGTTTGTTTCCCACCTCATCCAACCGCTCCGGCGGCACCTTCCAGACTATCATGGCGTTGGCCGTAAAGCCGACGTTCTGATGCCTCAAGGCCACGCTCAGGCGCCGGACAATCCCCTTGTCCATGAAATCCTTAACCCGCGCGATTACTTCATCTTCGGTTATTCCCAGGCGCTCGCCGATCACCGCGAACGGCCGGGGCTCTATCGGAAAGTTTTCACCCAGTTCCAATATCAGGCGCTCTTCCACCTCGGTCACGTTTTCCCCTCCAAGACCGGTAATAATACTCCGATTCTATAAAACCGCTCCAATGCTTAGGGTTTTGCGGCGCCTTCCAAATCAAATTTGACGCGGATCTTAAAGATCCGGCGCGCAGAAAGGTTGATAAGTTCCGGAATTCCCGTCTTGTTCTTTATCGCCGCAAGTATATCGTTGATCCTGTCCACGGACGGGGCCAGAATGGTAAACCAGACGTTGTATTCGTATTCTCGAACGTAGTTGTGCGTTATCTCGGGGAAGGAGTTTATCACCTCTGCAACCTCGGGGATGCGCTCTCCGGGAACTTTCATCGCGCACAGCGTCCCGGTGTAACCGATCTTCCGGGAATCGATAATCGCTCCGAGGCGCCGGATCGCCCCTTCTTCCTTGAGCCGCCTGAGTTCGGCGATCACATCGCTTTCGGTCGATCCGAGTCTTTCCGCCACTTCTTTAAAAGGCCGCGCCACAGGCAAGAAACCCTCCTGCATCGCCGCCAGCAACTGCCGCTCCGCCTCGGTCAGTTCTTTATCTTGAACCGCCAATTGCCCCCTCCTCCCTATCAAGGTTCTACGTTCTACGTTCTACGTTCTACGTTCTACGTTCGACGTTCTACGTTCGACGTTCTACGTTCGACGTTCAAAATAGGCTCTCCGTCAGTTGGACCGCTGAACCTGGCTTTTCCCTCCATAAAGGCACCAGGGTTCTTCGCCCATGTAATCGCCGTAATAAAATTTGGCCCTTGCGCGGCAGCCGCCACAGACATCCTCGTATTCACAACTGCCGCACTTGCCGGTGTACCGGCGCGTACGCAGGTGTTTAAAAAACTCGGCATCGCGCCAGATTTCTGAAAACGGCGTTTCACGGACGTTCCCCGCGGAAACGTCGAGATACGCGCAGGCCTGGACCACACCCACCGGGTTGATCAGGCAATAGGAGAGCCCCGCCAGGCAGCCCCGCGTGAACCGCATATCGACGCCCATCTGCTTGGCGATCCTCAGAAAATGCGGCGCGCAAGTAGGTTTTATCTCTATCGGCACCTGCTTTTGTTTTTGAAGGAGCCGGCGCAGGAGCCGCTCGTATTGGTCGGCCTTGATGGAAGCCTCCGCTATTTCCACCGCGCGGCCGGTCGGCACCAGGAAAAAAACGTGGTGCCCCTGTGCCCCGATTCCCACGGAAAAATCCGTAAGCTTTTCTATCTCGTCATAGTTGAAGTCCATCACCGTCGTATGGACTTGAAAACGAAGCCCGGCTTCCCGGCAGGCCCGCATACCTTCAACCGCTGCGTCCCAGGAACCGGGTACGCCGCGCAGCTCATCGTGCAGCTTTTTGTCCATGCTGTCAAGGCTGATGCCGGCCGCCATTACCCCGGCCTCCACCAGCCGCTTGGCCACCTCAGGCGTGATTACGGTTCCGTTCGTACCCAGAACCGGCCGCAGGCCTTTTTCGCGGGCGTGGGCCACCAGCTCAAAGAGGTCGGGCCGCATGATAGGCTCCCCGCCCGAGAAAATCATTATCTTAAACCCGGACCGGGCGATCTCGTCAATGAGCACGCGGCCTTCTTCCGTCGTCAGCTCGTCGGATTTCTTCGCCCCCGCGTCACGGTAACAGTGAGCACATTTAAGGTTGCACTCGTTAGTTGCGTTCCAAGATACGATCATTGTTTCGCTTCCCTTCTAAATAGGTCCGACGTCCGATGTCTATAACATTATTCCTTCAGCCACCGCGCCACGTCCTTGGCAAAATAAGTCAGGATGATATCCGCGCCGGCGCGTTTGATGGCGGTTAACATCTCCAGCACCACCGCCCGTTCGTCGATCCAGCCCTGCGCTGCCGCGGCCTTGACCAGCGAATACTCGCCGCTTACGTTATAGGCCGCCACGGGGCGGCCGAATTTTTTCTTAACCCTGTAAATCACGTCGAGATAAGCGAGCGCAGGTTTCACCATTACTATATCGGCGCCTTCTTCCAGGTCGAAAGCCACCTCTACCAGGGCCTCCGCGGCATTGGAGGGGTCCATCTGGTAGCTTCGCCGGTCGCCGAACTGTGGACGTGAGTCGGCAGCCTCCCGGAAAGGACCGTAAAAAGCGGAGGCATACTTGGCGCTGTACGCCATTATCGCCGCATCCGCGTAACCGGCGGCGTCAAGCGCCTGCCTGATGGCGCCGACCCTGCCGTCCATCATGTCCGAAGGCGCTATTATATCAGCTCCCGCACGGGCGTGGGAAACCGCGGTACGGGCCAATATTTCCAGGGTAGGGTCGTTCAGAATCCGGCCGTCCTTTACCACGCCGCAATGCCCGTCACCGGTATAGGCGCAAAGACACAGGTCGGTAGCTACCAGCAAGCCGGGAAAGCGCTCCTTTATCGCCTTTATCGCCCGCTGGACAACGCCGTTCTCGTCCCAGGCGCCGGAAGCGGCATCGTCTTTGACGTCGGGAACGCCGAAGATAATTATGGCAGGTATTCCGGCATCCACCGCCTCTTCAACCTCGCCCAGGAGGGTGTCCACCGAAAAGCGTTTTATTCCCGGCATCGCTTCAACCGGGATCACCACACCGCTCCCCTCCGCGACGAAAACCGGATAAACCAGGTCCCCGACATCAAGCTGCGTTTCCCGGACGAGCCGCCGCATCTCCTCGCTTACGCGCAACCTGCGCAGGCGGGTTACCGGAAAGCCCAATTTAAAAACCTCCTTTGTTAAGGTCCAACGTCCGACGTCCGAAGTCCGACGTGTTCTGCGTTCTGCGTTCTGCGTTTAAGCTTAACCTGACAGATCTTTCGGGTCCGTTCAAAGTTCAACACTAAAAATCAGGCTGACAGGTAATCAGAGTCTGTTAACGTCCGACGTCCGACGTTAAAAACCGTAAGACTTCAGACATATGACTCAGGACTTATTCTCGTAACCCGTAACTTTTTTCAGATTTCATCCTTGTAAAAAACTCTACAAGCGCCTCAACCAGCCCGGGGATGGTATAGCGGTTCGCCTGAACGTCCACCTTCAGGCCCGCCTTGCGGGCGGTATTGCTGGTTACCGGCCCGATGGAGGCTACCGCCGTTTTCCCCAGAAGCCCGGGAGCATCGGAACCCAGCGCCGCAACGAAGTTCGTTACGGTTGAAGAACTCGTAAAGGTAACCGCATCCACGGCGCCGCTAACCAGCATCTCGCGTAATAAACCCGCGCTGCGGCGTTCCGGCGCTGTCCGGTAAGCGGCGACGTTGTTTACGAAATATCCCGCCCTCGCCAGCGCCCGCGGCAGGGAATCCGGCGCGATGTCCGCCCGCGGCAGAAGCACCCGCGCCCCGGCCCGCATCCGCTCTTTAAGGCCGTCCGCCACGGCCTCCGCCTTGAACTCCTCGGGCATGTACTCGACCACCAGCCCCCGGTCTTCGAGAGCCGCCCGCGTACCGGGTCCGATAGCCGCAATATGCGCCCGGCTGAAAGCGCGGATGTCGCAGCCCAGTTCCCTCAGGCGTCTATAAAACATGCTTACCCCGTTTACCGAGGTAAAGATCACCCAGTCGTACGTTCCCGCTTCCCGGACGGCGGCGTCAAGCCCTTCCCAATCTTCGGGCGGCTCAATCCTGATCGTCGGAAACTCAAAAGCCTCGCCGCCAAGGGCCGAAATCGCTTCGGACAACACGCTGGCCTGCTCCCGCGATCTGGTGACCACAATTCGCCGCCCGAAAAGCGGCCCTTGTTCAAACCAGGCCAGGTCATCCCGCAGAGAAACCACCTTCCCGGCAACCACCACCGCCGGGTTGGTAAGACCCGCCGCCTCCACTCCGGCGGTTATATCATCCAGGGTCCCGGTTACCGTGCGCTGTTTCGCCGTCGTCCCCCACTGGATCACCGCCACCGGCGTCTCTCCCGGAAGCCCCGCTTCTTTCAAGCGCTTCATGATATTTGGGAGATGCGCCATGCCCATTAAAAAGATCAAGGTCCCGCTTCCGGCTATTTTATCCCAATCAATGGCCGAATCGTTCTTGTTGGGGTCCTCATTGCCCGTTATCACCGCAAAACTTGAGGTAAAGTCTCTATGGGTAACCGGAATGCCGGCATAGGCCGGCGCCGCCACCGCCGCGGTGACGCCGGGGACCACTTCAAAAGCGAGCCCCGCGCGCTTCAAGGCCTCCGCCTCTTCGCCGCCGCGGCCGAAAACAAAGGGGTCGCCGCCCTTAAGCCTTGCGACAATCTTCCCGTCCCCCGCCTTTTCGACCAGAAGCGCATTTATTTCATCCTGTTTCAAGGCGTGACGCTCGGGAGACTTACCCGCATAGATGATTTCCGCGTCCGCCCGTGCGTACCCGAGCAAGCGCGGATTAACCAGTCGGTCGTATACTACCACATCGGCCGATGACAGGCACCTTATTCCCTTTTGTGTAATCAGGCCCGGGTCGCCGGGTCCCGCACCCACTAAATATACTTTTCCCGCCATTATTGTAACTTCTCCCCACGGATCGACTCCAAAATTTCTCTGGCCCCCATACCCAGCAGTTTCTCCGCCAGCCGTACCCCAACCTCTTCGGCGTGGAAGATCGAGCCGCTTTCCTGCGCCCGGACAAGCCGTTGACCGTTAAGGTCGGCCACTATCCCCTCAATGGTCAGTTCCTCGTCTGCGGTGGAAGCAAGGGCGCCGATCGGAACCTGACAGCCTCCCTCGAGACGGCGCATCAACGCCCGCTCGGCAAGGATCTGCGCCTTGCTGTCCGCGTCGTCCAGAACCCCCACAATCCGGGTTATTTCCGGGTCTTCAGCCCGGATTTCTATCCCTATCGCACCCTGGCCCACCGCGGGCAAACAAACACTGTACGGAAGGCGCTGGGTTATATGACCTTCCATGCCCAAACGAACAAGGCCGGCCCATGCCAGCACGATAGCGTCAAAATCACCGGCTTTCAGTTTATTAAGGCGGGTGTTGAGGTTGCCGCGGACGGGAAGTATCCTAAGGTCCGGGCGGTAGTTTTTCAACTGCGCCTGCCGCCGCAGGCTCGACGTTCCCACCCTCGCTCCCGGCGGCAGGGCGTCGAGCACCGTCCCCGAAGTGGAAACCATAACGTCACCCGGATACTCCCGCTCCAAAACCGCGCCGATAACCAGACCCTCCGGCAAAAGCGTAGGAACGTCCTTCATGCTGTGGACGGCAAAGTCAATCTTTCTATTCAGGAGAGCAATCTCTAATTCCTTTGTAAAAAGCCCCTTATCCCCAATTTTTGCCAAGGCGACATCAAGTATCTTATCCCCGGTTGTTTTAATTGTCTCTATCTTGAACCTGTATTCCGGCCAACTGCGCTTCAGCGCGTCCACCACGATGCCGGTTTGTTCAAGAGCCAGCGCACTCCCCCGTGTCCCGACAACAATCTGGCGCCCCACTTTTCTATATCTTCCCCTTAACCACTGCCGCGGGCAGCTCCGCCGGAACGTCAAGGCCGAATAAATCCTGAATCGCTTCGGAATAGAGTTGCCCCTTTGAAGAAAGGGAAAGGTCTTTTAAACTCCGGACAGGTTCGTGCAACAACTGGTTTACGATGCTGTTGGCCATGGATGTTATCACCTTGCGCTCGCGATCGGACAGCTCTCCAAGACGGTTCAATGCCCGGCGCAACTCTTTTTGTTTTATTTCATCACCGAGTTTCTTCAGTGCCACGATCGTAGGCACCACGGATTGAGCGGCCTGCCTGCGGACGAATCCCTCAACCTCTTCTTCTATTATTTTCTCCACTTGCACCGCCATCTCGCGCCGTTCCGAAAGATTGGCGTCCACAACGTTCTGCAGCTTATCGATGTCGGAAAGCGTCACTCCCGGCAAATCACCCACCGCAGGCTCGATGTCTCTGGGCACCGCGATATCGATTAAAAAGATCTTCGCTCCGTTGCGTTTTTCCATAACCCTGGCCATTTCGCCGGCATGAATCACGTAGTGCGTTGCCGCCGTACAACTGATAACGATATCCGACTTTTCTATCCAATGGTACAGTTCATCAAAGCGCACGGCCTGTCCGTTAAACCGGCCTGCAAGCTCCTGAGCGCGTTCGTGGGACCGGTTTGAAACAATAACGCCGGTTACGCCGCTGGCCACAAGGTGCTTCGCGGTAAGGTCGCTCATCTTACCGGCCCCCACAATCAACACCGTTCGCCCCTCCAGGCTTCCAAGCTCCTGCTTGGCCAACTCCACCGCGGCGTAACTCACCGAAACCGGGTTCTTGTCGATCCCTGTATCGGTCCGGACCTTCTTGCCGACCGCCAGTGCCTGCTGGAATAACGCGTTAAAATACTTCCCCGAAGAGTCGCAGTTCTTTGCCAGTTGGTAAGCTTCCTTTACCTGGCCGAGAATCTGGGTTTCGCCGAGAACCATTGAATCAAGCCCGGCGGCAACCTTGAAAAGATGCCGTACGCAGTCGTTTTCGGTATGAACGTAAAGATAGCGTCTCAGTTCATTGAACTCCAGGCCCGCCCGCCTGGACAAAACCTCGATAACGGCTGTTCGCCCTATTTCCTTCGTAAAAAATATATAAAACTCGGTCCGGTTGCAGGTGGAAAGCAGAACAACCGAACTCACCCCCGGCTTGGCCCGTACTTCCTCCAGAACCTCCCGTACCTGGCCCTCCGAAAACGCAAATCTTTCCCTGACGCTTACCGGCGCCGTCTTGTGGTTAAGACCGATAACGATCGAGAACATTCTCCATCAACTCCTTGGCCGTTTCGAGGTCACCTTTTTCTATGCAAGCCAGAACCTCTGGACCGACAATCTCTTCAAGCAACTCGCCTTTCACTTCCGGATGCCCGGCAATAATCCCGGCCCGCACCGCGCCCAGGTACTCTAAGAACTCGCCATAAGCCGGCGTTATTACTTCTTCGAGCTTCTCCCTCATTTTTCGTGCAAGAAGAGGGCTTTTCCCCTCCGTGGATATGGCAATCGTAAGCGGACCCCGTTTAACGACTGACGGAACATAAAAATTACAGAACTCGGGCTGGTCAACCACGTTAAGCAATATGTTTTGTGCTGTACACTCAGCGGCCACAGCATTGTTCACTTCCCTGTCATCCGTGGCGCTGACCACCAGAAAAGCATCCGCGGTATCGCCCTTCTCAAATCCCCGATTTATCCATTCAACCCGACCGCCGGTTATCCAGGCGGCCAGTTCCTCCACAACCGTCGGGCTGATTACCCGAACCTGTGCTCCACAGTCAAGCAGCATACCCACTTTGCGCGCTGCAACCCTGCCCCCCCCGACAACCACGCATTTTCGATCTTGAAGTTTTATAAAAGCCGGATATAGCATCCTTTTCTCCTTAAAAAGAATTCAACCGCCAAGACGCCAAGAATACCATGCATCAAGAAAATCAAGAAAATGAATATGTTATTACAATGAAATCTGCTATTTCTATGTCAATTTTAATCCTTTATGATACGGGCACAGCTCCTCTGATAAACGCTATTGTTCCTCAACCAAAGCTTGTCCCTTTTATGATTCCCATATATTCTGACTACTGACTTCTGACTTCTAACTTCTGATTTCTCAGAACTTTCGTGCCACCACAAACTCGGCTATGTCATCGAGATACTGCCGGCTCGGAATGTCGGGAAGCACATTGAGCGACTTCTTTGCCTTGCTTACGAAACGCCGGGCCACCTCAAGGCTGTACGGCACCCCGCCTTCTTGTTTCACGATATCGATCGCCTCGCCGATCTCCCCCTCGCCCTTTTCCCGAGCGCAGAGTATTTCCTGCAAGCGCCGGCGTTTCCCGCTCTGTCGCAAAACATAAAGCACCGGGAGTGTGGCAATACCCTCTCGAATATCTCCGCCCGTGGCCTTTCCGAGAATACGCTCGTCGGCAATTATATCGAGAACGTCATCCACCACCTGAAAAGCCATTCCCACCGCAAGGCCGTACCTGCCGAGCGATTTACTCACTATGCGCGGCGCTTCACAGACAACCGCTCCGAGTTCACAGGCCGTCGCGATCAATATCGCGGTTTTGCTCCGGATACGGCCGAAATAATCGCGCAGGGTCTGCCCGGGGTTGAAGCATGCCTGGGCCTGGGCGAATTCTCCCGTACATACATTCATACATGTCGCAGCCAACTGTTTGCTGACCAACGGGTTGGCATACCCGGCAACAAGCTCTATGGCTTTGGCAAAAAGGGTGTCTCCGGTCCGAACAGCCACATTATTTCCCCAGATCGCCTGAACCGTAGACCGGCCGCGCCGGACAACCGCCCCGTCCACGATATCATCATGAACAAGCGTAGCCATATGAATCAGTTCGAGGGCTATCGCCAGCGGCACCACTTTTTTAAGCTCATAGTGGCCGAACCGCCCGCAAAAAAGAGAAAAAGCAGGCCGCAAACGCTTCCCGCCGGCAGCAGAAAGATGCGCCGCAGCATCGTTGATAACCGTGGCGAATCCCGAGACGGTATTCTTAAGCTCAGCTTCTATATAAGCCAAATCATCTCTGATTTCATCAAAAAAAATAAGCATATGTCTCCCTGGGCTTACAATACGGGTTATAACTTGATAATTATTCGTTTGTAAAACCGCAAAATCCTTCCTATCAAGAAAAAACATCGTGCCTCGAAATTAAGTCAAGTATCGCAAGTCCCTGTTCCGAAGTCAATAATTTCAGAAGACTTATGCATGGAAATACCACGTATCTTGGGTCAAAGGCCCTAAACCCGGTTGTCCCTGTAGAAAACCCCGTCGCTTTTGTAATAAGGGATCTGGTCAACATCCGGAGGCGCTTCACCTAAAACTCCCCCGCGCCCTTCCTCCTCATCAAGCGGTTCCGTCTCAGTCGAAAGGCTATGCTGTTCAATGTCCTGCCATGTATCATCCCGGTCATATATTATACTATCATCGAAGGCGCGCTGCCACGGGTTTTGAAAAACCTCTTCTTCGAGCGACCGCTGCTTTGGTTCCGACAGTTCCTCCTCTTTCGACTTGCAGAGCCGGCACATCGTGGTATAAGGTATTGCCTCGAGTCTATCCAAAGGAATCTCGCCGCCGCATTCGTCACATAAACCGTAGCGCCCCGCTCTCATCTTGGATAAAGCGTCTTCTATCGCCTTTAACTTGAACTCCGCGTCATTCTTCAGCGCCAGGTCCTTGGAACGCTCGTAAACCTCGCTGCCCACATCCGCCGGATGGTTATCGTAAAGCGAGAGTTCGCCGGTCGACTCCCGCTGTGACATGTCCGTTCCCGTTTCTTCTATCCCTGAGATAAGCTGCTTCAATGTTTCTCGTTCCTGCCACAGCCGCTGCTTGAAATACTGCTGTTTATCGTGCTCCACTCACTTGGGCCTCCTCCTATAAGTTAATACAAATGCAGGTTAACCATACGGACTACTTCAGCGATAAATTTTCCTATTCCCGGCAGGTTGGCCGCCACCAGGTTTTTCAAGAAGTAAATGAGCAGCGCTCCTAAGAGAGTAAAACCCACAGCTATTCCCACACCGCGTGCCAGACCGGCGATAAAATTTACATACATCAAGCGCCACGGCCGGTCGAGCAGCTCAACGTACTCCGCAAGCTTCATCTTTTCCGTGGCCACAGTCAATTCCTTAAGCTTTTCTTCGAACCTGATCAGAACCGGCGCCACATCAACCTTCTGCTCAACAGCCATACAGCCACCCCTTTACGCTATGCTTCCCACCTTTTACAATCAGCGGTTTCTACGCCATGAGCAGTTCCAGGACCTTGCTGGTATCCGTCGTCGGCAGCCTGCAGTTGTGATCCAGGCAGACATATGCCGTGGCCCTGCCTTCCTGGCTGGAGAAACCTGATACAAAACCGGCGATATCGCCGATTTGGGCTGTTTCCTCCCCTTCAAGCCTGGCCATGACCACCTTATTGGGTATAAACTTGCTTCGCACCGCACTCAGCATCTTCTGTGTATCCTGTGCCTGCGGCCGGCCGACGATAACGATCTCGTAAGAGGGCCCGATCGCGAAATCCACCGCCGCCATCAGTTGCGTGTGTGCCGACGGAGCTTCCAAAACGCTCCCGGAAAAGGCGCGTCCCAGAAGCGAGGCCTTTTGTTCCAGTGCGGGATCCGCCGTAATGAGTCCCAAACGTAAAAGGTTAAGCATGGCCACCGAATTCCCGGAAGGAACAGCGCCGTCGTAGATCTCTTTCCGGCGGACAAGTACATCCTCGGCAGCGTCCGAAGTAAAATAGAAACCGCCGTCTTTATCATCCCGGAACCGCTTCAGTAAAGTATCATTCAGCTCCAAAGCCGCTTGAAGATAACGCACCTCGAAGGTCGCTTCGTAAAGCTCAATTAAGCCCCAGATCATAAAGCTGTAGTCGTCGAGGAAAGCCGGCACCGCCGTTTCGCCGTCCCGGCAGCGGTGGTAAAGCGTCCCCCTTTCATCCCGCATCACCTTTAAAACGAAATCCGCCGCTCTTGCCGCCGCCGCGGCGTAACCTGGGTCGTCAAAAACCTGTGCGCCTTTTGCCATGGCGGCGATCATCAGGCCGTTCCAATCAGCCAGGATCTTGTCGTCTTTATGGGGATGCACTCGCTTTTCACGGAATCGAAAGAGCTTTTCCCTCACGACTTCCAGCTCTTCCCGCAGTTCCTTTTCCGCCATCGGCGTACCGGTTGCCGCATCACCGGTCGGCTCGTGCAGAAACAAAACGTTTTTTCCGGTAAGCCCGCCGGTTGCCTCCCGGAAATTCCCGCCCGCCTTGATGTTAAACACCTTTAACGCCAGAGCGGCTTCGTTGTCGCTGAGCAGCTGCCGGATCTCCTCCTCCGCCCAGAGGTAAAACTCCCCTTCCTTACCTTCGCTGTCCGCGTCCTCCGCAGAGTAAAAACCGCCCCCGGGGTCGGTCATATCCCGCATGACATACGCGAATATCTCTTGTGCCGTGCGCGCATAGAGTCTATTTCCGGTGGCCTGGTACGCCTCCAGGTAAGCGATCGCCAGCAATGCCTGGTCGTAAAGCATTTTCTCAAAATGCGGCAAAAGCCATCTCGCGTCCGTGGAGTACCGGTGAAAACCGAAACCGAGATGATCGTATATTCCGCCGGACCGCATCGCTTGCAGGGTTTTCTCGACCATCTCCAGCGCCCGCGCGTCCCCCGACCGTTTCCAGTAGCGGAGAAGGAAGGTGAGGTTGTGCGGCATCGGGAACTTGGGCGCCGTACCGAAGCCGCCGTGTTCCCGATCGAAAGCCCGCAACAGCTGCTCGAACGCCGCCTTCAGGCTCGCCTCCCCGATCTCCTCGCCGGCAGCGCCCCGGGCCAGATCCTTTACAACCGAGACGACCTGCCCGGCCTTGCTTTCGATCTCGTCCCGGCGCGTCTCCCACAACCTTTTGATTTGCGGCACCAACTCCATCATGCCGAGGCGCCCGAACCGGCTCTCTTTGGGTATGTATGTCGCCGCGAAGAACGGTTTCTTATCCGGGGTCATGATAACGGTCAGCGGCCAGCCGCCGCTTCCCGTCATCACCTGGCACACGGTCATGTAAGTGCTGTCTATGTCCGGCCTTTCCTCACGGTCGACCTTGACGTTTACGAAAACCTCATTCATCAACCGGGCGACTTCCTCATCCTCGAACGACTCTCTCTCCATTACGTGGCACCAATGGCAGGTGCTGTACCCTATACTCAGAAAAACCGGCCTGTCCTCGTTTTTTGCCTTTTCAAAGGCTTCACCTGTCCACGCGTACCAATCCACGGGGTTGTCGGCGTGCTGCAGTAAATACAGGCTCTTTTCCCGGGCGAGTCTGTTTGCCACCGTTGTACCTCCCGTTATTATGGCTTCTCGCTTTATTATTTCTTTCAAACCCGCAGACAAATCTAAGAGGTGATACCAAATGAGTTAAGGGAAAAAAAACGGCGGTTACTTGCCCGCCGCTTTTCTTGCCAGTTGTTAAGATTTACGCTACCACTGAATAACCACCCGCGCGCCCGGGTTAATGAAATCATAAAAATCTTCTACATCCTTATTAGTCAACCCGACACAACCCCAGGTCCAGTCGCTTCCGAATTCGGGGATGCTCCCGCCGTGAATTCCAATCCCTCCCCCCAGGGCCGTATACTGTGGAGGGGTCTGACCGCTGCCGGCGGCCGCAACAACCTCATCGTAAGTCCCGAACTCTATCAAACCTTCCTGGAGCCCGCGTTGCGCATCCTCAATATTCGGGTAATTCAGACGCATCCACCTTGAACCGAGAAACTCGTCCGGCGGGCTCAGTATTGACTTTTCTGTTATACTGAAGATCCCTTCCGGCGTTTTATGGTCCCCGCGGACTTCCTTATCCCCCATCCCTCCGTCACCCAACTCAACATGGTAGGTCTTCAACCACATGCCCTGCCAGAACAACGTGAGTGTATGATCTGTTTTGTCTACGACAACATCCAAACCGATTTCCGGTACGTTGATGCCCTTTTCGTCGAGCACCTCGCTCAACGGCCTTTCCTTTACAGGGATCGCCAAAACCTGCCCCGGCATGATCAGGTCGGAGTCAAGGGCGTTGGCCCGCTTTAATTCATTGACGGTAATGCCGTAGAAGCCTGCAATGATAAACAACGAATCTCCGTTTCTGACGACATATCGATTCAGTCCCGTTGTTCTGGCCGGAATCATCAGAACCTGCCCGGGAAATATCATATCCGAATCCAGTTGGTTGAGGCGCTTGAGGTCGTTGATCGAAACACCGAATTTACAGGCGATTATGAACAAGGAGTCTCCGCTTCTTACGGTATACTGGCCGGGACCTGGAAGAAATTCGCTGGCCGATGCCGTTTCTAAGTTAGTTGATGCAAACGGTGTTAATAATAATGCCAGAAAAACCGTTCCTGTGATGACGGGTAGTGCGAATCGTTGTTTTGTTAATAATTCTTCCTCCCTGTTTTTATCAGAAATAATCCCTACCTCCCTTGATTATCATTCTAACAGTTATTCGGCACCCTTCATCTGGAATTGACAGGTAATTTAAGGGATGTTACCAAACGCCGGTTTTTAAAAGCGACTGGGAATTAGTGTTAACTGTAAAGCGGCGATCATATACATGCCGCCGCTTTGGACTAAGAGCTTTAAAGAATCTGTTTCCCTGGCTGTCAGAAAAAATGGCAACGGCGGTGTTTTGCTATTAAAAGAGTTTAACGAAAGAGGTGACAAATATGAACAAGTCATTCCTTGCCTTTGTAGCCGTGGTTGTACTGACAGCGGCGGCTGCTGCATGCACAGTGGTACAGTTTCCAGCCTCGGCGGCCAGGAGCACTCCGCCGTCGGCCAAGATCTCCCCCGCCTGCGAGCTGAAAACCTTTTCGTCTTACGACCAGCTCGCGAACTACATCCGGCAGCATGTGACCCTTGCCGGCCGGCTGGGCTGGTATTATGGTCCACAGATGATGTTAAGGGAAGAAAATCCGGGGCTTGAAGATGGGATGGCAGGCGACATGAAAATGGCGGCGCCGCAGGCAACGCAGCAAAGCGCGCCGTCCGAAGATTACTCCCGTACCAACGTACAGGTGGAAGGTGTGGATGAAGCCGATATCGTCAAAACAGACGGTAAATATCTTTATGTTTTATCGCCGTCCAAGGTCTCCATAATCAAGGCGCAACCACCTGAGGATGCCCGGTTGGTTTCAGAAATCGATTTCCCGGGCGCTCCTTCCGAGGCCTTCATTACCGCCGACGATCTGGTTGTTTTCGGCGTAAAAGCCTCGACGGGCGAGTTCCTGGCACAGATCTACGACGTCCGCGACTGTTCAAAACCGGCGCTTAAACGATCCATCGCCTCCCCCGGCGCCTATACAACCTCCCGGCTGATCGGTGATTATGCGTACGCCGTTATTAACGTCCCGGTTTACGGCCAGGGCGGCACGATAGAAAAACCGGCGCTTCCGCAGATCAGCATCGACGGCCGCAAGCAGACCGTCCCCCCCACGCGGATTCATTACTTCGACGTACCCGACCAGGCTTATCATTACACCATGATCATGGCTATCAACATCAGGGACAGCAACTACAAGGTAACGGAAAAAACCCTTCTTACCGGAACCTCCCAGAACATTTTCGTTTCCGAAAAAAACATCTACCTCACCGCCGCCAAGGCGCCGGATATTCTTTATCACAGCAACAAGCTTTTCGATAAAATAACGCCGCTCCTCCCGCCGGGTCCGCGGCAGGAAATCACCGCAACCCGCAACTCCCAAGATGACCTCGTAACCAAATTCAACAAGTTGGAGGATCTGGTGGATGAGGGCCTGAGCCAGCTGAGCGCCACCGAAGCGCAAGAACTGGAAGCAAAGCTCAGGAATCTGTATCAGGAATGGCAGCAAGACCTGGCCCGGGACACAGCGCGGGTTCGGAACACGACCGTGATCCACAAGCTGGGCATTGATGGGGACACGGTCACATACCGGGACCGGGGCGAGGTTCCCGGGCAGGTGCTGAACCAGTTCTCAATTGATGAATACCAGGGGTTCTTCCGGATCGCCACCACCTCTGAAGGATTCGCTTTTACCGGGGCGTCGCTGCCGCGCAACAACGTCTACGTGCTTGACGAAGACCTGAAGATAGCAGGGAGGCTCACGGGACTGGCGCCGGGTGAACGTATTTACGCCGCCAGGTTCATGGGCAAGCGCTGCTATCTTGTCACCTTCCGCCGCGTGGACCCGCTTTTTACAATTGATTTGAAGGATCCCCGCAACCCGAAGGTGCTCGGGGAGTTGAAGATCCCCGGATACTCGGATTATCTGCACCCCTATGACGACCGGTATCTCATCGGTATAGGCAAGGAAATCGATTCCGGGCCTCCGCCGGTGTTCGAAGAAACACCCCTTGGAAGCGCCGTCGAGAGAATTGCCCCGCCGCGTCCCACGCGCGAGACCGGCATCAAGATAGCGCTCTTTGACGTGAAGGATCCTACCAACCCCAAGGAGGTAGCCAAGTACGTCATCGAGGGGCAGGGGATTGACTCGATAGCCCTGCGCGAGCACAAGGCGGTGCTGTTCAGCAAGGCCAAGCACCTGCTGGCGATCCCCGTCACGTTTTATCCCTACTACCGGATTGAAATCGACGGAAAACCGGGGGTGTACCGTGACCGGCAGGAGGCGTACGTTTTCAATATTTCCCCTGACGGCATAAGTTTAAAAGGGACCATAACTCACCAGGCCGATGACCCGGGAGAAAACACCGGCTGCAGGCCCGTTAAAAGGTGTCTGTACATCGGAAACGTTCTGTACACCGTTTCGGACCGGTTGGTAAAACTGCACAGTCTGAACGACATCAAGGAGATTAAGGCGATATGGCTGTAACCGGCGAATTGAGAGGTGGGATGTGAGAAGTTGGAAGTGTGAAGACGGCCCCGGGGGCCGTCTTCACTTGTTCTAATTGAATTCGCGAATGAATCAACTACGGGATGTTACAGGATATACGCAAGGGCCAAAACATCCTTTATTCTTTGAACACCACCGTTTTTCAGGAGGCGATGGCCTGGTTCCTTGCGGTAATGGGGGAAAAGAGGGTCTTGCTTATGGGAGTTTTGTACGCCGTTACGATAACGGTCGCCCTTGGTTATAACCTGAATGCAGGCCTGATCGTTAAAGGCGTGGTTGCAGTCTTGCTTACCCTGATCGGCAACATGCTCGGGCAAATCCGGCACAACTATTTCGTCGGGATAAAAACACCCTGGGACAATGGCAAGCGAGGAGATATGGCGACGGACGCACCGGCTGGCGGCAAAGGTGTGGGTGCTGGGCGGCCTTGTATGCCTCATCTTGGCGCCGGTCCGGTCGCTCTGGGGCGTTTGCGCTTTCTTTACCTGTATAGCCGTGATGGTCCTGGTTCAGGGTAGAAGGAAACCGGTAAAGTTCGGCGAATGCATTATTCAGAACGAAAACCGCGAAGCGCAGTCCGGTAGGGTTTTTCGGTGTACTAACAAGCCCCGGGAAGGCTTTTGCGAAGATTTATGCGGAGTCGATGGGCCCGGGTTAGGATTAATCATTACGAGGTAGCAAGATTGGGTTTGCGGGGCAATATTTTTAAATTCATTCCGGGTATTGTTATGATGGCGGCCATTGCCATCTTCGCCAGGGGGGGCGCTGATTTTGGTTGTCCTTGGTGGCACGGGATAGAGACCTATCTGGCTTCAGATCCTGTCGTAAAGAAATGGACAGTTGACACACTGCATCTGAATTACATCCTGATCTGCATCATAGTAGGGATGCTGATCAGGAATACCATAGGCATTCCCGGTTGGGCAGCACCCGGTATCAGAACCTCCCGCCTATTCATAAAGGTGGGTGTCATCTTTTTAGGTTCATTGTACAGCATCACGGAACTCGCCAATCTTGGGATAAACGCGGTGACAATCATCCTGGCCTTTGTATTTGCCACCCTGTTGTTTACCCTGTGGCTGGGCCAGAAGCTGGGCATGGACGCCGCTTCGGCCTCCGTTCTGGCGGCAGGCCTATCGATCTGCGGCGTATCCGCCGTGGTGGCGACGGCGCCCGCCGTTCGCGCCAGGACCACCGAGGTGGTTTATTCTATCGCGACGGTCCTTTCATTTGGCGTGATCTCTTTGTTCACCTTTCCTGCCATCGGGACCCTGCTGGGCCTGAGCCCTCACCAGTTCGGCGCCTGGGCCGGCACCGCCATCCTGAATACCGGCCAAGTGCTGGCCGCCGCCCTGGCCTTCGACCCTGGTACCGTGGCCCATCCCTCCGTGAGCCTCAAAACCGGTCAAATTTTTAGCCTGGCCCGGGTGTTACTTCTCCCCTTCGTAGTGCTTGTGATAGCAATTCTTTATAGCCGCGAGCAGGCGGATGAGTATAATATCAAGACCGGGTTCTGGAATAGGTTCCCTATCTTTGTGCTGGGTTTCCTGGCCATGGTCTTCCTTACCTCCTTTGGATTGCTGGGCCCGACGGATCCCCCTTCGCGGGAATTGCTTTTTATCCGCAACTTGTACAGTTGGTTCTTCGCCATCGGCCTCGCCGGGCTCGGCATGCAGATCTCGTTTACCGAGTTGCGTAAAGCCGGGGGTAAGCCGCTGCTGATCGGCGCTGTAGTCGCCTTGCTCAAGGCTGTAGCAGCGCTGGTGGTGGTAACGGTTCTCATTCGCCCATAATCAGCGGTCGGCCGTCAGTCAGGAATCCTGTATCTTCCACTTTGCCTGTGTATTCTAACGTCGAACCTTGAACCTTGAACTTGTTACAGGAGGGGTTTCTTTGTCGGAGCGCGACCTGGGAGAACTGGATGTCCTGTTTGAAACCGAAGAAGTGGAGGATTACGCCGCGCTTTCTCTGGCAGCCCTGATTCTCGTTTTTGTCTTGATGCTGTTTTGAACATTGGCCACGAGTAAAATCGTATTCAGCGCCCTTTTCATAACCCTTCAGGCAGGTTACCGTCCTCCACATTTCTCAGAAACACCAGTGTCCCGGCGTACAGACCGTGGTCATCGTAGACCGCGGCAATTTCAGGAGTCACTCCGCTCAAACCGAGTTCAACCCTGCCGAGAGACCTTGACCCTATGTTATTATATATGGCTGTAGCCAGCCGGGGATCAACCTCGCTGATATGCCTGCCCTTTTCCAACGGTCCGAGATAGTAGCCCGCCATCATATTGGATAGCGTTATCTGGTGGTTCTTGTCTACAAATACCAAGCCGTCGGCGTTGATCTCGACCAGCTTCGCGAGAACATGCACGCACACCTTTTCTTGGTCGCTGCCCAAACCGATCACTGCCAGGGAGCCGAGTATTTTCCCGGCCTTAAATATCGGGGCGTATGCAATTTCTAACGTCTGGTCGGAATTCTTCAAGATCGTTTTTTTACTTTCCCCGCTCGCTACGACAGACGCAGGTCCGAGAATATCCTGCAGCGCAGCGCCTCTTAAATTTGCCGTGCGACCGGCAAAAAATCCATGTACCGCTTCATTCGCAAATACGATCTTGTTAAACTTATTACAGATAATAACGCCTTCCTTAAGGTGATTGAAGATGGTAAAGTTGACGTCTTCAAAGTACGAATTGATACTGCTGGTCTTCCAGAACTCAACTAAGAATTCATAAGCACAGAAGTACAGCACGAAAAGCAAGAACATAATAGTAATAACCCGGTAGGTGTCAAAGTTGTTGTCCTTTAAAAAAAAATAGATTTGCCAGGAGGTATGATCGATCCCGGCCGTGCTGACGTTATACTGTAAATAATTGCGGTCATAAAGCTTATCCCGGTAGGTAGTGAATCCCCCTAATTTTTCTGGGTCGAAAGGCCATACCACCGGACGATTCCCGCTGTCCAGCACGGCAATCTTGTAATTCTCGTTTAAAAACTCCTGGGTTAACTCCTGGAGAAATGGATTGACTGTTAAATCTACGATTAAGACGCTTCGGAGTTGTTTTGCCGCATCATAGACCGGCGCCCCGATACTGATTCGTCCCGTTTCTCCTCCTGTAATAAATGTCTCTCCCGCCAGGGCCTTTTCAAAGGCCTGGGAAAGCTGATACGGATAACCTTTCCTGCCGCTGGCCGAATCAATAACATAGCCATCGGTTCCCACCAGGTAAGCCTCGGCTACTCTCGGGTCCTGATGAGCAATGTCTTTCAACAGATTCCCGGTTGGGCCGCTGTTTCGCGCCAGCTTTCGGGCCGCGTGTTCGGTGAAGGCCGTAACATCACTGACGAAGAGCTGAATTTTGTGCAAAGCTGCCTGCTGGAGGCTATTTTTATACTCAGATATTACCATTTTTGCCAGCCGGAACTCTGCTATAAAAAAACCGGTGACCAGGCTCAAGAAAAATATAACGATAAACAAAGCTAAAATGCTTTTAGCCCTGCGGAATTTCGGCATAGAGTAAAAAAGCCTCCTGTTATTTGATCAGACCTTTTTTAGCGGCCGAGGCGAGGGCTTCCTCAATGGTTTTAACGCCTAATTTAGTGCAGATTCCCCGGATCCTTCGCCGCAAAGTAGAAAGACTAATATACAATTGATTAGCTGCCGACTTCTGGTTTTCACCGGTAGCAAGCAACTGTAAAATCTTCAGCTCTTCCTCCGCCAGCCCCGGCTTGGGGCCTTTGAAAAACAGTTCGCTGCCCAGACCGGGATACAAATAACTGCCGGTTTTCATGACAATGGTTATGGCGGACCTGATTTCATCAAATGAAGCGTACTTGGGAATAAAACCGTTTATGCCGTATTCCATCGCTTTCCTGACAAATACGGGATCGTAATAAGTGGTTAGGGCCAGATATTTGAGCCCCGGCAGACGGGTACCGATCTTTCCGGGGAGTTCCAGTCCATCCCCATCGGGCAAGGCGATATCCAGCAATACAAGGCTGATGTCATCCCGCAGGTTCTCAAGCGCTTCCTGATACGTACCCGCTTCGGCGACCACTGTTATGTTATCCTCAAGTTCAATGAGTTTTTTTAACCCTTCACGCACGACCTGGTGATCTTCGATCAGCATAATCTTAATTTGGCTCACCTGAACCCCCCTCCCGAATTAAAGGAACGGTAAGCGTCACCGCAAAGCCGGCATCCGTGTAACCGTATACCAGGTCACCGCCCAGCAGATTCGCCCGATCCTTCATCCCCCACAAACCGGTTCCTTCAGCCAGCTCCGTTTGTGGCCTACCGTTGTCCAAAATTTCAATTCTCAGCACCTCGTTTTGCAGCGAGAAATAAATGTCCACCTCGGTAGCCTCGGAGTGTTTGGCCACGTTGGTCAGGGCTTCTTGAATAATCCTGTAGATAACAATCGCCTCCCGCCGGTTAAGCGTAAGCGTGCGGTCGCTGTAGTAGAGATAAACCTTTATTCCGTGCGTCGTTTCAAAATAGGAAACATACGATTCGACGGCCGGGATCAAACCCACCTTGTCGATTAAATATGGGTGAATCTCGTTCATAATACTGCGCATATCCATGGCCGCGTTTTGGCACTGATTCCTGAGCCGTACCATGTTTTCGCGAACAGGCTCCGGCAACCCCTCCCCGTTCTGTCGCAACACGTAATCCAGAGAATGGATCATTGTTGACATGTACCTGCCGATCCAATCGTGAATTTCAATAGATAGCTTCTTTCGCTCTCCTTCTATACTATCGAAAAGCAGAGATTTGTCCTTCTGGCTTTCTTCCGGTAGGGCCACCATCACCGCACCGGTTAATTTATCCAGGACAAATAACGGATAATAGTCTATAGTTAAGAAAATCTTCCGCCCCCCGTAGGTGTATACAGTCTGGTAATTAGTCAACTGTTTCTTGTGCAGGATGACCTCAAAAAACGGTTGGAGCACACTCTGCAGGGGTGGGAAGTGACCCAGTATCTCGTTCAGGGACTTGTTTAAAACCGTGCCGCTATTGATATTCAATAGTTTCTCCGCCGCAGTGTTGATTTTTCTTACGACACCTCTCTGATCAGTGATAATAACGGCACTACGCAGGTTGGCAGTCAAAGACTTCAGGTGAGAATTCTGGACAAACATTGGAATTGCTACACCACACGAGCCGATAACCAGCAAAGTTATGGGCAGAAAGGATAGCAAGAACAGCAGTAATTTCTTTCTCTTTTCTCCAGCCATGACCGACGTCGAAATCCGGTCTACTTTATTCCTGATGGCGCTCACAGCGATACGGGCCTTATTTCTTAAGCTCGCAGCAAGGTCTTCGTGTTCTAACCGCAGGGACGCGTTATAGTGGTTATTTTCTAATTCCGGGCGGACCACCTCCTTTTCCACAAAGGAAAGGTATTTTCTATTTTCTTCAATCAGATCCGCTATCTTCCTTTTGGTGGAGGAATCCGCCGTGTTATACAGGTCTAATTCCTCCCTGAGGGTTTCCAGACTATAACGCCTGAAATCGTCGAGATAGCGGTGATTGTTATAAAGCATGTAATTCTCCGCGCTGGATACCAGGCGCTCCACATTTAAGGATATCTGGTAACATTTAGTAAGCTGATCTGAGAAACGAGCCAGGTCGTTGATTCTCTGAGGCGCCATATAAAATTCGTTAACCAGCAGTAAAACCGAGACAACCAACAGCAATATCAATGCGGCGCCAATCCACGTGTAGGTTTTCATTCTACGTCACTCCCGGGAACAACCCTGATAATCGACACGGGAACCCCAATTGTTGATAATTTCGCCGTGCGAACTTCTATTTCCTTTTGATAACAACTCTCCTAAAAAGCTCTTCTACTCTGGTTAAAATGTCTCGCCAAAATGACACAAAAATGTCAGATAGTCGGCTTGTTTCGTCATATCTATTACGTAATAGAGCTAATTCGTGCCGTACGGGTTGATTTTTAATCAAGGCAGAAAGTAAGATTTTGTTGAAACGATACATATATTGTAGCCAAAAAAGGATGAGGGGGTGAGAAACGGGAACAAGGTCTAATTTAGCGGATTCTGCTATCCAAAATATTTATCTGAGGGAGGGAAGTCAGATGTCCCAGGAGACAACCGCAAGCCGGTCTCCACTCTTCAAAACTGAAGACTGGTGGGCAGTGTGGCTTGGATTGTTCATCTTCGCTCTGGGTCTCCTAAAGCTCGCCGGCGTTGACGTCATCGGGTGGGTCGTCAAAACAAGCGTCTGGCTCGACCTGTCAAAAGCCCTGGCGCCCGCGTCCAAAGCGTATCAAGGCATGCCCGGCATAATCTCGCTGATTTTAACGTACCTCTTCCTTCTGCTGGTTACAGCAATCGGCGCTTATTCCATGGGAGCCAGGGTTGGCAGGTACATCACCGGTTTCACCCTTATTTTTTGGATAACCTATGCCTGTTGGATCATTGGGAGTTACGGTTACATCGCCGCCACCCCGGACCAACTGGCCAAGTTGGGCATTCCGTGGTCGCTGCGCCTGACAGGTGAAGCAGGATTCATTATCGCGCTCATCGCCGGCCTGCTCCTCGGTAACTTATGGCCCGGGTTCACCCGGGCTGTTGAAGAGGCGGTGAAGCCCGAGTGGTTCATTAAGACGGCGATCGTCATTTTGGGCGCCACCATCGGGCTCAAGGCCTGTCAGTCCACAGGACTGGCCGGCCAGGTGGTTTTCCGCGGCTTCTGCGCCATCGTCGAGGCCTACCTTATTTACTGGCCGATCGTCTACTTTATCTCCCGCAAGTACTTCAGGTTCACGCCGGAATGGGCGGCGCCGCTTGCTTCCGGTATTTCCATCTGCGGTGTTTCGGCCGCCATTGCCACCGGCGGCGCTATCAAGGCAAGGCCGGTCGTGCCCGTTATCGTTTCCTCGTTGGTCATTATATTCGCCGTAGTCGAGCTGATTATTCTACCCTTTGCGGCACAGGCCTGGCTGTACCACGAGCCGATGGTTGCCGGCGCGTGGATGGGCCTGGCGGTGAAGACCGACGGCGCGGCAGCGGCCAGCGGCGCCCTGGTTGACGCCTTAATCAGGTCCAAGGCCGCGACGGCACTGGGCGTCCAGTGGCAGGAAGGCTGGATGCTGATGGCGGCGACAACGGTCAAGGTGTTCATCGACATCTTCATTGCCGTCTGGGCCTTCATCCTGGCCATCATCTGGTCGTACAGCATTGACAGGAGACCCGGCGAAAAGATCAGCGCCTCGGTTATCTGGGAGCGGTTCCCGAAGTTCATTCTTGGGTACGCCGCTACCTTTGCCATCTTGCTCCTGATTGGTTCGGGAATGACCAAAGAAACCTTAAAAACCTTACAGGCAGGAGTCGGGCAGGCAGACGCCTTCCGGGGCATCTTCTTCGCCTTGACCTTCTTCACCATCGGGCTTGTGTCCAATTTCAAGAAACTTAAAGAGGAAGGCATGGGGCGGCTTGCCGTTGTATACCTAATCTGCCTGTTCGGGTTCATTATCTGGATCGGGTTGTTCATCTCGTGGATCTTCTTCCACGGCATAACCCCGCCTGTGGTAGGTTAACGGGAGTCCCGAAAAAAGGAGGTCAGATATATGGCTAATCAAGAACGGTTTGCTGAAGAAGGAGAATGGTTCGACCTGACGCCTGCAGAGAAAAAGCTCATCGGGTGGAGCCTCGGGCTCGGGATCGCACTGCTGGGAATACTGGTCTGGATCAGTTACACCGTTATCCCTGTCCAGCACTGATAAACTATAGTGCGTATACGGTCCGCTGTCCTTGTGGCAGCGGACTTTTTTTATTAAAAGGACCTTTCCCATCCCCAGCAGAGCCGGATGCCTTCGGGGAAACCACGAAGAAGAAGTCGTGAAGGATAACTTAAAACCTGGGTCGGCTCCGGCTGGGATGGTATAATTAAGGATAGATTCGGCGCTACGGAGGAAAATCTATGCAACCGCAAGATGTCCGGCGCTGGGCGGAAGGCCAACAGCGCGCAGAAAAAATAATCGCGGAAGAACGGCGGCGCTGGCTGTTGCAGCTTGACCAGGAAAGCGCGCTCCGGACCTACCTCGACCTTGCCGCCGGAGTGGTATGGCCCGACCAGGATAAGCCCTCGCCGCTTCTAATAGCTATGCGCCAAGCCGTATCCCGCCTGGTGGAGAAGCAAAAAAGATGACGGAATAGGTGCATCCTGCATTATTAGAGACGGCCATGTAAATCGTTACTTTTCTCGAAGAGGAGCAAATTCCCTACGTCATCCTCGGGGGACTGGCGGTTCAATACTGGGGCGAACCGCGCCTGACCCGCGACGTGGATATAACCGTTATGATTGCCAACGAAGAGAGTTTCTTGAAACGGACCGTAAAACGCTTCCAACCACGGTTTCCTGATGCGGTTGACTTTGCCCGCAAGTCGCGGGTGCTCCTTCTTACCGCCACTAACGGACGCCCCATAGATATATCCTTAGGGATTCCCGACTACGAATTGGAGGCTATGGCCCAGGACGCCATCGTTACTTGGCCGGGCGGCAAGGCTGTACGTTTAATCAGTTCCGAGGATCTGATTATTCATAAATGTGTGGCCGGACGCCCGCACGACCTCGAAGATGTGGAACGTATTCTTGTCCGGCAGTAAGGTCAGGTGGATCTCAAGTATATCCGCCGCTGGCTGAGGGAAGTTGCGGCTGCGCTGCCGGAGCGCCGTATCCTGAGCCGCTTCGAGATCGCCCTGAGGCGGGCGCGCCAGCAGCGCTAAGCCGAATAGAAAGCGAGAAACCATGAAAAACAGCAGAAAAATCGGCCTCTTGGCCACCCTTATTTTAGTAGTCGCTTTGCTCGCCGGGTTATGTTACCTGCTTTCCCCCTCCCCCACCCCCGAACTGGCGATCCGGAAGTACGTTTTTCTCCGGGGTCTTTCACCGGTGGAAGCCTTCCATCTCTCCGTAAAGCGAGGCGATTACGTGGACCCTCGCTTAGGCCAGCAGTTCTTCGTGGAAGGCTTCCGCGCTCCCGGGACAGGGATGGCAATCCACTTTTTCTATCTCAAAAAGACGCCTGCGGGATGGTACGTCGACTCTGCTGGAACCGGCCCTTAAGGAGGTTTAACCGGTGGAATTAAAATATAACGCTACGCTGCTCGTCCAGATTCTGCACTTCTTTTTGATTATACTCCTCATTGGTTTGGTTATTTATTATTTCATGAAAAAGCGTGTCTGGAACTGGAGCCGCGAATGGCGACTCACGGAACACCAGCAGGCGAAAGACCTGAGTACCTCGACAGACAGCGTCTGTCTGCGCTGCGGCGCGAAACTCGAACTCCTCGGCGTGGAAAAGTTCCGCTGCGGCGGCACTACCGGCGGCTGGAAGCTGATCTTCGGCGAATGGGCGGAGCTCGGCGAACAGATGATCCCCCTGGAGGTTTGGGCCTGCCCCCACTGCCGCAAGGCAGAATTCCGCGTTCCGGCGCAGGAATAGGCCGGTGAACGGGAGAAAAACATCTACTATTCCCTGAACACAGCGGTTTTTCAGGAGGCGGTGGTCTGGTTCCTGCAGTTATAACAAATGCTGCAGAGTTGGATGCTTTTCAAGCCGCTGCTGATCCTGGGCCTTTACCTTTTGATGCTGCTTGATTAATGCCGCTAACACCCTTGGTTGACCCGCGCCGGCAAAACTACACGCGCTTCGGGAGCACCTACTAAAAAATCAAAAAAATCCTTTACACTGTTTTTTTTGATATAATTACTTCCAATATATGTCGCAGTATTCCACAGACCAAGATGTCCTCCCAGAAATCAACCATCCTCAACAGCAACTTACAGCCAACCAAGAGAGAAAAGGTTTTATTTCGCCATAAGGGGTGGGGTTATGTCTGTTTTTCCAAAAGATCCGGGGCCGGCCGATTACGGCGCTTATCTCTGCTCTCGGGAGGAATTGGAAGACTCTTACGACCGCTGCCGTGCATTAAAGATACCGGTTGAACTCGATAGACCGCGGAAAACCCTCCCGAAAATTGCACTTGCGCCTCGACTGGCGGAGAATTTACTGCTTCTCACTGCCGTCGAACGTGTGATCACCCCGCATCATTACGCCGGACCGCAAAATGACCACATTTATATCCTGTGCGATCAGGAACTGGTAGCACTGAAGATATTCGCATCGCCAAAGGTTTTAGCCGCTGCCGAAGAGACCGGTGTCAGACCCGCTACAATCTTCACCGAAGAAAGTTGCGGCACCAACGCCCTGACCCTGGCGCGGGAACACGGACGGATTATAGCCATTAGAGGCGATCAGCATTACTGCAAGCTTTTCAAGGACTGGTGGTGCGTGGCCGGTCCGGTGAAAGATCCATTAGGCAACATTTTGGGCTACCTCGATATCTCGCTGAACGCCGAGAAGGAGCTTGTTTCTACCATAGCGCTTTTAAGAGCCTTAATCGCATCAATCGAGGATATGTTCTCACAGCTAAACTTTAACCATGTTGAACAAGAGGCCCACTTACCGCCTTCGTTGCCCCCGGAAATAGGACAGGAACTTAGCCTGCGTCAACGAGAAATCCTGCAACTTTTATCTTCCGGACTGACTAATAAAGAGATTGCAGAAAAATGTTCTCTAAGCATAGACACCGTCAAGACTCACTGCCGGAATATCTACCGGAAGGTTGGTGTTAAGAAACCGCGTGAGTTCCGCCGGAAAATCCGCAATCGTCTTCTAAGGCCCGAGACTCTTCTTTAACCAAACCCGTTTACTGTTTACGAACGAGGATGATCCGGTTATTGAGAATCACCCTTCAAGGGGTATAAAAATACCACCTAAAGGGTGATAGACAAACTGCTTAAATGGTTTTATCCTTACTTCCAGAATTGTATGCCGCTCATGCGGGTTAGCTAAGGCAAGTTATAGACAAGTATATTTCACGAAGCCAAGCTACACGCATATATTGTTTCGAGATAAGTAGGGGCTTTTTCCCAAAGCAGGCAGAAAATTTGCTTGTGAAAAAGAGAGAGCAAGGCGGCATCCCTCCGGTCAACCGTCTCGCAAATGGCGCACAGGGGGAAATCCGACCTCACCCTCGTTGTTATTATACAACCGAGGGATGGTGTTTTCAAGTGATGCCGCCTTCTCCGCTCTTGTTCTATCTATGAGAGAGAGGGGGTGGAGATGGTTTCCGTATATTCATAACATCGGTTCTAATCGAAACCAAAAATCATTAAAGAGTGGAGGGTTATGTTATGATATGGAAACGCAGTAAATGGCGTATGTGTGTGGCAGTAATATTATCCTTATTAATGTTACTCACACCAACATTAGCAGGATATGCGGCGTCTGAGTTTCTCGGACAAACGAACTCGCTAAGTTATCAAGAACTCAACGGGCCGGAGCTTGATCAGTTGGCGCAAAAAACCATTGACAATGAAGGCGTACAACGATTGGTTGAACATCTGGCAGGGAAAGAAGCTTACCTCGCAGGAAAAAGAGCTGCTAAATGGCAATTTGACGGCCATGAGGGAGATTTTGTGCTTCTTAACTACAAGGGTAAAGAAGATGTTCAAATCATTTTTGGTGAATCCGGCGGGAAGGTTAAGGTTGGCGCAGGGGTTTTTAAAGTCACAGATAAAAAAATACAGATTGAAGCATACGATCTCGTTGATGGAAAGACTTATCACTCTTCAACAATTACCTTCTTGAAAGACGTTAATGGTAAGTTCGGCCAACCCTCAGTAAAATGGCATTCCAGCCCTCTCATGAAAAATCCTAAGACTATCGGTTCGCCACCGGATATTAGTGTGGCTGCCACTAATTGTGACATTTGTAAAAATATTTGCTACTACATTTACGCTGGAGGTTGCGGTGTATCAAGTTATCTTGTCTGTAATGGCGCGTGTATCCCATTTGGTACTTGGACGTGCCCAATCATCTGTGGTATTGTATGGGGTATAATATGCCTATATGGAGGAGGCACCAGTTGCCCAACACTTTGCCAAATAGCCGGTTTTTGTCCCTAGTATCATTGTATCATTTAATAATCGGTGGGGCCGAAATATGGCCCCACCGATTACTTTAAGCGATAAAAAGGTGGCATATATGTGATTGTAGACTTAATATTCTTTTTGTTATGCTTACTGTTGGCATTCGTTCTTTTGTATCCCTTTTACCTTAAAGATCATAAGCCTGCACATTATAAAGGAATTTGGCGAGCGATTGGGATTGTATTCAGAAATAGGTATGGGGTTATTTGGTTGACAAATTTTTACTTGGCGCTTAATGTGTCTCATGTAGCCGGT
Organism: Bacillota bacterium; assembly: GCA_040755195.1. GTDB lineage: Bacteria > Bacillota > Desulfotomaculia > Desulfotomaculales > Ammonificaceae > SURF-55. Next base: position 39,664 of record JBFMBL010000002.1, read on the forward strand.
TATTTTACTAACAATAAGCTAATGAAGATCATGATAATGCTTTTATACTTTTTACTTTTTACACCGGTATTTCTATGGTACCCCTTCCACTTAAAGTATAAAAGGCCGGAAAAGTATAAAGGTACTTGGAGGCGGATAGGCGAGTGGCTTGGAAATCCAAGAGACGCATTTCAGGGTAGGGGAAAATAGATGTGATTGGACACTTAATATTCTTGTTAATAAGCTTACTTCTCGCATCCGTTCTCCTGTATCCCTTTTACCTGAAAGATCATAAGTCTGCACGTTACAAGGGGGTCTGGCAAAAGATCGGAACCCTGTTTGGAAACAGGTACTGGGTTGTATGGTGGCTAAATTTCAACTTGGGGCTTGGTTTGTCTAACGTAGTCGATTCTTTTGCCTTCAAATATACTGGGCTGATAGCGGCACCTCTGTACGTTTTATTTTCTTCGCTAATATTCCTATGGTATCCTTTCAATTTAAAGGATAAAAAGCCGGAGAAGTACAAAGGCGTTTGGAAGCGTATCGGTGAATGGATAGGAGATCCGAGAGACGCATTTCCAAATCTGCGAAAATAAAGAGGGTGAAAATATGGCGTTGATGGAACCACGAAGGTCCTTCCTGGTGCGTATAGCAAGTTTTCTTTCTTTGCTTAACATGCCATGGTTGGGATATATCGGCTGGCAAAGATCACAAGCCGGCGGTTGCCCCTCATGCCACTTGGTGCCCTTTCTCCCGATAACCGATGTTGCGGTAGCCGTTGCAGGAATGATAGCTTCCGCGGTTTTAGCGGTCCTGTGCTACTTCGTTGTTTCAAAGAAAGGGTTTAGATATTTAACGCTACTCTATGCCGCTTTGTGTGCCGCCTTCGCATCTTTTCTTCAGATAAGCAACCTGCATGTAACCGGATCATTTTGTCCGCAATGCATAGTCGCATCTATCGGCTTCTATTTGGTATTCGGACTTTTATTATATGAAATTATGATTAGCCCATTGTTTCTTCAGACTTAGCCAACAAGTAGAACCTGCGAGGTTGATGCCATGACAGGGCTGGAACCTATTATCCAGGGTTTAACAGGTATATTCTTTTTCGGTACAGGAGTGTACCTTCTGATTTCCAAACGATTGGAATCCGCAAACCCTTTCGAAGATAGAATTAAAAAAGTTGGTGGCAGGTTTCTTATAGTTTTTGGAATATTCATAGCGCTATTGATGGTAATGTTGCCGCAGCCCAAAGCTTGGCAAATAGGAGAAACCGTGCTGCTCGCTGCAGGGGTTATTGGCAATCTTTTCTCCGGAGTTTATAATTTGGTTTACAGGCGAAGGGTCAGCATGGACGCAGGTACCAGAAAGGCTGCCAAAATAGTAGGCATTTTGCTTCTTATCTTGGCGGCATGGACAGGAATGATCTTTATCTTATCTGTTTCTTATCACGCGTAATAGGAGGTTCTTTAATGAAAAGGTTTCTATTGGGTCTGGCACCAGCGGCGGTTGGAAGCTGATCTTCGGCGAATGGGCGGAACTCGGCGAACAGATGATTCCGCTGGAGGTTTGGGCCTGCCCCAACTGCCGCACCGTGGAGTTGCGGGTACCGGCGGAGAAGTGAACCGCTTTTCGGGGGAACAGGAATGATCAAAACAGAAAAACTCACCAAGCGCTTCGGCGGCGCCACCGCCGTGGACGGCCTTGACCTCGAGGTGGCACCAGGGGAAATTTTCGGCTTCCTGGGGCCGAACGGCGCTGGGAAAACCACCACCATCCGGATGCTCACCGGCCTCCTGCGCCCCACCGCCGGCCGGGCATTGATTTGCGGCCGCGACGTGTGGCAGGAGCCGGTCCGGGCGAAGATGCTCCTCGGCTATGTCCCCGACGAGCCCGTTTTCTACGAAAAACTCACCGGCTGGGAGTTCCTTTCCTTCATCGCCGACCTTTACCGGATCGAAGCAAGTGTCAAGCAGAAACGGATCGCGGAGCTTTTGCACCTCTTCGGCCTCGAAAAACATGCACGCGACCTTCTCCAATCCTACTCCCGGGGAATGCGGCAGAAGATCACCGTGGCTGCGGCGCTGGTGCACGAACCCCGTGTGCTTATTCTCGACGAACCCCTGGTGGGGCTGGACCCGCCGAGCGCCCGGATCCTGAAAGACCTGCTGCTTGCGCTTGCCGGCAGCGGCGTCACGGTCTTTATGGCCACCCACATCCTGGCAATTGCCGAAGAACTCTGCGGCCGGGTGGGGATTATTAACCGGGGGCGGCTGATCGCCGTCGGCAGCCTGGAGGATCTGCGGCAGAAAGCTAAGGAGGCGGCGGCCTCGCTCGAGGAGATCTTTTTGCAACTGACGAGCGAGGCGGCAGACGCGGCGGATTCCCCGGGCAAGGAGGCGGCTTCGTGATCGGGCTGCTGCTCTGGAAGGCCCGGATACATTACTATGGTTTCTTTCGCACCCGCCGGGCGGGAGTCAAAGCCGGGCTACTTTTTCTTTTGGGCGGCGCGTGGGCTGCCGGGGCCTATTATGGTTCCCTCGCGCTCTTCAACGCGCTGAAATCCGGGAAAATCACGGATGCGGCGCTGCTTCCCGGCGACCCCAGCATCTTCTTCTTGGGCCTGATATACGCTGGCGGGCTTTTTATTTCGTTTTTTAGCATGCTCCAAGCCGCTTTTGATATCTTTTACACTTCCCCCGATCTCCCGCTCCTGGCCTCCCGGCCGGTAACGCCCAACCGGCTTTTCACGTTGAAGTTCGCCGAGTTGTGGCTGGCTCATCTGCCGTTGGCGCTTGTCTTGGTGCTGCCCGCGGCCTGGGGTTACGGGGCTTCCGGCGGCGCCTGGTGGGGCTTTTACCCGGCTGCGTTCCTCCTTACCCTCCTCATCGTCTTTTTGGCCGCTGGGCTGGTCGCCCTCGGCCTTCTGCTTATCGTCCGGCTGGTCCCGCCCCACCGGCAGCGGGAAATCGTGGCGGCAGTCGGCGCGCTGGCGACCCTGGCAGTCGTTGCTTTGAGCCAACTGGGACCGATCTACGCGCAAAAAATGAAACTCGACCTTGCACTCGTCTACCGGGTTACCGAGCATATGTCTCTAAGCAACATAGGGATTTCGCCTGTCCACTGGCTGGTGCAGGCCACACTGGCCGCCGCTGGCGGCGCCGGCGTCGGCTACCTGTTCTGGGCGGGGCTAACCGCTGCGGTGGCGCTCGGCGTTTTCAGCGCTTCATTCCTGCTTGTACGCGATAGCTTCTATTCCCGCTGGGCGGCGGCGTTTGAAGCGCACCGGCGCCGGAGCAGCCGGGTCATTCGCCGGAGCGGGGCGCTGCCTGGTGGACTGCGGCGGGCCGGACCGGTGCTGGCGGTAGCCGGCAAGGAGATGCGGCAGGTCTGGCGTAACCCGCAGGAACTCCTCTTGACCCTTCAGGGAGTGTTAATCATCGCCATATCATTCATCGTACCGGTACTTAAAGGAGAGGATACCGGGCTGCCCGCCGGAGAACCGTGGGTGCTATACGTTAGCCTGTTTATTTCTTATCTCGCTGTTTTCTTTGTAGCGGCGCCGCTCGCCGCAAGCGCCGTTTCCCGGGAGGGCCGCGACTGGCTCTTCTTGCGGAGCACGCCGCTCACCGGAACCCAGATCCTTGGCGGCAAAGTGCTGGGGGTGACGGCCCTCGTGACAGGGCCTTGCCTGCTTTTGGCGGTGGGGGCAAACGCCCTGCTCGGCCTGCGGGACTGGCGGCTTATCTTCATCGGCCTCTTCACGCTGCTGGTAACACCAGGATTCACGGCGCTCGGCGTCTTAGGCGACGCCCTTTACCCCAGCTTCAAGAAGGAAAACGGCGGCCGCAGAAGAATGGGCTTGGGCAGCCTGCTCGCGTCGTTTCTGGCATTTTGCGTTTACGGCGCCTTGCTGGCCCCCGGCATTCTTCTCGCGGTTCCGAACTGGACCGGTTCCTACGTCTGGCTGCGGCTGCCCGGCGCCCTGTGGCTGCTGGTGGTTGCTGCGGCAGCAATTGCACTGCCGGTCGCTATCGGCGGCGAGGCGCTCGACCGGCCCGAGGCGGCGCCACCGGATTAATCGCAGTTGACACTTTTGTGGAAAGGGAGAAAGCGGCGATGGCTTACCACGTTTCACCGGTAGAAGCGCTGCTCATTCTTTTTACTTTGGGCAGCACGATCTTGTGGGTCTGGATCTTGTATCAATGTGCGTTGAACGAACCGCCGGGGAGAACCAAAGCCATCTGGATAGTTGTAATCACGTTGACCCACTGGGTAGGAGCAGTGGCCTACCTGACGTGGAAAATGCTGTCACGAAGAGGGAAACGGCTCTACAGGACCGAAAAGGATATCAGCTTTCGGGTCGCGCCTTTTGACAGGACGGCAAGATTGCTTTCCGGCCCACTGACAGTTATAGCATTGCTTAGCGGGCTCTGGTGGTGGGTTTTGGGCATTCTGTTTTCGCCGCGCCGTTACGTAGTGTCGCCGGAGGGAATAACCATCCGTGCTCCGGCAAGCTCCTACTTCATTCCCGCAAACGAAATCAAGTCCGTGAAGACAGCAGGATTTACTAAACCGGGAGTCGGGCTTACCTGGCTTGCCGGGTATTTTGGTTATGCCGGCCTTTTCGCTCTACCGGACGGCGGCACGGCGAGGATCTACGCCACCCGCTGGGACCGGATGGTGCGGGTAGAGACTGTCACCAGCGACCCTTACCTGCTGTCTCCGGCGGAGCCGGAGGCGTTTGTGAAAGCCGTACGAAAAATCCTCCTGGTGGAATAACTTCCATTGCTTGCGCTTCTAAGAAGTAACATACTTGAAATACAGCAGCTTCTTGTATACGGAAAAAGAGGTTTGCTATGAAGATTGAACGAATTACAGTAGACCCACAAGTATGTACGGGGCAACCTACCATTCGCAATATGCGGATCACCGTTGCCTTTGTCTTAAAGCTTTTGGCCTTAGGTATGAATATCCCCGCCATTCTTGAGGCCTATCCGGAGTTAGAAGAGGAGGATATCCGCCAGAGTCTTCTCTACGCTGCCTGGCTTGCAGCAGAGCAGGTACGGCCGTTTCTTGAGGAGGCTCTGGGCAATTGAGCAAACTCAGGTATTTGGCAGATATCCGCATATCGCCATTAACCTTTGACTCACTTCGCAAAGCAGGTTATGAGGTTACCCGGGTATCCGACATCCTGCCTTTTGAGCCGTTGCTGATACCGGGCCTTTACCTTTTGATGCTGCTGCCTTTGCTTGACCCGTGGCGCAAGAAGCATACTGTGTTTCGGTATCTACCACGAAAAATTACAAATTTCTTGTAGACCGGTTTTTTTTGATACAATTACTTCTAAAATAAATGTCGCCGTTTCCCACAGATCAGGATATCATTCCAGCAATCAACCATCCTCCACAGCAATTTCCGGCCAACCGAGAGAGAAAAGTTTTAGTTCGCCAGAAGGAGTGGGATTGTGTCTCTTTTCCCGAAAGATCCGGGGCCGCCTGATTACGGTGCCTATCTCTGTTCCCCGGCGGAACTGAAGGCCTCCTACGACCGCTGCCGCGCCCTGCAGGTGCCGGTTGAGCTCCACAAACCCCAGAAAATCCTGCCTAAAAGTACGCTTGCTTCCCGCCGCCGAGAAAATTCGCTCCTCCTCACTGCTGCCGAACAAGTGATCACCTCTTACCATTACACCGGCCCGCAAAATGACCACATCTACATCCTCTGCGGCCCGGAACTCGTGGCGCTGGAAATCTTCGCGGCGCCGGAAGTTTTGGCTGCCGCCGAAAAGGCCGGCGTCAAGCCCGGCACCGTTTTCACCGAAAAAAGCTGCGGCACTAACGCCCTGGCCCTGGCGAAAGAGCGCAACCGCTTGTTAGCCATCCGCGGGGAACAACATTACTGCAAGCTCTTCAAAGAATGGTGGTGTGTGGCCGGCCCGGTGAAAAACCCCGAAGGCATAATCGTTGGCTATCTCGATATTTCGCTGGATGCGGAAAAGGAGCTTGTTTCCACTATAGCGCTGCTTCAGAGTTTAGTTGAATTAATCGAGGATAAGCTTTCAAGGCCACACTTCGACTATGCCGGTCAAAGGGCCTGCTTATTGCCTTCCTTACCTCCGGAAGCAGAATGGGAACTCACCCCCCGCGAACAAGAGGTCCTTGAATTCATACTGGTCGGACTCGACGATAAAAAGATAGCGGCGGAACTTAATTTAAGCCCGCATACAGTCAAGACCCACCGCAAGCATATTTACCGCAAAGTTGGTGTCCACAGCCGCGGCGAACTCATTGCTAAGTTCCGCCGTTAACCATCCTTCGTTCTTTTGCATACCGTTTGTCCTGCTTACCCCGGAGCTGTTTTTCGGAACCCGTATACCCCTTTGTGGTAGAAAAATACCCTTTTGAGGGTATAAAAATACCCCTTCTGGGTGATAGACAAGCCCTCTCCGAAAATTTAAGCTTATTAAGATGAAGGTACTTTAAGGTAACGTTACCGATGGAGGGAGGTGAAGTTCTCTTAGGGCAAGTAATTCCCAAAGTAATGATGAGGGCATATCGGGAAGAGGGCAACCAGGAAACTTTACCTGTTGGCGTGGTTGTTCCTGAAGTTGGTGATCGGAATAGTCAATTTTCCATACTTTTTAAAGAGCGGAGAGGAAGTGAAAATGAAACGATACCTGCTTTTCGACGCCAGGTGCACATTATGTAATAAACTGGCACGGGAGATCGAGGCAGAAGCGAGTGGGAGGGTAAAGGTATCAGCTTATATGACCCGGAAATGAAGGCTCTCCTAAACCAAGCCCGCCCGAGATTGGAGTGGGAACCCACTCTCATAGAAGTAAGAGAGCATCGGGTGCAGGTCTATACCGGCTTGGCCATGCGGCTTCGGATGGCGGTCGTTTTAGGATGGCGTCGGACTTACCGTGTAGTACGAATACTCCGGGAAGCAGGAGTAGGAATAACTGGTATAAGCGTTGAAAGAAGATGGTTCCTGAAACAGGCTGGCTTATGGACGCTCGGGTTAACATTGTCCGGGTTAGCCTCGTTAGGATTGGAGTCAACCCGTTTAGCGGCGTGGGCAAGTGAAAAGACACGGGGGCTTAGTGATTTAAACCCGGCGTTGCGTAAAAGGGTAAGCCATAGTGCATGGATTCTCGGGATAAGGTCCTATGATGTTTCTCGAAACGGCGATGAAACACTCGTTAAATTTTCACACATCGATCCTTCCAAAACAGGGGTTCTTGATATACAATGGTTTGATCAAACGAATAAAGCTACATTCAAATTATACCGGGGTTCGGAAGTAAAGATACTGATATGGGACGGGGCCAAAGGTACAATTACTTTTTCCGACGTCAAAGGTAGGCTTGCGCGATCTACGTTCAGTATTAATGACAAGGCGTGGGTTAACGAGGACTTTCTGTCACAACAGGTTTTCGACGAAAACCAAGACGATATTAAACTTATGGGTGCTATAGCTTCAGATGCCTCGGTTAGGAATTTGAACCAGCAAGGAAGTGAACCGGCCCCCTCCGCGGGAGTAGCGGCAATTTGCTGTAATTACGATATCAAAATTAAAGAAGGTTGCTGGATGCCTTCTATATCTGAAGCATGTCAGTGTGCTCATGCTAATGCTGCATCTAGGTGTTCGAACCAGTATTGCTGGGGATGTTGTGACTATTTAAACCCTAACTGCGACTGTTATTGCTTCTATGGGGATTTTTGGTGTTTTTGTGCCATAATAGGATACCCCTGTAAAAGCTGTTAACACCCACAAAATGCGGATTGTGTCTTACCTATTCTTCCTACCAATTCTTTTGCAAAGGATTGGACTGTTTAAAAAAGGAAACTTATGATTATTAATCTGAACAGTAGTCTTTTGCCCGAGGCTTTAGCAATCGGTATTGTTGGTTTGGCCGCCACGGCTTTCTGGATCTGGGCGCTGGTCACCTGCGCCTTAGAGGAACGCCCGGGGAAACCCAAGGCCATATGGGTAGTTTTAATCGCTTTAACCCACTGGGTGGGAGCTCTGGCTTATTTGTTTTGGAAAAGCTTCCAGAAAAGAACACGCCGAGAGCGTCAAGAGTAAAATCCAGTGTTCGGAATAAAGGTTTTGGCTGGCGCCGAAAAACGGTTGTGTCGGGTTGCGTCCGTAACGACTTTACCGAGCGGGGGGTGGTCGGGCGGCTAAACTCTCGCAGCGAAAGCGGACACCAAAAAACCAAGCATTGGGGAGGAAGAAAAATGGCGCGACGGATTACTATGGTGTTGCTGGCAGTGGTGTTGGCAGTCTTCCTGTTAGTGCCGGCGGCGCTGGCTGCCGGCCCGGTCTCGGCGGAGGATTTACTTGCCGTTCTGCCGCAGCCGCCGGCGGCAGGAGAGTTAGCAACGCGGGCTGATTTTGCGGCGATGTTAATGAAGGCGGCCGCGATCCCGCAAAGCCCGGTGAAAGGCGAGGTGGCAAAGGATGTGGCCCCTGACGCCTGGTACGCCGGAGCGGTGGCTGCGCTGAAAGAAAAAGGCATTATGAACGGCTATCCCGGCGGCACCCTGCAGCCGGAAAGGCCGGTGACGCGCACCGAGGCGGTGGTGCTCGTGGCGCGGACCTTCGGCCTCTTCACCACCATCAGTGCCACTGAGACGGGTCCCCTGCCCCAAGGTCACTGGGCGGGTTCGCTCTACAACTGGATGTATAACCAGGGAATCGCCCCGGCAGCGGCCGCGCCGGAGGAAAGGCTCACCGTCACTGAAGCGGCGGCTTTCCTGAGCCGGGTCTTCGGCAGCGACCCGGAGGCATTGGGAATCGTAGAAAAGAACGCGGCGGCTATGGCCAAGGTGACCGCCTTCCGGGCCAAAACGATCATGGATATCGCCATGCGGCTGCGCCCCGGCACAAGCGGTACTGCGGCGGAAAAGGGGCACATGGAGATGACCACCACCTTCCAGGCGCCGGCGAACGCGGCGACGACGAGCCGGATTGATACGGTGATAGAAGGCAGGCCGGTATCACTTACCGCCGACCTTTTTGTGGTTGACGCCAACGTTTATTCAGGGTTTACCGACCCGCAGACCGGGAAGATGGTCTGGCAGCGGTTCCCACAGGAGTTCGGGCAGGGTTTAACCGAGGCCCTGACGAACGCGCGCAACCAGGTGTTGCCGCCGGAGCTGAAACCTTGCCTGCACTACCAGTTGATCGGGACGACGAAGGTCGGTGACCTGGAGGTTTACGAGATCGGCGCCTACGGCCGGGTAGACGATCCCGCTCTCTTCCTGAAAGCATTAGGCAAGGGCGGCGAGGAGTTGCAGAAGGTGATGCCGGCAGCAGACTTTTTCCCGGCCATCTCCTACTGGGGGCGGCTCTATATCGGCAAGGAGGATCTTCTCTTCTACGGCGGCGATCTCAAGACGGTGGCCGTGTTTAAAGAGACTATGGGCGGGCAGCCGAACCCGCTTGAGGCGACCGAGACAGTGATGCACTTCACGGATTATGAATACGGCGGCGGGATAACGGTGGTTTTGCCGCCGGAAGCGGCGGACGCGCCGGAGGTCACGCTTCCCCCGGCAGAGGAAGGAAGTGCGCCGGAGCAAAAGTAGCAAGGTGAAAAGCGCGGGCCCCGGCCGAAAAGGCGGGGCCTGATAATTTTCAGACTTTTCTCATATCCCTCCCTAATTTTCAACAGCTCGGTATTGCAAACCGGTATCCGCGTAGTAGATTAGGGGTGACGGATATTTAGAACAAAAGCGAAGGCTATTCCCTCACCTGGGAGACCCTAAGGCCGGACTGGCCGCTGGGGGTAATCATCGCCGGGCTGTTCACCGGGGCGGTTTTTCATCCATTTGAAGAATCCGGCACATCAGATAATCAAAAGCAAAGGAGGCAGGCCTGCCCTCTTGTTACCGTGTATACGGTTGGGTGGTTTTAAGGCCGGGGATGGCAGCATAATGCTTCACGTTGAAAGTACAAAGCGGTTCCCCTAAGCCAACGGCTGTTTGACCTATTAGAACATCAAGGATGCCAAGCTTACTTGTGAGGTACGCGGAAGCAAAAACAGCCAGCGCCTTATCGCAATCCTGGGGTGAAGGCCATAGAATTCTATACACTGCCAGTACTTTTTCAACCAATTGCTGTTCCTTTTTGTTCCGACAGCCCTGAATAAGTTCCATCACGACAAAACCAGGCAAGCCGATTTCCTCGTCGTCTAAGCTTTCCAGCCAGGATAGAGCCGGGGGGTAAGCCCGCAAAATATCAACCATTATGTCTGTATCAAGGAGAACCATTATAGCCTCTTGCGTTTCTGAGCCTGCTCACGCAAACGGCGAGCATAAACAGAACTATCGCCGATATCTTTGCGGTCTGCCCAGATACCCGGCAAACCGGAGCGCAAAAGCTTTTGCGCGGTTAAAACCGGCTTGGCGTCCTGTTTTTCCTTGATTGGTTTTAAGGTCATCTCTATCGTCTGCCCCTTTTTGAAAGGCAACCCGGTGATGCATATTTCCCCATCGGTTTCCACGACTTTTCTGACCCGTATATCCCCCATTTCAGTTTCACCTCAAGTTAGTCGCTTGCGATAAGCTTCGCATTTCGGAAGTCAGATGCAGGATGTCAGAGGTCAGAAGATTGTAGAATTCGCCACGCGAATTCCCTTTGTTTCCATTTTCAGACCTCCGACTTCCGGCTTCCGACCTCTGAATTAAGTACGCTCCGCTCCTTGGAAAGTGTGAAGTGTGAGGTTAGAGGTGTGAGAATTTGAAGAATTCGCATAGCGATTCCCACGTTTTATCCCATCTCCAACTTTTCACATCTCACCTCTCATTGTTCTGCTCGCTTCTCGCTCCACTCCAACTATCTGCTACACGCCGCGTTTACCAAGGCCGAGCCCGCAAACCCGCATTCTTAAAATGAAAATTCCTTTGCGTTCAAGATAAGGTTTGCCTAACCTACACGAGGCCGGCGGAATAAAATCCCACCAAAACCTGTTATCGTCCTTCCTCGCCAAAACTGCAAGGGAACACGATCATAACCGCTCTCTCAGCCTCCAGTATACCAGCGAACGCGTTCCTGAGCAAGAGCACCTAATCCGCAAGCCGCAAAAGAAGACTTCGGGAACCATCGGTTTGGCGCACCAGGCTTCAAGGCCGGTAAACCCGATCCGGTTCTGCTTTCGTCCCAAGCACGGAAATACATCTTTCAGGGCAACCATCCCCGTGTATTAGGCGAAATTTATTCCCTCACCTGGGAGACCCTAAGGCCGGACTGGCCGATGGGGGTAATCATCGCCGGGCTGTTCACCGGGGCGGTTTTCATCCATTTGAAGCTTCCGGAAGAGATGCCTCTTAGCTGGGCCCTCTTTGAACCGGTGATGATCCTGTTCCTTTACCTTTTAATGCTCCTGGTACCTTTAATTGACCCGTGGCGCAAGAAGCATACTGTGTTTCGGTATCTATCACGAAAAATTACAAAACTCTTGTAGACCGTTTTTTTTGGTACAATTACTTCTAATAAATGTCGCAGTTTTCCACAGACCAAGATACCCTCCCAGAAATCAACCATCCTCCACAGCAATTTCCGGCCCAAGAGAGAAAAAGTTTTAGTTCGCCAGAAGGAGTGGGATTGTGTCTCTTTTCCCGAAAGATCCAGGACCGCCTGATTACGGTGCTTATTTCTGTTCGCCGGCGGAACTGAAGGACTCCTACGATCGCTGCCGCGCCCTAAAGGTGCCGGTTGAACTGGTGGGGCTGCAGAAAATCCTCCCGAAGATTGCACTTGCCCCTCGCCTAACGGCAAATTCAACCCTGCTCATCCTTACTGAGGAAGCAATCCTCCCCGTCTGCTGCGCCGGCTCGCAGCGAAACTACATCTATATCCTCTGCGACCCGGAACTCGTGGCGCTCAAGATCTTCGCCGCCCCGGAAGTTTTGGCTGCCATTGAGGAAGCCGACGTCAACCCCGGCACCGTTTTTACCGAAGAAAGCTGCGGCACCAACGCCTTAGCCCTGGCGCGGGAGCACCGGCGCCTCGTAGCCATCCGCGGGGAACAGCATTACTGCAAGCTTTTCAAAGACTGGTGGTGCGTCGCCGCGCCGGTGAAGGACCCCGAAGGCAGAATCGTTGGCTATTTCGACATCTCGCTGCACGCAGAAAAAGAACTGGGCTTAGCCGCAGCGCACCTGCAAACGCTGGTTAATTCTATAGAAAGGGAGCTTTACCTCCGGGAAGTTGAGCGAAAACTCCAGCAAACCGGTGTACGATTGCCGCCCAGCCTTGCCTTACCTCCAGAAGTAGAACGGGAACTTACCCTGCGCGAACAGGAAGTCCTGCAGCTTTCATTGGCCCGGTTGAGCAATAAGGAGATGGCGGAGCTGCTTTATATAAGCGTTCGCACTGTTAAAAAGCACCGGCAGAATATCTACCAAAAGCTCGGGGTGAGAAACATAGCGGAATTACGCGCCAAGTTAATGCGGTGAGTGCTGCCAACCCTTTCGCGTCCCCTTTTGGTGAAATTATCCGTCGGCTATAATGAAGTGTTTTACTACCAAAGGTAGTAGAAAAATACTACTTTTGGTAGCATGACAACACCGCACCTGGTGGTTTATACTGCGGAAAAAGATGGAACCAAGGGGGTGATGGAGGATGGGTATGAAATTTATAGGAGTCGACACAGGTTGAAGATAAATTAACAAAAAATCGAATTTTAGAATCCGGCCAGGAGGTGCAACGCAGTGACCTTTAATACTCGCCGATGCGTTTTGTTTGTGGGGTTAGGTTTATGCATATTAATTGGGTCGTTTTTCTTTGCGATAACAAACTTGGCTCAGGCAGATACTAAAAAGTCCCTTTATGAGGAACTTAAGGCTCGTGCCACCAAGGGGGACCTAAAGGCGAAGACGTTTCTCGAAAACTTGGAGAAGTTCCTTAAACAGCAAGGCAAGACATTTGAAACCATGGACGAGATCCGAGTGAACAAAAGTGTTTATATGGCTGGCAGTCAAGTATCTGTAAGGGGTTTGGTGCCATTCTACTTGAAGATATATCATTCTCCTCGCATCAAAGATTTCGCCTCGCTTAACGAATATGTTACGAGCAGGAAGCAAGCGCTCAAAGAAATGGCCACTAGAAGTCCCAACCGCATCATTGAAGTAAGTATATCCCCTTCGGAACCAATTACTACTACACAACTTTGGGAGATTCGAGACAAACACGGTTTAGACGTCGATGAAGTTTATTTAGACGTACTAATTGATGGAAAGTGGACAGGCACACTGGGGACAAATGATGGTGACGCCAAAGAGACTTTGGGCATTGATTTCTGTGAAAATCCAAAAGTTATTGAACAAAAACTCAGAGGACTTTTATGTTCAATCCCTCCGCCGCCGAAGGCTAATCGTACCAAACTGAATCCTAACTCAATCACATTCATGGTCCAGCATGTAAAAGCAAAAACAGTTGCAACTAGGGCTCTTTCCCTTCAAGAAGAACCGGCGATACTTCTGGTAGATCCTGCAAACGACCTAAAAGATCCTTTTATAAACGAGGCTCTTGACATTCGCGTTATTGGGATGCCCCACTTATATATTATAAAGAGGGTTCTCTTAGGGATAACACCGCCTCCGTCCAAGCAAAACAATCAATTTCCCCAAAATGGGGTGCCGGCGGCGCCGATAAAAACTCGGGAGGTGGAGTAGATGAGAACTCCATACGAGAGGCTCCGAAACATCTTTATAACTTTTCTATCTTTACTGATACTCACAATGTATCCCTGCATTGCCTATGCAACGGATGGTTGGAAGGCAACCGACAGCGCGTGGGAGTACGGATTAAATCTTGAAACATACGCAGGTGACGATGACCCAGATAATACGCAGAAAACTTATTTTGCACCATATTCAAGTTTCCATGATTGTTGGTGGTATGATTACACAAACACCAGCTACGCGGATTGGGTCTATGACGATTATATTGCTTGGAACGATTCCGCTATGACTTGGTTCGCAAACAATAATAATTATAACCTTGTTTGGGAAATACGTTCCCGTCCAGATGAGATCTACGAGGGTACCGGCACGTTTTACACTAATTTGCCAAGTGTCAACCATAACCAAGATTCCAGCACAAGTGAAGAGCAGAGTGATGGTTATGAAGAATGGGAACTCGGGTGGTACCAACCTGAGAATTTCGATCCAAATACATATTATTGGATTTACACAGCCTGGAGCCTAGAGCCTGGTTATGAGAATAGTACTTTGGGTCAATTTGAAATTGAGGCAGAACTTACTAAGTGGAGCTTGCTTGGTGCATGGTGGCCGGTTGATTGGGATCAAATAGGAGAGATGGTTTGGAATACTAATAACCCTCCCCTTTAGTATCAAACGCAATGTCAGTAATCAGAAAATGCAGATGTTGTGCTGGTTTTCCCAGCACAACGTTTTGTTTGCCCGGTACGTTCATCTTAAATAGAGGAGCACAACAACCATGAGTAAAATAAAAGGAGAGCAAATAGTTTTAGCAATAGTCGGATTATTTCTTGGAGGTGCCTTCCTCATAGGATACACACAACCCTTGAATATATCATTATATAACTACTGGCTTTGGTTTGGATTGTTAATAACAGTTTTCCTAATGGTAGGTGTTTATGGAATAGAAGCTGCTAGATATACCAGTATTAGGATCGCCATGAGGAGAGGGGTTCTCAATCCGCTACGGATTTACGCTTTGTTATTCGCCATTTCTTTTATGTTACCGGATGCATATATAAGACAACACCAATATGTGGTAGATTACTGCCGGTACGAAACCTGGAAAATCTTCTTAATCGGCATACCCTTTCTCCTAAGTTTTACTTTATCGGTAACCATATGTGCCTTCTTAATAGTCTCACGAAAAAAACCGTAGAGTAGCTTCACTTTGGCGCTGGTCACGCGCCGCAGGGTAAGATTACACAGTTTCCTTCGAAACAGAGGGGGTGGTTGGGCGGCCAAAACCTAACGAGAGCGCTCCAAAAAACCAAGCATTGGGGAGGTAGAAAAATGGCGCGACGGATTACTATGGTGTTGCTGGCGGTGGTGTTGGCAGTCTTTTTGTTAGTGCCGGCGGCGCTGGCTACCGGCCCGGTGGCGGCGGACGATTTGCTTGCCGTTCTGCCCCAGCCGCCGGCGGAGGGACAATTGGCAACGCGGGCTGATTTTGCGGCGATGTTAATGAAGTCGGCCGCGATCCCGCAAAGCCCGGTGAAAGGCGAGGTGGCAAAGGATGTGGCCCCTGACGCCTGGTACGCCGGAGCGGTGGCTGCGCTGAAAGAAAAAGGCATTATGAACGGCTATCCCGGCGGCACCCTGCAGCCGGAAAGGCCGGTGACGCGCACCGAGGCGGTGGTGCTCGTGGCGCGGACCTTCGGCCTCTTCACCACCATCAGTGCCACTGAGACGGGTCCCCTGCCCCAAGGTCACTGGGCGGGTTCGCTTTACAACTGGATGTATAACCAGGGAATCGCCCCGGCGGCGGCCGCGCCGGAGGAAAGGCTCACCGTCACTGAGGCGGCGGCTTTCCTGAGCCGGGTCTTCGGCAGCGACCCGGAGGCATTGGGAATCGTAGAAAAGAACGCGGCGGCTATGGCCAAGGTGACCGCCTTCCGGACCAAAACGATCATGGATATCGCCATGCGGCTGCGCCCCGGCACAAGCGGTAATACGGCGGAAAAGGGGCACATGGAGATGACCACCACCTTCCAGGCGCCGGCGAACGCGGCGACGACGAGCCGGATTGATACGGTGATAGAAGGCAGGCCGGTATCGCTGACCGCCGACTTTTTTGTGGTTGACGGCAACGTTTATTCAGGGTTTACCGACCCGCAGACCGGGAAGATGGTCTGGCAACGGTTCCCACAGGAGTTCGGGCAGGGTTTAACCGAGGCCCTGACGAACGCGCGCAACCAGGTGCTGCCGCCGGAGCTGAAACCTTACCTGCACTGCCAGTTGATCGGGACGACAAAAGTCGGTGACCTGGAGGTTTACGAGATCGGCGCTTACGGCCGGGTGGACGACCCCGCTCTCCTCTTAAAGGCGTTGGGCAAGGGCGGCGAGGGGCTGCAGAAGATGATGCCGGCAGCCGACTTTTTCCCGGCCATCTCCTACTGGGGGCGGCTTTATATCGGGAAGGAGGATCTTCTCCTCTACGGGGGCGATCTCAAGACGGTAGCCGTATTTAAAGAGACCATGGGCGGGCAGCCAAACCCGCTTGAGGCGATCGAGACGGTGATGCACTTCACGGATTATGAATACGGCGAAGGGATAACGGTGGTTTTGCCGCCGGAAGCGGCAAACGCGCCGGAGTTCACGCTTCCTCCGGCAGGAGAAGGAAGTGCGCCGGCCGAAAAATAAACAGAACCGCGGGCCCCATCCGAAAAGGTGGGGCCTGCTAATTCTCAGGTTTTCTCATATCCGTCCCTGATTTTCAACAGCTCGGTATTGCGAACCGGTATCCAGTATGGTAAATTAAGGTTGATGGGTATTTAGATATTTTTCTAAACGTAAAAAAGCCCGGTGGTGAATAAATGTCGTTAGGTTTGGTTTTCAAGGCGCTGGCGGATGAGACACGGCGGGAGATCCTGCGGTTTTTGCGGGAAGGGGACCTTGCGGCGGGAGAGATCGCCGGCCGGTTTAAGGTCTCATGGCCGACCATTTCGCACCATCTGGGCGTGCTCAAGCAGGCGAACCTGGTACAGGATTACCGGAAGGGCCAGTATATCTACTATGCGCTGAACACGACCGTCTTCCAGGAGGCAGCAGCCTGGTTCCTTGCGGTTTCGGGCGAAAGGGCTCAAAAGGAAGCGGGTGAGGCAGCTACAAATAGCAAAGCCGGCGGAGAGAAAAGGGGTGGCGTCAGGTCGTGCCAGAAGAAAATAAAGACGAAGGCTATCCCCTCACCTGGGAGACCCTGAAGCCTGACTGGCCGCTGTGGGTAATCCTGGCCGGGTTGTTCATCGCGGCGGTTATTCTCTATTCCACGCTTCCGGAACAAATGCCACTCAACTGGGCGCTTTTCGAGCCGCTGCTGATCCTGGGCCTTTACCTTTCGATGCTGCTGCTGCCTTTGCTTGACCCGTGGCGCAGGAACTACGCCCGTTTCGGCGGGGTATACCGCTTGCTGCGGTGGGTAATGGTTATCTTCATGACCGGTATCTGTGCCATCTCCAGGGCGGAGGCCGTCGGTTACGACATAGACACAGAGTTGGCTGTTAACAGCGGTGTCGCCCTCCTTTTTATCATCATCGGCAACGTGATGGGGCAGGTCTCGCCCAATTTCTTCATCGGTATAAAAACACCCTGGACCCTGGCTAATGAGGAGGTCTGGCGGCGCACGCACCGGATGGCGGCCAAATTATGGGTACTGGGCGGCTTAGTCTGTCTTGCCCTCACGCCGGTCCGGGCACCCTGGGGTACGCATGCTTTTATAGCGTGTATGGCCGTAATAGGGCTGGCGCCGATTGTCTATTCGTTAATTGTATACCGACAGGTCGAAACACAAAAAGATATGGAGATTAAACATGAATAAGTATTTATCAAATAGGCCTGCCATTCTCTATTAAGTCTCACTGCCTCACGCTGGAAGGGAGAGACGATGAGTTACGAAATTCATTATTTGGACGTGCTAAAGGGGCTTCTTTCGCCGCTGGACCCTTTGATGGCCCTTATAATGTTCGTAGTCTTCATTGTAGGCCCCGGAGCTACCGTATGGGTGCTGAAGCGGTCAGGCAAGTGGTCCAGGTATTGGTGGCAAGTTCCTGTAGGCCCCCTTATCCTGATAACCATTCTTTTATTCGGCATTTGGCCGCAGGAGGGTGCGGGCTGGCGACTGACGGACGGAAAGTTAAAAATCCGGGCGTGGCCGGTTTCTACGACGCTCGACACAAAGAAAATCCGGGCGGCGTTGGTGGAAAGCTCGAGCCCGTGGCGGCCGGTGATGCGCACCAACGGGTACGGCACACCGGGGCTTTGCACCGGCTGGTGCAGGCTTGCCAACGGCAAGAAGGCGGTGGTTTTCCGGCATTTGCGCCCACCTGAGATGGTGCTGATAGAGGCCGGCAGCCGTTACTATATCATAAGTCATCCCGGTATCGAAAAACTCTACGACGCGCTTATCGCACAGGGAGCCGTGCAATGGACCGCTGATACCGGGGAGGGCAAGGGCGATGTCTGATGCTGTGCGGCATGAGGAGGGAAACAAGGTCTTCTTCCAGGAGGTGCAGTACTTCCGCCAGTGGTGGCTCTGGTTAATTGTTCTCTTAATCGCCGGACTTAGCTGGCACACGGCGGTGGAGCAACTGATGTTTGGGATTCCGTCCGGAAATAACCCGGCTTCTGACCCTGAGGTGTTAGTCATTTGGGTCGTTTTCGGCATCCTTTTCCCGGCGATCTTCTGGTTTGGCAGGCTGATCACCGAGGTGCGTAGCGACGGACTGTACATCTGTTTCTTCCCCTTTCATCTTTCATTCAAGAAGATACCATTCACGCAAATAAAGAGATACGAAGTGCGCACCTACAGTCCCGCCGAATACGGGGGCTGGGGTATCCGCGGCTGGTTTGACGATAAGGCGTACAACGTCAGCGGAAACCGGGGGGTACAGTTGGAACTCATAAACGGCAAGCGGTTGCTTATCGGCTCCCAGAAGCCGGAGGAGCTTGTCAGAGCGATAGACAACGCCTGGAAGGGAGAAACAGGAGGAAAATAACAAGACCCAACGAATTAACCGGTAAGAGAACTTTGGATAAAGAAATTAAACAACGGGGGTTTGGAAGAATGAGCGAAAATGGCGGAGAGCGTTCCGGATGGTGGTTCTTGCAGGTGCTGACAAGCCCTGGAAAGGCTTTTAAAGAGATCGCCGCGGAGCCGGCCTTCTTGAAGCCGGCGCTGGTGATAACCGGGATCAACCTGCTCCTGGGGATTATTCTTGCCCCTAAAATCAAAGCGTTCGCCGTTTGGATGGTAAAGCACGGCCCGGCCGCGGTGCCGCCGGAGCAGATGGAGCAGGTGCTGGCGGTGGCGTCCACGGCGGCGGCGGTGGGAAGCGTAGTCGGGGCGGTTTTAATGCCCTGGCTTATCTGGCTGGTCATCGCCGGTCTTCTTAAGGTCTACGCGATGTTTTCCGCCAAGGAGACTTCTTTTAAATCTCTCTTCGCTGTGGCGGTTTACGGTTACCTGCCGGTCGTTCTCGGTGGACTGATCGCTACGCCGATCACCCTGAGCGTGCCGGTGGAAAACTTTCAAAACGTCAGCCTGAGCCTTGCGGCCTTTCTCCCCGCCCAAAGCGGGTTTCTTTACTTCTTTCTCAGACAGTGCAACCCGTTCACCTGGTGGAGCCTTATCCTTTACGGGATAGGCGGCGCGGCGGCGACGAAGACACGTCCGGTAAGCGCCGCCACGTACATCTTCGTGTTGTGGCTGTTGTACGCCCTGGCGGCAGGTGCTCTCGCTTCCATTAAAGCACCTGCCGGAATGGGCGGCTAGGAGAGTGTTGCAAAGTAATTAAATTAGGTAGAAAACTAACCTAACGGTTTTCGGTAGTTAAACGTAGTAAATGTCTCGGAGGCTGCAAAAAACAAGCATGTCGAGGAAGACGAAGCTGGCCGGAACGGAGCGTACACGGACGTACGTGAGTACCGGACAGCGAGTCTGACGAAGACAGGCGCCGTTTTGCAGCAGCCTCATAGGAAAGGGGACCGACCTTGCGCAAAGCAAAATTCTGGCTTATCCTCGCCGGTATCATATTGACCGTTGCCGTGGTGGCGGCGGGCGCCGTCCGCAGTTTCTCGAAGGCGTCCATTGAGGTAAAAACCGCCGTCGCGGAAGAACGGACATTCGAAGATAAGGTTCTTGTCTCGGGAAAGGTTGATGCCACACACAAGGTGGACGTAGTCGCCCCTTTTGCGGCAAAGCTTCTGACATTGAAAGTAAAAGAAGGCGACCGGGTGGTGTCGGGCCAGTTGCTGGCCGAAATGGACGCAAGTGACGCCGAGGACCGTGCAAAGGAAGCCGAGGCGGCGCTGGCGGTCGCGGAAGCCCAGTTGGCCCAGGCGCTAAAACCCGCAAGAACCGAGGAACTCTCCCAGGCGGAAGCCGCCCTTGAGGCCGCCGAAGCCCAGGCCGAAGCAAGCCGTAAAGATTTGGAACGGCAGCGCCTTCTGTTTGAGCAGGAAGCCGTTTCTCAGGCGGAATTAGAAGCCGCTGAGACCGCGTATACAAGGGCGAAATCGGATGCGGACGCGGCGGCGGCGCGGCTTGCTGCGCTTAAAAACCCGGACGACAACCAAATCAGAATTCTACAGGCGCAGGTTGAGCAAGCCAGACTCGCGGCGCAGAACGCCCGCCGGGCGGCATCCAAAGGACGGCTTACCGCTTCCGCCGACGGTGTGGTGCTTTATACGTCAAGCAGGGCGGGCAGTTATCTTCAGCCCGGCGCCCCGATCCTGACTTTCGGCGATTTAAAGAAGCTCGAGGTGGTCGCCGACCTCAGCGAACAGGACATCGGCGGTATTGCCGCCGGGCAGCTTGCGGAAATCACCTGGGCGGGGCAACCGGATAAAACTTTGAAAGGCAAGGTCTCACGGGTCGCGCCGGCGGTTACGAAGACGGGCGACCGGGAAACGGAAAACGCGGTCCGGGTTTTTGTGGAACTGCCGCAAAACAACCTCCTTCCCGGGGCCACGGTTGATGTGCTCATTTACCGTGTCAAGCCGTTCAAGGCCGTCATGATACCCAACGAAGCCATCTTGACCGAAGGAAAGTCGAAATTCGTTTTCGTTGTCGAGAAGAGAACCGCCCGAAAGCATAAGGTCGAGTTAGGCTTAGCCAACGAGCTTTCCACCGTGATCAAGGCCGGTATCCGGCCCGGCGACAGGGTCATCCTCAACCCCAAGGACATTAAGGACGGCCGGCCCGTGCGCGTAACCGGCGGTGCCAAGAAGTGATCAAGGTCGAGGGTTTGAGCAAGGTTTACGGGCTTGGGCCGACGGCCGTAACAGCCTTGAAGGATGTAACCCAGGAGATTAAAACCGGGGAGTTTGTAGCGGTGATGGGACCGTCGGGCTCGGGCAAATCCACCTTTCTGAGCGTCCTCGGCTGCCTCGAGCAACCCACGGCGGGACGCTACTTCTTCAACGAGCGGGACGTCAACTCCATGAACGACGACGAACTCGCGCACCTTCGCAACAGGCAGATCGGTTTTATTTTTCAGACTTTCAACCTGCTTCCCCGCCAGAACGTCTCCCGCAACGTCGAACTGCCGCTCGTATACGCCGGGGCGCCGCGCAAGGAGCGCCGGGAGCGCGCCGAGGCCCTGCTTAAACGGGTGGGTCTTGGGCACCGCTTGCGGCATAAACCCAC
This sequence comes from Bacillota bacterium, assembly GCA_040755195.1. Taxonomy (GTDB): domain Bacteria; phylum Bacillota; class Desulfotomaculia; order Desulfotomaculales; family Ammonificaceae; genus SURF-55. Next base: position 61,018 of record JBFMBL010000002.1, read on the forward strand.
CGCCCTCTCCGGCGGTGAACAGCAGCGGGTGGCGATCGCCCGCGCCCTTGTTAACGACCCGGCGGTGATTCTCGCCGATGAACCCACCGGCAATCTCGACAGCCGCTCGACACACGAGATAATGGCTCTTTTCAAAGAGCTGCACGCCGAAGGCAGAACCATCATCCTGATCACCCACGAGCCGGATGTCGCGCGTTACGCCGGCCGCATCCTTTATTTCCTCGACGGGGCCATCGTCAGGGAGGAGATGGTGCAGTGAAGTTCTCCGACCTTTTAATGCTGGTTGGTGAAAATCTCCTGGCACACCGTTTAAGAGCCGTTCTTACCACACTCGGTATCGCCATTGGTATCGCGGCGGTCATTACCGTGGTGGCCATAGGCCAGGGCGGCCGGGCGGTTCTTCTCAGCGAAATACAAAGAATGGGCAGCAGCCGCGGTTTTCAAATCAGCGTTGATTTTGCCCGTGGTGAGGCGCCCACGGCGGACACTTTCAAGCTCCAGGACGTTACGGTGATTAAAGAGCTTTCGCCTGCCGTCGAAAAACTGGCCCCCGTCAGTTACAGCATGATGGTCAGCGTCCGCCGCCCGCACGGCAAAGAAAAACCGGTCATGGCCCAGCTCCTCGGAACAACTGCGGATATGCCGCCTGTTATGAACCTGAGATTTGAATCGGGCCGTTTTCTCTCCTCCACCGATGTGGCGGGACACCGCCGGGTGGTCGTCCTCGACGGGGCTCTGGCCGAAACTCTTTTCCCCGACGGCGAAGCCCTCGGCAAGCAGGTGTTTGTTCAGGATGTCCCGGCAACCGTAATCGGTGTAACCAAGAAAGAATCCTCGCTGTTGATGGGAGCGATGAACCTTAAATACGCATACGTCCCTATTACCTTTGCGCACGAACTCCTGAACTCACGGGTGATTTACGAACTGGACGGGGTAGCCCCGACCGAGGATGACGTCCCGCGCGCCATCCAGGACACCCTCAAAATTCTTAAGAAAAGACACCCGGGCGCCGGTGTTCACTATACCGGCATGTCCATGGAAGAAGGTCTGGCGATAGTGGCAAAGGTCACCTCAATAATGACCCTTATCATCGGCGCGGTGGCGGGAATCGCCCTGCTCGTCGGCGGCGTGGGCGTGATGAACATCATGCTGGTAGCAGTAACGGAGCGGACCAGAGAGGTGGGCTTATTAAAGGCGCTCGGCGCCCGCCGCCAGGACATCCTGAAGCAGTTTCTGGGAGAGGCGATCGCCCTGTGCCTGGTAGGCGGCGTGCTCGGGATGGTGGTCGGGGCCGGCGGCGCCATGGTGGTCGCTTATTTCGCTCACTGGCCGCCGCTGATCTCCTTCTGGACGGTGCTTCTGGCCTTCGGCTTCGCCGCGCTGGTAGGGCTGTTCTTCGGCCTTTACCCCGCCAGCCGCGCGGCATCGCTCAGCCCTGCAGACGCCCTGCGGCACCTTTAGAGAGTGTTCTTAAAACGGTGTTACCGATTCCTGGTAGTTTAAGAGAAAAACGGATTAACAACCCTCACATCCTCATAAAATTGGCCCGGGGGCAAGTCTTCCGACCAGATTATCGCGCCACCCAACACCTTGGCGCTGCGTATAATCATCGCGTCCCAAAAGGAGATTTTATAACGCTGTTGGATTTCGATGCCCCGCAATACATCGGTTGCATCCGGCGCATGTACATGCCAGAAAGAAAGGTCGGCAATGATACGGGAAGCGTTTTCCGGTGACAGCGGCTTACGGACCTTCTGCGTTACCGTTACGTAAAACTCCTGCAGAACTTGTACGCTTAAGCAGCCGTTGCCCGACCGCCATATTTCTGAAACCAGGGTTTTAGCAATGGTATGCTTTTCAGCAGCAGAGATGTCATGGGCATAAACCAGAATATTGGTATCCACAAACTGACGGTCACCGCCCTCACCGGTCATGCAAATCTCTCCTGGCCCAGTTGACATTACCTTTGGTCCCCAGGTCGATACTCCCCAACATGCTCAAGTGACGCTCTTTTGCCTGTCGGTATCCTTCTTCCTTGCGCACAATTTCCACTAACAACTGCGTAAGGAGACCCGAAAGGGAGGTTCCCCGTTCTATGGCGATATGTTTTGCCTGCCGGAGAATCTCTTTGGGCAGCGAAAGCGTAACATTTTGATAATCCACGCAAACCCCTCCACGTAATTCAGTATAGCACGCAAACACGTGGAGGTCAAGGATTAGCCAACCGCACGGCATCACTCAGCCTCGCCGATGCGTTGCGGCATGTCGCAATTCCGCGTTAACCCGAGGAGTGTATTTTCTTGTTTCGAAACGATTAAAATCCGCAAACCTTTTCGAAAACAGAATTATGAAAGTGAGTGGCTGGTTTCTCGTAGCCCTGGGAATATTTCTAGCTCTACTGATGGTAGTATTGCCGCAGCCTAGAGCTTGGCAAACAGGAAAGAACGTGGTGCTCGCTGTAGCGACCATTAGCAATCTTTTCTCTGGGGTTTATAATTTAGCTTACAGGCGGAAGGTTAGCATAGACGCAGGTACCAGAGAGGTTGCCAAAATAGTAGGCATTTTGCTTCTTATCTCGGCGGCATGGACAGGAATGCTCTTTATCTTATCCTTATCTGTTTCTTAGTACGTGCAATAGCAGGCTCCTTAATGAAGAAGTTTCTATTGGGTCTGATAGGCGAACGGCAGCACGGCAAAGGTTTACGCAACGCTTTGGGATCATATGGTTCGGATTCAGGTCACCGATGGAGATCCTTATCTTCTATCCCCGGCAGAACCCGAAGCGTTTGTGGAGACTTTAACAAAGATAATCTTCGGCAAATAATTGAGGAAGAAAAAGTAAGGTTTTTCGCCCGATACTAACCACCACGCCGTTCATGCCTATTCCTTGTAAACACTCGGTAGTTGGCTAATTCCGTATTGAAAAATGAAATCATGTGTATCAAGGGGACGGGAGGCTGTGTAAAAACTGTTAACACAAATTCTAATTCCCTACTTGCACCATTTGCACCATCGTTTGTCTGAAATTTTGAGGGTCCATTATATAAAACAGGTCAACTAATGACCTCGCTGCTCCACTTTTAAGGATAATGAACCGATTCAAGCGACTTTTCACCCAGTCTGACAGTTTTTTGACACCTTTCTATGGCAAGACGGTAAAAGTAGAAGTAAGGCTAAGCCAGGAACTTGAACATACTGCTATGGGCCGATTTCTTCAAGTCTTCCCTCTTCCAGCCATCGTTTCTTTCGCCTTAAGGCAAGTGACTCATTGTTCTTTTCGAATTGGAAAGATATGTGTTAATATGAAAGCACGGTTTAGTGACGTTAATTCAACAGGTGCCGGGAAAGGATGAACGCTGTGGATGTTAATGGCACAGTATTCGCTCAGATGCTTCATACCCTTTTGCTGCTGCTCCTAACCATTGCCGTGCCGGCATACGTTATCTACCAACTTTTAAAAATCTTAAACCGGGTCGAAAAGCGCCTTAAAAATATTGAGGAAGCCGTCGTCGAATTAAGGAACAAAGGTGATCAGGCGGGATAAAACTCAAGAGTCCAGCATGCTGCAATCTCTTTTATACCTTAATCCTTAAGAAAGAAATTATCCGGGGGGGGTGAGAGTGCAACAGGCTGATGTTACGGCTTTACTCAATCTCACTATAAATTAGAAAACGCTGGAGGTATAAAAATGGCTACATTACTCTACGTTCAGGCTAATCCCAAGCCGGTCGAATTCTCAAAAAGCCTGACGGTAGCGCGCGAGTTCATGTCCGCTTACAAGGAAGCTCATCCTGAAGATAAAATCGCGACAGTGGATGTATACAACGGCAACGTCCCTTTGCTGGACTGGGATTGCATACAGGCGAAGTTCAAGCCGCCGCAGGTCCCGCTGACGGAAACGGAACAAAAAAAGCTTGCCGCCCTTGATACTTACGCCGACCAATTCGTCGCGGCCGATAAATACGTGTTCGTGACCCCGTTGTGGAATTTAGGACTGCCCCCGATGATGAAGGCTTACATCGACGCCATTATGGCCGTAGGAAAGACTTTTCGTTATACCGAAAAGGGGCCTGTGGGCCTGCTCCAGAATAAGAAAGCCGTACATATACATTCCCGGGGCGGGATATACAGCGTGCCGCCCATGAATGAATTAGACTTCGGGGATCGTTATATTCAGACTGTTTTCAGGTTTATAGGCGTATCCGAGGTACATTCAATCATCTGCGAAGGTCACGAATACATGCCGGATAAGGCCGGGGACATACTGAACGCCGCGATCACGCAGGCCAGGGAACTCGCCCGTACCTTCTGATTATTACAAGCCCGCCAAATTTCGCCCCGTTTAACGACACTTTCCGGGCTGCATCCGGCTTCTGCCGGGTCCCCGGATTTTTTTATGCTTTTATGCCTTGACTGTGCAAAATAAGAGATGAGGCATCAAGGTTACCCTCTTATGAGATTTCTCTTTCGGAGGTCAAACGGCAGAAGCTTCGAAAATGTCTGATGCAAGTCGCGCGATCTTTACGGTTTATTAACAATTAATGACTTTGAACTTCAAAACTTTGAACGTTGAACTTTGAACGATTTTAAGGAGGTCTCCTATGCGACCCATCTGGAAAGGCGCCGTCACTTTCGGGTTGGTTTACATCCCGGTGAAGGTCTACGCCGCAACCGAGCAAAAAGATGTTAAATTTCATCAGCTTCATTCGGCATGCCGGACGCCGATACGCTACCGGTACTACTGCCCCAACTGCGAAACGGATGTCAAATCGGAAGACCTGGTGCGCGGCTATGAGTACGAAAAAGGACGTTACGTGGTCCTTACTGATGAAGAGCTTGAACAGTTACACGGCCAGGAGACGCGCAACGTGACCCTGCTCGATTTCGTCGGGAGGGCCGAAGTCAGCCCGCTCTATTACCAGAAGACCTATTATCTTGCACCGACCGAAGGCGGTGAACGGGTTTACGAATTGTTGCGGCAGGCGATGGAAAAAACCGAAAAGGCGGCTGTCGGCCGTGTGGCGATCCGGACCAAACAGTCGCCGGCGATGCTCTGGCCGAGCGGCCGGGCGTTGATCATGAGCACGCTCCACTACCCTGACGAGGTAAGGTCCGCGGTAGCCCTGCCGGAATTGAATCGAGACATTCAGGTTCACGAAAACGAACTCAGAATGGCCGAGAGTCTGATTGCGAATCTTACCGCCCCCTTTGATCCTGAGAAGTACCGGGACGAATACCGGGAAACGCTTCTTTCGGCCATCCAGAAGAAAATCGCGGGCGAGGAGGTGGCTGTTCCCCAACCGCGCGCGGAAAAGGTCGTGGACCTGATGGAAGCGCTAAAACAAAGCATCGAACTGGCAAAGAAAGAACGGGGCGCCAAACGAAGGGGAACAGGGGCGTGACGCTGCCCCTTTTGCGCCCGATGCTGGCCGTTGCCGCCCGGCCGTTTTCCGACGCGGATTACATCTTCGAGGTCAAATGGGACGGCTACCGCTGTCTCGCTTACCTTGAGCAGGGCACGGTGCTGCGTTCGCGAAACCTGCTGGATTTAACCCCTACCTTCATTGAACTTTCCGCTATCCACGAACACGTTGATGACCTGCCGGTTGTCATAGACGGAGAAATCGTGGTTTTCGCGGATGGAAGGCCGGACTTCGGTTTGCTCCAGTCGCGCGGCCGACTTTCGGACAGCAAGCGGATCGCGGCAGCCTTAAGGGCGAATCCGGCCGTGTTTGTAGCGTTCGACCTGCTTTACCGCCGCGGCCGGGCGGTTCTTTCCGAGCCGCTTAAACGCCGGCGTGAATGGCTAAAGGAAGTCGTCCGGCCTGCTCCGGACATTATTGTTGCAGACTACATCCCCGGGGACGGGGAGAACCTCTTTGAGGCGTGTAAGAAAAACGGCCTTGAAGGGGTGATGGCCAAGCGGAGCGACAGCCCCTACATAGCCGGCCGGCGATCCCCTTTCTGGAAGAAGATACGCGCCTGGAAGAGCGCCGATCTTGTGATCTGCGCATGGGAGCCGGGCGGCGGGCCCCGGCGCCTCGGTTCACTTTACGTTGGCGGTTACAGAGAAAATAAGCTTGTTTTTGCCGGTAGGGTGGGCACCGGCTTTGACACCGCCCTGGCACGGGACCTCCTGGACCTTCTCGCCCGCGTGGCGGCGACGCAGCCCTTGTTTACTTTACCGCGCGGCTATCAGGGCAAGCCCCGATGGGTGGACCCCGTACTGGTCTGCACCGTCGATTACACGGAGGTTACGCGTGAAGGTTATTTAAGGCATCCCGTCTTCCGGGGTTTGCGCGCGGACAAAAATCCTTTGGAATGCGCGTGGTAGACCGGAAGGATTCATCCGTTTGAGCTTTAACTTCGAACCACTTTAGAACCAGTACTCTTCGATCCATCTTGACACCGGCCCCAGATCAAACCTTTCCGCGCACTTCACCAGATAAGGGATTTGCTGGTGACAGTCGAGCGGGATCGGCTTGGTCAAAACGGGATTAAGGCGGTAATAACGGTTACCGAGAAACTGCCGGCCGTGAACAACATCGGCATCCACAACGCCATCGGTCAAGACCGTAATTATCGGCAGCGGAGGGCAGGGGTAAAGCATCCAATCGAGGATTCCCCAGTCTAGTGCCTGCAAAAAGGTCGGCGATTTCAACTAGGTCAGGAAACACGTCGCTCAGCCTTTTTAGGAGAACCGCCGTTAAGGCGCCACGGATTCCGCCGCCGTCGAAAGTTAATACACGGTATTTAGGCAAGGCACCGACACCCCCGGCAAAGTGGTCTAAGGCGTCTTTGATAGGCTCTCACCTCTAACCTCCCACATCGCACCTCTCAAATCGCCGCGCCCGACGACCGGACACCTGAATAGTTACCCGGATTTTTTAACAGGAGTATGCTTGATTGTTTCGGGCGGGCTCCCGGCAGCCGGGCTGTCAGGCTGTGCGCTCACAATCACGTTTCCTCTTGCCAGGGAGGCAAAGATGCCGACAAAACAGGTGGCGGCAAAAACGATAAACGCCGTATTCACGCTCTTGACGATTGGGGCCGCATTTGCCGGGCTTAATGGAGCGCCGCCTAAATAAAGATCGATGATCAAAGTCGCAATGGCCATGCTTATCGCCTGGCCGGTCAGTCTCATGGTGCCGAGGGTTGAAGAAGCCACCCCGTAGAACCTTCTCTCAACCGAACTCATTACCGCGTTGCTGTTCGGCGACGAGAAGAGCGCGAAGCCCGTCCCCAGCAATATAAGGTTCAGCACCACAAACCAGATAGGCGTTCCCTTGTGCAGGAAACTAAACAGCAACAGCCCGAGGGTGGTCAAGCCCATCCCCCACGAGGAAACCACCCTGGGCTCCACGCGGTCCGAAAGTACTCCTGCAAAAGGGGAAAGCGAAGCCATAACAACCGGCTGCGCAAGAAGTATCAACCCGGCCGTCTGAGATTTGAACCCCAGCACCACCTGCAGGAACAGGGACAGCAGGAAGCTGACAGCGAAGGTTGCGCTGTAATTTATCAGCGCCGCAAGGTTTGAAAAAAGGAAGGCGACATTTTTGCGGAAAAGCTTGAGGTTTATTATCGGGTATTCCGTCCGTATCTCGTATCCGACGAAAAGAACCATTAACACAAAGCCGAGGGTAAGAATGTATTTGGCAACCGCCACCGTGGCGATCGAGGAAAGCCCGTACAATACTGAAACAATGCCGAAGGTATACAGACCGGCCCCGGACAAGTCGAACTTCTCCCCTTTGGAGCCCGCCCATTCTCCTTTCAACTTCAAGGCAGCGACCGGTACGATAAGTACCGCCATCAGGACGTTAAAATAAAAGATCGATTGCCACCCCAGGTATTGATTCATCGCGCCGCCCAGAACAGGACCGAGCGAAAGGCCGGTATATACGGTGGCGGTATTAATCCCCAGCACCTTGCCCCTCTCCTTCGGCGGAAAAACCGAAGTCAGGATAGCCATCCCGGTGCTGAAAACCATGGAGCCGCTGACGCCCTGGACTATTCTGAAAGCGATCAAGGCCTTGATGGACCAGGCGCTGCCGCAAAGCAAAGAGGCCAGGGAAAAAATCGTAACGCCCGTAATGAACACCTTTTTCCTGCCGAGAATATCGGCAAGTCTGCCAAAGGGAAGCAGAAAAGCCACGGAAGACAGGAGATAGCTGCTGACGACCCAGCTGAGGAGGATCGCACTTGCGTTAAAATCCTTCCCGATGGACGGTATGGCCAGGTTAACCGCGCTGCCCATGAACGGCGCCAAAAAAGAGGCCATTGTAACCGTAATTAAGGCATACCTTTTAAGCGATGCGTCTTGGTTCAAGTTCCTCCCCCTATTCTTTATAGATTATTCATAAGACAGGGACCTTTAATTTACGCTTGTCCTTCCATACTATTTTACTCATAGCTACGGATAAAGCCGAGCTTTATACTCACTATTTACGTGAAATAATTGAAATAATAAGGATGAAATCGGCCGGAAATTGCGAGTTGCTAATTGCAGATCTAACGGAGAAAGCCGGTTTTACGCTATCAAATGTCGCCTGCTAACTTTTGAACCTTGAACGTTGAACTTTAAACTCAGCCCCATGGAGGACCAAAATGCCGCAAGTCTTGATCGACGGAAGGGCACTCGAGCTGAAAAACCTGCAAAAGCAGTATTGGCCCGATGGATTCACCAAGGGAGATCTGCTCCGGTACTACGAAGGGGTGGCGCCTTTCATCCTTCCTTACTTGATGGACCGTCCGCTCGTCATGCACCGTTTTCCTGACGGTATAGAGGGAGAAAGCTTTTACCAGAAGGAATGCCCGGATTACGCTCCCGAATGGGTCCATACAGCAGCCATAGAACACCGGGATGCCGGCAAGGTTGTGAACTATGTCATTGCCGACAACAAGTCGACGCTTCTATGGCTGGTTTCCCAGGGTTGCATCGAAATCCACGCCTGGCTGGCCACGCACAAGGACATCGTCCGCCCGGACATCGCTGTCCTTGACCTTGACCCGATGCCGGGAGCGCCGTTCGAGGCGGTAATAGAGGCTGCGATTCTGCTGCGCGAAGCGCTGACACAGTTCGGTTTGTCAGGCTATCCTAAAACCTCCGGAGCAGAAGGACTACACATCTTTATCCCTATAGAGCGGGAATACACGCACCAGGAAGTGGCGCGGGCCATGGGAGTGATAGCAAAATTTGTGGCCGACGTTTACCCGCAGGCAACAATAGAACGGGTGGTTGATAAACGGGGTCCCCGTGTCTATCTTGATTTCCTGCAAAACGGCTTCGGCAAAACAATGGCTTTCCCATACAGCGTACGACCTTATCCTGGGGCTCCGGTATCCGCCCCCTTGGACTGGGTTGAACTTGAACGCCGGGATTTCAAACCCGCCGACTATAATATCCTGACGCTGCCACCCCGCCTCAGGGACTACGGCGAGGTTTGGAAGGACTTTAGAGGCGGGCGTCAAAACCTTAAACCATTGTTCCAAACCCCTTAATAAAGGAAAAATAAGACAAGACAGAGAACAAAACGATGTTGATTTACCTGGGCAACAAATGATATTGTAAGCTGGTATACAACAGTATCAAGCGACGGGTAACAGATGGCCATTCGTTTTCAGGTACTTAAAAAAGAGGGCTCCGCTCGCCTCGGGAAACTCACTACGGCGCACGGGGTGGTTGAGACTCCGGTTTTTATGCCGGTCGGTACTCAAGGAACGGTTAAAGCGATGGCCCCGGAAGAGCTGCACGCAATCGGCGCCGGTATGGTCCTCGGCAACACCTATCACCTTTACTTAAGGCCCGGTAGTGATGTTGTCCGGGAAGCCGGAGGCCTGCACCGCTTTATGCACTGGGACGGCCCCATACTTACGGACAGTGGCGGTTACCAGGTCTTCAGCCTTGCCCCTTTGCGGCGCATTACCCCGGAGGGCGTAATTTTCCGTTCGCACATCGACGGGTCGGAACACCTTTTCACCCCGGAAAAAGTGGTGGCAATTCAGCAAGACCTTGGTTCCGACGTTGCCATGGTGCTTGATGAATGCCCTCCCTACCCCTGCCCCCGGGAAAAAGTCCGGGAGGCGGTTGACCGCACGACAGCCTGGGCAAAGCGCTCCCTTCCCGCGGGGGGAAAAGTAGAACAGGCTGTATTCGGCATCATTCAGGGAGGCGTTTACCGGGATCTGCGGGAGGAAAGCGCGCGGCAACTCGTATCGCTTGGGTTTCCAGGTTACGCCATCGGCGGCTTAAGCGTGGGAGAACCAAAGGAATTAATGCTGGCCGCCCTGGATTGGACCGTCCCGCTTTTGCCGGAAGACAAGCCGCGCTATCTTATGGGCGTGGGAGCGCCGGTGGACATTGTAGAGGCTGTCGCACGCGGCGTGGACATGTTCGACTGCGTTTTACCCACCCGGCTTGGGAGACACGGCGGAGCGCTTACCTATACGGGCAGGCTCAACATCCGCCAGACGCGTTATTCCCGCGACTTCACCCCTCTATTGGAAGGGTGTGATTGCTACGCCTGTCGCAACTTTACCCGGGCATACGTCCACCACCTCGTACGCGCAGGCGAGATCCTCGGTGTGCGGCTCCTGGTCACGCACAACCTGCGTTTTATTCTGAAACTGGCGGCCGACATACGCGTAGCGATCAGCATAGGAGAGTTTTCAGCTTTAAGAGAATCATGGCATAAAATGGCACAACCCAAGGAAGACATGGAGTTTTCGGTTCCCGATTCGTAACAGCGCGCGTCGAACCTTGGATGCAAAACCGTTCGGCCGTGAGATATCGCTTGTGGAGAGTGAAACACGCACCCCTTCGAACGGCGCCGGAAGATAAAATTTCCCCTCTTAGAGAGGATTTACGGCGCCAGCCGCGAAGAAAGCTTAAATTGGAAGGAGGGATAAATTGAATCAACAGACGATATCATTGGTGTGGGTTGTAGGGCTTTTCGTCCTGCTTTACTTTATGCTTATCCGGCCGCAGCAACAGCGGCAAAAGAAGCATATGGAAATGCTGAGGACGCTGAAGTCGGACGACCAGGTGATCACCGCGGGCGGGATATACGGCACTGTGGTGAAGATAAAAGATGATTCGGTTATTCTCCGCATCGCGGATAATGTCCGTATAGAAATAATGAAGCAGGCGATCTCCCAGGTTATCAAACGGGGCGAGATCAAGGAAAAGGAGTAGCTAAGGGAAGAGGGCGACGCGGAAGTTGATTACGCTCCAGGAGGTCAAGAAAGACCTTACTGTTGAAACCTTCATCCGAAAGGGTAACCAGTTTCTGGGCGAAATGGGTTACACGGAGCACAGCTTTCGTCATGTCAACCTGGTGGCTACCATTGCTCGAAACATCCTCGAGCGGCTTAATTTCCCCGAACGTGAAGTGGAACTCGCTGCTGTGGCGGGTTATATGCACGATATCGGAAACGTTGTCAGCAGAAACGACCACGGTATATCCGGGGCGGTGATAGCCTTCCGGATTCTGAGCAATATGGGGATGCCGCCGGATGAGGTTGCCGTTGTCATTTCGGCTATCGCCAACCACGAGGAGCAATATGGTCAACCAGTAAATAACGTGGCCGCAGCCCTTATCCTGGCCGACAAGTCTGACGTGCACCGGTCCCGCGTCAGGAACCCCGACCTTTCCACCTTTGATATTCATGACCGGGTGAATTACGCGGCGGAGCATTCTTTTCTCTGGGTAAACGAAGAACGTCGGGTAATCACGCTCGAGTTAACGATTGACATTGAAATCTGCCCCGTAATGGAATACTTTGAGATCTTCCTTTCCCGGATGACGCTTTGCCGCCGGGCGGCCAATTTTTTAAAGGCTAACTTTGAGTTAATGATTAACGGCGCAAAGCTGTTATAGCAGCTGAATTGTGCATGGGACAGGTTATCTAATGATTTCTTGAAGAGGTGAAATGTGTGCGTTGGGATAGTATTGCTAAACTTTTTTTAATTTTAGTGGTTGTCGCGGTGGCGGCATGGTTTGCTGTAAAACCTCCGGTTAAGGGAATATCCTGGCTTCCGGTGACGAAGCTGGTAAGGCTGGGTCTTGACCTGAAAGGCGGCGTCCACGTGGTGCTACAGGCGGTCGACACCCCGGAAGCAAAGGCCACACCCCAGGCGGTAAAAGAAGCCATTGCCATCCTTGAAAACCGCATAAACCAGTTCGGGGTGACGGAACCGGTCATCCAGCAGCAGGGTACGCAGCGGGTGATAATAGAGCTTGCCGGCGTGAAAAACCCCGATAATGTGGTCGAAACACTCATAAAGCCCGCTTACCTTGAGTTTAAAACCGAGGACGGCAAGGTCATCGTCACCGGACGCGACCTAAAGGAGGCGCGTGAGGCGGTGGACCCCTCCTCGAACCAGCCGGAGGTAAACCTGACGTTTAATGCGGTGGGGGCCAAGGAGTTCGGGAAAGCGACCGCTGCCAACGTGGGCCGGACAATTTCCATTTACCTGGATGGGAAGCTGATCCAAAGTCCTAAAGTCGACGAACCTATTCCCAATGGACGGGCGAGGATCGCTCCCTACGAATCTCTCGAAGAGGCGCACAGGGTGGCGGTGCTTCTCCAATCGGGCGCCCTGCCGGTGAAATTCAACGTCCTTGAAAAAAGGGTGGTCGGACCGACCCTCGGCGCCGACTCACTCAACAAATCGATTAAAGCGGGCCTCGTAGGACTAGCGGCCATCGTGCTCTTCATGCTGTTGTACTACCGGCTGCCGGGTATGGTCGCCAATGTAAGTCTTGCAATTTACGCCTTGCTGGTGCTCTTAATCTTCACGGCCTTGAAGGTGACCATGACCCTGCCGGGAATAGCCGGATACGTGCTCGGGCTGGCGGTCGCGGTCGATGCCAACATCATCATCTTCGAGCGTCTTAAGGAAGAGCTTCGAGCCGGAAAGACGCTCCGGACCGGGATCGATGACGGTTTCAAGCGCGCGTTCGTGGCTATTTTTGACGCCAACCTTACCACGGTGCTTGCCGCTGTAGTCCTTCTGTACTTCGGCACCGGACCGATCAGGGGTTTTGCGGTAACCCTGGTTATCGGCATTGCGGTAAGCATGTTCACGGCGATCACGATGACGCGGTGGCTGCTTCACCTGGTGGCAGCGACCGGCATTAGAAACCCGAAGCTTTACGGGGCTTAAAGGAGGTAGTCTTTTTTGCGTTTCCACTTCATCCGCCTGAGGCGATACTTTTACGTACTTTCCCTGTTAGTTATTATCCCGGGCATAGTTTCTCTTTTTACCCAGGGTTTAAATAAGGGCATAGACTTCACCAACGGCAGCCTCCTGGATCTCAAGTTCAACCGTGCCGTGGAAACCCAGGCGGTACGCCGGGTCATGGCCGATTTCGGCCTGGAAAAGAGCGTCATCCAGAAAAGCGGCGCCGAGACTTTTCTTATCCGTACCAGACCGCTCAGCGAAAACGAAAGCGGCAGGCTGGTTGACTCTCTCGGAAAACAGCTCGGCGGGGTTACGGTATTGCGGAACGAAACGGTTGGGCCGATAATCAGCCAGGAACTAACCACTAAGGCCATCCTGGCGATGCTGATAGCCTCGTTGCTCATGCTGATATACATCACCATCAGGTTTGAACTCAAACAGGGCATAGCCGCGGTGGTCGCGCTTCTGCACGACGCCCTGGTGGTACTCGGCGTGTTTTCTCTCTTCCAGATCGAGATCGACAGCGCCTTTGTGGCGGCGGTTCTGACGATTTTAGGTTATTCGATTAACGATACCATCATCATTTTCGACCGTATCAGAGAAAACATCCGGTTGAAAAAGATCAGCGGTCCGCTCGAAGACGTTATCAACGTCAGCCTCTGGCAGACGATGGCCCGTTCCATCAATACGATCCTTGCGGTTCTTTTCGTGCTCGTAGCGCTCTATTTCTTAGGAGGCAGCACCATAAAGAACTTCACCCTTGCTCTGATTGTCGGAGTAACAAGCGGCGCCTACAGTTCTGTCTGTAACGCCAGCCCGCTGTGGTATGACCTTAAACGGATGGGGCAAAAACCGGCGCCTGCGGGAGCAAAAGCGCCCGCCAAAACACCGGCCAAGGCCGATTCACCGGTTGAAACCGGTCCCGCAGCCAAGACTTCGGACGATACGTCCGCCGGACCGAAAGCGCCTGTTAAACCACCGGCTGCTAAGGCGCCGGCCAGGCCCGCGGCCCGCAAAAAGAGAAGGCCGAAGAGCCAGGCGAAGCGGCGCGCCTAATAGCGGAGGTATCAGGTGGAACGTTCGCAACGAATCATCGTTACCGTTCTGGGGCATGACCGGGTGGGAATCATTGCCGGTGTGGCAGGGGTTCTGGCCGAGAACAACGTGAACATCCTGGACATCAGCCAGACCATCTTGCAGGAGTTTCTCGTCATGATCATGATAGCCGACATCAGCGGAAGCTCGGTAGACCTCGGCAGCTTGAAAACACGCCTTGCCGAAAAAGGACGGGAATTAGGCGTCCAGATCGACGCCCAGCACGAAGACGCGTTTGTTTATATGCATAGGGTGTAAAAGTGCTTGGTATTCATGAGATTTTAGAAACCATTAAGATGATCCAGGAAGAAAACCTGGACATCCGTACGATCACAATGGGTATAAGTCTGCGGGATTGCGGCGATGCCGATGCCAAGACCGCCTGTCGTAAGATCCGCGACAAAATCGCCCGGTATGCAGGCCGGTTGGTAACGGTGGGAGAAGAGATCGCGCGCGAGTACGGCATACCCATTGTAAACAAACGCATCGCCGTAACGCCCATCGCTTTGGTGGCAGAAAGCGCCGCCACCGGGGATTACGTTTATTTCGCCCGGACAATGGATGACGCCGCGGCCGCGGTCGGGGTCAATTTCATCGGCGGCTACACCGCTTTGGTACACAAGGGCTTTACAGGGGGCGACCTTAGACTGGTTGAATCTATTCCCGCCGCCCTCCAGGAGACGGAGCGGGTTTGTGCTTCGGTTAACGTCGCCACCACCAAAGCCGGGATCAACATGGACGCGGTTGCGCTGATGGGAAGGATCATTAAGGAAACTGCCGCGCGTACAGCCGATCAAAACGGCATCGGCTGCGCCAAGCTCGTTGTCTTCGCCAACGCCCCGGAGGACAACCCCTTTATGGCCGGGGCCTTCCACGGCGCCGGCGAACCCGAATGCGTCATCAACGTCGGGGTAAGCGGCCCCGGCGTTGTAAAGCGCGCGGTGGAAAGGTTGTCACCGGACGCGGATATGGGGCTTCTAGCGGAAAAGATAAAGAAGATGGCGTTTAAGATAACCCGGATGGGTGAACTTGTCGGCAGGGAAGCAGCCCGGCGGCTCGGCGTGCCGTTCGGCATCGTAGACCTCTCACTTGCGCCGACGCCGGCGGTCGGCGACAGTGTCGCTGAAATCCTCGAGGCGATGGGACTTGACCGTTGCGGCGGACCGGGAACCACAGCGGCACTGGCGCTTTTAAACGACGCCGTGAAAAAAGGGGGAGCCATGGCTTCCGCCTACGTCGGCGGCCTGTCCGGCGCCTTTATCCCGGTGAGCGAGGACGCCGGTATGGTCCGCGCCGTGGAAGCGGGGGCGCTCACCATTGAAAAGCTCGAAGCGATGACCGCGGTTTGCTCGGTGGGTCTGGATATGATCGTGGTACCGGGCGACACGCCGGCGGAAACCCTCGCCGCAATCATTGCCGACGAAGCGGCGATCGGCGTGGTGAACAACAAAACGACCGCCGTGCGAGTCATCCCGGCGCCCGGTAAAAAGCCGGGCGACAGGGTTGAATTCGGGGGTCTTCTCGGCGGAGCGCCGGTCATGCCCGTAAGCCGCTTTTCACCTGCCGGCTTCGTGCGTCGCGGGGGGCGGATCCCGGCGCCGATCCAGAGCCTGGGAAATTAACTATCTTTATCTCGCCCCGCCGCCACCGCCGCCAAAGCCGCCGCCACCGCCCCCCGAAAAACCGCCGCCCATTCCGCCCCCCGACGAGGGCGTATAGTTCGCCGCCGTCAGGACGCTTTGCTGTAACGTGGTCGTAGCTGCGGCAAGGCCCGTAAACGGATCCGAGCTTACTCCCGGCACGCTGCTGTAGTGATACCAACCGGAACCGAAGCGATAATCCCCAGAGGCAACTTCCGGGAAAACCAGGCGCAACTGCTCAAGAACCTCACGGGCTACTCCCAGAGCGGTGGCATATACCAGGTAATGTTCCCAGATTACCAGGGACGGGATCGCCGCTTTGCTGAGGTTTGAGAAATGGAGCAGGAAACGTTTAAAAGCCCGCCACATCGCCAGGTGCGTGCTCCCTTTCCTGCTGCGCCGCCGCAGGCGCGTTCCGGCGAGCAAGAGGACGATGCCGGCAGGGATGCAGAAACCAGGGAAAAGCCTTGCTCCGAGAAGGGCGCTCACAATACCTGCAAGAACGACAAGCACGCCGAGTCCTATCTCTACGAGCCCCGGCCGCCGCGCCTGCTCGTCAAGCAAATTCTCTTTTTCCGCGGCGGTTGCGACGGCGTCCCGCCAGTCTTCAAAGAACCGGCGAAACCGGTTTGTCGTCCCCTTGGCGTACCTTTCGATTCCCTCGAACGATAACTCCCCGTCCTCCCTTATCCGTTCGGTGATAAACGTCATCAGGTTCTGCTCGTGGACCTCAAGCCCGCTTCGGTCTTTATCCGTCAGTTCTATCAGGTAATCCACTTCTGCGGATGGTCCAATCAACCCTAAAACCTTTTTCTTCTCCAGGGCTATTTCAAGGATTTTCAGGTACCCCCGGCGCGCAAGGTCGAGGATTGTTGCCGTAAAACCGTTCGGGGTAGCCTTCCCGAAATTCATTAAAAAGGTTACAACCGCCGGCCCGTATTCTCCAGGCAACTCGCGGTAGTAATCGCCTTTGAAATCGGGTTTGAACTCCTTGCCGTACCTGACCTGCAGCCAGATCGCGGTAACGACGGCGCCAAGGAGCGCCATGATTCCGGCCAGCATCTGGACGGCGGCCGAAGTCCTCTTACGGTTCGCCTCACCCGCCCATTGTTCTTCTTCCCGCAAGATGTCGGGCAAAGCCGTCCGTTCCGTGCGCAGGGGGACATCGGGGCATAAACTCGGAGGAAACGTGACCCGCGCTTCCACGAATTTATTCGGGGGGAGACCCGCAACGCTCAAGACCACCGAACCGTCGTCCTGTATGCTCACCTTCCCCTGTAAAGGACCGTGCGCCCAGGCCCGAACCTCTTCCCGCGTGACGGTTTCAGGAAGCCGGACGGTCACCCTGACCCTGTCCGTCCCCCTGTCCCACTCGTCTCCGACAGCCTTCCAGTATAGCTCCGACACATCCTTATGGACGCGCACCACATCGATAAAGCGATAGCTGAGGTCGAAGGTTCGTTCCTCGTCCTTTGCTTCATAATTCCACGTTATCTTGGTCCGGGACGTTTCCTGTGTAACAGAGAAGGTTCCGGGACGCTCGGTCAAATCCTGAACGTACGGTTGACCGGATTCGCTTACGAGTACGTCCGTAATGCCGGCGGTACCCGCCGTCGGAATCCACTGGTCAAAGGCGTGATACTCTCCGTCAAAACGCACCGTCCGGTGTTCCGTAACCTGGAGCGAACCGTCCTTTAACACCCGGCCCTCAATCTCCAGGGAGGGAAACGAATACGACCTTGCCCAGGCCGGCGCTCCTGCCAACAAAACAATGAGCAAAGCGAAGAGAACAGGAGGAATGAATCGTTTCATATTCAGAAACGAACCTTTACCGGCTCTCGCGCCTCCGCTCCGCCGGCTTCGAAATACGGCTCGGGCTTGAAACCAAACGGTCCGGCGATCAGATTTACGGGAAACAACTGGATCCTTGTGTTATAGTTCATTACCGTATCGTTGTAAAACTGGCGGCTGAACGCTATCTTACTCTCGGTCTGAGAGAGCTCCTGTTGAAGCGCGAGAAAGTTTTCGTTTGCCCGCAGCTGCGGGTAATTCTCGGCAACGGCGAAGAGGCTGCGCAGCGCACCGGTCAGCAGGTTCTCCGCTTCCGCTTTTTCCGCAACCCCCTGCGCGGAGGTGGCCTTTGCCCGTGCCTCGGTCACCTGCCGGAAGACCTCTTTTTCGTGTGCCGCGTACCCCTTGACGGTTTCCACAAGATTGGGAATCAGGTCGTACCTGCGCCTCAGCTGGACATCGACCTGTGCCCAGGAGTTCTTCACGCGCTGCCTCAGAATTACGAGACTGTTGTACAGAATTACTGCCAGTAGCAGAACCAGGATTGCGACCGCCAGAAAAATCACCGGGTGTGCGCCCCCTCCCTGTTTTCAAAACCCGCTGTCCTGAAAAACGTTCTACGTTCTAAGTTCTACGTTCTAAGTTAGGAACGAAAGCCGGTTCTGATGCGTAACACAGGCTCTACTGCCACATGGATTTTCATTCTCAGAAATCTAAGGCAGGTCTACATAGTTACGAGTTACGAGTCAAGTCCTCAGTCGAAAGTCCCGAGTCCTAAGTCCGGGATTAGGAACCAGAACGAGAGTTTGACTCAGGACTCAGGACTTGATGATCTGCCTCAGTGGTGCCCAGCACTCAACTTGCTGGATGTTAAGCGTGGTATTCTAAGTCACATGCGCAAAGCATTCAACTACCATTGAGTGCTGGGTGGTTCCGGCTTGTCATGTCCTGCCCTGTTTCGCCCCGTAACTCTTGACTCGTGACCCGCAACCCGTAACTTAAAATTCGCGACCCGTGACTCAAGACTCGTGACTCGCGACCCGTACCCTGATATACTCGTCTATGGCTACGGCGGCCTTCTTTCCCGCCCCCATAGCCAGAATGACCGTCGCCGATCCCGTCACGATATCCCCTCCGGCAAAGACCCCCGGGCGGTTTGTTCGCCCCGTAGCCTCGTCCGCAACTATGCCGCCGAACCTTGTGAGTTCCAACCCGCCGGTGGTTTTGGCTATAAGCGGGTTCGGTGTGGTTCCGATCGCAATAATGACCGTTTCGACATCGATGACGTGCTCGGATCCCTGTTTTACTACAGGCCTTCTCCTGCCGGACGCGTCGGGCTCACCAAGCTCCATTTCGGCGCACTCCATTCCTTTCACCCATCCGTCATCGCCGCCGAGCACCTGTATGGGGTTGGTGAGCAGTTTGAATTCGATTCCTTCTTCCCTGGCATGGTGGACCTCTTCTCTCCTCGCCGGCATTTCTTGCTCCGAACGCCTGTAGACTATATACACCTTCTCTGCGCCCAGCCGCAAAGCCGAGCGGACCGCGTCCATGGCCACGTTTCCGCCGCCGATAACGGCAACCCGCCGTCCGACTTTCACCGGCGTATCGTATTCGGGGAACCTATAAGCCTTCATCAGGTTTACCCTGGTGAGGAACTCGTTGGCGGACATCACACCGTTAAGGTTTTCACCCGGCAGACGTAAAAACATCGGCAGCCCCGCACCGGTACCGATGAAAACAGCGTCGTAACCTTGCTCAAACAACTCGTCTATGCTTAAAACCTTGCCGATGACCATATTGGTCTGCACGTCTACGCCCAGTTTCTTAACGTTTTCTATCTCCCTTTGAACCACTTCCTTCGGCAGCCTGAATTCGGGGATCCCGTACATGAGAACCCCGCCGGGGGTATGAAACGCCTCAAACATGGTCACCCGGTAACCCATTTTGGCCAGGTCCCCGGCACAGGTAATCCCGGACGGGCCCGAACCGATAACGGCCACCCTTCCCTTGTTCAGGGAACCGGGTCGGGTCTCTTGGCCTCCGTCACCAGCGGGCAAAGAAGCCGCATAATCGGCGACAAACCTCTCCAACCTGCCGATGGCAACCGGTTCACTCTTCTTGCCCCTCAGACAGAGCTTCTCACACTGGTTTTCCTGAGGGCACACGCGACCGCAAACGGCCGGGAGGCTGTTTGTTTCTGTTATCTTTTTATAGGCATCGACAAACTTTTCTTCCTCGATCAGCCTTATAAAATCGGGGATCTGAACGTTAACCGGGCATCCCTCGACACAATGGGGCTGCTTGCAGCGCAGGCAGCGTTTGGCCTCCTCCACCGCCTGTTCGGGGGTATAACCCAGAGCCACCTCGTCGAAATTCCCGGCCCTTACCCGCGGGTCCTGCTCGGGCATCGGCACCTTCTTCTTGGACAGGTTGGGCTTGCGTTTGGGCTCAGGCATTATGTTCCCCCCTTTTGCAGCTTTCCCGGAACAAATCCATCGCGACCTTTTCTTCTTCCTGGTACATCCCGGTTCTCTTTATCACCTGGTCGAAGTCCACCAGGTGGCCGTCGAATTCAGGCCCGTCTACGCAGGCGAACTTGGTCTCCCCGCCGACCGTAAGCCGGCACCCGCCGCACATTCCCGTGCCGTCGATCATAATGGGGTTCATGCTCACCATGGTCGGTACCCCGTACTGCCGGGTAAGGTTGCTGACAACCTTCATCATGATCAAAGGACCGACCGCTATCGCCCGGTCGTACTTATTGCCGTCCTCGATGAGTTTCTTGAGGAGGTCCGTGACAAATCCCTTATGGCCCCTCGAACCGTCGTCGGTGGCGATGTAAAGATTCTTGCAGTAGGGCTTGATCTCTTCCTCGAGGATAATCAGGCTCTCGTTTCTCGCCCCGATGATCACATCCACCCCGGTACCTTTCTTGTGCATCTCCTTCACCTGGGAAAAGACCAGCGCGGTGCCGAGCCCGCCGCCGATCACAACAACTCTTCCCAGATTGTCAAGGTCCGTGGGTTTTCCAAGAGGGCCGACAAGGTCCCGTATGCAGTCACCCTCCTGGAGCCGGCCCAACATCGTGGTGGTTTTGCCGATCTCTTGAAAGATAAGGGTTACGGTCCCCTTTTCCCGGTCATAATCCGATATGGTAAGCGGTATCCTTTCACCGTTCTCGTGTACTCTCAGAATAATAAACTGGCCCGGTTGCGCCTTTCTCGCGATCAGCGGGTTCTCAACCTCTATCAGGTTGACCGAAGGCGCAAGAGGTGTCTTTCTTACGATTTTATTCAACACATAACCCCCCCTTCAAACAGGGCGCGGTGCCCCGACAAAAACAGTCAGTTGATTTCCCTTCACGTCAGCCGCCTTAACGGCTGCCTCTTTTGCAAATCGATGTCAAGCTACCGCTGCCGGAACGTCTTAAGATAGGAATCGCAGTAAATTTCTTTGTTCAGAAGAATATTGGCCGTCGCCGCGGCGTCAACCAACTCGTTCTCTTCCACGTCGGCGATAGCGGCATCCAGCCCGCACGCCATGCCCATCACCAGAAACGTCCGGTTGAGCAGCGGCCGGTTCGGGCAGCGCTGAGAAATGTTCGAAAGTCCGACTACCGTTCGCGGCGACGGGCTGGCCAGGAGCTTCACCTGCCGGATCGTCTCCAGAACCTCGGGACCGTGGTCCTGCGCGACATTTGCCGGCAGCACCAGCGGGTCGATGTATAGTTCCTCCATCGGGATACCGTAGGCGTCAGCGTTCGCCACTATTTCCATGGCCAGCGCCAGCCGGTCGTTGGCGTCCTTCGGCACTCCCTTTTCGTTCATCGCCAGGCCGATGATCGCCGCGCCGTATTTTGCGGCCATCGGAAGGTAGATGTCCATCATCCACTGGTCGGCGGTGGTGGAATTGATCATTGCCTTGCCCCGGTGGACCTTGAGCCCCGCCTCGATCGCATCCGGGTTGGTTGAATCCAGACAACAGGGAAGGGCGCTGGCCTCGTTCACAACCTTGACCAGCCATTCCATGACCGCCGGCTGGTCCTCCGCCGCAACCGTCGGCCCGGTATTGACATCCAGATACCGCGCCCCGTTTTGGGTTTGTAAAACGGCATGCCGTTTTATCGGCTCCGGGTCACGGTTTACAATCGCTTCCCTGATATCTTTGAACATGCCGTTGATGCGCTCACCGATAAGCTCCATGGACTTACCTCCTTTAAAAAAGTTCTAAAGTCGTTAAACAGTTTGATAGTTCCAAGTGTTTACAGTTAGTGCTGCCCTGATGACCTAACAGGTCCGTTCAACGTGCGTGCTCAAACGGCTTGAATTCCTGGTCCGTTCAACGTTGAACCGATGAACCCAGAACGTAGAACGGTCCCTAAAGGTCTATCAGTTTAAGGTAGCACGTTGAACGTTGAACTGACCCTGACGGTCCATCATTAGCGCGAACTAATACTGCTGCGGCTGCATCATCTTCGCGATGTGCCCCTTAATGTGCTTGAGCGATTCCGGGTGCCGGACCACCGCGATGTGCCCGCCCGCGTGGATAAGCGTGGTTGCGGTCGTAACCTCCCAGATAATCGCCCTCTTTTTCTGCTCGCCCCATTCCGGCGCGTCGGAAGTCTTGGCCTCCTTGGTCTTCCACGCCTCCGGACCCACCAGGAGGACAACCGGCATGGCAAGCATCTTGTCGCCCATCAGCGCGCCCGTGCGCATCCGCTCGATGATCGAATAAGCATATTCGATTCCGTAGCCGAGAGCGCCGATCGAAGGATCCATCACGATCCGGTTTGCTTCGAGATTCATCTCCGTGATCAGGATGTTAAGCTGCTTGGCCAGGTTGATATCCAGCGGGCTGGAAGCGATCACGCCGTGACCGTTTGCGATGCAACCGGCGACGATGGACTTGTAGTTCTCCTGCGTGGCCAGTCCCAGGAGGCAGTTCTTTCCTTTAAGGGCGCTTGCCGCTTCGGGCAGGACCGCGGCGTCTTTTTCCTCCACGCCGCACCCGATAACGATGAGCGGCACGTCGACCGCTTCCGCCACGGCAGCCGCGACCTTTGCCGCCTCCTCCGGAGAAGCGTCTCCCCTGTCCGGGTGGATTCGGGTGAGACGGAGCGTCACCATATCCGCCCCGTATTCAACGCACTTCTTGGCCCAGGCCACCGGATCGCCGAGAACGCCGTCGTAAACCTCGGTCAAAAAACCCGGCCACTCCTCGGGCGACTCATCGAAAACCTCAAGCGCCACCACCGGAGGGTTGGGGATCTCCCCTTCGAAGTGGAGAAACGGAAGCGTTGCTTCCCCTCCCACCTTGACCTGTTTCGCACCGGCGCCGAAAGACGCTTCCAGGCACTTGCTGCTCCATCGCTCTTTCGCAATTGTAACCGCCACTAACTATCACTACCTTCCTAAAAGCATTTCAGTCTTGGTGATAATATCTGCAACCGCTTTAACCGCCGGCGAATCCCCCGGCAGAGAAAGCAAAGGCCGCGCGTGAAGATCGTATTCCGCCACCAGGGGATCGGACGGAATTGTTCCCGCATATTCAAGCCCGGTCCCTTCAATCTCCGGGACAAGCACCTTGATGTCATCCGGTTGAGCCCGGTTTATTACAAGGTACTTCTTCTTTACGCCTAATTTAAGGCTTTCCGCCAGCTCATGAATGCGCTTCGCGGAGCGCACCCCTTTTACCGTGGCATCAGAAATGATGAAAAGAAGATCCACGTTCTGGGTGGTGCGCCGGCTCAGGTGTTCCAGGCCGGCCTCGTTATCCATCACCACGTACCGGTAATTGGAAGCCAGTTCCTTGATGTAACCGCGCAGGAGATTGTTGACATAACAATAACACCCCTGCCCTTCCGGCCCTCCCATCACCAGCAGATCCACGTCGCTCCCTTCAGCCAGCGACTGGTGAATCCGGTACGCGACGTACCTGTCCTTCGTCATCCCTGACGGGATGCTCTCGCGGTCTTCGGAGACCGCGCGCATGATATCGGCAATGGAATCAGGCGCTTCAACACCCAGCGCCTGGGAAAGGTTGGCGTTCGCGTCGGCGTCAACCGCCAGGATGGGCCGCCTGCCTTCTCCCAGAAGTTGTCTTATCACAAGGGCGACAAAGGTGGTCTTCCCGGTCCCCCCTTTTCCGGCAACAGCTATCAGCAAAGTTTCACGTCCCTTTCTGCAGCGAATGGAAAAGGTTTATATCCGTATGCGGCAAGAAAAGCGCCGAGACGAATTCCTCCATAAAACGGTTCCCCACACTCAGCTCCACATACGTAATCCGGCGGGCGATGTCGGCTATTTCCGCCAACACCCTTTGCGATAACAGCGCCAGCCGCGCTCCTTTTAAGGAGCTGTTCCCTATGTACGTGTAGCGTTCAAGCGGAATGTCCGGGAGCATCCCGATCACGACGGCGTCGCGCACGTTGATGAACCGCCCGAAGCCTCCCGCTATAAAGACCCTTTCGACCGCTTCGATCTCCAGGTCCACCGTGGTCAAGAGCGTCCTGAGTCCGGCGAAAACCGCCGCCTTGGCCCGCATCAGGTTGTCGATGTCCGCCTGGGTCAGCACGATGTTCCTTCCGTGTCCGGTCTCGTGCGCCCAGGCCACGACAAACTCCGGCCCTTCCCCGCCTTTAATAAGCCGGGGAGTGTCGAGACCCTGTACAAACTTCCCGCCCCGGTCAATCACCCCGGCCTGGTGCAGAGAAGAAAGCGCGTCGATCAGTCCTGAACCGCATATACCGGTGGGTTTCTGATCACCCACAGTGCGGTGAATCACCTCGAACCCGCCGGAAAGAACCCGCACCGCTTCAATGGCTCCGGCCACCGCCCGCATCCCGCAGGCGATCCCGCTTCCTTCAAAGGCTGGTCCCGCCGAACAAGCGCAGGCCATCATCCATTCCCGGTTACCGAGAACCATCTCCCCGTTGGTGCCGATATCCAGAAACAAGGTCAGCGGTTCGGCCTCGGCCATACCGTTGACCTTGACCCCGGCGGTGATGTCCCCCCCGACGTAACTCGCCACGCCCGGCAGGCAGTGAACCCAGGCTTCCGGGCATACCGCAAGCCCGACCTCCGCCGCCCTCACCGGCGGGGGAAGGTTGGCCGCAGGAACGTAAGGTTCCAGCCTTATGTAGGTAGGGTCAATCCCCAGGAAGAGATGAGTCATCGTCGTGTTGCCCGCGCAGACGACCGCCCGCACATCCCGGGGCGCCAGTCTTTCCGCTTGAAGAAGCTCCGCAATCAACCCGTTTATCGTTCCGACGATTGCTTTTTGCAAGTCCGCCAGGCCTCCGTCGGCCTCTATACCGTAGACGATTCTGGAAATAACGTCATCCCCGAAAACCGCCTGCCGGTTGTAGGTACCCGCCGAACCGATGACGGAACCGTTTTCAAGGTCCACCAACTCCACCGCCACGGTGGTTGTTCCTATATCCACAGCCAGCCCGCAGGCCGCCGTGCCTTTCGCGGCAGCCGGTTTAACCCCTTGAATCTCGCTGACAGAGCCGGCTGACGCCAATTCTACCAGAACGGACCACGACGCGCCACGCAGGACACCCGGTAAAGCCGCTAGGACCTGGCGGGTCGTTGTAACGCTATCGATTCCCTGATCATGTTTCAATGCCCAGACAAGCCGTCCGTAATCGTCGGTGTTGTCCTCAAGAGTCGGCGGGGGAAGCGTAACCGCCGTTCTGCGAAACAGCGGATCCAGCTCCGCTGTTCCTTCTCCCGGAACCGCCGCCAGCAAACCGGGCCGCCGTTCGTCCAGAAGAACCCGGTGTTCCGCCAAACGAGACGTTTCCGGGATAAAAACCTCAACCCCGCCCTCGGGTATCGCCTGGCAGGCAAGGACCCAGCCCGCTTCGGCGTCCTCCGGCAGAATCTTCTCCGTCCCGGTAAAAGCCACCCTGCCTTTCAGGACCCGGACCCGGCAACGACCGCAAACCTTCTTCCCGCCGCAGGCGCCGCGGAGGGCTATCCCGGCTTTAGCCGCCGCCTGCAGGATGGTCTGTCCGGTATCTATTTCTACCTGGAGGTTGTCAGGGGAAAATGAGACCAGATTTTTGGGCATTCTTCTAATTATACATTCAACTCCAGAACTGCTTTAAAAATGCCGGAATGCCTGCAGATTCCCGCGGACCGACCAGGACCTCCCAGCCCGAAAGCTCCTGCAGCTTCCCGCTGAGAACCGCGACTCCCCCGGGGATAATCATTTTCCGGTGTGCTACCTTTTCCGCAATGCCGCTCTGGTTCAAGGTCTCGGATATCTTTTCCGGCGTGAACTTCCCTGCCGCCCAAGCGGTAAGCACGGAGATCCCGTCCGTATCCACCGGCAGGATGTAGCCCGGCACGCGGGAGGATTCCACGTCCCCCGCCACACAGAAGTAAGTCAGTGAGAAATTGGTCGTGATATAAACCGGTGACTGCGGCGTTACCGCACCGATCTCATAGACCTTCGATTCTACCGCAATCGGCTTCTGCGGGTCGGTGTATACGTTCAGCCGCAGTGTGATAAGCGGCAGGATTTCGGCGGGATCGGCCGTATCGAGAACCACAATGCCCGCGTACTTGGCCACGTACAACCCGGCTTCCACCGCCCGTTGGACCGGGTCCGGGTTGGTGGCGAAGGCGATGCCGGGGAAGCCGAAGGGCCTGAACCGTTTCAGGGCCTGACGCCTTAACTGGGTCTGGTCCGCAAGAACCTGGTGCGGCTCCCGCGCCCCGGTATCCAGGACCAGATGTTTTACACCCGCCGCCGTAACCTTGTTCACCAGGTCCTCCAGCGCCGCTAGGTTTTGCGCTTTCACCGCCAGCGCGGTGTCGTACTGTTTGGCCAGCGCGGCCATCTTCTCGAAGTTATCCGCCGTGGCCGCGTAAATCAACGGCTTGGCGCTCCCTATTGCTTCAAGCGCCGCCGCCATAGCCTCCGGGCTTTCACTGATAAGGATCATCCCGAGGCCGGTGTTTGCTTGTGCCGTCTTTACCGCCGCGGCGAAAGCAGCGGCGTCTTTCGATGTGTTTTCGAGCGCCACAAGGTCCACGCTGTGCATCTGCCCCACGCGGTCGAAGCAGAGGGCGTTTATCGCCTTCACCCGCGCCTCGATCTCATCCGGCGGCAGATTATCCGGCACTGTGACGGCGATACCCGTCATGTGCTCGAAGCGCTTGTCGTGCCGGAAAAGAACCGTTTCGTTGCCGATCTCTAAAACCCGCTCCCCGGCGCCTACCTTCACCAGCGCGATCGGCGGAGCTGAGGCCGCTCCCAGGGCTTCTTTAGCGGCGTCGCTCACGTGCGGGCATTTATCAAGCGCTGCTTTGCCTGCGGCGAGCTGCATGGCAAAAGCCAGGCAGGTCGGCTGCCCACACTCCTTGCAGTTTGTCCTGGGCAAAAGTTTGTAAATCTCGAGTCCTGTTAGTGCCATCTCAACACCTCTTTTTGCAATTCTTAGAACAACGGGTCCATGGTTAGGGCGGGGTGCGCCTTCTCTTCGAGGAAAGGCAGAATCTCCTCCGCCGTGGTGCCAACCGTTTCGTCCGCGATCTTGTCCACAAAATCCTTGCCCAACCCGAGCGCCTCCGCCTGTTCCTCGAGAACCGGGCGCATCTGGTCCTTAAACTCCTTCGGCATCCAGACGACCCGCGCGACGCCTCCGTCCGCAATCACAAACTTCTTGGAAGAAAGATACGCCTTGCCGATGCCCATGAACCCGGGAGTCTGGATACCGCCGCCGATGGTGCCGGCCAGCGTGGAAAAACTCATGCCGGAAGGAGTCATCCCGCGAAACTCCCGGTTAACGATCATGAAACCGTTACACTCGGGGATCATCACGATGATGGCCTCAAAACAGCCGCAAGACGTCAGCGGGTTATCCATAATTGTATAAAAGTTGACTTGTTCTATCGAACCCCGTGAGTTTTGGAAGATAAAGTCGTTGCAGGATTTCCACTGGCCCTTTGCCGGGTCGATCACGTCCTTCTTGGGAATGGGCTGGTTGCACCCGTGCGGATTGATCTCATAAGCCGCCTTCGCGTCGAGCCAGCTCACCGAACCGCACAAACCGACCCGTTCCGGCAGGACCACGCAAACGTGCGTCGGCGCGAAAGACTGGCAGAGGGTGCAGGAATAGAAGGTGTCCACCGTATCGTCGTTCAGCGCCCTTAACCGTGCGTCGCGCCGGGCGTAAATCTTCCGGGCTTCCTCCCGCGATTCCATGACCTTGGCCTCATCTGTATAGATAGTAACCTGAACCCGGTCAACGATGTTGGCAAACTCGGATTTAATCTTGGCATAAAGGATATCACCAAAGTGGCGCAACCGGAAACCTTGCTTGAAGGCCGACTTGGCGATGCGGATCCAGTTCAGGTCCCGCTGCCCCATGTGCCAGACGCCCTGCGCGTAATTGATAAAGTAGTGAACCCGCCTTTCAATTACCGGCTCAAAGTCTTCCTGCATCTTCCGGCCGTAAACGTCCACAACGATCCCGATCGGCAGCCTTCCGCCCTCCTGAACCGAATCCACTTCCGGCCCGATGACCTCAATACGTCCGTCTTCGACGGCATCCGCTTCGCGCGTGCGTACCATTTCGAAAGCCGGCGTCTTCTGGCCGCCGAACTCAATCTGCATGTCGCCCTTGCGAACGGTTTCCCCTTCGAACGCCGGACCGAAGGACACGGGAATCGGAACCTTGGTCACCTGTACCTTAAGACCGCGGACCTCTATCGCCCGGGCGACGATCTTGTCGTGCGGCACGTTCGATACAACATGCTCGTAAGTGCAGACGCCCGTCGGCAGTATCTCGGGGATGTCGGTATCGGCTATCGCGGGGAAACCGAAGTTGATCGCCCCGGCGGCCTGAGCGTATTTTTCATCGTCCACGTGTCCCAACGCCATAGCGAACGCAAAGATGCGGTTCTTGTTGTACAAAAGGAGGCGGCGGAAATCCCCCGGTTTCACCCCGCCGAAGGACATTGCAGCGCGCGCCGCGAACCCGAGCGCGAAAACCGTGGCCGTGATGTCCTTGCCGAATGAAACCAGCCGGGTTTCCCACCCGAGTTCCACCCCTTCCTCCTTCAGCTGCTCGGCCATATTCCGCCCGTCGGTCGCGGCCGACATGAAAACGTAAAGATTCTTTTCCTGCAGCTCGCGGGCGATCTTGACCGCGATCTCGTTCGTCGGCGCGGCTCCTACGATTGCCGCAAAGCCGGGCGCCGTTCCGTCAACAAACTCGATGCCCCTCTTACGCATGATCACGTCGTCCGCCGCACCGAGCCACAGGTTATCCTCGGTCGGGGAGGAGGTCATGGTATAGGGCGGGTTCTCGATGTATTTGGTAGCCTCAATTATTTCGTCGGCAAACAGCGCAGCCATTCCGGCGTCCAAAGTGTGCCCGAGGTAAGGAAGCCAGACCTTATCCGATGGGATCGGTGGAAGAAGTTCCTTGGCGTTTTTAAGCACCGGTTCAAGATCTCCCACCTTCTCCACCTGAAGACCTGTGATCCCGTAAATTACCGGCAGGTAATAGCCGGTGTTCGGGAAAGCAACCGGAGTCTCAGGTCCGTATGCTTCAATCGCCTGGCGTAAGGATTCCTCAGCCCGCGCGACAAGTTTATGGGCACCCCTTATGGCGGCAGAAGCAATAATCTTAGACAATTTCCAGCTTCCTCCTCATCTCCATGTCGTAAAGCACCCGTTCCTTGGCTGCCTCAATCCCCAAGGCTTTACGCTTGGAGTCAATGTGCGCAATGATCTGTTGCGCCATCGCCACTGGATCCGGCTCGAAGAACCAGTTGGCGCCAACCTGTTCCTTTATCCCGCCGAATACGTAATCCGAAAGCTTCTCGCTTCCGGTTGTCGGGAAAGCCACCCCGAAACCAACGGTCACACCGCTGGTCACGAAGTACTGCCCGATCGCTATCGCCTTTTCGCTCATCCACTCGGGCGCGCAGCCGCAGACCGGAACATCGGACAGGTCCTCGCCCAGGCCGCCTTCATTAACCACCGCCGTACTGGCCACCAGCAGGCGGCTGTTGTCTACGCACGACCCGCAGTGCAGAACCGGCGGTATGCCGACGGCCTCGCAGACCTCTCTCAAGCCCGAACCGGCCAGCTCAGCCGCCTCCGGTATCAGCAGGCCCTCCTTCGCGCAGTTGATTGCCGCGCATCCGGTAACCAGTACGAGGACGTTGTTGGCGATAAGCTCACGGACAACGGTGGTGTGAAGGTCCCCGAACTTTACCCGGGGGTTGGAACATCCCACAACCGCCGCTATCCCGCGAATGCGTCCGTTCATTATATTATCGTTCAGCGGCCGGTAAGAGGCCCGGAAACGGCCGCCGAGCATGTAGTTGATGGTTTCGTGGCTGAAGCCGGCAACCAGGTCCATCTCTTCCTGCGGGATGTCAACGATACGCCGCTTCGGGAAATTGGCGATCGCCCTCCGGACGATTTCCCGCGCTGTTTCCATCCCGTTTTCATGGTGGAATTCAAGATGGGTGACTCCGGGGATACGCGCCCGGCAAGAGGTGGTGAAGAGCTCGGTATGGTAGCAGCGCGCGACCACGCCCAGCCCCTGCATGACGCACTGGATGTCGACCACCATCGCCTCCACCGCGCCGGTGGCTATGGCGAGTTCCTGCTGGAGCACGCTCCCGGCTACGGGTATCCCTTTACGCATGAGAAGTTCATTGGCCGAGCAGCAAATACCGGCCAGGTTGATGCCCTTCGCCCCGACCGCCTTCGCCTGGTTGAGCATCTCCTCTTCCCTTGCCGCCGCCACGATCAGTTCCGGCAGAAGCGGCTCGTGACCGTGGATTATGATGTTCACCTGGTCGTGCTTTAACACCCCCAGGTTGACCTTCGCCCGGAGGGGAACAGGCGTCCCGAACATGATATCCTGCAGTTCGGTGGCGATCATCGAACCGCCCCAGCCGTCCGCCAGAGAGGTCCGCATCCCCTGCAGAAGAAGGTGGTTGTAGTCCTGGTCGGCCCCTACCGAGGTCCGGTGCATCATCTCCACGACCTCTCGGTCTATACCCCGGGGAACAACGTCCAGGTTCCGCCAGATCTCCTGGCGCTTCGACGGCGCCCTGCTGATGAAGTTGAGTTCGCCGGTCTGCCGGCCGAACTCGCCCAGCAGCTTCAGGCCGACTTCCTCGGCAAGCTTGTTCTTCGTTTTACCCGCTGCCTCTATCCCCAGGTCCGCGGCAACCGCACGCAGCTTTTCCTCGTCCCGGATCTCGAAACCGGGCGCCTCACCGCGCGCCGCCGCAATAAAAGTAAAAACGGTTTCCCGCGCGTGGTCGGAATGGGCCGACGTCCCCGCGGCGATCATCCGGCAGAAGTTGCGCGCCGAAATCGTTTCCGCCGTGGCGCCGCAAATTCCCGCGGAAGAAGTTCCCGCCCCGCCGTCGGTAACGCGACAGGGCCCCATGTAACACACGCGGCAGCAAGTTCCCCCTATCCCGTAAGGACACGGCTTCCTCCCTTCGACCCGGCTGAAGGCTGTTGATATCCCTTCCCGGGTTGTCTTGGCGATCATCTTCTGGGTAGCCGTGCAGTTTGTTAATACTTTCTCTCTCCCCAACCCTTTTACTGCCTCCTTAAAGAAAGTCTGGCAAACACGCTTGATAGTACGTCAGCACCGGGACGGCGAGCCCGGGGCATCGTCCGGACGAAGTCTTGCAGCGTCCCCCTACAACTTTGTTAAGGTCGCCGCCACAGGCCCGTTTGGTTCATTAAGGCCCAAAAGCATGTTCGTCTTCGCCGCAAAAGCCGGCATTATTATTACACCCGTCGGAAGACTCGGATCCACTTGCACCACGGTGCCGGTCTGCCCGTATGCCGTACTTACGGACACCGCTGCTCCTCCGGCGAGCCCCAAACGATCAGCGTCCTCCGGCGCAACCGCGACAAAATCTCCCTGATAAGGCAAAAGATCGTCCAATCCGCTGTTCCGTACCCAAAATTCATTATAAAAACCGAAGCGGGACGTAAACGGTACCAGCCATAAAGATCCGACCTCCTCCGCTTTTGGTCCTGAACCGTTAACCGGCAGAAAAGCCGGGCGCGGAGAAGTGCCCGGTGTTATCCCGAAGTTCGGCGCCACCGCCCGCACTTCTTCTCCCACCAAACGGCAGGATCCAAAACTCAACGAGAGATTCATTTTCGACGCTAATTGCTCGATAACCTGCCAGACGGCAGGCGTTTTCTCCGGGAATACTTTCCCGTATTGTCTGACCCTGCCTTCCGCATTCACACATGTACCACCTGTTTCCAGAGGATGTGCCAGCGGCAGAACGACATCGGCCATCTTCGCCGTTTCGGTCAGGAAAAGGTCCTGAACCACCAGGAACTCAAGGCCTTTAAGCCGGGCGGCAACCTGCACGCAGCCCGGGAAAGATGCAACCGGGTCTTCCTGAAGCACATAAAGCGCTCTCAAGGGGGAACCCTGGGCAAACATTTCGTTTACCGTCAGCCCCGGGGTATCCGGCGCCGTCATCCCCCATAACCTCGAAAACTTTGCCGCCGATTTAGGAACCGGCTGCAATCCGGGGTAACTTTCGGCAACCGCGCCCATCCGCCAGACTCCCTGGGCGTTTGAAAGGGAATGTCCCGGAAAGAGCACCTTTTTTACTCTTCCAGTCAACAAACAAAGATTCAGGGCGGCGTTTCCGGTTTCATTTGTCACCCCGTCAACCGCCAGTACGACTACACCTTTGGCTTTCGAATCCGCCCAGAGTTCCGCCGCCGCGGCAACATCCTCGGCGCTCACCCCGGTCGGCGCATCCGCCGCTTGTTTGAGACTTTTTGCAAACTTAGTGAAGCCCGCTACCTGCTCTTTCTCGGCCTTTACGCCGCCTTCCTTTTGAACCAGCACCTGCGCGATCTGCTGGAGTACCGCGTGTTCGGCGCCGGGCAGCGCCCGCAGCCAGACCTTCGCTATCTTTACCGGGCGCCCGGCATAGAAACCGAGGTAAACCACCTTTGCTCCCCGGTCGGCGGCCCGTTTGATCCGGCCCCATACGGCCGGCACCCGCCGCCAGACGTCCCCTATCACCAGGATCACCCCGGCGGTGGCGATATCGTTTATAGTGGCGTAGCCTTTCGTCCCGCCGACCGCCACTTCGAGTTTTTGAAGGAGATCGAGCCCTGAAAAACGCACCCCGCTGTCAACGTTGTTGCTCTGCAGCCCAGCCCGGATAAATTTCTGGAAGGCATAGGCCGCCTCGTTGGTCGTCAGGCCGCCGGCGATTCCGCCCACACCCTGCGGACCGTACTTCTCCCTTATCTCCCCGAATCGGGCCGCAGCATGTTCCAAAGCCTCATCCCAGCTTGCGGCAACAAGATCCCCGTTTTTGCGCACCAGAGGAGTCTTTAGCCGCGCCTCGCTGCTGGCATAACCGTAACCGAAGCGCCCCCGGGCGCACAGATAATCGGACGATTTTTCCGTTGTTACTTTGACGATGTCATTGCCTTTCACTTTGTAATACAACTTGCAGGCGCTGCCGCAATAGCCGCAATGGCTCTCAACCGAGCACAACTCCCACTCGCGGGCTTTACCGCGTGCCTTCTTTTCTAAGAGCGCTCCGGTGGGGCAGACACCGACGCAGCTTCCGCAAAAGTCGCAACCGGCCTCCTGCAGCGGTTTGTCCAGGGCGGTGGCGACCTTTGTTTCGATCCCGCGTTTAACAAAGTCCAGGATGTCGCTTCCCTGCGCCCGGCACACGCGGATGCACCGCCCGCAAAGGATGCACAGGTTATAGTTCCGGACAATCAACGGGTTGGCATCGTCGACAGGATAGCCGGGATCGCGCACCGGGAAGGAAGGTTTTTCTATGCCGAGCTCATAAGCGTAACGCTGCAGTTTGCAGGCTCCGCTTTTGTCGCAGCTCAAACACAGACC
This sequence comes from Bacillota bacterium, assembly GCA_040755195.1. Classification (GTDB taxonomy): domain Bacteria; phylum Bacillota; class Desulfotomaculia; order Desulfotomaculales; family Ammonificaceae; genus SURF-55. Next base: position 94,640 of record JBFMBL010000002.1, read on the forward strand.
GGGGTGCCGTGACAACAGGAGTTCTATGACAAAACGCCTGGCTTCCAAAATCTGCTCCGTATCGGTGCGCACTACCATTCCAGGAGCCACCTTCCGGATGCACGAGACCACCAGCCCCCGGACTTTCTCAATCTCCACCACGCAGATACGGCACGCCCCTGTCGCCTTTAATCCGGAACAATAACAGAGATGAGGAATATCTATTCCCGCCGCTTGCGCCGCATGGAGGACGGTGGTTCCTTCCGGGACGGAGATCTCTTTACCATCGATAGTAAGGGTAACTGATGCGGCCAAAACTTCTTCCCCCTTTTCCCTTAGACAACTTCTATGGCATTATCTGCGCAAACTTTTAAACATTCCCCGCAGCGCGTGCATTTTTCCCCGACGATTATATAGGGCTGATTATCGGTCCGGTAAGCGATGTAGGGCTCGCCGAAAATCGCCCCCGCAGGACAAACCTCCCGGCACTTATCGCACTGGGTGCACCGTTCGGGATTTACCGTGTAATTCAGGAGTCCTTCACAGGACCGTTCCGGACAACGATGTTCCTCCGCGTGGGATTGGAACACCTCCCGGTGGTCTCTAACCGCTTGAGAAAGAGCCGCCGCCGCCTTCTGGCCGTGTTTGCACAAGGCGACGGTCATAACCTGGGTGCAGATGCTTTCCAGTTGACTGACGTCGACCATTGTGGCCTCTCCCCGCCGCAGCCGCTCAAGGGTATCTATAATCATCGGCGCCGCCGTCATGCAGGGAATGCAGCGCCCGCACAGCTTTTCCTCGGTAAACTCCATATATTCTTCGAAGGCCCTGGTAACCTCACAGACCGCTTCGCTCATGTGCCGACCGCCTCCTTCCGGACCACCGGCTCAACAAGCACGCAGCCGGTCGGGCAGACCCCCAGGCACGTCCCGCACCTCTGACAAATCGCGTTGTCGATATAGTACCTGTCCCGGGTTTCGATTACAGCCCCGTGGGGGCAGCTCTGTCTGCAGAGACCGCACTGGACGCAATCCTCGCTGATGACGTAATTCCCGAGAGTGGTGCACTCCCGGGCAGGACAGCCCTTCTCCCGGATGTGCGCCTCGTATTCCTCGCGGAAGTAACGGA
>JBFMBL010000003.1:0-91569 GCA_040755195.1 Bacillota bacterium
ACGGTTCGCGGCAGATATCGGATTCGAGCCAGGCGCTGTCGCAGGGCGCCAGCGAATCGGCCAGCACCCTCGAAGAGATTACCTCTTCCATGGAGCAGGTGACCGCCCAGACCAAGCATAACGCGGACAACGCTACGCATGCCAACCAACTGGCCGACCAGGCGAGGCTGAGCGCGGAAAAGGGCAACGGCCAGATGACGGCGATGGTCGACGCCATGAACGAGATTAACGAATCGGCTGCCAACATATCCAAAATCATCAAAGCGATCGATGAGATAGCCTTCCAGACCAACCTGCTGGCGCTCAACGCGGCGGTGGAGGCGGCCCGCGCCGGTAAGCACGGCAAGGGTTTCGCGGTGGTTGCCGAGGAAGTGCGCAACCTTGCGGAGCGGAGCGCCAGAGCGGCAAAAGAAACCGCCGAGTTGATCGAAGGGTCGATCAAGAAGACCGAGGCAGGGACGCGGATAGTTGAGGAAACCTCCAACGCGCTGGAAGAGATAGTGCAGGGCGCGACCAAGGTGACCGACCTAATCGGCGAGATAGCCTCCGCGTCGAAGGAGCAGGCACTCGGCATCGGGCAGATCAACCAGGGTCTGACGCAGGTGGATCAGGTGACCCAGCAGAACACCGCCAGCGCCGAAGAACTGGCGGCGTCGAGCGAGGAACTGTCCGCGCAAGCCTTACAACTCAAGCAGATGCTCGGCAGGTTCCAGTTGAAGTCGCAGCAAACGTTGCAGGCGCAGGGAGTGATGCGCAAGGCGGCGGGACAGGCCCGGGGTAAAGGGGTATTGGAGGCCGCTGCGGCGTCCGGAGGCGGTTTTGCCGAGGGAAAATCGGAAGAGGTAATCTACCTCGACGATAAAGAATTTGGAAAGTTCTGATAAAAAGCCAACGGATTGGGGCGCAGAACAATTCTGCGCCTCTTTTTATGCAATAGAGAATTAACAACGACAACAATACGTATGGCGAATGAATTATTATGCCGTATTTACGGGCAAAAGGAACTAAATTATGCAAGTATAGCCGATGACGTTTAATATAATCAAAATAACGGTAAGTCAAGAATACATGGTTAATATTAGTCAAAGTGTAAAGATGGTATGAAATATAAACGAGATATTTACTAACAATCAGTTAATAAAAAAACGAAACATAATGCAGCAACAACCTGCTTAAATCCTACAACAACATTGTTCTGGACGCTGCTAAGTATCAGGAACGCATCTGGCCGAACTCTGTAACAGAACCGCTGCAAAAATATATGGAAGAGGCAACAGTATGCCTTGTTGTGGACCGCGTATCCGAAGTCCGCGACATCCTGAAGAGCGATATCGAGGCGCCGCCGCAGATGAAAAAGGGCGAGAGCAGCCGTTTTGTAAACGGGTAGGGAAGGTTGGTGAAAAGGTAAAAATCCTGCTGAACGCGGACAGGGTCCTTTTTGACGGGGGAGGTGAATGGATGGAAGCAGGATAGTCTAAGGACAGGAAAAGTTATAACCCCTCCATTCTTTAACCAATCGTTCTTAGATACACAAGCGGATATACAAGGAGGGCGGTGAGAAAAAAACAGGAGGCAGATATGATGTTTAAAAACATGAAACTGGGCGTAAAAATGACCGCGGCTTTCGCAATGCTCCTGGTGGTTGCCGTGATAATCGGTCTTGTAGGTTACAACGGCGTAAAAAAGGTTAACAACTGCGCCACCGATATCTACGACAACCACCTTGCGGGCGCGCAGGCCCTGCTTCATCTGCATGCCGCACAAATGGACATCGGCTACGCGGAGCGGACGCTGCTCGCTCCGGGGATAGACAAGCAGACGGTCGACAGCCAATACGCGTACATGACAGAAGCATGGAAGGTCATCGACGAAAACTGGAAAACTTACGAGGGAGTGGAGAAGGACCAGGAAGAGACCGCTCTCTGGAATAAATTCGGCTCCTCGTATGCGACCTGGAAGAAGAATGAGGATGAGTTTCTAAGACTGTATAAATCCGGCAACCTGAATAAGGCAAGGGAACAGAGCCTTGGCGCAACGGACGCTTCCTTCAAGGAAACCGAAGCGGCGTTGGAAGAACTGCTTGCGTTGAACGCCAAAATAGCGGACGAAATGGGCGTTGAGGCGGACTCTACAGCCGCAGCCTCAAAGAGGAACATGGTATTAGCGATTGGAATCTGCATTCTTCTGGCGATCGGCATGGGGGTCTTCTTCTCCCGCCATGTCGGAGGCATAATCAGTTCCCTGATCAATGAAACCAAGCGCCTCGTTGGGCTGGCCGTTGTCGGCAAGCTTGACTCCCGGGGCGATGTGGAGAAAATTAACACGGAATTCCAGGGGATTATTCAAGGGATGAACGAGATCATGGACACGCTGGTAAGCCACATAAACGCCGTGCCTGTTCCGGTGATGATCATCGATAAGGATTTCACAATCCAGTACATGAACGGTACTGGAGCGGCCCTTCTCGCATTGACGCAGCAGCAGGTCGTCGGCACCAAGTGCTACGACCACTTCAAAACCTCCGATTGTCACACGACTAACTGCGCTTGCGCAACGGCCATGCAGCATGGGAGGGTTACCTCACGTGAGACCGACGCTCACCCGCGCGGCATGGACCTGGATATCGCTTACACCGGCATTCCGGTAAAAGATGCGAACGGGCAAATCGTCGGGTGCATGGAGTTTGTGGTGGACCAGACCGCGGTCAAGACGGCGGCGCAGGTAGCCCAGAAACAGGCGGACTACCAGGAGAAGGAAGTTCAAAAACTCATCGTCAACCTCAGTAAACTGGCCAAGGGGGACTTACATGTTGAAACAAAAGCGGCTGTTACGGATGTTGACACCAAAGTGATTGGTGAAAACTTCACCGAGATTAATAACAGCCTGAATGAAACCGTTAACGCGATTAACCTTATGGTGCGGGACGCTAACATGCTCAGTGAAGCTGCAATAGAAGGCAGGCTTAGTACCAGGGCTGACGCCTCAAGGCACGGCGGGGAATTCCGCAATATCGTCGACGGATTCAACAGGACCCTTGACACTTTAGTAGGCCATATTGATTCAGTACCGGCGCCCTTTATGATTCTCGACAAGGATTTCAGCATCCGGTACCTGAACAAGACGGGTTTAGACTTGCTTGGGATGACGGGGCAGCAGGCAATCGGCACAAAGTGCTACACCCACTTCAAGACTTCTGACTGCAATACGGCCAACTGTGCCTGTGCGCAGGCGATGCAGCAGGGGATGACGGTTACGCGGGAGACCGACGCGCACCCGCGCGGTATGAACCTGGACATAACCTATACCGGCACGCCGCTTAAAGACGCGGGCGGGAAAACGATCGGGGTTGCGGAGTTTGTGGTCGATCAGACCGCAATCAAGACGGCGGCGCGGGTGGCCCAAAAGCAGGCGGACTACCAGGAGAAGGAAGTTCAAAAACTTATCGTCAACCTCGGAAAACTGGCCAAGGGGGACTTGCGTGTTGAAACAAGGGTGGCCGAAACGGATGAGGACACCAAGGCTATCGGCGATAACTTCACCGCCATAAATAACAGCCTCAGCGAGACCGTTGGGGCCATCAACCTTATGGCGGAGGATGCCCGCATGCTCAGCGAAGCGGCTGTGGAAGGCAAGCTGGATACCAGGGCGGACGCTTTAAGGCATGGCGGTGAGTTTCGCGTTATAATCGAGGGCGTTAATCAAACCCTCGATGCGGTGGTGCATCCGATAAATGAAGCGGCCGAGTGCCTAAAGGAAATGGCCAAAGGAAACCTGGATGTGGCAATGACGGGGAACTATAAGGGTGACCATGCTCTGATCAAGAACGCGCTTAACGCCACGATTGATTCGGTAAACGAGATCCTAAGCCAGGTAAGTACGGCGGTGGACCAGGTAGCCAACGGCTCGCGTCAAATATCCGACTCGAGTCAGGCTCTGTCGCAAGGCGCCAGTGAATCGGCAAGCTCATTGGAAGAGATTACTTCGTCCATGCAGCAGGTTACCACCCAGACCAAGCAAAACGCGGACAACGCCACCCATGCCAACCAACTGGCGGGACAGGCGAGGGTCAGCGCAGAAAAAGGCAACGGGCAGATGGTGGCGATGGTCAATGCCATGAATCAGATAAACGAATGCGCCAACGATATATCGAGGATTATTAAGGCGATTGACGAGATCGCTTTTCAGACTAACCTTCTGGCCCTGAACGCGGCGGTTGAAGCCGCACGCGCCGGTAAGCACGGCAAAGGATTCGCGGTGGTGGCGGAGGAGGTGCGAAACCTCGCCGAGCGCAGCGCCAAGGCGGCTAAAGAAACTGCGGAGTTAATCGAGGGGTCGATAAAAAAGACCGAAGTCGGCACGAAGATTGTGGAGGAAACCTCAAAGTCACTGGAAGAGATTGTTGCGGGTGCGACAAAGGTCACCGATTTAATCGGTGAAATAGCTTCCGCTTCGAAGGAACAGGCCTTTGGTATAGGGCAAATAAACCAGGGACTTAGCCAGGTGGATCAGGTTACCCAGCAAAACACCGCCAGCGCCGAGGAACTGGCTGCCGCCAGCGAGGAGCTGTCGGCTCAAGCTGTGCAGCTTAAACAGATGCTGGGTAAGTTTCGGCTCAAGGCACAACAAGCATACCCGTCAGGACCGGCGTCGAAAGCCGGGGATGCGGCGTGGGGTGCAGGCGCCCTTGAGGCGGCGGTCGTATCCGGCAACGCCCGGGAAAAAGCAAAACCCAAAGACGTTATTCACCTTGACGACAAAGAATTCGGCAAGTTCTAAAAACATACGTACGGGGACACGGGGGAGTCTGAAGAAACCCTGTGTCCCTGTATCTTCCAAGATTAACACCTGCGTTTGAAACCTGAGATAATCGAGATAAGGACATCTATCGGGGAAATGTTTTTTTCAGGGAAATTTATAATACACGGGAGAAAAAATGAAGACCGTTTATGTAGGTGTAGGTGATTTGGGAGCATCGTGTCTTCATGGCGGAGTGCTCAGAACCTGTGCTCTGAGCTCATGCGTGGCTGTGATTATGCTGGCGCCGCGAAAGCGGGCTGCAGGGCTTCTGCACGTGGCGTTACCCAAGTCTGAAATCGATCATAAGCTGGCCCTTGAGAAACCCGGATATTTTGCAGATACAGGGGTGCCCGCGCTGTTGTCGCGCATGAAGAGGTGCGGCTGTCGGAAGGGAGATTTGGTGGTGAAACTCGCCGGGGGCGCCGTATTGATAGAGCCCGACCTGAGATCGGATATAGGCAGACGTAACCTGGAGGCGGTTAAAGAAGAACTGAGAAAGCATGGAATCGACGCCTCCGCCGAGGATGTCGGAGGAGATCTTGTCAGGACGGTAAGCGTCTTTGTAGATACGGGAACCGTAATCATTTCGTCGCATGTGAAGGGCAACTGGGAGTTGTGACGGTTTGCTTATTCACGCAAGGTGCTTCTTGATAAAACGAAAAATACAAACTACTCCCGCCTGAATCAATGAAGCGCTCCATGTTCTAAATCGCGCGAAGGGAATGAGATAAATGGGGAAAACAAGGGTTCTGGTCGTTGATGATTCTCCTTTCGTACACAAACTGGTTGCCAAAGCCTTGCCCGTCGATTCATACGAGGTGTGCGGCATTGCGAAAAACGGTAAGGAGGCTTTAGAGATGTACGCCAAGCTGGTTCCGGATGTGGTGACCATGGATATCACCATGCCTGTGATGAACGGGCTTGATGCTTCCCGGGAACTTTTAGAGAAAGATAAAAAGACAAAAATAATAATGCTGACTTCACGGGGTGATAAGGAGTGCATCCAGAAGGCAAAGGATATAGGAATCGATATATTTCTACAAAAACCTTTTGAGGCGGATGAATTACTCCGGGCAATTGACGTAATATGCAAAGGGATGAGGGAATCTTGAACAAGCAGGAAAATCACCTGGACCGGTTTGTTTCATCCTTCAAAAAAAATATCAAGGCGATGGCCGGTTTGGATTGTGAACCGGGCGGGCCGCAACCTCAATCAAGTACTTTTAAATCAAATGGCGTGGCTGTGATTATCGGCATTACCGGAACGAGGCCGGGGATTATCGTCGTCGACACAGGCAGGGAACCGGCCAGGAGGCTTTGTGAGCTGATAAACGGGGAGGAGTATTCGGCTGACGATGAGTTTGTCTTGTATACGATCGCCGAGTTTGCCAACGTGGTGTCCGGGCATGCCATTTCAATTTTAAACGATTCAAACGGCCTGCATCTTGATCTAACGCCTCCAAGCATTTTCTTCGGGGATAAAGTGGTGATCACAAGTCCCAAGATAAAACCGGAAGTCGTCGAAATCAAAACGCCGCTGGGGGTAATATCTATCACGGTGGGATTTGAGAGGAGTCTTTAAATTTGGACGCTGGAATGTATATGCCTTTTATCGATGCAGTTTATCAGGTCCTGCCTCAATTCGGTTTCTCAAACGTCAAGCGCGGGAACCTGAGGCTAAACGACAGGTTGGCGGTGACAATGCAGGTAACGGCCTTAATAGGATTGTCCAAAGACGTGCGAGGCAATGTGGCGTATTGCATGACCGAGGCCACAGCAAAGAATATAGCTTCTCAAATGATGGGCATGCCGGTGGAGGTCTTTGACGAAATGGCCCGTAGCGCTATAGCCGAATTATCCAATATACTTACTTCGAGCGCCGCGGTATCCTATGAGCAAAATATGAATCTCTTTGTGGATATATCTCCTCCGGCACTGATATACGGTGATAATGTGACGGTAATAGGGCAGGTAAGGACTCTAACTATTGAATTTTTTACGGACGCCGGCCTGATTGAAGTAAACGTCGGTCTGGAGGCTTCATAAACCTATGGATTTTCCGGAAATTAGTAAAACCTAGGAGTAACACCTTTGACTAAAGAGACGCTAAAAAATTACGAAATATTTACTAACGATGGAAGGTGATATGTTGTTCGACGATGATGAAAGGCGCGAATTGATTAAGGAATTTTTAACTGAAGGACGGGAACTCCTGGACGAGGTTGAGCCGCAAATTATAACTATGGAACAGAGCGCGGTCAGCTCTGGGAGAGTCAATATCGAAATACTCAACGCCATCTTTAGACTCTTTCATACCCTAAAGGGCGCCGCCGGTTTCCTGGACTTTCAAACAGTGGTTGCCGTCACCCATGAAGCGGAAACCCTTCTCGATCTTTTTCGCAAAGGAAAGGCGGTTGTTGAACCGGGACATGTTGATCTTCTCTGCCGGACCAGTGATTTTATTAGAAACATCCTGGATTCGGTGGAGCAACAGTTTAGCGACCGGGGCTTTGAGACTGACGCGGGGGCAATTATTGAGGATCTGAAAAAGACAATAGCGTTCATTTTGAGAGAGCAGGCGCTGCCCCTGGTGGAAGAACAGGAGGATGTATGTTTTCCGGCCGCCGCCGAAGAAGACCCGGTTGAAATAAGCCTAGAGATTACGCCGGAGATGATCCGGCGGTTTGCAGAAGAAGCGGTCGGCCTCTGCGAGGAGGCGGAAACGGCGCTTCTGGCGCTGGAAAGGACACCGGACGATCAAGAACAAGCCGGCCAAGCCTTCCGCGCTCTGCATAGCCTTAAAGGAAACGCCGGTTTTCTGGGCTACGCGGATCTCGAAGAGATCAGCCACCGGGCTGAAACAGTTTTAGACGCAATCCGGGGAGGGAGAAAGGAGTGCGATTCGGTAACCATATCCTTTTTACTTATTGCGGTTGACGCTTTGCGGGAGGGAGTCCGTCAGATCAGCAACGGCCTGCCCGTGGACATTCCCGGGCGAGAAGAACTGATCAAGCACCTGAAGGGCCTTGCCGCCACAGCCGATGGGTCCGGTATCGGGGAAACGGTGGCCAAAGAGGTGGACGCGTTGGGATTCTGGGAGACGGGTGAGGATGTGAGTAAGGAACCCGTAAAAAGTGATGGCGTGGAAAAGGTATCTGATAACAGGGAAAACGAAAGCGCCAAGAAAAGCGAAGAGGTCAGGGGAAACGGTGAAGCCAGGGAAAAACAGCCGTCTTTCGGCCAGCAGCAAGTAATCCGGGTAGACATCGAAAAACTGGACAAACTCCTGGACCTGGTAGGAGAACTGGTTATCGCGGAGGCAATGGTGGCCAATGCGCAAGATCTGAACGGGCTGCAGCTTGATAGGTTTGAAAAAAGCGTCTTGCGCCTGGACAAGATAACCAGGGAGATTCAGGAAGTAGCCATGGCGATGCGAATGATCCCGCTGTCCGGCACATTCCGGAAGATGATGCGCCTCGTTCGCGATCTGTCACATAAAGCTAATAAAAAGGTAGACCTGCAGATTGTCGGGGAAGAAACCGAGGTGGACAAGACCATCATCGAGCAGATATCCGACCCGTTGGTGCACATTATCCGCAACGCGGTGGATCACGGCATTGAGAGCCCCGAAGAGCGGCGTGCTGCGGGTAAACCGGAGACGGGGCGGATTACCATCGAAGCGAAGCATTCCGTCGGTGAGGTATGGATTGTAGTCGATGATGACGGCAGGGGACTAAACCGGGAGAAAATTTTGCGCAAAGGCATTGAAAAGGGGCTAATCAAAAGCGAGGACCGGGAATTGAAGGACGAGGAAGTGTGGCGGCTGATCTTTGAGCCTGGTTTTTCAACAGCCGAGCAGGTTTCCAACGTCTCCGGCAGAGGAGTCGGAATGGACGTTGTAAAGCGAAACATTGAAAAATTACGGGGCAGGGTGGATGTCCGAAGCAGACTCGGGGCCGGTACGATGTTTGTTATCCGGATCCCGCTAACCCTTGCGATCATCGAAGGTATGGTGGTCAGGGTAGGCCGGAACCGTTATACGATCCCTATAGGTTCTATTAAAGAATCATTTCAACCAAAAGCAGAGCAAATCACGTGTACCCCGGACAGCCTGGAGATCGTCAGTATACGCGGCGAACTTCTGCCGGTGATCCGTCTGCATGAACTGTACAGGGTAGAGCCAAACTACCGGATGTTAACCGACGGCATCCTGATTATGGTCGAAAACGAGCAACAGAAGTATTGCCTTTTTGTTGATGAGTTGATCGGTCAGCAGCAGGTTGTAATCAAGGGACTTGCCAGCTACCTGGGACATGTAAAAAGCATCTCGGGGTGCGCTATCCTGGGGGACGGGGACATCAGTATGATCCTGGACATAGCCGATTTGATCAATTCCGTGGAAGGTGTGGCGACCCAGGTGCATTAAGAGTCCTGGCCCGAGAATACGTTCTACGTTCTGCGTTCGACGTTAGGAACATGGGAACACAGAACACAGAACACGGGGGAAGCAGGAAGACAAACGTGAGAAGCCCGAATCTGACGGCAACGATTCTACATGCAAAAATTTAAAACGGAGAGGTGAAGATCGGTGGCCATGAAGGAAAACTTTGATGCTGATCTGCTTGAAGAGGAAGAGGACGAGGATACCCAGGAGGACAAGTTTCTTACCTTTTACCTTGGGGAGGAGGAATACGGGATAGAGATCCGGCACGTGACCGAGATCATAGGGATTCAGACCATTACCGATGTGCCGGACATGCCCACTTACGTAAAAGGGGTGATCAATCTGCGGGGGAAGGTGGTCCCGGTCATAGACGTACGCCTGCGTTTCGGAATGGAGGAGCGCGCCTATGACGACCGGACCTGTATCGTGGTGATAAACATTGAAAATCATGCGGTAGGTCTTATTGTGGACCGGGTTTCGGAGGTTCTGGACATTCCCAAGAGCGACGTTGAACCGCCGCCGAAGGTAAAGAAAGGTGAGAGCAGCCGTTTTATCCAGGGTATGGGTAAGGTAGGCGAACAAGTGAAGATTTTACTGAACGCGGACAAGGTTCTTTTTGACGAAGAGGATGAATGGGCCAACGCGGGCTAGTGAGGCTACGGTTCCTCCGGATATTGCATGGATGCAGTATTCTTGATTAACCATCGAAGGGTAACTGCCAGTAAGTTTTAAGGAGGAAGAGCTTTGTTCAAGAAAGTCAAACTGGGAACCAAGATAATGGCGGTTATGGTAGCGTGTTTCGTCGTTGTAGTCGGTGTCATGTTTTTAATGGTGCAAAAGGGCGTTGTCAGGATGTCAAAGGATGCCGCCGTTCAAAAGGTGACAGGGGACTTGGAAACCGGCGGGATGATTATTGAAAAAATGTATCCCGGTTCCTGGCGCAGGGAAGGCGATAAGCTGTACAAAGGCAACACACTGATGAACGGCAATTATGCTCCTGTTGACCTTGTCGCCAAACTCACCGGCGATACGGCGACCATCTTTTGCTGGGATACCCGCGTGGCCACCACCGTTAAGAAAGACGATGGAAGCCGGGCGGTAGGGACGCAGGTATCCAAACCGGTATTCCAGGCAGTCCTAAACGAAGGGAAAAACTTCTACGGTGAGGCCGACGTGGTCGGCCACAAGTACCAGACCGCGTACAAGCCGATAAAAGACGCCGATGGAAAAATCATCGGTATCTGGTACGTGGGAGCACCGAAGAGTGTCTTTGACCAGATGGCAAAAGAGGCTGTCGACACCAGAAACATAATAGTGGTAATGTTTATCGGTTTGTTGTTTTCTGTGGCTGTTGGGTTATTCTTCGGTCGGTATCTTGGACGCATAAACAGTTCACTGGTGGGAGAGGCCAAGAATCTGAGCGGCGCCGTCCTGGCCGGCAGACTGGACGCGCGGGGCGATCCTGATAAGGTGAATTTTGAATTTAGGGGAATCATTCAAGGCGTTAACGAGGTCCTGGACACCCTCGTGGGTCATATCGATTCAGTACCGACTCCTGTTATGCTCCTGGACAAGGATTTTTCCATCCAGTACCTCAACCAGGCGGGGTTGAATCTTTTGGGCCTTACGAGGCAGCAGGTTATCGGCACCAAGTGTCACAGCCACTTCAAGACATCCGACTGCAATACCGCCAACTGCGCCTGCGGGCAGGCGATGCAGCAGGGGCATGTCGTTACCCGGGAAACCGACGCTCACCCGCGCGGGATGAACCTGGACATCGCTTACACCGGCGTGCCGTTAAAAGACTTGGACGGAAAGACCATTGGTGTTTTGGAGGTCGTAACAGACCAGACCGCGGTTAAGACCGCGGCGCGGGTGGCGGAAAAACAGCACGCCTATCAAGAACGTGAGGTGCAAAACCTCATCGTTAATCTGGGCAAGCTGGCAAAGGGCGACCTGCTGGTTGAGACGAAAGTGGCTGATACCGACGAGGAGACCAGGGTCATCGGGGAAAACTTTATTGAAATTAACAACAGTCTCAATGAGACCGTCGAGGCCATCAAGCTCATGGTGGATGATGCGGACATGCTTGCCGGTGCGGCGGTGGAAGGGAAGCTTAACACAAGGGCCGACGCTTCCAGGCACGGCGGTGAATACCGCAAAATTATCGAGGGGGTCAATAAGACCCTTGACGCGTTGATTTATCCGATCAATGAAGCTGCCGAGTGCCTTAAAGAAATGGCCGGGGGCAACATGGCGGTTGCAATGACCGGCGACTATAAGGGCGATCATGCCATTATCAAGAATGCGCTGAACGCCACGATCGATGCCATCAATGAGATTCTAACGCAAGTAAGCGTCGCGGTGGACCAGGTGGCCAACGGCTCGCGGCAGATATCGGATTCGAGTCAGGCGCTGTCTCAGGGCGCCAGTGAGTCGGCGAGTACTCTTCAGGAGATTACTGCCTCCATGCAGGAGATTACGGCGCAGACCAAGCATAACGCCGACAACGCCACCCATGCCAACCAGCTGGCAGGTCAGGCAAAGACCAGCGCGGAACTCGGCAACGGGCAAATGGGGGCAATGGTTAACGCCATGAACGATATCAATGATTCTGCCGCCAACATATCCAAGATCATCAAGGCTATCGACGAAATCGCCTTCCAGACCAACCTGCTGGCGCTCAACGCGGCGGTGGAGGCGGCCCGTGCCGGCAAGCACGGCAAGGGTTTCGCGGTAGTGGCCGAGGAAGTGCGAAACCTCGCCGAGCGTAGCGCGAAGGCGGCAAAGGAAACCGCTGAATTGATCGAAGGGTCGATTAAAAAGACCGAAGTAGGCACGAAGATTGTGGAGGAAACATCAAAAGCGCTGGAAGAGATAGTGCAGGGAGCAACTAAAGTGACCGACCTGATCGGCGAGATAGCTTCCGCGTCGAAGGAGCAGGCTCTCGGCATCGGGCAGATTAACCAGGGGCTCAGCCAGGTGGATCAGATCACGCAGCACAACACCGCCAGCGCCGAGGAATTGGCCGCCGCCAGCGAGGAGTTATCCGCGCAGGCCCTGCAACTCAAACAGATGCTGAATAAATTCAGACTAAGAGAGCAGTGGGAATACCAGGGAAAGGAGACTGCGCGAAAACCCGTGGGCCGGACCTGGGGCGCCGGAACCCTTGAGGCGGCTGCTACGTCCAGGACCCCCGCAAAGAGTAGGCCAGAAGAGGTTATCCAACTCGATGATAAGGAGTTCGGAAAATTTTAAACGATAAAGTAACTACAGGGGCGCATAAGGGTAGGGGACGAACTCCAAGCCGATGTGCCCCTGTGGACTTAAGCCGACACGGAGTCGCCCATGCCCAGCACTCAGAAGACATCTGATACTGTTAGTACAGCACCGTAGCTTTGGCTCTTCGGAGACCATCTGTTAATAATTACTAATGTTGGGCTGAGTGCTGGGCACAACAATGAAAATGGGGTGACCCGTAAGCTGGTTACTTAGATGCAGAAGAGTAACAGAAACGGAGCGCGGCAAGGAGCGAGTAGTACAAGGAAGGCGTAGCCGGACGGGCCGGAGCGTATACGGAAATACGTGAGGACCCGGCCGGTGAGCCTGACGAAGTAATGCGAAGCTCATCGCCGCGCCCCAAGGAAGAAGAACGCATTTTCAGTGGGGTGCATTGGGGTGGAGAACCTGGCCCAGATAACCGATGAGGAATACTGGTTAATAAAGAACTTAGTCTATGATCGTTTTGGAATAAACCTCGGTGAACATAAGCGGGCACTGGTTATCGCGCGCCTGCAAAAGGTGCTTCACACGGGCAGGTTTCTGAGTTTTAAAGATTATTACGACCATGTCATGAGAGACCCGAGCGCCCAGTCCCTACTGACGCTCATCGACCGGATTTCCACCAACCATACTTACTTCTTCCGGGAAAAGGAACACTTCGAGTTCTTTAAAACGACTCTATTGCCTCAGGTTAGAGAAATTTCGCGTAAGTCCAAGCCGGATGTCAGGATTTGGAGCGCTGGTTGTTCATCGGGTGAAGAGCCTTACACCCTGGCGATGATCACCAGCGATTATTTCGGTGACGATTTTTCCGGAATTGAGGTGGGTATCCTCGCGACGGATATTTCCGTGAGCGCCTTGCAGAAAGCGGAGGAAGGCGAGTACCCGGCGGAAAAGATGTCGCAAGTGCCAGTCGAATTCCGGCAAAGATATTTTACTCCCTTGAAAAACGGCAACTGGGCGGTTAAAAAGAATTTGAAAGACATTGTGCTTTTTCGCCGGTTGAACCTTATGCGGAATGAATATCCGTTTAAGGGCCGGTTTCAGGCAATATTTTGCCGCAATGTGATGATCTATTTTGATAACGCTGTACGGCAGGAGCTTATCAAACGTTTCCACCGGTATATCGAACCGGGAGGGTATTTATTTATCGGCCAGTCCGAATCGCTGGACCGCTCGTCCGGAGTATTTAAGTACGTCAAGCCATCGATATACCAAAAAGTCTGAGGTACCGGAGGTGGAGGCATGAGAAAAATCAAGGTGTTGATTGTCGATGACTCTGCGTTGGTAAGGGATATCCTTGCCCAGGGTTTGGCAAAAGACCCGCAGATTGAAGTCGTCGGGGTGGCCTCGGACCCATACGTGGCCAGGGATAAGATAGTCAGGCTAAGGCCGGATGTGCTGACGCTGGACATAGAGATGCCGAGAATGGACGGGGTGGAGTTCTTGCGACGTCTGATGCCGCAGTATCCCCTGCCGGTAGTCGTGGTAAGCGCGCTGACCAAAAGGGGCGCCGCCGTGACTTTGGCGGCACTCGAGGCCGGCGCGGTGGATGTGGTCACCAAGCCCGGTTCTGACATAGCCCGCGGATTAAACGCGATGCTCGGGGACCTGCGGGCGAAAGTGAAGATTGCCGCCGCTACGAATGTAAGCGCGTGGAAGGTCAACCGACAGTCCCCTCCATCGCCGGTGAAGGTAAACAACAGGGCACTTGCCGAGTCTACGGATAAGGTTATCGCCATCGGCGCGTCGACCGGCGGAACGGAAGCAATCCGGAGAATACTCCGCACCTTCCCGTCCACCATTCCCGGGGTGGTCGTGGTGCAGCATATGCCGTCCGGGTTTACAAAACATTTTGCCGACAGCCTGAACGAAATCTGTGAAATGGAAGTCAAGGAAGCCACAACCGGCGACCGGGTCATGCCGGGAAGGGCGCTGATCGCTCCCGGTGACCGCCACATGATAGTCCGCCGTTCGGGAGGCATTTACCTTGTTGAATGCCGTACCGGTGAGAATGTCTGCGGGCATTGTCCTTCGGTGGAGGTGCTTTTCCGTTCCGTGGCACAATATGTGGGAGCTAACGCCATCGGGGTCATGTTGACGGGGATGGGAAGCGATGGAGCCGACGGCATGGTGGCTATGCGCCAGGCCGGCGCCAGGACCATCGCTCAGGACGAGGCCACCTCGGTCGTCTTCGGAATGCCCAAGGTGGCTTACGAGCGCGGCGGGGCGGAGTGCCTGATGCCCCTCGATGCTATTCCTACGGCGATTATGAGTTTTCTGACAGGGGAGAAAAGACGGGAAAAATCCATGTAGCGGCCGGATCAGCCTTGTTCGCGGAAAGCACAGGAGTATCCGAGTTTTAAGGTAGCGGCGGAACCAGGGCACCCAAAAGAACTTATTGCGACTTATGTTCCCTGAATATTTAACATCTTTCAGGGACATATTTGTTTTAAAGTACATTCTACATTCCACATTCTGATGGTGAGGTGAGCCTGTGGAACACCCTGTAGAAGGCTTGATGAAAACCGCAATGGAGAGCATCAGAGGAATTGTTGACGTTAATACGGTGGTGGGCGACCCGGTCGAAACCCCGGACGGGACGGTGATAATTCCCGTATCCCGGGTAGCCTGCGGTTTTGCCGCGGGGGGAAGCGCTTTTGCGACCGAACGGGTGAATGCCGGCGGGGATACGCCCTTCGGTGGGGGCAGCGGCGCCGGGGTTTCCGTGCAACCGGTGGGTTTTCTGGTGGTAAGCGGTGAAAATGTGCGCCTGATTCCGGTGGATGGCAATCACCTTGCCGAGCGTCTGGTCGATTCGGCGCCTCAAATACTGGATAAGATTGAAGAGATGAGGCGAAGATTCAAGGAATCATAACCGTCCGCGCCGGAATAAGCTGATTAAAAGGGTCTTTCCACGAAGGAAGACCTTTTTGTTTTTGGTTCCCCAATTGCTTCTAATCCCCATACGCCTAAATAAGCATTATTAGAGCGAGATAAGGCATTGGAGGTACGGCTGATGGTCAATTTCTTGTGGTTTTTTTTAATGATTTCGGGGATCGTGGTGGCGGCCCTGCACGGCAGGATCGATGACGTTACCAAAGCGGTCATCGAAGGATCGAAGGTCGGCGTGGAAACATCTTTAGGACTTATCGCGATTATCACCTTCTGGCTTGGAGTGATGCGACTGGCGGAAGCGGCGGGGCTGGTGCAGGCGATCACCTGGATCGTACGACCGCTGGTGCGTCTTTTGTTCCCGGGAGTGCCCCCGGGGCACCCGGCTGCCGGGGCGATTATCCTTAACATCAGCGCCAACATACTGGGCCTGGGAAACGCAGCCACGCCTGCGGGGTTGATCGCGATGCGAGAACTGCAGAAACTCAACCCGCGTCCGGAAGAAGCCACTGGGGCGATGTGCACTTTCCTGGCGCTGAACACCTCATGTATTACGCTTGTTCCGACCACCATAATCGGCATCAGGGCGCTCTGCGGCTCACGCGAGCCGGCGGCGATTATTGGAAGCACCGTCCTGGCTACGGCAATCGGCATGACAGCGGCGGTTTTGGGTGACGTTATACTGCGGTGGCTGTATGGGCGAAAATTGGGGCGAGACAATGGTTAACGAAGCAGCAAAATGGGTGATACCGGGGCTCCTTTTTGTGATACTGGTTGCGGGATTCTACCGGCGGATCCCCGTCTACGAGATATTTATCACCGGAGCCCAAGAAGGGTTCGAGGTTGCTGTTAAAACGATTCCTTACCTGGTGGCTATGCTTGTGGCGATCAGCGTATTCAGAACCTCCGGGGCGATGGAGGGACTGGCGCATTTCTTAGAGCCTCTTCTGGCGCCTCTCGGAGTGCCGCCGGAGGTCTTGCCGCACGCGCTGATGCGGCCGCTGTCCGGGGGCGCGGCTCTCGGCATTGCTACCGACATCATCCGCACTCACGGACCCGACAGCATGATCGGGCGGTTGGTTTCCACCATGCAGGGTACGAGCGATACAACATTCTACGTTCTTTCCGTTTATTTCGGCGCGGTAGAGGTTAAACGCTACCGGTACGCGCCTGTCACCGGTCTTTTGGCCGATATCACTACCTTCCTGGCTTCCGTTGTACTGGTAAGACATTTCTTCGGATAGGGAAACCCTGCAAAACTACGCCCTAAAGCCTTCTTTTGCGGTTATAATATTTTATAATATTCTATAAGGGTTTTCAGGGTTTTTCAAGTTATGGACGAGCCGGTTTATGGCGGTTTGGTTATGTAAAGCTTTTCTGTAGGTGAAACGATTTGGCAGAGGAACGACTTCAAAAAATTTTAGCCCGTGCCGGTGTAGCATCGCGCCGCCGGGCCGAAAAAATAATTGAGGCCGGGCGGGTAAAAGTGAACGGCGAAGTGGTGGACAGGCTCGGGGAAAAAGCAGATCCCGAAAAAGACCGGATCGAGGTTGACGGGAAACCGGTCAGTTTAGGTAAGAATACCGTTTACATGGCGTTGTATAAGCCTGTCGGCGTGGTTACAACCGTTTTTGATCCGCAGGGTCGGCCCAAGGTGCACGATTTGTTGCGGCGTGTAAAAGAGAGGGTTTTCCCGGTGGGACGCCTTGATTTCGATAGCGAGGGGTTGCTCTTACTTACAAACGACGGGGAGTTGGCATACCGTTTAACCCACCCGCGTTATAAGATTCCCAAGGTTTATTCCGCCTGGGTGAACGGCAGGGTGGGCCACGAGGCCGTAACAATTCTCCGGAACGGTGTGCGGCTTGATGACGGTTTGACGCAGCCGGCGCAGGTGGAGGTGGCTCGCCGGGAATCGGCCCGTACACTTTTAAGGATAACAATCCATGAAGGAAGGAAGAGGCAGGTCCGCCGGATGTGTGCGGCGGTCGGACATCCGGTGGTCGAACTTAAAAGGATCGCCATCGGGCCGTTGCGGCTTGGTGTTTTGAAACCCGGAGGTTATAGGCACCTTAGTAACAGGGAAATCGAACGGTTGAAAAGACAGGTTGGGCTTTAGAAGTGGCAAAAGGAGGATTTTTAGCCATAGACGCGAATCATTGATACATCCTGTCTAAAACAGACAGATAGGAGGGATATGCTTGGTAAGGAGCATTGCCGGCGGGGATTTTCTCGATAAGGTGATCCGGGCCCGGGTGCGTTTGGATTTCCGGGGTGTCGGACGACCCGGCAGATTGCTTTTTGGCGGGAAGACGACCGAGAAAGCGGCTGAGGAAGCGCGCGAGCAAAATGCCGCGGTTTTTCGGAATGTCCCGATTCAAGGGATAAAAATAGAGGACATCAATATGTCCCATGAGGTTTACGTGGTTCTGGATGAAGCGACAAGAACGGAAACGGCTTACGCCCCGTTGGAATTGACTGTAGTCTCTGACGGGGTGGATGATCTGGTACGGTTGATTTTCCGCGAGGAATTTCGCAAAATCGAGATTCTCGAATTGGAAAGTCTTGTTTTAGGGCGGTATGAGATAGAGAGGCTTTTCTTTCGCATAGGCGAAGAGGTGCAACGGTATCGAAACGCTCTGGAACGAAAATATAATGAACGATAAAGCCCGATCTTAGTGGTGGAACGGAAGGAGTGTAACAACATTCGCGTTCGAGGAATTAGAGGAGCTATAACCGTCAAGCAAAACACGGTAGAGGATATAATTACCGCCACAAAGGAACTCCTTCGAGCCATAGTATTAGAGAACGACCTTGATCTTGAGGAAATCGCAAGTGCCTTTTTTACTTTAACCCCGGATTTGAATGCTCAATTTCCGGCGTTGGCAGCCAGGGAACTCGGGTGGCGATGTGTGCCGCTCCTGTGCGCCCAGGAAATCGACGTTCCCGGTGCCGCGGCCGGAGTTGTAAGGGTTTTGGTTCACGTAAACACCGATAAGCCGCAGAAGGAACTCAAACACCTTTATCTGGGAGACGCGGCGAGGTTGAGACCGGATCTGAGCGGCGACGTTAATTCTGAAGTGTAGCATTGTTATCGGCAATCATTATACCTGAGTCGGTGCTTTTTGCGTTTGTAGAGGCGAGGCTGGCGAGGTTGATAAGGCTTTCTATTATTTCTTCCGGATTTATACCGGCACGCGATTTCTGACGGCGGCCACCGGCGATCCCGATAGAAACGGTAATGGCGACAGATTTGCAGGCATTTTCCACGGCGCGCCGGAAACCGTAAGACCAGGCCAGGGCTTCGGAGAGGGAGCAGGTGCTGACTAAAGCAAACTCATCTCCGCCAAAGCGGCAGGGAAAGTTCCGAACGAAATCACCATGCCGGCGCAAGAGGTTGCCTATAACGCAAAGACACCTGTCTCCCTCGGAATGGCCGATCCGTTTATTAATAAAACCGAAATCATCTATGTCGATAAAGATTATACTGATCTCGTTTTCCGTATACAGGAGCCTGCGGGCGGTATCGCGCAGGTAAGCGGCTGTGTATAGGCCGGTTAGTGAGTCGGTGTGGCGGGCGATGGTTATTAGGAGGTCCATTTTAGTGACGATCCCTATAAGTATATCTCCAGCGACCACCGGGAGACGGTCGACCTTTGCGGCACTCATTATCTTTTCTGCTTCCCAAATCGAGGTTTCAGGACAAATGACGGTAGGTTTTTTGAACAGGGTTTCGCTTACCGAACTGCCGGTCGATACCCCGCACAGGTCGCGTAAAGTAACTATACCCGCTAGACCGCCTCTTTCATCCAGGACAACCAAACCGCCCACGTTACTCTTCCGGATAAGATCAACGGCTTCGGAAACCGGTTGGTCCTGCGAGATGGTAAAAAACTTTGGATTCATTATTTCGGCAATATCCACCGTCGCCCATCCTTTGGCATGTCAGGAAGCTTATGCAATAAAATACTAATTGTTTCAATGAATTTCTATAGCCCCATACTATTTTGACCAAATGGAACCGTTGTTGTCAATAGCTGATAAAAAATAATTTATTAGGAAAGGACGGCTTTTTAGAATGCGCCGCCTGATGGTAACGCAGTTGGTATCGGGAATGAAGGTGGGCCAAAATGTTTACGGGAAAGACGGACAGATCTGGCTGGCACGCGGTGCTATACTAACCAGGCGTTATATTGAACACCTTTTCAACTTGGGCATACCTTCGATCTATGTAGATGATGGGTTAATAGGCGACAGGGAAATCAGGAATGTGGTCAGGGAGGATACCCGGCAACAGGCTGTCCAGCAGGTGAAGAGCATTCTATTGGATCCACCGACCTCCAAAGCCGGGGTCATTAATCCTTCTCCGGGAATCTACCGGACGGTGGAAAGCATCGTCGGGCAGGTTGTGGCAAACCCTGGGGTAATGTTCAATCTGATGGACATCCGGATGGAAGACGAGTACCTATTTTATCATTCGGCCAACGTGTGTATTTTATCCGTTCTTGCCGGGGCGACCATGGGCTTTGATGTTACGCAGTTAATGGAGTTAGGCGTGGGGGCGCTCCTTCATGATGTCGGCAAGATGCGCGTGCCGCAAGAGATTATAAACAAACCGGGGTCGTTAACTGAACAAGAATTCAACGAAGTAAAAAAGCACACCCTGTACGGAGAGGAAATGCTGACGAATCTGCCTTCCGCACGGGTTATTGCACGGTCACATCACGAACGCTTGAACGGGGAGGGTTACCCTGACAAACTTAAAGGTATTGAAATTCCGGTATTTGCCCAAATAACCGGCATGGCGGATGTTTACGACGCCATGACCGCCGACAGGGTTTACCGGAAGGCTTACCAGCCTCACGAGTCGTTCGAGATGTTATCGGCGACAGGTGATTTCTGGTTCGATCACACGGTTGTCCGGTCATTTCTTAACAATATTGCGGCTTTTCCCGTAGGCAGCGTTGTCCTGTTAACGTCAGGGGCCATAGCGGTGGTTCTGGAAAACAAACCCGGTTTTTCTCTCTACCCGCGGGTGCGTCAAATAAGTAAAGAAAACGACGATGTTTCGTCTGGCGCAACCGAATTCTGGTGCTATGAGGCAGGGTTAGGAATAGCGCGAATACTTGACAACGAGGAAGTGGCGGAGTTGGGGGGCGCGCCGGTTTAACCAACGTAATAGTTACTAACCAACCTCCTCAAGCTTCCGCGTAAACCCGGTAGTCGATATCCGGAAAAATGTTGTGACGGCTCTCGAGATCCGCCACCCAGTCGTCTTCGAGGCGGCATTCCGTTACCTGCTGGTATATCCCTTTAAAGTTGCTCATGTGGGTTTTGAAACGGCGTACGGCGTAGTCCACCATAGTGCCGGTAGCCATAATAAAGGGCCAGTCGCTGGACTGCGCCAAAAGAAGTTCTCGGGCCGCCTGGTTCAGTGCCCGCCGGAGCATTCCTTCGCTACCCGGGAAGCGCTGCGCCAGTTCAACCATCCGGTCCGCGCCCCAGTGAAGGTGCCTGTAAACCCAGTCATTCGAGCCGCAAAGCCAAACCTCGTGGTAACCCTTATTCCCCCAACTCGAGGCGCACGGTGTAACAACCTGGTTACAAGGATGAAGTCGCAGATAATCGGAAGGCGTGACGAGTTCGACGATATCTTGATCGTAGACCGTTTTTCTGATTAAAAACTCCAGCCATTGAGGACCTTCAAACCACCAGTGGCCGAAGAGCTCGGCGTCGTAAGGCGCAACAAGCAACGGCGGGCGGTCCATAAAATGATTGAGATAACGAATCTGGTGCTCCCGGTTAAACATGAAGTTGCCGGCGTGGGTGGCGGCTTTCTGGGTAGCCCATTCCGGTACGTACGGTTCTTTATGATTCGTTCTGCCTGTTATCCGGAAGTATTTCAGGCCGGTGTTGACGCGTATTCCATCCGGATGGATATAGTCTCTGACGTAATTGAAATCCTCGTCAAAGCCGATGTCACGGTAATACTCGCGGTAATCGAAATCACCCGGGTACCCTTCTTTGGCGCTCCAGACCTGTTTCGAGGACTCGATATCCCGGCCGAAGGCGGCCACTCCGGTAGGGCAGAAGACCGGGGCATATATGCCGAAACGCGGCCGGTGCGAAGCAAAAAGAACGCCGTGGCTGTCGAGGAAAAAGAAACGGATGCCGTTTTCCTTGAGATAGAGGTCAATCCCCGGGGCATAGGCGCATTCGGGTAGCCACATTCCGGGAGGGTTATGCCCGAAGAATTTGCGATAGAGGTCAACCGCTGCCGCAATCTGGACCTTGACGGCTGCAGGATTTACGAAAAGAAGGGGCAGGTACCCATGTGTAGCGGCACAGGTGATTATTTCAAGACGGCCCGCTTCTTTGAATTTCTTAAAAGCTTCGATCAGATTCCAATTATAATGGTTCATGGTGTTTTGGGTCCGGCGCAGTCGGTCCTGGTACATCCGCGCCGGACCGTAAAACGGCCCTCCGTTGGTCCGGTGCACCTCTTTATCGGCAAGTTCGATGAGCTTGTTCAGGTAATTGCGACAGCGCTGCTGTAGGAAACCGTCGGCAAACATCGTCAGAAGCGGCGGTGACAGCGACAGGGTCAACCGGAATGGAACGCTGTCGTTTACAAGGTTTTCAAAAACCCAGATCAACGGTATGTAGCACTCGAGAACAGCTTCGTAAAGCCATTTTTCCTCCAGCGAATACTGGTGTTCCGGGTGCCGGACAAACGGAAGATGAGCATGTAGAACCAGTGCAAGATACCCTTTGGCCATCCTTAACTTAAACTCCCTTCTTCCTTCTGGGTTTAGGCCGGGTTGCTTTTGCGGCGCCCTTCGGCAAACCGGCGGGTAAAATCATCCCTTCCGGAAGGCCGACAGGCGCAGGAAATCCCTTCTGCAAGGATTCCGGGGCAGCAACAACCACTCTTTCCGGTTCCCTCCGGGGTGAGGGGCGTTCCGGCACTCCTATCAGAGAAGAAATTCCTACGGATGAGACGCCCGGAGAAGAGATGCCTATAGGCAATCCGACCGGCGAGGAGATTCCTACCGGGATGAATTCCTTCCCCATCCTCGCCGATATCTCTTCGAGCAGGAGCGGCGAGCTTAAGCCGAAGTGGTAGCGCAGGAGCGACCGGTAAACCCCCTCCAACCACATCCATTCTTCGTCGAAACGCTCCGAGAGGGAGGCACGCGGCGTATGTGCTATATTGGACCGGAGCAGCGTGACAAACTGCCCCGTTGAGAGTATTCGCCCGAGATCCACGCAGAATGAGCGGTTGGGTTGCCCGACTTCCATGTACCAGTTATCAGCTTCTTCGTTTACTGCAATGTCTACATAAGTGTTTGCATTATTCCCCTTGAAGTCTACCCCGGTGATATCATACAACCGTAGAACAGGGCGGGATGTGTGCCAGGCTTCAGGCCCATAGCGGGATGAGAATTCCTCCTGCTTGGTGGCGCTGATTTCCCAATAGGCGAACAGCCAGTACGGGTCTCGGGCCAACAAGGCCATCTGATCCCGGCCGTATCGCCGTGGTAATTCCGGTGTATAAGGCGCCGGCTTTGATTGCGGCAGGGGTGTTTCCGGGCTTAGATCCATCCCGAACTCTACGTCCGTGACGGGTGGTGCGGGAGGCAACATTTTTTTAACCGGGCGGCGTGACGACCATAAATACACGGCCGTAGCTATGGCCAGCAGGGCAATACCGATCATCCAGGCGAAAACTTCCATGGTTAAGATACCCCCTCCAAACATCAGTACTTACATTTCAGAATGTATTTCCTTTTTAAAAGTTGTTAAAACGATAGAACGCGGAAGAAGCTTGAAGGCTTCTCTTATTATTGCCGTCGCTTTTCGGGATTATAAAGATAAATATTGCACTTGAAGGGAGCAATGCGGTGCCACGGGAAATAGTTCGTTTAAACGGTATATCCATGGATGATTTTACAGGATTGAAGGAGATATTATTAAGTTGGTAGAACTTCGTACAAAAGTGTTTAAAAGTCAGTAGAGAACTTAAGTGTATAATGGTCGAACACCGGAGGCTCTTCGGTGGATGAACGTTGTGCTTGTAGAACCTGAAATTCCTGCTAACACGGGGAATATCGCGCGCACATGCGCGGCTACCGGCGCCGCGCTGCATCTGGTGGGACCGCTCGGTTTTTCGACGGATGATAAACACTTAAAAAGGGCCGGGCTTGACTACTGGCACCTTGTCAAGGTTTTTTATTACAACGGTTTTGATGAACTCTACCAGGCGAACCGCCAGGCTTGTTTTTATTTTGCCACTACACGGGCGGCGGTACGGTACTCTTCCGTTAGTTATCCTCCTGATTGTTTCCTGGTTTTTGGGAGGGAAACAGCCGGCCTGCCGGCTCAAATACTCGAAACGTTTTTTGACCGGTTAATTCGTATCCCGGTTGTTCCAGGGGCTCGTTCACTTAACCTTTCCAACGCCGTAGCGATAGTTCTATATGAAGCTTTACGCCAGCAAGGATTCGTGGGCTTGAAATAAGTGGTTAGTAGTCAGTAGGTAGAAGTCACATTCTATATTCTATATTCTTCTGTATCCTTGAGTCCATGGAGGTAATAATTTTGTCGTTCGTACACCTTCACCTGCATACGGAATACAGCCTGCTTGACGGGGCCGCAAGAATCAAAGACGCCGTTCAGCACGCCGCGGATTTGGGAATGCCGGCGCTGGCGGTTACCGACCACGGGGCAATGTACGGGGTAATCGATTTCTACCAGGCATGTATGAAAAGAGGAATAAAACCTATTTTGGGGTGCGAGGTTTATGTGGCGCCGCGGACGATAGCCGACCGTACGCCGAAGGTGGACGACAACCTTTATCACCTGGTGCTGCTTGCCGAAAACGAAACAGGTTACCGGAACTTGATGGAGCTTGTTTCTCTCGGTTTTACCAGCGGGTTTTATTACAAACCGCGCGTGGACAGGTTCCTGCTCGGGCGGCTGAGCAAGGGATTGATCGCTTTGAGCGCCTGCCTGGCGGGAGAAGTGGCAACGGGTATTTTGAGGGGCGATCCCCGGAAGGCACGCGAGGCTGCCGGGACGTACCGGGAGATTTTCGGTCCCGACAACTTTTACCTGGAGATACAGGATCACGGACTAAAGGAACAGCAAACGGTCAACCGGGAAATCGTCAATATATCCAAGGAATTAGCAATTCCGATAGTCGCCACGAACGATGTTCACTATGTGAAACAGGATGATGCCGCCATTCAGGACATCCTCCTTTGCATTCAGACGGGTAAGACTGTTGATGATCCCAAACGGTTGCGTTTTCAATCAGACCAGTTATATATGAAGAGCGAAGAAGAAATGTGCGCTGTTTTTCCGGATTATGCGCCGGCGATCGCGCGTACAATGGAAATCGCAGAACGCTGCAATACCCCTCTGGTTTTTGGACAATACCACCTGCCGGCATACCCGGTCCCACTCGGGAGCACGCCGGCGGAATACCTACGGGAGCTGTGCTATGACGGCCTGAAAAGGCGGTACGGTGAGCCGGACAGCTCGGTGATTGACCGGTTGGAATACGAGTTGCGGGTAATCGAAGCGATGGGATACCCGTCGTATTTTCTCATCGTGTGGGATCTTATACGCTTCGCGCGGGAAAACGGCGTGCTGGTCGGACCCGGGCGCGGTTCAGCGGCGGGCAGTGTGGTGGCTTACTGCCTGGGTGTAACGAATATCGATCCGTTGAAGTACGGACTTCTTTTCGAGCGTTTTTTGAACCCGGAACGGGTGTCGCTTCCGGACATAGATACCGATTTTTGTTATGAACTCCGAGGTAAGGTAATCGAATACGTATTCGAGCGTTATGGCAGCGAACGGGTGGCGCAGGTGGCAACGTTCGGGACTCTCGCCGCGCGGGCCGCTATCAGAGACGTGGGCCGGGCGCTCGGTTTGGCTTATGGTGAAGTCGACCGGGTAGCGCGGCTCATCCCGACCGAACTGGGGATGACGGTGGCAAAGGCCCTCGAGGTTTCACCTGAACTGGCGGAGCTTTCAACCGGCAATCCAACGGTCAAACACCTGCTCGACGTGGCGGCGCGCCTTGAAGGGATGCCGCGGCATGCCTCCACCCATGCCGCCGGTATCGTCATCGCCCCTGAGCCGCTTACCAACTTCGTACCCCTGCATCGTGTTGCCGACGGTTCGGTGTCTACACAGTTCGCCAAAGAAGCGGTGGAAGAACTGGGCCTTTTAAAAATGGATCTGCTCGGGCTTCGAACACTTACGGTTATCGGGGATGCGGTCGATCTTGTAAGCAAGCACCGCGGCATGAGGATCGATATCGATAACCTGCCGCTTGACGATCCCGCGACCTATGAGCTTTTGTGCCGGGGCGAAACGGCCGGCGTTTTTCAACTTGAATCCAGCGGGATGCGGAACATCCTCCGGGAACTTAAGCCTAGCGTATTCGAGGATTTAATCGCGCTGGTGGCGCTTTACAGACCCGGCCCTTTGGGGAGCGGTATGGTCGAGGATTTCATCAGGCGCAAGCACGGGAAGACGCTGGTTACTTATCCCCACCCGTTGCTGGAACCGATTTTACGAGAAACTTACGGCGTAATACTCTACCAGGAGCAAGTGATGCAGATTGCAAGCACTCTCGCCGGTTTCAGCCTTGGGGAAGCGGACCTCCTGCGCCGGGCGATGGGTAAGAAAAAGCCGGAAATCCTTGCCGGACTGAGGTCGCGATTCGTGGACGGCGCGGTGGAAAACGAAGTGGATGAAAGAACAGCGGGCGAGATTTTTGACCTGATGGAGTACTTTGCCGGTTACGGCTTTAACAAGAGTCATTCGGCCGCTTATGCCATGGTCGCTTATCAAACCGCCTACCTTAAGGCGTGTTTTACGCCGGAGTATATGGCGGCTCTGTTGACGTCTTCCCGTGACAACAGCGACAAAGTGGCCGCCTACGTGGAAGAATGCAGGCGGTTGCACATAGAGGTTCTTCCTCCGGATGTCAACGAAAGCGGCAAGAATTTCACCGTGGTTACCAATGGTATTCGATTTGGGCTTTCAGCGGTCAAGAACGTCGGTGAAAGCGCCGTCGAAGCGATCATCACAGCCCGTGAAGAGGGAGGCGTTTTTCGGGATTTCGAAGATTTTTGTTCGAGGATACCGCCCCGCGCCATAAACCGCCGCGTTATGGAGAGTCTCGCGCGGGCCGGAGCTTTCACCTCGCTCGGCCAGAGCAGGCGCCAGGTGTTGGCTATGCTGGACGAAGGCCTGGAGCTTGCCCAGCGTTCGGTAAAGGAAAGGGATTCAAGCCAGCTATCGCTCTTTTGCGACCTCGAAAACGGCGGGTACCGGATCAAAACCGACCCGGAACTCGGGGAATTCCCCCAGCAGGAGCTTCTATCCATGGAAAAGGAACTTCTCGGGTTGTATATAACAGGCCATCCTTTGGCCAATTACCGCGAGATATTACGGGCGCTTACGGACATTCAGGCGGTCGACCTGCCGGAGGCGGAACAGAACGTGTCCTTCAGAGTAGGAGGCCTGGCCCTTGGAATAAAAAAGCTTAGAACCAGGAAAGGAGAACAGATGGGAGTCCTCCAGCTGGAGGATTTAACGGGAGTTATTGAGGTTGTGCTTTTCCCGCGTGTTTACCAGGAGTGCCGGCACATCCTTAAACCCGAAGCGGTCGTGCTGATCCGGGGCAAGAAAGCAACCGGCAGCGAAAGGGCAAGGCTTGTGGCGGATGAGGTGACGGCGATAGACTGGAACGGCGCCGAGGTATACCTGCGCCTTCCGGAGGCGGAACCTGAGTTCATGTCGCGTCTTAAGAATACGCTCAGCCGTTACCGGGGAACAAGCCCGGTTTACCTGTACCTTCCCGGGGAAAACGGTATCCGGAAGGCTCCCGAAGACTGCTGGGTCGACCTTACTTCACCTGTGGTCGGCATATTGAAGGACATAGTGGGAGAAAAGAATATAAAGTTGGCCTGGCGGCGGTGATTTAACCCCGTGCGACGTGCGACGTTAGGGGTTCGAGGGAGTTACCCCGCACGTTGCGAACTAAGAGACCCGTAAGCCTTGAACTTAGAAGCTGTATTGTAACTTACACGGAGCGCAACGAGAAGTAATGCAGTGCAAGGAAGACCGGGGAGACGAACCGGACAATTGGGAAGTGAGACGTGGGAAGTTGGAAGTGGGATTATTGAAGGAATTCACGGAAGCGAATTCCCATAAACTTCTCACCTCTAACATCGCACATCCCACCTCTCAGTTGGCAGCAATGCGTTGCTTATCGTTGTGCCCTCCGAAAGAACTGTTTTCTTGCTCTTCAATTACCGTTATGCTATCATACATGCCAGAAGACAGGAGGTAAAAATAATGCTTGAGCAGCAATGGATTTTGGCCGATTATATCGTTATAAAAGCAATGGAAAATGGTGTGACCATCATGGGTCTTACGCGTGGAAAGGACACCAGGTTCCATCATACGGAAAAGCTCGATAAAGGTGAACTCATGATCGCCCAATTTACCGAACATACCTCAGCTATTAAGATTCGGGGAAAGGCTGAGGTTTTGACCAAACACGGAAGCATACGCACAGAGGAATAGCAGCCCGAGTATGCTTTGTTTTCGGGCAGGCATCTTAGACACACGTTTTGGGTATAATTGAAAAAATTGCTTCGTACAGGGAGGACCTTGTGTGTGGACGGTAGTCTATATCGCTCCAACCCAAAAAGAGGCTGAAAGTATAAAGGATATGCTGGTTAGCGAAGGCTTGTTAGTTAAACTGCGTGTAGCAAACACCGGTACATGTGACAGCCAGGCATACGAAATTCTGGTGCCGGAGGCCGAGGTTGAGGAGGCTCATAAACTCCTGGGGGAGTTTTGAGATCAAACGTATCCCGGTGGACACAAGGGATGGTATTGCAGATTCATTTTTTGTTTGACAACGGCTCCCGGGTATGGAACGGGTTCCGTTTTTCGTTGGGAGGGAGGGGATCAATCTGGTGTTGGAGCTTTTCAAGAAACCCAAATATGTAACAGTACGTAAGGAAGAAAAGAAAGACATCCCGGAGGGGTTGTGGATAAAGTGTCCGACCTGCGGGATTATCGTTTATAACAAGGACCTTGCCAAGAACCTCAACGTTTGCGGCAAATGCAATCACCACTTCCGGCTTACCGCGGCGGAGAGGTTAAGCTATACCCTCGACGAAGGAAGTTTTGAAGAGTATGACGCCGGGTTGGTGGCGGACAACCCACTGGATTTTCCGGGTTATCCGGACAAACTTGCCGAAGCAAGGCAAAAAACGGCGTTGAATGAAGCGGTGGTTACCGGGGAAGGTAATATTCTCGGGCACCGGGTGGTCATAGGGGTAATGGATTCCCGCTTTATAATAGCGAGCATGGGAGCAGCCGTGGGGGAAAAGATTGCACGGGCGGCGGAGAGAGCCGGTGAACGGCGCCTGCCTTTTGTTATGTTCAGTGCTTCCGGCGGTGCAAGAATGCAGGAAGGAATGGTTGCGCTGATGCAAATGGCCAAAACCGCCGTGGCGCTGAAGTGCCTGGACGCCGCGGGACTGCTTTACGTGACGGTCCTGACCGACCCTACTACCGGCGGCGTGAGCGCCAGCTTTGCAATGCTCGGCGACATTATTATTGCTGAACCGGGTGCGCGTGTCGGTTTTGCCGGCCCGCGCGTGTTGGACCAAACCATAAAGCAGAAACTCCCAGATGGTTTTCAGAAGGCAGAGTTCATGCTGCAGCGCGGTATGATTGACCTTGTGGTGCCGCGGGTCAGGATGCGTGAGACCCTGGCGCACATCCTTAGGCTTCATTAGGGGAGGGAAAATATTGCCGGTAGCCCTTGATTTCGAAAAGCCTCTTATAGAACTGGAGAATAAAATAACGGAACTTACCTCTTTCAGCCAGGAAAAAGGCCTGGAGCTTTCGGGGGAGATAGAAAACTTGAGGAAACGCGCGGAGGAACTTAAACGTTCGATTTTCACCAACCTTACCCCCTGGCAAAAGGTACAACTTGCCCGCCACCCTGATCGTCCTAATACCGAAGATTATGTCAAAATGCTTTTCCAGGAGTTCCTCGAGCTTCACGGTGATCGTTGTTACGGCGATGATCCGGCGGTCCTGGGCGGTATCGGACTGTTTGATGGAACACCGGTCACCGTCGTAGGGCATCTAAGGGGCCGGGACACCAAGGAGAATGTAAACCGGAACTTCGGGATGGCGCATCCGGAGGGATTTCGTAAAGCCCTGAGGCTGATGCTTCAGGCGGAAAAATTCGGGCGGCCGGTAGTAAGCTTTCTTGACACCCGCGGCGCTCACTACGGTGTCGGGGCTGAAGAACGGGGGCAGTGCTACGCAATCGCACAAAATTTACTTCGTATGAGCACACTCCGGATACCGATAATAGTAATAGTTATCGGTGAAGGGGGAAGCGGCGGAGCACTGGCAATAGGAGTCGGGGACAGGATCCTGATGCAGGAGCACGCGGTGTATTCCGTAATAAACCCGGAAGGTTGCGCGAGTATCCTCTGGAAGGATGCCACCCGGGCACGAGAGGCTGCAGAAGCCTTAAGGCTCACGGCGGAGGATCTTTTAGCATTGGGGATCGCCGACGAAATGATCCCGGAACCCCTCGGCGGGGCCCACCGGGACCCCGAAGGCGCCGGCGCTTTGTTGCGAGAGGCGCTTGCCCGGAATCTGAGAGAGTTGGGTAAACTGACTCCTGATGAACTTGTCGAGCGCCGCTACTCGAAGTTCAGAAACACAGGTTCCATAAGTGGTTGAGGTCACCGGCGAGCCAGCATTGGGTTTGACTTTGTCTTTACGTGAAAGAATACTCCTTCTCGCTTTAATTAATCCCGGCGTTTGAATTGTGAGCGGCCTCTTCCCGCGGCTTTTGGGACATTTCCCCCTTACACTGATGAAACCGCAATAGCTCTGCTTGTATCGAGGTCTTTTTCAACTACTGATGCCCGGCTATTGCCGGCTATCTTCTTTAGAGTAGCTCATGCGGGCCTTTTACCCGCACCAGCGGAAGAAAGAAAATGGGGTGACCCGTAAGCCGTTACTTAGATGCAGAAGAGTAACATAAACGGAACGCGGCAAGGAGCAAGTAGTACAAGGAAGGCGTAGCCGGACGGGCCGGAGCGTATACGGAAATACGTGAGGACCCGGCCGGTGAGCCTGACGCAGTAATGCGAAGCTCATCGCCGCGCCCCACGAATGAACTCCTATTCTCTGAGGAGGGGGAGTCCCTTGCACCGGATCGGGTTATTGACAAGCGGTGGCGACGCACCGGGGATGAACGCAGCCATTCGTGCCGTGGTGCGAAAAGGCCTTTATCAAGGCTACGAGGTTATGGGGGTAAGGCGGGGGTTCGCCGGTCTGGTGGATGGTGATATTGAGCCGCTGAATCTAGGGTCGGTGGCGGACACAATACAGACAGGCGGCACAATACTTTTGACGGCGCGCTCGGAGGAGTTTGTTTCCCCCGAAGGAAGATCGCAGGCCTTCGCCTCGGTCCGACGGGCTGGTATCGACGGCCTGGTGGTCATCGGCGGGGACGGCTCGTTCAGAGGGGCTCATGTGTTTCACCAGGAAACAGCACTTCCGGTGGCGTGCGTACCGGCAACGATTGATAACGACATTTCGGGAACCGACTACACCATTGGTTTTGACACGGCGGTGAATAACGTTGTAGACGCGATAAATAAAATCCGCGATACAGCAACTTCCCATGAGAGAACGTTTGTGATAGAAGTAATGGGGCGCAACTCAGGTTTTATCGCGCTTACCGCCGGTCTTGCCGGCGGCGCCGAGTCCATTCTGATTCCGGAACTGCCTTTTGATCTTGACGCCGTTTGCCGCCGCCTGCTGCGGGGAGTCAGGCGAGGGAAGCTACACAGCATCATCATCGTGGCTGAGGGCGCCGGTTCTGCTGCGGAGGTGGCGCGTGAAATAAAGTCCCGTACCGGTTTTGACACCAAAATTACCGTTCTCGGCCACATCCAGCGCGGCGGGGCGCCCACCGTTTTCGACCGGGTTCTGGCCAGCATGATGGGAGCACGGGCGGTGGACCTGCTCGACGCCGGGGAAGAGAGCACGGCTGTGTGTATTTGCGAGGGGAGGTTGGGACACTGCAACCTTACCGAGGTATTCGAATCCAGGAAAGAAATTGATAAAGAGCTATATCAGCTCGCCGAAGTCCTTGCGATATAGTTATTAAAGTCCCGAGTCCCGAGTCAGGACTCGACTCAACCCGTAACCCGCGACTCGTGACTGAGGACTTAGGACTGAGGACTGAGGACTGAGGGATGGAGGTATTATGAGGCATACCAAAATCGTTTGTACGGTAGGACCGGCGACGGAAAGCCCCGATGTGATACAGGGAATGTTGCAATCCGGAGTAAACGTCGTCCGGGTAAACATGTCACACGGCTCGCGGTCCGAACATAGCCGAAGGATACGGCTTTTTAAGGAGGCGGCCGGTAAGATAGGCAAAAACATCGGCTTCCTTGTGGATATCAGGGGACCGCGGATTCGCCTCGGGGAGTTTGACGCCGAACACCTTCGGCTTGAGACGGGTGAAGAAGTCGAACTGGTTCCGGAAAGAACCCCAGGCACACGTCGGCGCATTCCGGTTAATTATCAAGGCCTGGTCAGAGACGTGCGGCCGGGGAATATAATCCTGGTTGCCGATGGCCTGGTTAGGTTAAGGGTTCTGGATACTAAGGAAGAAAGTGTTATGTGCCGGGTCGAAACCGGCGGGTTGATCAGCGCGCATAAAGGCGTTAATCTTCCCGGGATCAGGGTCAATCTTCCATCCCTCACGGAAAAGGACGTAGAGGATATTAAGTTCGCCATTGCCGAGGGGGCGGATTTTGTCGCCCTGTCTTTTGTCCGGAAGGCCGAGGATGTGTTCGCGGCGCGGCGAATTTTAGAAGAAGCGGGGGCCGATGCCTGGATCATCGCCAAGATTGAAAACTGGGAAGGGCTGGAGAACCTCAGCGGAATTATGAAGGTTGCCGACGGGGTAATGGTAGCAAGGGGTGATCTGGGGCTGGAAATCCCGATTGAAGAGGTTCCTCTGGCGCAAAAACGGATTATCGAGGAGGCTAACAGCGCCGGCAAACCGGTGATCACGGCTACTCAGATGCTGGAATCAATGGTGAACAACCCAAGTCCAACCCGGGCGGAAGCCAGCGACGTTGCCAACGCGATATTCGACGGAACGGATGCGGTTATGCTTTCCGGGGAAACAGCCGTCGGGCGTTACCCTGTGGAAACGGTGGCTGTAATGGCAAGGATCGCGGCTCGCGCTGAAGAAGCCCTGTCTTTTAATCAAATATTAGATCGCAGGAAAGCTCTTTCCAAGCATACGGTTACGGATGCCATAAGCTTTGCTACTTGCACCACGGCTCAGGATTTAGGGGCTGCGGCGATTATCACCGCCACTCAGACCGGATATACCGCCAGGATGGTCGCCAAATACCGTCCCCGTCCTCCGATAGTTGCGGTTATCCCGCAGGAAACTATAGTACGACGGTTGACTGTCGTTTGGGGGGTGCTCCCGCTTCTTGTCAAGCAGATCGAGAACACCGACCAGATGATTTCCGAAGCGGTGGAAGCGGCGGTTCGCGCACGGTACGTCAGTGCGGGGGATCTGGTGGTCATCACGGCCGGTGTTCCAGTAGGTGTGCATGGAACCACCAACCTCCTGAAGGTTCACACCGTGGGCGATATACTGGCGCGCGGAATCGGGATCGGTGCAAAGGCCGTCACGGGCACGGTTCGGGTGGTACGCACGGCGAAAGAAGCTTATGAGCGGGTACAGCAGGGCGATATCATGGTGGCTTCAGCCACAGACAAGGAGTATGTCCCGGCGATGGAACGGTGCGCCGGTATCATTACGGAAACCAGCGGTCTCACATCGCATGCGGCAATAGTAGGGCTGGAGTTCGGACTGCCGGTTGTTGTGGGCGTCGAATCAGCCACCGCGATTCTTAAAGATGGTCAGGTGGTCACCCTTGACGGGCAACGGGGCGTAATATACAGCGGCGTGGCGCGGGTGCTGTAACAGTAGTCGGTAGTCAGAAGACAGAAGACGGAATCTGAATTCTCTCTTCTACATTCTGTATTCTATATTCTATATTCCGTATTCTATCGCCCGAAAGGCTTGTGGAAATGTTGAGAGAGCTTATGCTCAGCTACCTTACTGCTTTAGGTACCGGGGGCATCCTTTTAAGCAGTTTCATCGAGGCTTTGGGTGTGCCTTTCTTTCCCGGCGGTATAATGGTAATAGCCGCCGGCTTTTTAATCGCCGAGGGTTACATGGCTTTTCCGGTGGCCTGGATTGCTACCTCCTTCGGCTTTATAACCGGTTCACTTCTGGCTTACATATTGGGCGCCAAGCTGGGAGAGGGTGTCTTTGAAAAAGGTGGGCGCCTGCTGGGAGTCACCGAAGGGCGCCTGGAACAGGCGCGTAAGTACTTGAGCCGTTCGGCGCCGGGTTTTATAGTCTTCGGGAGGTTTATACCGGGGATCAGCAATCTTACACCGTATATTGCCGGTGTAGGGGGGCTGCGAATAGGCGTTTTCCTGGCATTGACGGCAACCTTTGCCGTTTCCTGGAGTGCGCTTTATCTTTCGCTCGGGATGATTTTCGGGCAGGGATGGGAAAGGGTCACGCGGCAATTACAGCCGGTGCTCCTGATGGGAGCCCTCTTAGGGCTGGGTATATATTTTCTTATAACCGGACGACAAAAAGCAAAAAAAGCATCGTAAAAGCAATGAGTGTGTAAACTTTTCCTGTAAAATTACTGATAAAATTAAATAAATAATCGAATAATCAATTACCCTCCAAACCTTACCTTTACTCTGTATAACAATATAAGAGCCCGGTGCGGAGGGTGCAGGGCAAGGAGTTTTGTATGGACGAAAACGCCCTCCGGTTGCTTGCCCGAGCTAAAGAAGGAGATATTGAGGCGCGAAACGCCATTGTTGAAACCTACCGGAATTTCATTTCCGGAGTGGTTAATTCCTATTGCCGGCGAACACTTGAATGGGGCCGTGATGACGAATTAAGCATAGGTCTTATCGCTTTTGATGAGGCCGTAACCAGATACGAATTTGAAAGGAACGTGCCGTTCCTGGCTTTCGCAAGACTGGTCATCAAGAGTCGTCTGTCTAATTATTTCCGGCAGGAAGGACGGCACTTAAGTGCAAGCTTGAATGATAATAGTTCACAGGAGAAAATGTTGAATGAACTTGCCGCGGCATGGGAGGAGTACCTCTGGGAAAAAACGAGTCAGGACCGGGCGGAAGAGATAGTCGAATATGAACACGCACTATCGGATTACGGGATATCCCTGGAGGAACTTGTATATCTTTCGCCAAAACACTGTGACAGCAGGGCGGCGCTTGTGAATGCGGCGCGTTCCCTGGCGGAGGACGAAGAGCTGTTTGCGCGTCTAGGAAGAAAGGAGCGGCTGCCGGTAAAAAGGGTAGCGCTTAAAACCGGGCTCAGCCCCAAAGTAATCGAAAAGAACCGCAGGTACCTTTTGGCTCTCGCGATCATCTTCAGGTATCCGGAGCGCTTTATTTATCTCAACTCTTACCTGAAAAGTTAAGCCTAAGAGAGTGTTGCAAAATAAATAAATCGGTAGAAAAATAACCCAACGGTTTTCGGTAGTTAAACTAAGTAAATTTCCCGGAGGCTGCGAAAAACAAGCATGTCGAGGAAGATGAAGCTGGCCGGAACGGAGCCTAGCACTCAGACTGGTATCGAAAAACGCAGTTGCGCAGAGCATGTAAATAGCGGGTTAACGGAAGTGGCCTCTCTCAAAAGCGCAACTGAGTGCTGGGTGAGTACCGGACAGCGAGTCTGACGAAGACAGGCGCCGTTTTGCAGCAGCCTCCTGAGGTAGGGACGGCATATGCAAGGGATATTATTGAAAAAGAAAAACGGCGGCGGGATTATCCTCACCCGCGACGGTGGTTTTTGCCAGGGGAAAATCGGCGAGGATACGTCGCTCGGCGAAGAGGCGGCGGTCGATCCACCGCGGCAAAAGAGGCCGCCGTGGTTTATGGCGGCGGCTGCCGTAATTGCCGTTGCAGCCCTTAGTTTTGGTGTGTACCGAACGCTTTTGCCTTCTACCTGGGCTTATGTTGCATTGGATATGGAGCCGAGTATCGAAATCTCTCTCGACCGGGGGCTTGTAATTACCGGGCAGAAGGGTTTCAACACTACCGGAAGAAAGCTGGCCGCGCTGGAGGATTTGCGCGGGAAAACCCTCGAAGCCGGCGTGGATTGTATTTTGGAACGGGCGCTGGCCGCCGGATATCTAAAAGAGGGGAAAGATAATGTGGTAATGGTGACAGCAGCAGCCGGGACGGGGGATGAAAGGCTTAATGCGGGTGCTTTGTCACATTTGGTTGCCAAGTGTTTTCCGGTGCTGCGGGGAAGGACCGAAATAGTGGCGGTTTGCACCGATAAGGGCACGCGTAACAAGGCCGCAAAGGATGGTCTTTCAGCCGGAAGGTATCTTCTTTTACAGGAGGTCCATCGGCGCGGGCTGAATATTGCCGGCACGGTTGTCCAGGAAGGATCGCTTGATACGCTCGAGCGAGAGGGCAACCATACCGTTGCAGCCCTCGTAGGTGATAAAGGTTTTGTTCTGGTTAGGTCAGGAGGTGATCCCATGCAGGTGCCGGGTCAGAAGCAAGGGCCTCCCTCTTTCTTCGCGGCTCCGGTGCCCGAACGGGAAAAATAAAACCTTAGTTTTATCGAGTTAACGTCGTAAGCCGGCAAACGTTGTTTGCTTTTTTATTTTTACGGGAATGAATTCCTGCTATGTTGTGCAATGAAACCCGGTTGGGGTATTATACCTTAATGGAATTCTTTATCTAAGGAGTGCTCCATGCCGCGTTGCGGCACAACGAAATGAAAATGGGATGACCCGTAAGCTGGTTGCTTAGATGCAGAAGAGTAACATAAACGGAACGCGGCGAGAAGTGATGCAGTGCAAGGAAGACCGGCGGAGACGAACCGGAGCGTACAGGGGGGTACGTGAGGATTCGGTTCCGGCAGGCTGACGCAGCAATGCGTTACTTATCGCTGCGCCCACCGAAAGAAGCACTATTTTCAGAGGAGATCAGATGATCGAACTGGATCCTAATCAGAAAATAATCTTGGAAGGGCGTTACCTCCAGCGCGACGTTGAAGGCAGGGTTATCGAAACCCCGGA
The DNA here is from genome assembly GCA_040755195.1 of Bacillota bacterium. Taxonomy (GTDB): domain Bacteria; phylum Bacillota; class Desulfotomaculia; order Desulfotomaculales; family Ammonificaceae; genus SURF-55. The sequence goes on from JBFMBL010000003.1 coordinate 36,685, forward strand.
ACAAATGTTCCGGCGGGTGGCCAGGACTGTAGCGGAGGCGGAAAGCCGCTTCGGTGGGGACGCGAAAGCGGTTGACGCTTGGGCCGAACACTTTTTTGAAATAATGGCTGATTTCGATTTCTTGCCGAACAGTCCGGCTCTCATCAACGCGGGACGGGGTTCCGGCCAACTTGCTGCCTGTTTTGTGTTGCCGATTGAGGACAGTATCGAAGCCATTTTTGAGACCCTTAAACGGGCCGCGTTAATCCACAAGAGCGGTGGCGGAACCGGTTTCAATTTTTCCCGGCTGAGGCCGAAAGGAGACCCGGTTAGATCCACGGGCGGCATCGCCTCCGGGCCGGTTAGCTTTATGCGCATTTTTAACGCGGCCACTGAAGAAATAAGACAGGGAGGGGTCCGCCGGGGGGCGAATATGGGGATCCTCAGAGTGGACCATCCTGATATCCTGGAGTTTATTACTTCTAAGAAACGCGAAGGCGAATTCAGGAACTTTAATATATCCGTGGCGGTAGGCGATGCTTTTTTTACCGCGGTGGAACGTGGCGACGATATTTATCTGACTTTCGGTGGGCGCGTGTATAAGGCCGTGCCGGCAAGGCACTTGTTTGATAGGATTTCCTGTCTTGCCCACGCCAACGGAGAACCAGGACTGTTGTTCGTTGACGCGATCAACCGTGCCAACCCGGTACCGGCTTTGGGTATGATTGACGCGACAAATCCTTGCGGGGAACAACCTCTTCTACCTTACGAATCTTGTACGCTTGGATCAATCAACCTTTTCAGGATGACGGCGGGTAAAGACGTCGATTGGGGGAAAATGGGCCGGGTGGTTAAATGCGCCGTCCGGTTTCTCGATGACGTGATAGAGGTGAACAGTTATCCGGTGCCGGAAATCGCTGTGTCCACCAAGCGAACGCGTAAAGTCGGACTGGGGGTTATGGGCTTGGCGGATATGCTGTACAGCCTTGAAATCCCCTATGATTCAGAGGCGGCTTTGAACCTTGCCGAAGAAGTGGCGTCCTTTATCCGGCGGGAAGCGCGTGCGGCTTCGAAAGCCCTCGCAGACGAACGGGGACCTTTTCCCGCCTGGGAGGAATCCGTACATTACCCCGGGATGCCACTGCGGAACGCCACTCTCACGACCATCGCTCCTACGGGTTCAATCAGCGGGATTGCCGGGGTCAGCCCTGGTATAGAACCAGTCTTTGCCTTGAGCTATTCCCGTTCGGTTCTGGACGGGAAGAAACTTGTGGTAGTCGACCGTGTTTTCCGGGACCATCTGACAAACGGTTATCAAAAAACCGAACGGGAGGCGATCTTAGCCGCCGTATACGCTACCGGAACCTTAAGGGGGGTGCGTGGGTTGACGGAGGAGGTGCGGGAGGTTTTTAAAACCGCCCTCGAGATAAATCCGGCGTGGCACCTGAGGATGCAGGCCGCCTTCCAGAAATACGTCGATAACGCGGTCAGTAAGACCGTAAACCTTCCAGAACAGGCGACGGAAGCGGACGTGTCTGATATTTTCCGGCAAGCTCACGCTCTTGGTTTAAAGGGGCTGACCATATACCGCACAGGCTCCCGCAAGGATCAACCCTTAACCCCGTTGACGAATTGCCCTCCCTGTCAGGAAATATGGTAGGCTTGATTTTTATTAAAGGTACACTATAATTTATTGTGGTTGTGTCGGAAGCAGGTACTCTGGAGGAATACTTTTGCGCGTCAGGCTGACGGCGGCGGTTATAGCCGGTAAAATGGCTCACTACCTTGGGAAGATCAGCGGCGGGCGGGGATCATCGCTACCGGGGCTGGTAGCGTTGCGGGTTTATCCGGGGACACTGGCTGCCTTGGCCGGTCAAATGCGCCAAGGCGCCATTATGGTTACGGGGACGAACGGCAAAACAACCACGAACAACATGCTGGCCCGTGTCCTCGAATCGCGCGGCAACCGGGTGGTCGTGAACCGCGAGGGAGCGAACCTGATCAGCGGGGTAACCACCGCATTTGTTAAAGCCTGCGGTATCAGGGGGCGGCTTGGTTACGATTGGGCTTTACTGGAGGTTGACGAGGCGGCTTTCCCCCGCGTGGCGGAGATCATAAAGCCAAAAATCGTTATCGTCACGAACTTTTTCAGGGATCAACTTGACCGGTACGGAGAGCTCGACAAGACCGTTTCATTTATTAAGACCACAATCCGCCAGGTTCCCGAAGTAAAGCTGGTGCTTAACGCCGACGATCCTCTGGTGGCGCAACTGGGCGGTATGAACCTGCCGGTTGTCTATTACGGGTTGGGGGCGCCCCTGAGAAATAATGAGGAGCAAGGCATCACGCGGGAAGCACGTTTCTGTCCGCGCTGCGGGCGGGAGTTTGTGTATGCTTACTACCACTATAGTCAACTCGGCGCCTTCAGGTGCCCCGGGTGTGGGTTTGCGCGTCCACCCGCACAAGTGGAAGCGTTGAGTATCAGCATGCTTGACGGTGACCTTTCCTGCCGGGTTCGTGTGAATGAAAGGCTGGTCGGGCTGACCCTGCCGGTATCCGGTTTTTACAACACCTATAATGCCCTTGCGGTATTCGGTGCAGGTCTGTGCCTGGGGCTGGATCCGAGGGGGGTGGCTGCAAGCCTGCGTGGTTATGTGCCTGCAACCGGGCGTCTTCAGAAGTTTGTATATAAAGGGAAGCCGATTTACCTGAACCTGGTCAAAAACCCTGCGGGTTTTAACGAGAGCCTTAACCTTTTAAAGAACAGCACAGAACCGAAAGACGTTTTCATCGCTTTAAATGACAATGCCGCGGACGGGCGCGATATTTCCTGGATTTGGGACGTGGATTTCGAACGCCTTGAAAACTGCAATAACGTATTACGTTTTGTCTGCTCCGGCAGCAGGGCGGAAGAAGTGGCACTAAGGCTTAAATATGCGGGTGTGCCCGTACGCAAGATCGATGTTTGTTCAAACATTATCACAAGTGTCCGGAAGGTTTTGGAGGGCATGGGGAGCACAGGATACCTCCTGGCGACCTATACCGCACTCTGGCCGGCTGAGAGAGTCTTACGCCGCTATGCGAAGGAGGTCAATGGTGCTAACCGTATGCCATCTTTACCCCGACCTTCTTAACCTTTACGGCGACCGGGGGAACATCATCGCCTTTGTCAAACGCTGCCGCTGGCGCGGCATCCCGGTGCAGGTTAAAGAGGTAAACCTTGGCGAGCCGGTTGATTTTAGCAAGGTGGACTTTCTTTTCCTGGGGGGAGGTTCCGACCGGGAACAGGAACTCATTACCGCAGACCTCGTAGGTCGCGCTTCCGGCCTTGCCAAAGCTATCAAGGACGGATTGGTGGTCCTCGCTATATGCGGCGGATACCAGCTTCTCGGGTATTATTACAGGACCCTTGACGGCACGGAGATACCCGGGCTCGGAATCCTGGACCTTTATACCCAGGCCGGGACGAAAAGAATGATCGGCAATATCGGCATTGAATTAGAAATCAACGGCAAAAGGGTGCAGGCAACCGGGTTTGAAAACCACTCCGGGCAGACCTATCTCGGCAAGGTGAAACCGCTGGGGCGGGTACTAAAGGGATACGGAAATAACGGCAGTGACGGTTATGAAGGCGCCCGCTACCAAAATGTTTTTTGCACCTACCTTCACGGCCCGCTTTTCCCCAAGAATCCGGCCTTAACCGACCACCTGCTTTCACTTGCCTTGCGGCGGCGGGGCGAGGATAACTTCCTGGCGCCTCTTGATGACACCTTCGAAAACAGGGCAAACGAGGTCATGTTGCAGCGTCTTGGCGCAAAGAAATAGCGCGTAATTTTTTTAAAAATCTACGTTGCAGTTGAGGGTTAAACCTGCTACAATAATTATCGGATACTGTATACAAAGTACAGGATATCGTTAAGGAGGAAGGTACATGTACCTTGTCACCTGGATTGAGGGAGAAGAGGTAGAGTACCGGTTTTTGCCTTCCGAGGAACTTCCGGAGCAGATAAGTGAGGATAAGAATCCGATTATAATCAAGTTCGACGCTTAAGACATGGAGTCTTTTCGAAACGGCCGCACAAAGCGGCCTTTTTGTTTGAGATAGGGCCTTTGACGTCAAGGTCTATACAAAATGGCAAGAAATAAATTGATCATAGATTCACCACGGAGACACAGAGAACACAGAGATGGAACTAAACAGGATAACAGAACAGATAATCAGAGCAGCCATTGAGGTGCCCCAGCGCCTTGGGCCAGGGCTTTTGGAATCGGCCTATGAGGGAATGCTTATGTAAGGAACTGACGCTCTCGTCGATCCCCTTTGAGCGACAGAAAGCATTGCCTGTCGAGTACAAGGGAGCCAAGCTTGATTGCGGTTACCGTATTGACCTTTTGGTTGAAGACGCCGTTGTTGTCGAGATCAAGACAATCGCAACCATTGAGCCCATCCACGAAGCCCAATTGCTACGTACTTTAATTAAGGTTTTTAGATTATGAAAAAGAGGTTAACTGGGATAACAAGCGGACGCCTGTGGGAGGTCGACGCCCTGCGCGGGATCGCGATTGTTATGATGGTGGTTTATCACCTGGCGTGGGACTTGCACTACTTTGGCGTATACGAAAAGGATGTGAACGTGGGGTTCTGGACTTTTTTTCAGAAGACCACGGAAACAGCCTTTATTTTTCTCGTAGGGGTGTCTTTATGGCTAAGTTACTCGTTGCGGGGCCGCGTCCGGTTTACGGCGTATCTGGGTAGGGGACTCAAACTGTTGGGCTTGGGATTTATAATCACCGTCCTGACCTGGCAACTGTTTGGAGAAGGTCGGATCCTGTTCGGCATCCTTCAGTTCATCGGGCTTTCTGTTATTTGTGGATATCCCTTTATACGGTTGAAGCAATATAATATTTAGGCCGGTACTCCCTTTCGATTTATATCATTCACCAGCCTGTGCTTTTCGGCGGCATTTTCCTGGCGCTTAAATTCCGGTAGTTTCTCTTGAATGTCGGGAACCCGGAGCGTGGCCCATGGTATAATGAACTTACTTAAAACGAAAGGAGCGGATTGTTTGAAATTCACGCTGGCGCACAGCCCGGATGCCGACGATGCGTTTATGTTCACCGCCCTGGCTCAGGGTAAGATTGACACGGGTGAGTATTCATTTACCCATGTTCTCAGAGATATCGAAACCCTGAACCGCGCTGCCCTCGAAGGGGTGTACGATATTTCGGCCATATCCTTCCACTCTTACCCGTACGTGGCGGACAACTACGTGCTTCTATCCTGCGGGGCAAGTGTGGGGGACGGATATGGGCCACTTGTGGTGGTACGGGGAGACGTACAAGAGGGGTTCGAACCCGCAACCGTTGCTGTGCCGGGAGAAATGACCACGGCATACCTTGCCTTGAAACTTTGGCGGCCGGTAGTGAAAACGGTGGTTATGCCGTTCGACCGGATCGGAGAGGCGGTTAACGCCGGGGAAGTGGAAGGCGGGCTTTTGATCCATGAAGGCCAGTTGACATATCTCCGTGAAGGATTAAGGAAGGTCATAGACCTCGGGGCATGGTGGAAGGAAGAATACGGGCTTCCGCTGCCCTTAGGCGGCAATGTCCTGCATCGCCGCCATGCGGAGCGAGCGGCGGAAATAAACAGCCTGTTACGGAAGGCGATAGCCTGGGCACTGGATTTTCGGGAGGAAGGCCTGAAACACGCGCTTTCTTACGCCAGAGGCCTGGAAAAGGCGGAGGCAGACCGTTTTGTCGGGATGTACGTAAACGCCTGGACGCTGGATCTCGGGGAACAGGGTCGACTGGCGGTGGATGAGCTGTTGGGGCGTGGGTATGACGCGGGTATTATCAAGAAGCAGCCGTCATTAGAATGGGTGACTTCTTGAAAGTTTTATACTTGTTTCCGGAGGATTAAACGTGTCTCAAGATTCCCCGAAGGTCTTATTCGTAGCGACAGTCGCGCGGCACCTCCTGGCGTTTCATACACCCTACTTCAAGTTGCTGCAGGAATGGGGTTTTAATGTGGAAGCGGCCTGTAATCCGGGCGGGGAAGCGGAGGCATTCACCCCACTCGGTGTTAAGCTGCATGATGTTCCTTTCGGGAGGCGGCCGTTTTCGCGGGGGAACACGAAAGCTCTTGTACGCATGATCCATTTAATAAAGAACCAGCCTTACGCATTGATACACGTGCATACACCTGTGGCCTCTTTTGTTGCACGTCTGGCGGCAAGGATTTGCTCATTCAGACCTGTGCTTTATACGGCACACGGCTTTCATTTTTACAAGGGAGCACCGGCCAGGAACTGGCTGCTTTACTATCCCATGGAGTGGCTGGCGGCACGTTGGACCGATGGGCTGATAGTCCTGAACCAGGAAGACCTCTCAGGCGCGCGCAGGCTGCCGGTGCGCGGCGAGACGTTTCTTATCCCGGGAGTGGGAGTACTCCTTGATTCCTTTTCGGTATCGCAGGCCAAGAAGACGGCAATTCTTGAAGACCTGGGTTTAAGGGCGGATATGCCGGTAGCGGTGATGGCGGCCGAATTCAGCAGGGTCAAAAATCACGCTCAGGCTATCCGGGCATGGAAGGAGGTCGTCGCAGTTATGCCCGGCGCTGTTCTTTTGCTGGCGGGGGATGGAGAGCGGCGGCAGGAGATTGAAAACCTTGCGAAATCGATGGGGCTGCAAGAAAACATTAGATTCTTGGGGTTTCGCACTGATATTGCCAGGATTATAGCGGTGGCTGACGTAGTGGTGTTAACCTCTAAACGGGAGGGTTTACCGCGGGTAATCCTCGAAGCGATGGCGGCGGGAAAACCGGTGGTGGCTACGGACGTCCGAGGTTGCAGGGATCTGGTTGTTCACGGTAAGACAGGCTTCCTTGTGGGAGTAGGGGACGTAGCGGGAACGGCAAAGGCGCTTTTGAAACTGTTAGCAAACAAAAAACTGGCGGTTCAACTCGGTACAAAAGGAAGACAGGAGGTAGAGGCTTGTAGATTAGAAGAGGTACGTCTGAAAATGGCCGGAGTATACAGGCGTTACCTTATAGGTCCGAGGTCCGAGGTCATAAACAGGGAATACGGGGATACTGATTTACGAATTAACGGAACTGCTTTTCAGGAGGGAAAACAGCACCGGCTATCGAAATTACCAACAGACAGATGAAAAATCTCGATAATTGCTGTATTAGTTTTGGGGGGCTTTTCCCGAAATAATTAATTTATAGGTCTGGTGTTGATGAGTAAAAAATCCTGGCGGCGTTTGCCGACGTGGCTGGTTGCCGCGGGGGACTTGGTTGTCCTTAATATGACGGTGATTATGGCTTTTTATCTACGGTTTGGCGGAAGCCTGCCGTCATCTAATTACGAGGCGCTGGTAAGCACGCTGCCATGGGTGAGTCTTACCGCTCTTCTTCTTTTTGCCGGGCTTGGTTTGTATGAGCAACAACTCGGCGGGTTGGTTCCGGTGATGCGGGCTTTGCTTCCGGCTATCCTTGCCACGGGGCTGGCGACGGCAGGTATCGCTTTCTGGGTACGGGGATTTGCTTTCCCACGCAGTGTTTTGTTGTTTGGTACCCTCGGGCAGTTTTGTGGTTTATTAATATGGCGCGGTATCTGCTGGCGTATAGCCTGTATGATTCACGGGCAGCGGCAAATCCTGGTAATCGGGAGCGCGGAAACCGCGCGGCCTTTCCTCGAAAAACTTTTGGATCTTCCGCGGGGTCTTTTTAGAATCCAGGGGGTGGTTGCGCCATGGGATATGGCGGCGTTAAGAAAGCAACTCCCTGAGGTGGACGGCGTAGTTGTAAGTCCGGGCGCCACACCGGAAAACAAAGCCGCCGTAGTGGCGCTCTGTCTTGAAGCGGGACGTGAGGTGTATCTGGTTCCCGAGCTCTACGAAGTGATGCTCACGGGAGCAAGGGTTGAACAGCTTGACGACCTTCCCGTGCTGCAACTGGAGGACATCAGGCTGTCTGCCGTGCAGGCTTCGGTAAAGCGTGCATTGGATGTTCTCGTTACGTTTATCATACTGGTTATAGCAATACCGATTTTATTACCGGCGATACTTGCTGTACGGTTGTCTTCACCGGGGCCGGTGTTCTATGTGCAGGAGAGGGTTGGGTACCGCGGCCGCGTTTTTAGGCTGCCGAAGCTGCGGACAATGGTCGATGACGCCGAGAAGGAGACCGGACCCGTACTGGCACAAGCGGATGACGGCAGGGTTACATGGGCGGGAAAGCTCCTGCGGTCCACAAGGATTGACGAACTTCCCCAGTTGTTCAGCGTCCTTAAGGGCGATATGAGTCTGGTCGGCCCACGGCCGGAACGGCCGGTGTTTGTGGACGAGTTCCAACGCGCTCACCCGGCGTACCGTTACCGTCATTTGGTGAAGCCGGGGTTAACAGGCGTGGCGCAGGTTTACGGTCGTTACACTACCTCCTGGGAGGACAAGCTGCGTTACGACCTTTACTACATCCGTAACTATTCTTTGATTCTCGATTTAAGAGTGTTGCTGCGTACGGTTCCGGTGGCGTTGAGCCCAAGTGCAGCGCGTGGAAGAGCGAAAGATCAAGACAAAACGGAGGCGATCCATGCCCTTTTTAGCGCGATGCGCAATGAGACGGCTGCGGGAAAGGAGGAGAAAGTTTTCGGGGGTTAGATCCGATAAACTTATGTAGACCGAGTTGTTCTTTGCGAGACGTGCCTACATGCAAACCGGTGTTTCCCCATATATGTGGTTGCCATATATTTCTCATAGGAGATCTGGAAGATGAAAAAGGATGGGGACAAAGACAAGGCCCAATTATTACAGGAAGTAGCTGAATTACGGCAACAGATTGCAAAACTCGAGCAGGCGGAAAACATCAAAACCATAATGGACTCGATTCAGAGCGGTGTCCTCGTTATCGACGCACAGACCCACTGCATCACCCATGCCAACCGCGTTGCTGTTGAAATGGTAGGTCTTCCCGAAGAGCGGATTGTGGGTTCGGTATGTAAGAAATTCATTTGCCCTTCGGAAGAGGGCAAATGCCCGATTACCGACCTCGGACAGAGAGAGGATCATTCCGAGCGGGTGTTGCTAAGGGCAAACGGTGAGCGCGTGCCGATAATTAAAACGGTGGTTCCTGTAAGCCTGGATGGTCGGAGTTGTCTGGTCGAAAGCTTCGTCGATATCACCAAGTACAAGAAAGTAGAGGACCAGTTGAGAGATGCAAAAGCCATCCTCGAGGGCGTACTGGATGCCATACCCGACGCTGTAGGCATTCAGGATCCCGAACACCGGATTATCAGGCTGAACCAGGCCGGTTTTCGGTTGTTCGGTCTGACTCCCGAACAGGTTAAGGGCAAGCGGTGTTACGAATTGATGGGAAGAGCTGATCGATGCCGGCCGTGCGCCACCGAAAGGGCATGGCGTACGAAGCAGTTGGAACGGGTAGAGAAATATGTTCCCGAGCTCGGTTTATACATGGACTGCCGGAGCAACCCTATCCTGGACGAAAACGGGGAGGTCCAGATGGTGGTTGAGCAGTTTTACGATGTTACCGAGCGCAGGAAGATGGAGGAACAACTTCGCAACCTGAGCCTTTATGACCCGCTTACAGGACTTTATAACCGCACCTATTTCGAGGAAGAGATGCGCCGCGTCGAGGGGGGGCGTACTGTTTCCGTGGGCATAATTCTATGTGATGTTGACGGGCTCAAGCTTGTCAATGACACACTGGGACACGATGCCGGCGACGCCCTACTCGTAGCGGCGGCCAATGCGATCAAGAAGTCGTTCCGGCAAGGGGACATGATCGCAAGGATCGGGGGTGATGAGTTTGCGGTGTTGCTTTCCAATAATAACCGCGCCTCCGTCGAAAGTGCCTGCCAGAGGATCCGGGATGCCGTAGCGGATTACAACGCGGCCAACCCGGAGATTGTATTGAGCATTTCCGTAGGCTTCGCTGTCAGCGGTGATCCCAATAAGAGCATGGGTGATCTCTTTAAAGAAGCCGACAATAACATGTATCGTGAAAAGTTGCACCGCAGTCGGAGTGCCCGCAGCGCAATAGTACAGACTTTGATGAAGACGCTCGAAGCAAAGGACTTTATCACCGAAGGCCATGTGGACCGCTTGCAACACCTGGTGGCAAATCTGGCCGTTGACATCGGCATGCCTGATTATGCGGTGAGTGACCTGCGACTTCTTGCTCTCTTTCACGATATCGGTAAAGTCGGGGTATCTGACCGGATACTTCTTAAACCCGGGCCTTTGACGAGTGAAGAACGTGCCGAGATGCAACGACACTGCGAGATAGGGCACCGCATCGCCCAGTCAATACCTGATCTGCCGCCCATAGCCGACTGGATCCTGAAGCACCACGAGTGGTGGAACGGTCAGGGATATCCCCTTGGGCTGAAAGGGGAAGAGATTCCGCTGGAATGCCGCATGCTGTCTATTGTAGACGCCTATGACGCCATGACCAAAGACCGTCCTTACCGTAAGGCGATTTCTCATGAAGAAGCCGTGGCCGAACTTAAAAGGTGTGCAGGAACGCAATTCGACCCGTGGCTGGTAGACAGATTTCTAAACCTTTTTAAACCAAAAGAAGATTAATCTTCCCTGATAAAGGCTTTTTCTCTAAAACCATGATTTAGAGTCGCTTCATTCTAAGTTGTCCATACCATCTTTTAAATCACAAGCGTCATTCGGCTCTTTTCTTTCGAGAGCCTCCATGCGCTCAATCACAAGACCCTTCCTTTCGTTTCCTGTTTTTATACTCAAGATGCCTTCACCCAGCAGCTTTTCAATTGCCTGGTGCTCGGCATAGAGGAAGTCAAACCATTCAGGGCCTGATCAGGAAGCGTTGTACACCGAGGGTTTAGCCTGGGGCACAGCCTGGCGCTCAACCCGGAAATTACCCTCACGGGGCCCGTAGGTGATGATGTCTACGGCGGAGGGACGTTCAGCGGTGTCCAGATACACGACCATAGCGGTATACGGGACTTCTTTACCGTACTGCAAACCCCTGATCCCGGCGGCGCCGGTAGTGCCCGGATTAAGAAACAACGATGAACTGTCGCCCTCCATGACGGGTACGTGTGTGTGCCCGCAGACAATAAGCGGGATCTGTCCGATAAAGCGACTGGCTATCTTCGGGTCGTGGACGAGCAGAAGGTCTACTGAGTTCTTATTGCGGTGTTTAAGAACCTGTTTCAGCGCGTCCGTTTGCGCCCGGAATTCAGCTTCCTCTATAGCAGTGGATTCAGCTTTGACCGTGGAACGGTAGGCGGAGGGGTCGGGGCAGCCGAGTATGGAAAGACCCGTTACGTTAATCACACCGCCTTTTAAAACATACACCCCCGGTTTGGAGGCCAGGAATTCAGTAACGGCAGGTGAATCGTGGTTGCCGGACGCGAAGACGTAGGGCACCCGGTTTTCACTTAAACCCTCGACGATATTCAATTCAAGGGGAGAGCCGAAGTCGGTGAGATCCCCGGCGTCAAGCACTGCGTCGACGGCAAAACGCGCTGCAAGTTCGCGGGCAAAGGCCTGTCCTACCGGGTTGTTATGGATATCAGATACCAGGAGCAGCCTTTTGCCCCGGCCGACGTCCGAAAGGCCGTTCAGACCGTCGGCCCGGCTGAATAGGGCCTGCAGGTTGGCCACTACCTCCGGGGTGTCGGCCTTGAATTTTTCAAAACCGCTCACGAGATCTTCGCTGAGTGCCAGGATGCGGGGAGCGGCGCCGATCATACCGCTGTACGCCGGGTGTTTGAAGCCGTCGGTGTGAAAGGTGATGTAGGCAGGCGCCAACCATACCACGGTAATCATAAGGCCGGCTGCGGCGGGTTGCCAGATCTTCCGTAACGGCATGCGGCAGAATAACCAAGTGAAAAACAAGGCACCAAGAATTCCGAGTACTAACTGCCGGAGGGCGAATAACCGCAACGCCCGGCCGGCATCATCTTCAATACGGCTCCATAGCGAGCTCAGGCTAAAGTCGGAAAGGTGCGTGAGAACGGTTTTTTCCTCAACCCGGAGGAGCGTAATGCGGCACTCGACCGGGGCGGTGTGTGTTATCGCAGAAAATGCGCCGAGCGGCGGCAGTTCAACCACCGTCCGCCCGTGCATTGTTGGACGCAGCGCACCCTGTACCTCGAAGCCGTCTATCTGATAATGTGCGGGTCCCAGAAACCATATAAAGATGAGGACCCCGATTAAGGCGATTATGAGCTGGAAGATTGCGCGTAAAAGCCTGTTTTGCAGAAACGAACTTCCCCTCATTATCCCACCTGGCTCATTATTCCTTAGTTAGAATTATAATGCAATAACCTTTCCCATTTAACCGCTCAACGTTGCAGCGCGTCCTGATGATAGACACAACCTGCATTCCATAGAAGCCATGTGTCGATACCGCGCTTTTCGGTCACTCTCGTCTGCGCTTTTATCTCGGCGGCTCCGTACGGCGGCGGCCCCATCGTAAAGGCCTGAAGCCAGGGACGCAGCTGACAGCCGCTGGTGTCGATAAGCTTTTCGAAATCGGCCAGCGTGCCGTCAACCACTTCGGCGGGATGGGCGTTGGGGTTGGAAAAGCCGTAGTTGCCCGGGCTGTAGTGCGAGGGATAGGCCATCGGCGACATGAAATCAAGGAACGGCGCCAGGCGTTCGGGACGCTGGCCTATGCGCTGATCGTCTTTGGCGTATCCCATGAAGCCGAATATGGCTGCGGAAAGCCACTTATCCCAGCCGATCTCCTGGCGCGCGCGGCGGAGAAAACCGGCAATGACGTCGGTGCGTTCCTGGTTGCCCATGCCCGGATAACTAACCATCTGTACACCTTGTCCTTCCGGGAAACGTATATAGTCAAACTGTACCTCATCGAAACCGAGTTCGTATGCCTCCTTGGCGAGGGCGATGTTGTAATCCTGCACCGTACGGGAACAAGGGTTTACCCATACCCCTCCGGACAGGGGATAGCCGCTGCCGGTGCGGACCATGTACTCCGGATGTTTTTTCGCCAGTATCGGATCTTTCATGACAACGCACCGGCCTATGCTGTAAATCCCCTGATCCTTGAGTTCTTTCAACATGTCCTTTATAGGGAGATAGTCGTGGGCGGCGCCTATCTCCCTGCTCAGGGGTACCTCTGAGAGGTACCCTATGTTGCCGGATTCATCCTTGATATCGAGCTCGATTGCGTTAAGCCCGCTCTTTTTTACGAGGTCGACTATTTGCTCCCAGCGGGTGCGGGAGGATGCCCAGGCGTAGGTGACATGAACCCCTTTAGCGTTTAAGGCCTGTTGTTCGTGTGCCGGGGTCCGGTCGGTTTTTTTTTTCAGGTTCATAAATAACTTGCTGGCCTGGCGCATCAGCCTTCAAAGATTCCTTCCAGGATTGAGGTATGGCGATGGTCTCAACATTGCCGTCACTGATGTAGCGTGTAGGTTCAATGCGATCCAGCCAGTTGGTGAGCGAACTCAACCCGTGATCCTGGAACACCTGTATCCGCTGAATGCGCAGGGGGTTGAAATCCTTGTGAAGCGGCGGCCGAGAGGCGCTCCAGGCCCATAATAACACGCCTTTATGATGGTAGGTGACACCATCGTATGTTCCTTGTACGACCGTTTCGTAGGGGTTCGGCACACCGTCCTGCACTATGGCGAAGGCTGTGGGCTTATAACCCGGAACCGCTTGCTGGATTAGTTGCTGCAAACCGGCAATTTCAATGCGCGCCTTTTGCGGCGTGAGGTTCTTTAAGTAAGCGTGGTGCATGGTGTGGTTGCCGATCTCGAAGCCCCATTCGGTCAGCAGTTGGAGTTTTTTCTTCCAGTATTTATCCTGCCCGGTTTCGCCGCCGAAGGGGTTAGCGTTGATGAAAAAGGTGGCGGCGTTACCGAAGTCGGGATGGCGGCGGGCGAAGTCACGCATGATGCCCACCGCGCAATTGGGATCCACCGTAAGTTCCTCGCCCTTTTGCAGGAGTCGGAACTCTCCCGGTGTGCTGTCGTCGAAGGTTATGACCGCCGGAGACTTTCCGGCCGGGATGTTTATGGTCCCTGCCAAAAAGTCGCTGAGCGAAATCAAAACATATCCCCGGTTGTATAGTTCCGTCAGGTCCTTCCGGAAGTTATCCGGGGTGCGTGCCCACCGCCCTTCCTGATTGCTGATCTGATGGTAAAGCAGGATGGGAACATAGCCGAGTTCATTCGCTTTTACGGCACGCGCGTCGTTTTGCAGTTCTTCCATGGTGGGTTTTGAGGCGGCTACAGCGCTTCCCGGAGGCTTTGGCTTTACGTCTGTAATCTTGGGCTTGCCCGGGTGCCCTACGAACAGCTGCCGGCATTGATCGAATGAAAAAACAACAGCGAGGGTTAAGATTATTATGAGACCCAGGGAATAGAGAACGACGGGTTTACGCACGGGGCATAACCTCCTTTTAATCTCCTGCAAGAATACGACAATCTACGACGTAATACCTGTCGTTTTCGCGAGATTTTAACAATGTAATTTATGTTTGGCGTGCTATTTCCGTCCAGGAGGGCATTATCAAGCTTAAACGCCTGAAATCGGGTTGTATGGCAGTTTGGCGCGTACGCCGGGCGCTTTTTATATTGGGGTAAATAATTCATGAAAAAGGATTTAAAATCTTCGTCAGCGAAATCAATAATGGGATCTATAACGATGAAAGGGTGATAACTCGTGGAAAGTAAGATTGCCGCAGCCATGAAATTTAAGTACGGCCCTGTGGCCCTTCTGTGGACGGATGAGAAACCGGCAGGAGCGTTGCAGTTCAAAGAGGGCGGCTGGGGGTGCATTATGTGGCTGTTTGCCAATGCAGCCAAAGGCCGGGCAGCGGTTTTTGACCGCAAGACCTTCGGCTGCCTGGGGGGCGGAACAGGACTGGGGTTTGGCAACCAGTATCTCAACTGGCCCGGCGGTATCGAGCTTTTTTGTTATTTTCTTTCGACGGGAGCCGCGCAAATCGGAATAACGCGGGAGATGATCAACTCCCGGAGGGAAGACTCGATTCAGAATATTTTGCACGGTGAAAGGTACGTTAAATCGCCCGAACTGGTTAAAAGGTTTATTGAGTATATGCCGATAACCGACATTCCGGCAAAGTACGTTGTTATGAAGCCGCTCCAAGACGTCGCGCTGGGAAAGGAGGCTCCGGTGGTCGTGGTTTTTCTCGCCAACCCCGACCAGCTTTCGGCCTTGACCGTTCTGGCGAACTACGCGCGAGAAAGTGTTGAGAGTGTAATTATGCCTTTCGGCGCCGGGTGCCACAGCATAGGTATCTTCGCATACAGGGAAGCGGAATCGGAAAAGCCAAGAGCGGTCGTCGGCCTGTTGGATCTATCGGCGCGTGAAAACGTAAGAAAACGGCTCGGCAAGGACCTGTTCACCTTCACCGTGCCGTTAAAGATGTTTCAGGAAATGGAGAGCAACGTCGGGGAAAGCTTCCTCGGCAAGGAAATGTGGCAGGAGTTTTTAGCGGATTAAGGTCTTTGACACCAAGATCTACGCAAGATGGCAAGAAAAAATAACCACAGAGGCACAGAGCACACGGAGGGGAAAACACGAAGATAGGTATTCATTTTTTTTAATCTTCATATTTTTCTGTCTCTGTGAACTCCGTGACTCTGTGGTGAGAAATTTGGGTTCCGGTTTTCAGGGTTAGGGAAAACTGAAAAAGTTGGCTGCAGGGAAA
Source organism: Bacillota bacterium (assembly GCA_040755195.1). Lineage (GTDB taxonomy): Bacteria > Bacillota > Desulfotomaculia > Desulfotomaculales > Ammonificaceae > SURF-55. The sequence continues at coordinate 52,367 of JBFMBL010000003.1, forward strand.
AGGGTTCCGGGGTCGAAAACGGGAACTAAGTAAGTTTAGTATTTAAGAAGGGTGGTTAAGAAGTGCAAGAGATTCCGGTGGTGGCAGAGATTGCTGTGAAGGACGAGATTCCTGTAAGGAACGACGGCGGCGGGAAGGATCGGTTTCAGCTAGTAATCGGTGTGGTCTGCGGGTTTGTCGTTGCCGCGATCCTGACCTATTTTATGTCGTGGTATACCTACGAGGGGAAAGCCGTGGCAAAGGTTAACGGCAAAGCGATTCGGTATAACGAATTTCACGAAACCCTGGAAGAGACAAACGGCAGCGAAGCACTTGATTTCTTGGTTCAACAAAGGTTGATTGAGGAAGAGGCCAAAAAACGGGGTGTTACGGTAAAGGAAGAAGCAGTAAGCGCGGAACTCAAGAAAATGATGGGCACCTCAATGACGGAAAAGGATTTGGAGGCTTTTCTAAAATCAAGGCATTTGACCAGAGAGGCTTTAAATGAAAGGATCCGGATGCAACTCCTGGTAGAAAAACTGGCAGGAGAGGTAAAGGCGGGGGATAAGGAGCTGCGCGAGTTCTACGAGCAGTTCAAGGATTCGCAGTACAACAAAGAGCCCTATGATAAAGTAAAGGACCAGGTTAAGAAGGATTATGAGTCCTTTATGAGCTCCCAGTTGATACCGCAAACGGTAGAAAGTTTAAAGCAAAAGGCGAAAATAACCTACTACTGGTAGAAGATTGCCGGCTCGGGAGCATATCTTAAAAATAAGCAAACCAAACCATAAAAGCGTTTATAAAACGGGGTTCCTCCCGTTTTTTGTTTTGTTGGCCCGTGTATAAAATCCAAAATTCAGGAAAAGATAAGTCTAAATGTTGGAAAAGTCAAGCTACAGGAGGAATTGACTTATGCAAAAAGAGAGTATCGTTGCTCATTTCAGGACCCGCGATGAGGCCGAACACGCGGCAAACCGGCTCAAAGCCATGGGTGTGAACGACATCCAGATCGAACGGGTAGGAAAAGCCGCGAAGGGCGGACTCGGTGAGGTAATGGGCCGCATTACCGGAAGCATCAGCGGTTTGGGGGATTATATCATGGGCGCGAACCGCGAGGACGACGACCGGGCGGAGGTTAAAACCGCACCGGCGGATGAGCCTTTGAACGAGGATCTCGCACGGCGGGACGTTATTCTGAGGGCGAATGTGGACGAGACCCTTCGCGACAAGGTGCTCCAGATCTTAAAGGAGTCCGGGGGTACGGTCTAAAGAGCGTTTCGGCATGCCGCCGGTAATGCCCGGTACTTTAAAAGCCCATCGGCGAAACAAATCCGGCCCGACGGGCTTTTTGATTGAGATAGGAAATTCTCTGTGGTTAATTTTTCTTGCCATTCTGCGTAGATCTTGGCGTCAAAGGCCCTATTAGAAAAATATAATAGTTTTCTTGGCGATCTTGGCGTCTTGGCGGTTGAAAACAGAGTTTTGTAGTTTTGATGGCGCTTTAGTAAGGCCAGGCTGCAAGACCCCCTTCCAGGAAACGCACGTTCATGAACCCCCGGGACTCCAGAATCCTTTGCGCCTCCCAGGCGCGCATGCTAACCTGACAGAAAGGGATAATCGTCTTTTCGGCGGGAAGGGCGTCCAGGCTTGCCCGCAAATTTCCGAGCGGGATATGCGCCGCGCCTTTGTACGGCGCGGGTCTTTCTTTTGCTTCTTCAGGCGTGCGTACATCCAGTATTAGTACGCCGTTACCGTTTGCCAGCTGGCCTCTGAGCTCCGTCGGTGTGTAAGTTTTGGCGATGCCCGCCAGTTTGTTGCGCATCGTATTGGCGGCATGGTGCAGGACGTCCATGGCTGTATTATACGGTGGCGCGTAGGCAAGATCAAACTCCGCCAACTGGTCGACAGTCGCCTGCATTGTTACGGCCGCAACCAGCGTGTCAAGGCGTTTGTTTACGTCTCCTTCGCCGACGAGTTGAGCGCCAAGAATCCGGCGCGTGGGTATGTGGACGATAAGTTTCACGATAACGGAGCCCGATCCGGGATAAAAATGGGCATGGTCCGCTCCTGAAACGATGACCGTCGCGGTCTGGTAGCCGGAGTCATAGGCCTGGTACTCGCTGAGTCCGGTCCGTCCCACCGTGAAATCAAAGATTTTAAAAATAACTGTTCCCAGAACCCCGGGGAAAGAGTCCCGCATACCTGTAAGGTTATTGCCGATTACACGGCCGTGCCGGTTGGCGACCGAACCTTGCGGTGTATAAACAGGCCTGCCGTTGACCATGTTTATGTTTTCCACGCAATCGCCGCCGGCATAAATATCGGGATCGCTTGTTTCAAGATGCCGGTTGACCTTAATGGCGCCGGTTCTTCCAATTATGAGTCCTGACTCTCGCGCCAGGTCGATGTTCGGCTCCACCCCTATGGCCATGATTACCAGGTCGGCGGGGTATGTTCCTCGGGTGGTGACCACCCGGCGCACGGCGCCAGAGGCGTCTCCTTCCAGGCTCTTGACCATTTCACCGGCACGAACCGATAGGCCTTTCGTTTCAAGATACTTGGCGACGAGGGCAGCCATCTCTTCGTCCAAAAAGGCAGGCGCGATGTGCGGCATGGCCTCGATTAAGGTTACTTCAGGCTTCCCTTCAGGGTAATCGGCTTCAAGAAGCACCTCGGTGGTTTCAAGGCCGATCAGCCCCGCGCCCACAACAACGATGTGGCGCGATCTTCCGGACAAAGCGGCTTCGCGGATGCACGTCGCATCTTCGGGCGACCAGAGGGTATGGACGTTTTTAAGATCAACACCGGGAATTCTGGGAAGTGTCGGCCGTGACCCCGTCGATAACACCAGCTTGTCGTAAGGAAGTGAATCCCGTTTTCCTGTCGGCAGGTGGGTAATGTGGACCAGCCTGTTCGCGCGATCGATCTTTTCTACCTGCGTTCGAACCAACACGCGTATGTTTTTCACCGCGTCAAAAAACGCGGCGTCCCGGAGCACTCCGGCGGGAGTTGAGAAAAGCTCCTGTATTTCCTGGACCTTACCGCCGACGAAATACGGAAGGCCGCAACGTCCTACGGAAACCTGCTCGCCCCGTTCAACGATCGTAATCTCGGCTTCGGGATCCCTCCGGCGGGCGCGGGCGGCGGCTTTGGGACCGCAGGCCGCACCGCCGATAACCACTATTCGTTTTCCCATTCTTAAAGCCTCCTCATCCCTCTTTATTACTATTAAAATTCCCATCGCATCGTCAATTAAGCGATGCAGGAACTTGCAATATACGGCAAGGTTACTAACCAATGCGGATAAAGAGCAGGATTATGCATTCGGGCAGATTTTCGTCATGGTTGGCGAAGGCTTACGGAACCAGTGCCTTCACAATCGCTTTTTAATTCACCGGCACCTTCTGCTTTAAAGCCAAGGGTCTTCATGACGCCTTTCTTCGCGCGTGCAGTTGCTCCGGGAATGGGAAGCCGGCCGTCTTATCTGTGGCACCCTGCGGCGTGTTTTTTGCGCTTGCCGGCGCATACATTTAAAACAAGCCAAACATTGAACGTAACTATTCAGCCTGTCACCTAACACTTACGGAACGCCATGCAGGAGGGGAAGGTTTGAACTTTCTAAGGCGGGTAGAAGACTTCCATACCGCAGAACATCGGTTTGCCTGGGAAGGAACTTTCTTCGAATACCTTGAGCTGGTGCGGCAAGACCCCCGCATTTGCCAGCTCGCGCACAGTCGTATCTATAATATGATTGCTGCTGCCGGTATCGAGGAGGTAAAAGGTCAGAAGCGGTACCGCTTTTTTTCGCGCGAACTTTTCGGACTTGACCGGGCGCTCGAAAAGCTCGTTGAAGAATACTTCCATCCGGCGGCGCGGCGCCTGGACGTCCGGAAGCGTATTCTTCTTCTAATGGGTCCGGTGAGCGGCGGAAAGTCAACGCTGGTTAATATGCTCAAAAGAGGGCTTGAGGAATACAGTCGCACCGACGAAGGCGCGGTTTTCGGCATTAAGGGATGCCCCATGCACGAGGAACCGCTGCACCTGATCCCGCGGGAACTCCGGGGGGAGTTTCGGCAAGAATACGGGATCAGCATTGAGGGCGAGCTTTGCCCGTTATGCCGCCTGCGGCTGGAGACCGAATTTAACGGCAGGATAAAGGAGGTGCCGGTAGAGCGCATCCTTTTTTCCGAAGAAAAGAGGGTCGGCATCGGTACTTTCACGCCTTCGGATCCAAAGTCCCAGGATATCGCGGAATTAACCGGCAGCATTGATTTTTCCACTATTGCGGAATTCGGTTCGGAATCGGATCCCCGCGCTTACCGTTTTGACGGGGAACTTAATATCGCCAACAGGGGAATAATGGAGTTCCAGGAGATGCTTAAATGCGACGAGAGGTTCTTATGGAATCTCCTTTCACTTTCGCAGGAGGGCAACTTTAAGGCCGGGCGTTTTGCCCTTATTTCCGCCGACGAGTTGATAGTGGCCCATTCCAACGAAACGGAGTATAAAGCCTTTGTAAGCAATAGGAAGAATGAGGCTCTTCTTTCGCGCATGATCGTTATGAAAATACCTTATAACCTCAAGGTTACAGATGAGGTTAGAATATACCGGAAACTTTTTGATCAAAGCGACATTGGGGATGTCCATGTAGCACCGCATACCTTGAGGGCGGCAGCTATCTTTTCGGTGATGTCACGTCTGAAAGAATCCAAAAAGCAAGGCATCGATATCACGAAAAAGATGAGGTTGTACGATGGCGGAGATATAGAAGGCTTCAGACAAAAAGACCTTGGGGAACTTCTGTCCGAGCACCCGGATGAAGGAATGAGCGGCGTGGACCCCCGTTATGTAATCAACCGGTTGTGTACGGCGATAATGCGCACCAAGACCCGTTGTATCAGCGCCCTGGATGTGCTGAGAGCGTTAAGGGACGGTTTTGGCCAGCACCCTTCAATAACAGCGGAAGAGCATGAGCGGATCCTTGATTTGATTTCCGCTGCCCGGTGTGAGTATGACGAGATCGCCAAGCGGGAGGTACAGAATGCCCTGGTTAATTCTTTCAAGGAGACTGCGCAGGCTCTTTTTGACAACTACCTGGACAACGTTGAGGCCTATTGTAACGAGACCGGGATTCCAGACCCGGTAACCGGCGCGGAGATTGCGCCGGATGAACGCCTGATGAGTTCTATCGAAGAGCATATCGGAGTTACCGATGCCGCAAGGAGAAGCTTTCGGGAGGAGATACTTATCAGGCTTTCAAGCTATGCCCGCAAAGGAAAAACCTTTGACTATACCGCGCATGACCGGCTGCGGGAAGCGATTGAAAAGAAACTATTCGCGGAGATGAAGAGCGTAATTAAAACGATTACATGCGCCCGGACGTCTGACACGGAACGGGTAAAAAGTCATAAAGCGGTGAGTGATAGGTTAGTATCGGATTATGGCTACTGTACGGTTTGCGCCGGCGAACTGCTGCGGTACGTGGGGAGCCTCCTCAGCCGGTGAGATGAGAGGTGAGAGGTGAGAGGTCGGATGTGAGAGGTTAAAGGTGGGAAGTAGGGCCTTTGACGCCAAGATCTACGCAAAATGGCAAGAAAGCAATTAACCACAGAGAACACAGAGGAGCACAGAGGACACGGAGGGGAAAAGAGGGAAATATGGGATTCATTCTTGTTATTTAGTCTTGATATTTCTATTCTCTGTGAACTCTGTGCCTCTGTGGTTAAAATTGGTTCCGGTTTGTCCGGGTTAGGGGTGAGAGGGGGAGTGGGATGGAGGATTTCACAGTCAACCGGGAGGATTGGTCCATCTACCGAAAGGGATACATTGATGCCAGGCGGCACCGTGAGAAAGTAAGGGAAGCCGTCTGCCAAAAACTCTCCGATATTATAACCGAGGAAAGTGTTGTTCTGACAAACGGGCAAAAGGTCGTGAGGGTTCCCATTCGTTCACTTGAAGAATACCGCTTCCGGTTCAATCCAAGCAAGGCGCAGTATGTAGGCCAGGGGGACCGTAAGCTACGGGTGGGTGATCCGGTAATTTCAAGGCTCCTGCATGGAGAGGAGAAAGGAGTCGGTGAGGAACCGGGGGTTGATTATTACGAAGCGGAGGTTGCCGTAGACGAAATCGCCGATATCATCTTTGAGGAGTTATCCCTGCCGAATCTGAAGTCAAAAGGGAAGTCCGGGATGACATTCGAAGACCTGGAGTTCTCGGACATTCGAAGGCACGGGATCTCCGTGAATTTCGACCATAAGCGAACATTGCTCGCGGTGCTCCAGCGCAATGCTCGCGCCGGACAGCCGGGTTTTCACGGCATACGCCTTGATGACCTGCGCTACCGCACGTGGAACAGCGGGAAGTCCCACGAAATAGGCGCGGCGGTGATCGCAATGATGGATACGTCGGGCTCAATGGGACCCTTCGAGAAGTATATAGCGCGCAGTTTTTTTTTCTGGATGATGCGTTTTCTTAAGGCCAACTACCATAACGTTGAGACGGTTTTTCTGGCTCACCATACCGAAGCGCGGGAAACATCGGAAGAGGAGTTCTTTCGTAAAGGAGAAAGCGGGGGGACGCGCTGTTCAGCGGTTTACCAGCTGGCGCTTGACATTATTTGCGAACGCTTTTTGACGCGTGATTATAACGTTTATGCGTTCCATTTCTCGGACGGTGATAACCTGGCTTCAGATAACGATTTATGTGTTGAACTGGTCGGGAAGTTACTAAAGGTTACCAACCTTATGGGGTACGGGGAAATCGAAGGCCCTTACTATTATACGAGTACGCTCCGGACCGCTTACAGGGCGATTGCCGACCCGCATTTCATTTCGCTGACGTTGCGGGATAAAGGAGACGTTTATACGGCTCTCAAAACGTTTTTCTCCGGGGCAGAAACGTAGAGGGCGGAAAGAGGCTTATAGGGAAGTGTTAACCCCTCACATCAAACCTCTCAAAGGCCGGTGAGCCAGACGAGGTAATGCGAAGCTCATCGCTGTGCCCAACGGAAGAAGAACGCATTTTAAGAGGGAGTTACCCATGCCGTATTGCGGCACAACGGAAAGGTATTTGCCTGTTATCCGGTATTTATTTTCTTGATTCATGGCGTCCTTGTCCAGCACTCAACATGATTTGGTTTTAGATAATGATTGCCTTCCTTCTGAACCATTTACAATGATTCGTTGAGTGCTGGATTGGCGGTTGATTCTATTTTCAGGAGGTGAATTGTGGAAGATATTATGGCCCTGGAGTCGGCCGTATCCGAGATTATCGGTCTTGCGCGGGCGCGCGGGCTTGACTTCTTCCCGATGCGTTTCGAGATCTGCCCGGCAGACGTCATCTATGCCTTTAGCGCTTATGGGATGCCGACACGTTTTTCCCACTGGAGTTTCGGCAAGTCTTATTACCGGATTAAGATGCGTTATGATTATGGACTGAACCGTATTTACGAAATGGTGATAAACACCGACCCTTGTTACGCTTTCTTGCTTTCGAGCAACTCCCTTATTCAAAATAAGCTTATCATAGCGCACGTCATTGCCCACAGCGATTTTTTCAAAAACAATAGTTATTTCAGCTACACCTCGCGCCAAATGATCGACGAAATGGCCCGTTCGGCGGAGCGGATACGCGGGTACGAGACGCTTTACGGACGGGAACATGTGGAAGAATTCCTGAACGCCGTCCTGGCGATTCAGGAGCATATTGACCCGTACGACTTCATTGAACATCTTTCCGCCGGTAAACAGGGAAGAGGTTTCGATGGTCGAAAGGCGGGGGAGTCTTGTGATGCCGTTTCTGGGGAAACCTTTTCCGAGCAGGAGAATGATCTTTTACGATATATCGCAGAGAATTCCCCGGCGCTTGCCGAATGGGAAAGGGATGCCATGAAGATCGTCCATAGCGAAAGCCTGTATTTCTGGCCCCAGCTTGCGACAAAAATACTCAATGAGGGCTGGGCTACTTTCTGGCACCTGCGCTTATTGCGTGAGCTTGAACTTGACGAGGCGGATGCGGTGGAGTTTGCCAGGATGCACGCCGAACTTATTCAGCCGGGAAAGCGCATAGTAAACCCGTATCTTTTCGGTTTACGCATTCTTGAGGACATCGAACGCCGTTTCGGAAGGGAGAAACTCTTTGAGATCCGGGAGGTGGAGAACGACGTTTCCCTGGTACGGAATTATTTAACGCCGGAACTGGTTAAGGAACTTGATCTGTATGTCTATCGACAGGTGGGACAGGACTGGAGGGTGACGACAAAGGATTGGGAAAGGGTGCGGGAGGCGTTGCTCGCGAATATGATAAACGGAGGGAATCCTTATATAGTGGTGGTTGACGGCAATTATAATAGCCGGGGGGAATTATACCTTCGTCACGTCTACGAGGGAGTGGAACTGGATGTACGCCATCTCGAGCATGCTCTGAAGCATGTTTACAGGTTGTGGGGGCGCCCTGTGCATTTAGAAACCAGTCTTGACGGGCGTCCGGCGGTATTTTGTTCTAACCGCGACCTGATTTCCAAAAGCATAATCTGAGGAGAGTGTTGCAACCGGCGACCCGCTGCGGCGGGTTGTATTCATTTTTTGAAGTGATTATAATGAAACCAAGCAAGGGCTTGACTTGGGACTTCTGACCTCATGCGCGGGCGGATGGGGTTATGCGGCAGGGCATGTCTGAAAGGAAGTATTAGGGATAATGCTAAAGGTTGTACAAGGACACGAAATCTGGGTATTTCCGGAGAGTTATCACCGGCGGCGGGGGGAAGAGACCCGGTGTCAGGTCTTCTACGGGCACGCGATGCATCCGGATGGACTGCCGCATAAGGACAAGCTCAGCGCCTGGGCGTTCGACCCGGGTGGCGAACGTCACCGGTTGGGGATAAGGTCCGGGGAGCAAGACCACCACATAGTTCGCATGGAAGCTGAGCGGGAAGGGTTATGGGCGGTTGCCGTAGAAAACGATGTGGGACCCATTGTGGTAACAAAAGGTGGACTTTATAAAACCGGAACCCGTGCGAAGTACCCGGATGCACGGGAGGCAGGTTATTACTACCAATATGCGAAGAGCTATTTTGTGGCGGGTCATTTCTGCGCGGCATGCGGCGACCTTTTTAAACAGGCGGACTTAAGTTTCCTGGGGCATGAACTCGAACTGGTTATGGTGCCGGGAAGTTATCAGGTAGGAGACGAGGTAATACTGCAGGTGCGATACCGCGGTGGGCTCCTGCCTGAAGTTATGGTCGCCGCCACCTGGAGCGGGTGGGACAAGAAAGACTGGGCACAGCGGTTTGTAACAAACGGGAAGGGACAGGTCAAGGTACCGCTGTCCGCTTCCGGAAACTGGCTCTTTTATGTTCGTTACGCTGACGAAAACCGGGGCGTAGCCGGAGAGTATGATCGACGGGTATTGAGCGCTACGCTGGGCCTTACCGGTGTGCAACAACTTCAACGTCGCCATTCTTAAGGAAGGCATCCGAAGAAGAAAGTTATGAAGCCATTTTGATTCCTCAGTGTTCTCTGTGTCTCTGTGGTAAAAATTTTGTTCCGGCTTGTCCGGGTTGGTTAATGAATACTTATTTCATGTGCTTAAAGGGGAGTGCTCCATGCGGCAAGCCGCACATAACGAAATCTGAAAATCGGCGCTGGAAATAGCGATTTGCTTGTTGTCTTATATTTATTTTCCTGATTCATGGCGTTCTTGGCGTCTTGGCGGTGAGATTTTAGGAGGAGGAAGGACGTTATCGTTGACCTGAATGATCCGGTGTTCTGGAAAGAAGAATGGCAAAAGGCGCGGGGAAAAACAGAATCCTACCGTGGTTCGCACGAAAGCGAGAAGAGATTCTGGGACACCCTGGCGCCGACCTACGGGAGACGCCGGAGCCTGGAGGAAGGTGACCGGTTGAAGCTGGTAACCGAAATTCTCTTAGCGAAGGGTGCGCTTCATCCAGGGGCATCCGTTCTCGACATCGGTTCAGGCCCGGGTGTGTACGCCCTTCTTTTTGCACCGTACGTCCGCGCGGTAGTTAGTCTTGATAGTTCGGTGAAAATGTGTGCCATCTTGAAGGAACAGGCTGCGGAGCGCGGAATCACCAATATAACGGTGATAAACGCGTCCTGGGAGGAGATAGAACCCGCAACGGCAGGTTGGGGAGAAAGGTTCGATCTTACCTTTGCGTCCTTGACGCCGGCGGTGCGCGATCCCGAAAGCTTGATGAAGATGGTGGCTGCGTCGTGCCGGTATTGTTGTCTTGTGGAATTTGCCCGCGGTTACAGAAATCCGGTTCTGGCTGAACTCTGGCCCGTAGTGACGGGTGACCCTTACCCCGGAGGGGGCTTCGAGGCGTTTTATCCATGGAACTATCTTTATACTTCGGGTTATCTTCCAGACATTCATTTCATTCCTGATTATTGGGAGGAAGAAAGGCCTTTGGAAGAGGCGGTTAAACGTTACTGCGGTTCTTTCAAGCGCTATATGGAGGTTACGCCCGAGATAGAAGAAGAAGTACGGCGATTTTTACGGGAGCGTAGCGCGGATGGGATATTCCGGCGGAGCAGGCGGGGGCACCTTGCGGTTATCTTCTGGAACGTTAATGTAGGGAGGTTACCATAGCATGATAGAGCCTGTTTTTCCACCACAGCTTGTGGATTGCTATCGCGAACTTGAGAAGGTATCTCTGCCGGATACAGCATTGTCGCTGAACGGCGCATTGCTGGAGAAACGGGTTGACCGACCCATTCTTGAATATGCCCCTCCTGTAATTGACCGGGAGCAGTTTGTTATAGTGGCCGGGCAGGTTTTTGAGTTGCTGGCAAGATATCTGCCTCAAATGGCGGAGGATATTAACAGTCTGCAGGCTAATTTACCCGAAAACAGTTCGGATCGAAAGGCCCTGATCGAGGCGTTGTTAAACCGGAGCGGCGAAGCGGTAAGCTTTCTGAAGAACAAAACGGTAATTCCGCCGGACGTGTTCGGATTCGCATTTAGTCATGTGCTCCGGCTTTACCTTTCCGAGTATTCCCGGCGGCTTCAGGAGGAGCTTGAATTGGATACATGGGGGAGAGGTAACTGCCCTGTTTGTGGTAGCAGGCCTAATTTCGCTAAAATCGATGCCACTGGAAGGCGCTATCTCTTCTGTGGCCTTTGCGGCACGGAGTGGCGGTTTATGAGGGTAGTCTGTCCCTTTTGCGGGAATATGGCGATTGAAGAACTGAACTTCTACGCGGTTCAAGGCGACCCACATCGTATTGATGTATGTCACCGCTGCAAAGGGTATGTGAAGACGATTGACATGCGAGGGATACAGGATACAAACCCAAGTTTGTTTTGGGAAGATATTAAAACCGTGCCGCTGGATATGACTATCATGCAGCTCGGTTTTATTAATAAGACCTTCGGAGCCGACATGTAATAAAATGGCGTTGTTGGGTAAATACAATAGTACAAAGAATAAAGGGGAGCTTTAATAAATCGCTCCCCTTTCACTTTAGGCTTATTTTTGGTTCTCAAGCTTTACATTAGATCGTCCTGCTGGAGCTTTAACGCGCTTTCCTTGCACTTGACGAAGTATACCGCAAGTGGCCTGTAAACGGCATGGGCCCACTTAGCCAGCAGGGCTCCGACTACGAACAAGGTAACGATGAAGGCAAGGTGCAAGGCGAAGGTGATATAGGTGGCCCATGCGAGGTCCAGATTCCTGAAGATGTGGGTCAACAGGCCGGTGAGAATCGTGCCGCCCACCAGGAACAGGAACGTCCAGTCCGTGGAATGGGAGCTCTCGTGGAGCGGTTCTTTCTTGCCCATTCTGCTGAGGAACGATTCGATGACCACGTAAAGGACGGCGGCTGTTGCGGCATATTCGAGTAACCTTATCGGATGGCCCCACGGGAATAACGGATGGGGAGCTCCCGTTACAAAAGCGACTTTCAGCCCTTCAAGAAGTCCGCCATGCAACGATTCCTTAACCACTTCGATTACTACGAAAAAGCCGGCATAGAAAGCAAAGACCAGGAATCCGAACACCAGAAGGAAGTGTTTTACATAGCGGCCTCTGTTTGTGCACTGGCTGAACCTGTTCTGGGTAAGGAAATGATACAAGAAAGTACCCAGTTCCTTGGTGTAAACAGAGGTTGGAATCCTGGCATATTGGCCTTGGGCGTCGTCGATTAAGAATTTCTTCATTCGAAGAGCATTCTTAACTACCATTGCCGCTATAGCGGCACCAAAGAGCATGCCTCCGACAATAATAAAAGACCGGGGGATAAACTTCTGGAGTTCTGCATGCTCGGAAGGAGCACCTGCTCCTATTATCATGGCTAGTATAAACGTAATGGCGAACAACCCAACAACGGTCATAAGTTCGAAGGACTTGGAGGTGTACATCTTTAACGATAAGCCGGTCCAGTCATACAAAGATGTGAGATACCGCCGCATGGACATCATGACTTCGCCGGGGTTCGCCTGTCTGGGGCAGAGCCGCGAGCAATCGCCGCAGAAGTAGCAAAGCCACGGTTCCGAAGCGTTTTTCAGCTTCTCTTCCATCCCCAACTGCGTGTACCGCATGAACCTTCGCGGAAACTGATTCTCGTCGGTTGAAAGAGGACAGACTACCGTGCAGTTCCCGCAGTGGAAACAATGGGTGGCAGTTCGGGCCCCAAACTTCTGTAATGTCCGTGCAAGGTTGGGATTAACTCTGATGGCCACTCCTTTTTCCCCTCCTAAGGTATAATTTTTTCTTTGGCAAGGAGTCCTGACACAAGGATAGGGGGTGGGGCAGGGCCCGCACGCCGGCCGCGGTGACGGGCCTCTGCTCCGCTAATACTTATTTCCTTAGTGTCAATATATTCGCGTCTAAGCGCGGCATTCCCTTTAAAAGCCCTTGTACGGGTTGGGACCGACTTCCTCAATGTTTGCCGCAAACTCGTTGATAATCTCCGGGAGACGGTGATAGTCCATGATTCCGACCGTCTCGAACTTCACCCGGGTGGACTCAAGCGCCAGCCGGTCGAGGGTCTCCTTGATCTTGGAGAGCCGAACGTTGCAGAGCTCGCTTCCTTTAACGAAATGGCACTGGTAATCATCATCGTGCCGGCAACCGAGGAGCAACACGCCGTCTATACCCTTGGCGAGTGCGTCCGCCACCCAGATCAGGTTCATCGAACCCATACACCTCAGGGGTATGATCCGAATCCAGGGGCTCAGGGTCGCTTCGCGCTTAATGCCTACCATGTCCAGCGCCGGATAAGCGTCGTTTTCGCAGCAAAATACCATGATCCTCGGTTTTTCTTCGTCCTCATCCGGAACTTCGATGTTCTTGAGCATGTTGCCGAGTTGGTTGACGTTATAGTTCTTAAAGGAAATGACCCGTTGCGGGCAGGCGCCCATGCAGGTGCCGCACCTGCGGCAACGCGTCGGATTGGGAAGCGGATTCGCCTTTTCGTCTTCGTTAATCGCGCCGAACGGGCACTCCACGGTGCACCGCTTGCACTGCGTGCACTGCTGCATAAAGAACTCGGTGACGGAATTGTCCCATACACGCGGGCTTACGGCCACGGACTTTGCGGTCAACTCGATGGCCTGGATCGCCTTCAATGCAGCGCCTGTGGCGTCCCTGATCGTGTTCGGCATGTCCATGGGGGCGCGCACGGTGCCGGCGGCAAATATACCGGTGCGCCGTGTCTCGTACGGGAAGCAGATGAAGTGGGAATCAGGGAAACCGTACTTCAACATGGGCAACTCCGTACCCTGGCGGTACTCGAGGTTTAGAAGATCGGATTTGAAGTAAGTGTCGGGGCGGACCTTGAGTATTTCGACTCCCGGCTTCTCCTCTTCATCCGCCGAGGACAATATCATTTCCCCGAGGCCGGCCGTCGGAACCATCCCTGTGGCCAGAACCACAAGGTCCAGGTCGGTTGCTTCGATGTTATCGTTCACCAGCACGTCTTTTGCTTTGACTACCAGACCGCCGCCGTTTTCCTCAATCCGGGTGTTATCGCTGCGGAAGAATACAACCCCTTCCTCCTGCGCGCGCTTGTAAAGGTACTCCTGGAATCCGGGGGCCCGCAAGTCTTTGAAGAAGATATAAACAGCCGTCTCAGGATTCTGCCTTTTAACGTATATGGCCTGTCTCAACGACTCGACACAGCATGCCGAGGAGCAGTACGGGAGGTGTTCCGGATCCCTGGACCCGGCGCAAAGGATGAAGGCCACGTTCCTGGCTTCTTTGCCGTCAGAGGGACGGGCGATCTTGCCTTTAACCGCCATTTCCTCCAACTGATCCGCGGTGACCACATTGGGATATTTGCCATAACCGAGATGTTCAAGTTTGCCGGCGTCATACGGTATAGCGCCGGTGGCCAGCACGATGGCGCCGACCGGTTCGGTGACCACGTCGCCGCTTTTACGTTGAATATTGGCGCTGAACATACCCGGCCCGCCGGCGATGCTCTGCATCTGGCATCCGGTGTAAACCTTGATGTTCGGGTTATTCTGGACCTGCTGAATCCTGTTCGAAATATCCGGATCTTCCAGCTCGTTGTACGGCGGTTTGAGCGTCACCTGCTTGTAAAGCCTCGCCGCCCAGCCGCCCAGCGTGTCGTTCTTTTCCACGAGGACGACTTTCCGTCCGGCTTTTGCGGTTTCGAGGGCGGCGGTGATGCCTGCAAGCCCTCCGCCGACGACAAGCACGGCCGTGGCAAGCTCTTCGACCTTGTAAGGTTCCGGGATTTTCGCTTCCTTTACCTTAATAGCGCCCATCCGGAGCTGGTCTTCGGCAAGCATCTGGGTGTCTTCGTCGTTTGGGGGATGCGACCAGATGCACTGTTCACGTAAGTTTACCCTGTCGACAAATATTTCCGGACCAAAATCAAAAACATCTGTATTAACACGCGGTGAGCAGCCGGCGATTACCACCCCGTTGACACCCTCGTTTTGGATGTCTTCTTTAATCAAGGCCAAGCCTTCGGGGCCACAAAGGAATTCATGTGTTTTACATATCGGTAGTTTTGAATCCTTGGTGGCTACCTTGGTCAAGGCCTCGATATCCAGGGCGTCGCCAATCCCGCAACCGGTGCATATATAAGCGCCTACCTTGTCCACGGTATTACCTCCCCACCACAGATTGAATAGCTTTTAGTGCCGCCGCCGTAGCGTCCTGTACCGCCCCGGATACGTCCTGGGGACGGTTGGAGCAACCGGCGCCATAGATTCCCGGTACGGACTCGGCAACAAAACCGTCCGCCGTACGCGGCAGGTCAATCGACACGTTCTTGGAAGCCGGATCCATGCCGGTAGCCAAGACAACCATGTCAAAGGTTTCGCTGATCAGCCTTCCGGCTTCCTGGTCTTCCGCCTGAACAGTCACGTCCTTGGTTGCCGCATCTTCCGTGATGGTGCCGACCTTGCCTTTGACCAGGGTAATGTTACCCAGCCCCATGACCTTGTTGTAGAAATCCTCGTAACGTCCCAGGGCGCGGATGTCGATGAAGAAAATGGAGATCTGCGCGTCCGGGTGTTTTTCGCGCACGTAAGTGGCTTGCTTCAACGAAGCCATGCAGCAAATAGCGGAGCAGAACGGCAGGTGATTCTCGTCACGCGACCCGGCGCATTGAACAAAAGCAATCTTCTCAACCGGCTTTCCGTCCGAAGGCCGGAGTATCTGACCGCCGGTGGGCCCGTTTCTCGCCGCCAGCCTTTCCATCTGCACGTTTGTAACAACGTTCTTAAACTGACCGCCGCCGTATTGTGTGAGCTTAGTGAGATCGTAAGGGTTGTAGCCTGTAGCCCAGATAATTGCACCGACCTGGAGCGTCATGGACTCGGGCTGCATGTTCAGGTCGATGGCCCCGTACGGGCACGCATCCACGCATTTGTTGCACTTGGTTCCCTGGCACGCCTGAGCATCGATTACGTACTTAAAAGGAAATGCAAACATGCTCGGAAGATAAATGGCCTTGGTGGTGCCCAGACCGTAATTAAACTCGTCGGATCTTTCCGCCGGGCAGGCTTCGAGGCACTTATTGCACGCGGTACACTTGTTTGTGACGAAACGGGGCGCAATCTTTACCTTAACCGTAAAGTCGCCTTCCTGACCTGTAATCCCTTCTACCTCGGCCTGGGTAAAGCACTTGATGTAAGGACTGTTTTTAATGCGCTTTAAATTCATCTCCAGACCGCAGTTCGGCGGGCAGAGTTTTGGGAAGTACTGGTTCAGTTGCGTCACCCTGCCACCCAGGAAAGGCCTTTTTTCTAAAAGAAAGACTTCGTATCCCACCTCCGAGGCTTCAAGGGCGGCCGTTATGCCGCTGATGCCTCCGCCGACCACCAGGATCGACTTGCTACCCATCTAGAACCACCATCCTTCTGTTGTGTCTCAGCAACACCTGATAATCCTCCTTTTCTCGTCGAGCTTTGTAAGCGGCAGATTTGAAAGGCTCAAAATATTAAATTTATTCGACAAAGAAAAGTTTCTTCCTTCTTTGATGCCTAAAAATTCTGAAGACTCTACCTGGGAATTGAGAAGTGAGAGGTGTGAAGCTAGAGGTGAGATACCAAAGGAATTCACTTTGATGATTTTCCCCCTTATTCGCACTTCCAACTTCTCACATCCCACCTCTCAATGCTGCCGCCTGCAATGCCCGGAAAAGAGAAAATGGCGGGTAAAGCCATTTCCGGCTTCACCCGCCATAGTGTGGTTTTATTTCGTGAAAACGGGGATCATGGGTCTCTCAACGACTTCCCAGCCACCCGCGGCGCTCCACTTCAGGTTGATGAACTTCTGAAGGTCCGGGTTCAGGGTGGGCGTGTCTTTGCGGGCGTAGTAACCAGGCCACCGGGTCTCATCGCGGGCGAGGATCGTCCTGACGTGGGACTCGGCCTGCCAGGTCCGCTGCTGGTTCTCAAACAACCGCATGAGCTCGTGGAGGTTGCGGGCGATCATCTTCTCGCCGTCTTCCTTGAGCCAGGTGAGCAACTGCATACCGACTTCGAGTTTGGCCTTGTTGGTGGTGAAGGAGGAACTCCAGCCGCCGGCGTACTCGTCCATGATCTTCTGGAGCCGGAAGAGGTACTGCCGCGGCAGGATGTAGTTCGGGTTTACCTCGTCGGTGGTGCCGTAGTCCTTGTGCTGTTCGTAGAGTTCGAAAGGCTTCAGAATTCTGCCTTTGAACTCTTCGACCTGTGCCGGGTCGAGATTCGGCAGGGTGTTGTTTTCGAGGACGAACTTCACCATGGACTTACCGGCGATACGGCCTTCAGTGAAGGAACCGGAGGAGAACTTGTGCGGAGAAGCACCGCAGGCGTCACCCGCAACGAAGAGGCCCTTCACGGTGGTCATCCGGTTGTAGCCCCACTGATATTCGGGCGGGGCGACGTCCGCCGGGCCGCTGGCCCAGGTGCCGGAAGAGCCGGAGTGCGAACCGATGAAGTACGGCTCGGCGCCGGTGATTTCGGACGGGCCCAGCTCGGGACGGACGTTCTGCGCGGCCCAGAGGTTGGCCTGGCCGATCGTCATGTCGAGGAAGTCTTCCCAGGCTTCACTCTCGAGGTCTTTCATCTTTTTCTTGAAGGCCTTCGGGTCGTCTTTGTACTTCTCGGCCAGGGCGGCGATCGCCCGGTCGGTCCTCATGAACAGCGGGCCCTTGCCGTCGATCTCGTCGAGGATGCCCAGGTAGTTGCGGAGGTTGGCGGGCATCGGTTTAACCGAATCAAAGGGCGCCCACGCTTTGATATCGTCCGCACGGGTCACCATGTAGTCTTCATCCATAGCGTTGGTGGCTTTGGACTTGAAGAGGAGGAACCAAGCGCCTACCGGGCCGTACGCGTCCTTGAACCTAACCGGAACGAAGCGGATCTCCTGGCAGCACTGCTCCGCGCCTGCCCTTAAGGTGAAATAGGTGCTGGAACCTGTCTGGAAGGGCGGGTACCAGGTGCGGCCCAAGCCCTCACCGGTGGAACGCGGACGGAAGACGTGCACGGCGCCGCCCATGTTGGCGAGAACAGCCTTTGCCCGGAAGACGTAAATCTTATTCTCGCGGGTGCTGAAGCCGATTGCGCCGGCGATCCTGTCGCCGTCCATCAGCGGCTCGATGATGAAGACGCGCTCATAGAGCTCGCCGCCGGCATCAAACAGGGCCTTTTTCGAAGCTTCCGCGACGAGGATCTTGTAAGACTCGCCGCTGATCATAACCTGCCATGCGCCGGAGCGGATCGGCTTCCCGTCGGCCTCACGCCAGATCGGGAGACCCCACTTCTCGAAGAGGTGTACGCTCGAGTCGACGTGGCGGGCGATATCGTAAGCAAGGTCCTCACGGACGATGCCCATCATGTCGTTGTAAACCATTTGGGCGAAAGCCTCAGGAGTGCGCTCGCCGCCGGCGGTATTCATATACATGTTGATGGCCGAAAGGCCCTGCGCCACTGCGCCGCTGCGGTCGGTGGCAGCCTTGTCGGCGACGACGATCTTAACGCCGTTTTTCTTGGCCCAGTAGGCGGCTTCAAACATCGCACCACATCCGGCCATACCTGCGCCGCAAATCAATATGTCGGTAGTAATTTCTACGGTTTCAAAAGTCGGGACCGGCATTCTTTTAACCTCCTTCGTTAATTATTTCGCGAAGAAATCCATTCCCGCGGATTCCGGTTCGGTGAACAGATACTGGTCATTAATGTCGTTGGCTTTGGAACCGGGGCCGAAGCCTCCGTCCGGCACTGCGCTGCCTTCCGGCGTGGTCCGGATGGGGAACTTGAAGCGTTTCACTTCACCGTCGCGGAACTTAATGGTCCACATGATATCCTCGGAACCTCTCAGAGGTATGCAAGCCGATCCCATCGGAACAAAGTCGGCGTACCCTCTAACATCAATGGCCTGCTGGGGGCAGATCTTCGCGCAACAGAGGCATTCCCAGCATAACTGGGGGTCGCGCTGGTAGGATTTCATCCGCTCTTTATCGAGAATCATCAGGTCGTTGGGGCAGATGTACATGCATGCGGTCTTATCCTGACCCTTGCAACCATCGCACTTCTCGGCGATTACGAACGCGGGCATAACTCAACCTCCTAATAATGATTTTGCTTTCTCCGGTAGCTAATCGAACCTGGATGATGCTGTCTTTTGCTTTGACCACCTCCTTAACAAAGTAGGCATTTGGACGGAATTAGTAACCTTTAAGAAAAGAGAAGAAATTAACAGAATGCATGTTAAACATGCAAAAAAAGCGTGTCCTATATGGTTGCAGCGGCGTCACAACCACTTGAGCAAACAGGCTATAACCGTCATGTTTTGAGCAGAAGGATTTTTTTTATTGGTGCGACGCGAAACAGGTACTGCCCCCGGCCGAACAAAAAAGCTTCACCCACCACATTGGTTTAAGAGGAATTTCTTAGTTGCCCTGTGCTTATTTGTGTTTATTTTAACAAGGTCATTTTGGCTTGTCAAGCAGTTAGATTATTTTTAAAATTATGTTTTCCGTGTGCCTAAACGGCATTCTGAAATTTTTTCTTGTGGTTTTTGCAGGAAATATTTTGTTTTTGCCGAAACTTTTTTAACTAATTTTAGGTCAAACAGTTTAAGTATATGGGCGGCTGCACGATATCATGAATAAGGAAAAGAGGTTGAAAGGTGTTGGGGTGAACTTTGGGATTCGCCAGGCGCTTGTGTTGGTGCTCTGCTGGGCGTTACCTGTTGCACTCCGGATATTTGCGGCGCCGCTTGGAAGAGAAATCTGGATCCTTTACGTAATTCCGTCGGCACTGTGCGCTTACACCTGGAGTTTAAGAGGGTCGGCCGTTGCCGCTCTGATACCTGCTGCGCTTATAGGTGCGACCGGCATCTTCAGGAACGAGAGCGAATTGACGGCGGCGGTTTTAATCGTGGGGATTTCCCTTTTCCTTGGGTTGCTGTTTGAGCGTGCGCGGAATAAGGAAACGGAGCTTCGTGACAGCATAAATAATTTGCAGCAATTGGTGATAACGGACCCGCTGACCGGTGTTTACAACCGACGTTACCTGTTCGATCGCCTCGGCGAGGAGGTTGCCCGGGCCAAAAGGTATGGAATTCCTGTTTCGGTAATAATGCTGGATATCGACAGTTTTAAGACATACAATGATAAGCACGGTCATCTTACGGGAGATGTTCTTTTACAGACGATCGCTCAAACCATTAAAGGAGCGCTGAGGCAGGAAGACGTGGTTGTGCGTTACGGAGGCGATGAATTCGCCGTTATCTTAACCGGGGCCGACGCCCGTTCAGCCAAGATAACGGCGGAAAGGCTCCGCAGCGCTGTAAAGAGCAGGGGCATGAGCATCAGCCTCGGGGTGGTTACGTACCCGCAGGACGCAGTCGTAGCCGAGGAGCTGTTAAAGCGTGCGGACTTCTATCTTCTTGCGGCCAAAGCGGGGGGCAAAAATCAGGTTTACGCGCTTGAGAGTTAGAGGGAATTCGTAGAAAACAGAAGCCAGAATTCAGAATTCAGAAGGTAGAATACAGAAGGTAGAATACAGAAAGCAGAAAGAGAATGAGCCGGGGTTGGCATTTTTTTGTTTCAGGGGGGGCTTGCAGGAATCAATTCTTATTCCGACTATTACCACTGACTACTGGCTACCGACTACTACCTGCTGAATTCTGCCTACTGACTCCTGACGTCTGACTGGTGTATAATAACCAATAAGGTAAAATAAATTAACCGAAACAGCTTTTACGGAGGGATGCTTTTTGAATAGAATTCGGATTTTTGCGCTTCTTGCGGCCTTGTCCGCAATCCTGGTGCTGATCGGCCGGTCCGCCTTCGGGGGCCAGGGGGCGTTGATATTCTTTCTGATCGCTCTTGCGATGAATTTCTTTTCGTATTTTTACAGCGATAAGATCGTTATCAAGATGACCCGGTCGCGACCTCTCAGCCGGAATGAAGCCCCCGAGATTTATGAAATAGTCGAGCGTTTGAGTAACCGGGCGGGGTTGACGATGCCGCGATTGTATCTCACTCCCTCCATGCAGCCTAACGCATTCGCCACGGGCCGAAACCCGCAACATGCAGCGGTAGCGGTAACGGAAGGGCTTGTTCGTCTCCTGAATAAGACCGAAATAGAAGGGGTACTGGCGCACGAACTCGCCCATGTCAAGAACCGCGACACGCTTGTGGCCACCATCGCCGCCAGCATTGCCGGGGCCATAACCTTTATTGCGAGCATAGCCCGCTGGGGAATGATCCTGGGCAGCAACAGGGACGATGACGAGGGAAACAACCCGCTGGCTGCTTTGGTTCTGCTGATCGTTGCGCCGATCGCCGCCTTGCTGATTCAGATGGCCATTTCCCGCACCGGAGAGTTTAACGCCGATGCCACCGGAGCAAGGATGGCCGGCAACACCGCCGGTCTGGCGGGCGCGCTGGTGAAGCTTGAGCAAGGAGCGCACCGCATCCCGATGGACGCAAGTCCCGCAACGGCGCACCTTTTTATTGTAAACCCGCTTTCCGCGCAAAATTTGGCCCGGTTGTTCAGCACCCACCCTTCTACGAGTGAACGCATTAAACGGCTCAGACAAATGACATTGTAAATTCTACAAAACTAGGGCTGGGTTTTCTTCTGTGTAGTCACCGGGTTTGGCCGGTGACCTTTGCGGTGTTGGCACTGAATAAAGGGGTTTTATGGAACAGCTTGTTTGGATTTTCGACACCATCCCGGCGCGTGAAGACCGTCCCGGGTGACCGCCGCGTGGTTGTTCGGCCGTGGTGCCGTTGAGTTATCATTTCTACAAAAAGGCGCTTTTGAAGCAGTTCGGAGAGGCTGTCCGTGTGATATATCAGGACGTGGCTTCCCCGGGCGACTACCCGGGCGCGGCACGGCTTGCCTTGCGGATTCGAGATCAGGGAATGCTGATGCCTGTGGTGGCAATCGGGGAGGAAGTCATCGCTTCCGGGAGGCTGCCGACGGTGGAGGAGCTTCTGTCACAAGTAAGAGAGCGGCGCCATTTGAGAGGTGAGAGGTGAGAAGTCGGAGGTGGGTGGTATGTTTGAATTCGCGAAGCGAATTCTTAAAGTTCTCACACCTCACACCTCTCACCTCCCACTTCCTAGTGAATCGGTACCCTTACCATTCGCCGTTTACTTGCTTCGGTTTTCGGCATTCGGACCTCTAAAACGCCGTTATTGTAACTGGCCGTAGATTCTTCAGGTTTAACCTCTACAGGCAGGCTGAGAGTGCGGTTAAAAGAGCCGTAATACCTTTCGCTATGAAAAACTCCTTCTTCTTCCTGCTCGTAACTTCGTTTGATTTCCCCCCGTATGGTTAACGTATTATCGGTTACGGTTACCTCAACATCCTCTTTTGATTCCAGTCCCGGTATCTCGACAACCGCTCTGACATCATTTTCGCTCTGGTAAAGATCGACCCGTGGTGCAGGTATTTCACCCTGGACGCCAAAGCGAAAACCAAGGCCGGGTCGAAGCACCTCCCAAAGCTTATTCATCTGATCTCGAATGCTCGAGATTTCACCGAAAGGATCGCGCCGTCGCATCATGGACATATTTAAATTCCCCCATAAATGTCTTATTTCTTAAAATATGCCCGCCAAAAAGAATTTATATGTACAGGAATATACCGCCCACGGCTCGAAAATGATTGTGGGAGAGGGGATTAAGAGATGCAGAATTTAAAGAGGGTAATCAAGCGCTGGTAAATTTCTTTGGCGAAAAGCCGCACCTGCTTGTGACGGCGGGAACAAGACTTGGCGGATGGTCTGTGCAACGGATTAAGAAAGGAGAAGACCATGCTTCAGGAAAAAACTCTGAGTTCAGAGCGAGTTTACACAGGGAGAATAATAAACGTGCGGGTTGACACCGTCCTCCTGCCGGACGGGCGAACCGGCACCAGGGAAGTAGTGGAATACGCCGGCGCAGTGGCTGTCGTGGCGCTGACTGATGATAAAGAAGTGGTAATGGTCCGCCAGTACCGGCACCCCGTAGGAAGGGAGTTGATGGAAATTCCCGCGGGAAAGATCGAAGAGAACGAAGATCCCGAAACAACCGCGCGGCGCGAGCTTGTTGAGGAGGCGGGGATTCGAGCGGAGTCTTGGCGGTGCCTTGGGCGATTCTACTCCACCCCCGGTTTTACCAGCGAGATGATGCATCTTTTCCTCGCCCGCGGTCTTTCTTTCCACCAACAGGCGACGGACGCGGATGAATTCGTCGAGGTGGTCCGGATCCCGTTCCGGGAGGCGCTGGAAATGGTCTACAAGGGTGAAGTCTGCGACGCCAAATCGATCTGCGGTTTGTTATGGAGCAGCAAAGTACTGGAATAGTCTTCTAGGTAAGTGAATCATTCCTGATGGATTCGCGGAGGGGCATAACAATCAACTTTCCTCCTTTAAGGAAGGCCTTGACGTTAACAAGTGTTTTGGGGGGCCGGCCGGCGACGATGCCGGCGACCGAAAAAGCCGTAGGATTAAACCTTAATGCGGTAATCACGGAATCCTTATTGCCATAGGCGCCGGCGGTGACTTTGCCGCCGAGGGTGCCGAGAACAACTATGCTTCCGGCTGAGGTTACCGATGTGCCCGGATGTACATCACCGGTTATGATGACATGTTTATCGGTGGTGATTGATTGTCCCGCACGAAGGCTGTGGCGGATCAGGTGGGCGGCCTCGGTTCCTTGAGGTAACAGGGTTGAAAGGCCGGCAGGTGCAGCGGAATCATGATGTGTTTCGGACGACGAGGCGGTCAGCGGCTCGAGAGCGGCCCGCGTTGGCATTGTGGTCTTATTTGGAGCGGGGTAGACGATGTTTTCGGTGTAAACCAGGCCGTAGCGGGAAACGATGCTCATAAGTTCCTGCTTTTGTTCGACAGGAAGTGTTTTCTTGCCAAGATGAAAAGTAAAACGGGCTCCTTTAAAGAAATCGCATGCGCGTTCGAGCTGACGAAGAAGGCCGTTTTTCAATTCATCAAAATCGCAGGTGGGGTTTAGAAAAATGACCAGGCCGTCACGCGTTCCTTTAATCTCAACACTCTGAGTTCCCGCCATTATTTTCCCCTCCGTCTTAACCTAAAATATTTGTTTCGGGAAAGTTTGACTTTTTCCTGCTTTATCTTCGTCAGGTTTAAATATTTGTCGGCTTTTTTTGTTCGGTTAAGCTTGTTAAAAAAAAAAGGGGTATATTAATATAAAAATAATTTTCATTCAGCGTACGAAACGATGCGTAGGGGGTTAGCATATTGCCTGAGTGGCGTAAGGATCCGGTTTTGGACAGGTGGGTGGCGGTAAGCACGGAAAGGGCAAAACGCCCGACCGATTATCGACCTCCGCTCGAGCAAAAAAAGCAGGAAAGGTGCCCTCTTTGTACGGGACATGAGGGGGATACCCCGCCGGAAGTATTGGCTTTTCGGCAAATGGGCAGCAAACATGACCGGCCGGGCTGGTGGGTCCGGGTAGTACCCAATAAATTTCCGGCCTGTCGCGTCGAAGAAGAAAACAGGATGTTTTGTGAGGAAGCGCACCTTATAAAACGATGCGGTGTAGGGGCGCACGAAGTGATTATCGAAACCACTGATCATGAGCCGAATCTGGTGAACCAGTCCGATTGGCAGGTGGCGGAAGTGATTTGGGCCTGGCGCGAGCGTTCCTTGGATTTGCGCCGGGATGAGCGGCTGAAATACATAAGTATTTTCAAAAATAAGGGTTCCGTTGCCGGCTCTTCCTTAGAACACGCGCATTCCCAGCTTATAGCCCTGCCGATGGTACCGGTTGATATTAAGGCAGAAATCACAGGGGTAAGACAGTTCACGAAGGAAAAAGGCGGGTGCGTCTACTGCAGCATGTGGCGTCATGAGGCCGAAAGCAGGGAGCGTGTGGTGACCGAGGGCGAGCACTTTCTATCGTTTGTTCCATACGCGGCGCGTTTCCCCTTTGAGATGTGGATTCTGCCGAAGAAGCATCAGCACGACTTTGCGCAGATCGAGGAGGAACAGGTGCGCGATCTTGCCCGCGTATTGCGGGAAAGCCTGGGCCGCCTGGCACGGACCGTTTATGACCCGCCGTACAACATGGTGCTGCACACGTCTCCTGTAAATGACGGCGCCGCTAATGACTATCACTGGCATCTTGAGATACTCCCCCGTCTAACGATTATTGCCGGCTTTGAACTCGGCACCGGTTATTATATCAATCCCACGCCGCCCGAGATGGCGGCGGCGGCCTTGAGGGAAGCAGCGGAGTGGTGTCCGGAAGTAATCAGCTCAGTCCAGGAGGTGAGGGCAAGTGTTTGACCGGCCGTTAAAGGTTCTGTTTGTATCTTCGGAAGTGGTGCCTTTTGCCAAGGTGGGTGGGCTGGCGGATGTCGCCGGTTCGCTGCCGAAGGCACTGGCTATCGGACCGGACGAACAGGTGAACGATATCCGGGTGGTGCTGCCGCATTATAAACAAATCGAAGGCATGGAGTATGTTCTTGATTTTCCCGTAGAACTGGCGGGAGAACTCCGGACGTGCATCTTGCGAAAAAGCAACCTGGATTCACATTACAAAGGCAAGAGTGAAACGATCCCGGTTTATTTTACCGGTAATTACAATTATTTTTATCGTGATGGAATCTATGCCTTTGCAGACGATGCGGAGCGCTTCGCCTTCTTTTGTTACGCGGTACTTGACATGCTCCCGCGGCTCGGGTGGCAGCCCGATGTCATCCACTGTAACGACTGGCAGACCGGTCCCATTCCTTTACTATTGAAAACACAGTACATCAATAATCCTTTCTACCGAAAGATGGCAACCGTTTTTACAATTCACAACCTCCAGTACCAGGGGAACTTCCCTCCCGAAACACTGGAGCTGTTCAATCTCGATGAAGACTATTTCGTGCCGGAACTCCTCGAGTTTTATGGAACCTTCAGCTTTATGAAGGCCGGGCTTCTGTATTCGGACGTTATTACTACCGTCAGCAGGACGTACGCCCGGGAGATTCAGACGCCGGCAATGGGTGAGAGATTAGACGGGGTATTACGAATGAGGTCAAAGGATCTTTACGGCATCGTTAACGGGATTAACTATCATGAGTTCAATCCCGCTACCGACCCCCGAATCCATCGTAACTACAGTCTCGACAACATTGACGATAAGAAGGAAAACAAGTTCGCGCTCCAGAAAGAGATGGGTCTGCCGTTTCGGGACACTCCGGTTTTGGGGATAGTATCACGCCTCGTCGCCCAGAAAGGTCTGGATCTGATCGACGAAATCGCCAATGAGTTGATGCACCTGGACATCCAGATGGTGGTGCTCGGTACCGGAGACCCTTATTATGAGAAGGTCTTCGAGCGCCTGAAGCAACGTTATCCGAAAAAGGTAGGGCTCCATATCGGTTTTAACCTCGTGTTGGCGCAACGAATCTATGCCGGATCGGACATCTTTTTGATGCCGTCTAAATTCGAACCGTGCGGCCTGGGGCAGCTAATCGCCATGCGTTATGGAACAATTCCGGTCGTGAGAGCAACCGGGGGGTTGGCGGATACGGTAACCGAGTTTAATCCGGCCACCGTTTCGGGGAACGGGTTTGTTTTTATGGAATACAGTCCGCGCGAGCTTTACGCCGCAATCGCCCGTGCCTTAAAGCTGTACCGCGATAACCCGGAGATGTGGCAGCGCCTTGTCAAGAAGACGATGTCGCTCGACTTTTCATGGGCGCGCTCGGGAGTCGAGTATCTTCAGGTATACCGGGACGCAATCTCTAAAAACACGGCGGCGGTCAGGACGGCGTGAACTTAAGTCACAGGTTGAGAGTTACGGGTTGCGAGTTCTGGGACCAGTAAAAAGAATACAGGTTTCCGAGTCAGGCATTCTATATTCTGTCTTTTACATTCTACATTCCATATTCTATATTCCAAACTCTACTATTTATCGGTTTCACCGGGAACCCAGGAAATCCCGTTCAGTTCAATCTGGCCTTCGCTATTGATGGTTGTGTCGATCCCACGCATCGGCCTTTCTACTTCAGCCTTTTGTTTGCCTATTTGCAGAAAAACCCCCGGGTGCGCCTTTTTTATCATGATATTCTTACCCGAAGGCACCCTGATGATAGTCTTCACACCGATGTCCGAGCCCGCTTTGCCGATGAAAACGTTGCCCTGCGCGTCGAGTTCGCCTGCCCGGAATATCCCGTCGATTTTGACCTTGCCGCCGCTTTGGATATTGGTGTTGTATGCCCCCTGCCCGGTAACAAGAACCTCGCCGGTAGCCTCGATATTGCTGTTAAGCGCGTATTGAACGACCACCCTGGAGCGGGTGCTTGAGACGAGTTTGAGCAATTCGTTGTCAATCGCGGCAAGGTCTTTGGTGACCTTGGCTATGTCCTCAAGGTTCTGAAAAGCGGTAACCCCGAGTCCCAATAAAACGTTTTTTAGAAATAAAAAGGTGTCCCGGAAATTTTCCGGTAACGTAACCTTAAATTGAGGCGCCTGTTCAGTTAGTTTAGAAAGTTCTTTGACAAGGGAGGGAACCTGCTGGTGTTTTTGTTCCAAAAGGAGAAGGAAGGCTCCTCCGGGAGAAAGCGTCTGGTTTCTCGCGGCGGCGTGTTCCAGCATAAACGCTATCCCTTTTAGCGCCTGCGACAGGTGTTGCAACAAATCTGTGGTAACTTTCTTAAGCTTTTCGTAATAGATGGTCTGGCCGCCGGCATGTACCGTGCTGGCGATGATGCTCCGGGCGGTGACGCTGCCCTGGGCTTCGATCGTGGCGCCCGAAACGTCGCCTTCTACCACGACATCGCCTGTGGCGTCAACCTTCATCGCTTCGATGACGTTGCCCTTAACACGTACACTGCCGCGAAAACTGACGTTTCCGGTTTCCAGATCGACGTTTCCCTTTATGACAAGGAGCGGTTCCACCGAAACGGTGTAACGGCTGCCGGATTGTCTTATTGTCGGAAGACCGCTGATGGTCGCAGTTACGAACATCCCTCTGTCCGAGAGGGAGGCTCCGGGGCCGGCTATCAGTTCTACGGGTTTCGGCGGAGAGGGCGGCACTTCTTCGCCGTTTACCCGGTAACCGGGTTTGCCTGATATTCCCGGAAGTTTAACTGCGAGGATGTCCCCGGGTTCGACGGAAATAAACCGCTGCAGGTCACGGTAGTCAACCGTCCCGTTTTCCGAGATGGCCGGTTTTCCCTCTGCGCCTTGTACGAAACGGACGTCGATTTTTTCGTTTGTTCCCGGTTCGGCGACAATGCCTTCCGCTATAAGGTGTCTCCCGGCCTCAGGCTTATCATAAAGCGTTGCCAGTGTATCTTCTTTGATTCCGTATGTTACATGGCTTTCCTTAAGGAGGTTGCGAACCGCCTCCTGATCGAGCGGCATTACGTCCAGAGTTTTGGATACGGTATCGAGAGAAAGGTTAACTTCAGGCTCGGTATCGATAAGTTTATATATTACGCGCCTGGTCAGACGCACATCGAGAAAGGCCTTGAACTTGTTGGGGGCGACCATGACCACGATGCGGCCAGGTTCCTCTTTCTCTATTGTTTTTGCCACTATCACATCCTCTTCGCGTACAGGAGTCGGTCCTTTCTTTTCTTCGCCGTTGACCGTGAGCAGAACTCCTTCTCCAGGGGTGATAGTGGCCGGAGGGGCGTCACCCTGCGGGTTGCGAACATAGACCTTCCCATCTTTGACCCAGGCCATTCCGGTAGACTCCGTTATTGTGCCGATCGCCAAACCGGACCCCTCCTAAAATAATTGTCGAATTATAGAATATTTCGCCCAAATCTGCTTTTTTCCTTCCAGTGATAATGCAACATTTACTTTTCAGTAAAATTTTTTATAATATCATTCATACTGGCCAAAAACTTTCAGGAAATTGTTTTGCAGATATTGAAAGAAAGTACCCCGGCAAAGAAAGGAGCAGGTAATGGAAAGGGTTTTTGGGGAAGAGGTCACCGGCAGGGTTCAAGTTCTTCAAAAGCGTTTGGCGGATGAAGGAATAGCGGGCGCCCTCATTGTGCAGAGTGCGGACATCGTCTATTATTCCGGAACTTATCAGAGCGGCCACCTTTACATCCCTTCCCAGGGAAGGCCTGTTTTTATGGTGCGCAAGGACTTCGAACGGGCAAAGGCTGACGCCGCGGTTGATTGTGTCGTGCCTCTCAGGAGTTACCGCGAGATTCCCCGGATTATCGAGGAACATGATTTGCGTCTTCCCGAAGTTGTGGGCCTTGAGTTCGATGTGTTGCCGGTCGGCGTTTATCTCCAGTACCAGAAGGTGTTTCCGGCGGCGCGCTTTAAAGATGTTTCCCCTTTCATTCGTGAACAGAGGTCGGTTAAATCAGAGATCGAGATTGAAATCCTGCGTGCCAGCGGCCGCCTGCTGGACGAGATGCTTGGCTGCGTGCCGCGCATCGCGGCTGTAGGTAAGACGGAAATCGAGATGGCGGGATTGTTTGAAGGTGAAGCGCGCCGGTTGGGGCACCAGGGACTTGTACGCTTCCGGGGGATGAACCCCGACTTTTTCATGGGGCATTTTTTAACAGGTCCGAACGCAGCGGAGCCTTCATACTTTGACGGTCCTGTTTCCGGCCCGGGGCTCGACCCGACCTTCGCTTTCGGCTCGGGACGAAGACTGCTGAAGGAAGGCGAACCGGTCTATGTCGATTATGGGGCGGCGTACCGCAGCTATATCACCGACGCCACCCGGGTGTTCGTGTTCGGAAGACTGGGTGAACGACTTGAAAAAGCCCACGCGGCGGCGCTGGAGATCCAGTCGGCAGTGCTGGCGGCCGTAAGGCCCGGAGCCGTGCCTGCCGAGTTGTATGAACTTGCGTCACGTCTGGCACGGCAGGCGGGCCTGGGCGAATACTTTCAGGGATGGCGGCAGCCGGCGAGGTTTATCGGCCACGGTGTAGGATTGGAACTCAACGAATTGCCGGTGATCGCTCCCGGGGTTGAGAAACCACTTGTTGCCGGAATGGTTTTTGCTATAGAGCCGAAGTTCGTTTTCCCCGGAGAAGGGGCCGTAGGGATTGAGAATACGGTACTGGTTACGGAAAGCGGTGTGCAGCGGCTGACCAACTTCCCGGATGAAATCCAGCGGCTGTCTTAAGTCCGGCGTCCGAGGTTCAACGTCCGGCGTCCGGCGTCCGACGTCCGGAGTCCGGAGTCCGGAGTCCGGAGTCAGGAGTCAGAAGGCAGGAGACGGGAGACAGGAGACGGGGGACAGGGGACAGGAGACGGGAGACGGGAGACAGGGGACAGGAGACGGGAGACAGGAGACGGGAGACGTTAGTCCTGACTTGGGACTTGCGACTCCGGACTATTTTGTCTCCTGGACTGAGGACTGGGGACTGGGGACTGAGGACTGAGGACTGAGAACTGAGAACTGAGAACTTACCTGCCACTCGTGACTCGTAATGTTACAGAAACAGAGCCACACCGATAAAACCGCCAACGGCGCCGCCGGTGGCCAGAAGGAACAGCTTTTGCAGGAGCATACCGGTTGTGACCGGACCGGGAACAACGGTGACGGCGGCAAGCCATAAAATCAGGAAGAGTGCAACCCCAACAGCGGTTCCGTGTACCAGCGCTTTACCGCCGGCGTATTTTGAGGCGAGGCTGCCGCCAAGTGCCCCACTCAGAAAGAGAATAAAGGAAACAAAGTAAGGAAGAAGGGCTTCGGAGATGCTGGTAAAGTAGAAAAGACAAGCCACCAGGATGGTGGCGCCAAAAGACGCCATGGCGCCGGCGAGGGTGCCGCGTCCAATGGCCGTTAGACTTAATCCTTTTGGGTTTTCGTCTACATTAAGGGGCATTATATTACACCTCCCGATAACATTCTTATGTCGGGTTGATAGGGAAAAGAACCTTCTATTGGGAAGTGAGAAGTGTGAGGTTGGAAGTGGGATTCTCGAAGAAATTCGCTGCGCGAATTTCAACAAGCATCTCACATCCAACATCTAACATCTCACCTCTCAAATCGCCGCGTTCCGTCGTTGCAGGCCGAACAGTTACGGCGCTTAAAAGGGCGTCCTTTATTGCGCCGTTTGACGGCCTGTGGTAGAATAACGCTGGATAAAAACGGGCAAAGAGTAGAGTGTTAATGATACGGCCCGTGCGAATGAGTGCGGGTTTTATGATTTTTAAGGCGTATCTTCAGGGTTAGAATTCATCCAGCACTCAACTCTTATATATAGGACAACGTTTTTTCGATAGGTAAAGATACTGCCAAACGGCATCTTGGCGAATACCGGTTTGAGTGCTGGACAGTATTCAGTAGTCTGAATAAAACTGGCTGCTGACTTCTGAATTCGGACCTGAAATACATGCCTGAATAGTTACTTTGGGGCGATGCTTTTTGTCGGTGGAGGTCTTAAGGCATGTTGATTAAAAAACCCCGGGGTGTAACTGATATTCTACCCGGAGAGGTGGAGCGCTGGCAGCGGCTTGAGAGTATCATTCGTGAAATCACCTGCGTTTACGGCTACCAGGAGATTAGGACACCCATTTTTGAATTCACCGAACTCTTCCAGCGCGGGGTGGGAGAGGAAACCGATATCGTGGCCAAGGAGATGTACACCTTTTTGGACCGGCGCGGGAGGAGCCTTTCGTTAAGACCGGAAGGAACGGCGGCGGTTGTGCGGTCTTTTATTGAAAACAACCTGTCCAACCGGCCGCAGCCGGTAAAGCTGTACTATATCGGCCCGATGTTCCGGTACGACCGGCCGCAGGCGGGGCGCTTCCGGCAGTTTCACCAGTTCGGCGCGGAGGTTTTTGGTTCCAATGAGCCTGCCGTTGACGCCGAGGTTGTCGCTCTGCTGATAAATTTTTTTAAAAGAATAGGGCTCAATGGCCTTTTACTCGAGATTAACAGCGTCGGTTGCCCTGAGTGCCGCCAGGAGCTGGTTCACGCCCTCAGGACGCATTTCAAAACAGTAATAGAGATGCTGTGTAAAGACTGCAAGGGGCGAGTGGAGCGCAATCCTTTGCGGCTGCTTGATTGCAAGGAAGAGGGGTGCAGGGAGCTTGCCGGTCAAGCGCCTGTTCCTTTGGATTTCCTTTGTCCCGGTTGCCGGGAGCATTTTGCGGCGGTAAGGGAGGAGCTTGAAGCTCTCGGCATCACGTATACTATAAACCCGCGCCTGGTGCGCGGTCTTGATTATTACACCGGAACCTCCTTCGAGGTTTCACTTGCGGGTATCGGCGCCCAGAACGCCGTCGGCGCAGGCGGCCGGTACAACAACCTGGTGGCGACTTGCGGCGGGCCGCCGACACCGGGGGTCGGGTTCGCCGTCGGTATAGAGCGCACCCTCCTTGCACTCGATCAGCAGGGCTTAACCTTGCCCGTGGAGGAGCCGCGGGGAGTCTTCGTTGCCACGGCCGGGGAGGGTGCGATGCGTGTTGCGCCGGGAATTCTCCAAACCTTGCGGGATGCCGGCTTTCCGGCGGATTGGGACTATGCCCACCGGGGACTCAAGGCGCAGTTGAAACAGGCGCACAAACGCGGTGCAAAATGGGTGGTAATCGCCGGTGAAACAGAGCTGACCCGAGGAAAGGTAGCCCTGCGGTCAATGGACACCGGGGAACAGGTTGAGGTCGACATAGAGGAACTGGTTCCATGGCTGAAAAACCACGGTGCAAACTGACATCAGCTCTACATTAGCTCTGTAGAAGACTTTATAATTACGAAATGTATGTAAATGTTCAGTAAGCCACGTATTCATTCAGGTTGCTGTCTAATGAACAAAAGCATCGCGAATGTTAAGACGTCGAAGCACAGATGCTGCATTCACGGAACGCGATGAGAAGCAAGCAGAGCAAGGAAGGCGGGCAGAGACGAACCGGAGCGTACCCGGTTGTACGTGAGGATTCGGCTCCGCCCGGCTGACGCAGCTATGCGCCGCTTATCACCGCGCCCTACGCGGTTCACTAAATACTTAAAAATGAATTAACCGCCTGTTGATGTTTAACCTCAGGAACGGAGACTGAAAGCCGTTAAAAACAAGAATTGTTTTTTGGTTTGTCGGGCGGCGCACGGGAGGATTGATTGATGAAAGAAACAACGTACCGCACGCATTTGTGCGGCGCGCTCCGGGAAAAAGAGACAGGGCAAAACGTGATTCTGTGCGGTTGGGTCCAGAGCCGGAGGGATCACGGTGGTCTTATTTTTGTGGACCTGCGGGATCGCGATGGTGTTGTGCAGGTTGTCTTCAGCCCCGATGCGAGCGGAGAAACCTTTAAGGTTGCGGAAACGGTCCGGGGAGAATACGTATTGCAGGTGGAAGGCGAGGTGCGGAGGCGGCCGGCGGGTACGGAAAACCCGAGGCTGGAGACTGGCGAAATCGAGGTTTACGCGACTTCCTGCACCATTCTTAACCGTGCGAAGACCCCGCCTTTCTACATTGAAGAGGAGGTCAATGTCGAGGAGGACCTCCGGTTGCGTTACCGCTACCTGGATTTGAGGCGGCCGGAAATGCGTAATGCCCTTGAAAAAAGGCACCGGGCGGCTAAAACGGCCCGAGACTTCCTTGATTCACGCGGCTTTTGGGAAATCGAAACACCAATGCTTACAAAAAGCACCCCCGAAGGGGCCCGGGATTATCTCGTTCCCAGCAGGGTCAACCCCGGCCGTTTTTATGCCTTGCCGCAATCGCCGCAACTGTTCAAGCAGATCCTGATGGTAGCCGGGGCTGAACGGTACTTTCAGATAGTGCGCTGCTTCCGGGACGAGGATCTTCGGGCCGACCGGCAACCGGAGTTTACCCAGATCGATATCGAGATGTCTTTTGTGGATGTGGAGGATGTTCTCCGTCTGAGTGAAGGACTCATAGCCTCGGTTTGCCGGGAGGTTGCGGGTGTCGAGGTGCCTCTTCCTATACCCCGTCTGACTTATGCCGAAGCGATGTCGCTTTACGGCACCGACAAGCCTGATATCCGATACGGCATCAGGCTGACCGATGTTTCCGATATCGCGGCCGCTTCGGAATTTAAGGTTTTTGCGCAGGTGGTGGAATCCGGAGGTATGGTTAAGGGCATCGCCGTACCCGGGGCAGCCGGTTTCACACGGCGGGAGCTTGACGAACTCACCCGGTACGCGGCTGCCTTCGGCGCCAAGGGTCTGGCCTATATACAAATTACACCCGAAGGTCCGAAATCACCGATTCTCAAGTTTTTCAAAACCCAAGAAATAGACGCCATGATTTCACGTTTCAATGCGACATCCGGAGACCTTTTGCTTTTTGTTGCCGACCGGCAGCCGGTGGTAGAGCGGAGCCTCGGCGCCATCCGCACCCGAGTCGCCGAGCAGATGAGATTGATTCCATCGGGGTTTGCTTTTACCTGGGTGGTCGATTTTCCGCTTCTGGAATACGATGATGCTGAGCAGCGCTATGTCGCGGTGCACCACCCCTTCACCGCGCCGCTTGACGAAGATCTGCCTTACCTGGAAACCGAGCCGGCGCGGGTGCGGGCGAAGGCGTACGACTTGGTTTTAAACGGGGTGGAACTCGGCGGGGGAAGCGTCCGCATTCACCGTCGGGATGTTCAGGAGCGGATTTTTCGGGCTATAGGGATGAGTCCTCAGGAAGCAGAAGAAAAGTTCGGTTTCTTGCTCGAAGCTTTTGAATACGGCGCGCCGCCACACGGCGGAATCGCTTTCGGTTTTGACCGTTTGCTGATGCTTTTGCTCGGCAGGGACACCATCCGGGACGTTATTCCGTTCCCTAAAACCCAGAGCGCCCACGATCCGATGACGCAGGCGCCGGCTCCGGCAACGAACCGGCAGCTTGCCGAACTGCACATAAAGCTGGATGTAAAAGAACAGAAAAGGAAATTTTAAGTGGCTTATCAAACTTTATGGTTGTGCTGTCGAATAATAAGATAGTATGGATGTGGGACCGGTGCAATAGGAGTGGCAATTTAGATGCATAACCCGTCAATGCTGATGATGGTTCTGATGTTGTTTGGCGGTATGGGGCTCCTTTTATATGGCATCAGCGTCATGAGCGAGGGGCTCCAGAAGATTGCAGGACATAAGCTCCGGCGTATTCTGGGAGCAGTGACGAACAGACCCTTCTGGGGTCTTTTTGTCGGTGCGATGATAACGGTCCTTTTTCAGAGCAGCACGGCAACCACGGTTGTCCTGGTGGGACTGGCCAGCGCCGGTGTAATAACCTTGCGTCAATGCCTGCCGGTCATCCTGGGCGCCGACATCGGCACAACCGTAACCGCTCAGCTTATCGCCTTGAAAGTGACTGAGATCGCGCTGCCGATTGTAGGGGTAGGCGCGAGTATCGTTTTCTTTGCCAAGAGAGACCGTTACCGGCGGATCGGCCAGGCGATCATCGGATTCGGGCTGCTGTTTCTCGGTCTGAAAATAATGGCCGACGCCATGGTGCCTTTGCGCGACTCTCCCGTGTTCAAAGAATCTCTGCTGCAAGTATGCCACAATCCGCTCCTGGCAATCCTGGTTGCCGCCTTCTTTACCTTCCTGATTCACAGCAGTGCGGCATCACTCGGCGTAATTATCATGCTGGCGACGCAGGGCCTGATCGACACCTTATCGGCGCTCTATTTTATCCTTGGCGCCAACGTCGGCACATCCTTTACCGCCCTTCTGTCCAGCTTGGGATCGCAGCGTGAGGCCCAGCGCGTCGCTTCAGCCCATTTTTGCGCAAAGCTTGGCGGCACCTGCCTCGTGTTTCCTTTTGCGGTGCCCTTCGTCAACTGGTTGAGCGGCATCACAAGTTCGCCGAGTTTTCAGGTGGCAAACGCGCACACTCTTTTCAATATCGTGATCGCCCTGAGCTTTCTGCCTTTCCGCAACCTCGGCGCGGTTGTTCTGGAACGGTTTCTTCCAGACAGGAAGATACCGGAGTTTGAGGCGAAATACCTTAATGAAGCGCTTTTAGATACGCCTTCTATAGCCCTGGGCCTGGCGTATAAGGAGGTTGTGCGCTTATCCGCCGAAGTGCTGCGGATGTTTCGCGATGTCGACCGGGTGCTGCGCACCGGGCAGCATGATATAATCGAGCGGATTATGCACACGGAAAAAATAATCAATGCCCTTTTCAGCAAGGCGACAACATACTTGACCCTGCTCCTGAGGCGGCCGTTGCACCGGGAGGAATTCGAAAAGGGTATGGGTTTGGTCCAGGTTTTGAACGATCTCGAGCTGATAAGCGACATTATGAGCAAGAACGTCGCGCTGCTCTTGCGGCATAAGATTCAGGAAAACATCACTTTTTCGCCGACCGGCTGGGAAGACCTGGTTCTCATGTACCAGGAAGTCTGCCTGATGATGCGGCAGACGCACAAGGCCCTGGTAAAAGCGGATTATTGCCTTGCCGAACAGGCGATAAACCTGCATCCCAAGATATCGCAATTGGAACGGGGTTTGCGGAGCACCCACATCTATCGCCTGCGGGAAGGGATAAAAGAATCGGAACTGTCGAGCAGGCTGCACCTGGAGCTTTTGAACGCCTACTTAAAAATCAGCGAACACCTTCGCAGTATAGCTTTTACCACCGCCGGGCAATTGACGGACTCGCGTGTCTGCCCGACGCCTCCGCCGCTGGAAGTGGATGAAGAGGCGGAAACAGAGCATACCGCTAAAGTAGAGATGCTGTAAGGAATTCGTTCAACAATTCGCAAACCGCAAACCGTTACTCCCGCCGCGTTAGCTTTATGGTTTCGCCGTCCGCTGCCTGTTTTAAAACCTGCGCGTCGCCGCGGACCCGCCCGATTATGTTTACCGGGCTTGCCGGGCGGATTTCACTTCCCCTGCTCGCCGGTGTGGGGC
This sequence comes from Bacillota bacterium, assembly GCA_040755195.1. Lineage (GTDB taxonomy): Bacteria > Bacillota > Desulfotomaculia > Desulfotomaculales > Ammonificaceae > SURF-55. Next base: position 89,098 of record JBFMBL010000003.1, read on the forward strand.
CGAAGAAGAGGCAGAGCGCCGGGCCTACCGGCCAGTAACCTACGTCCCCCTCTTCAACCACGGCCTGCGGGTTTTCTTCAGGCATTTTAAGGGATACGTAAAAATAGATTTCATCACCCCAGGTATCAACCTTGCCGGTGATCGGAAGCGCTTCCCAAACTGCGTCGGCTGTGGCCGATACATTCAAATCCGCTTCTATCGCGACACCGCCGGCGGTAATAAGGATTTGCCGCATAGCTTCTTTCGTCGGACTCACGCGAGTTTACCTCCTTATGTTGACAAACGAGAAAATGTAACACTTATACCCTCTATTTTTCGCTTTTTTGTTATTTGTTCCTCCCCGAAGGGACTTTTTCCGGAAGGAAAAAGGGAGTGAATGCGAGAAACCTTATGTTGCGGCACAAATAAAAAGAAAAATGGGGCGACCCGTAAGCTGGTTTCTTAGATGCAGAAGAGTGACATAAACGGAGCGCGGGGAGAAGCAAGTAGAGCACGAAAGCCTGTTAGGGACGGGCCATTTTAGAAGTTGGATGCAGGAGGTTGGAAGTCGGAACAGAAGTGGGAATTCGCTGTAGCGAATTCCTTCAATTAATCTAACCTCCAACTTCCGGCCTCTAACCTCTAAAATCGCAGCTATACGCAGCTTATCGTCGCGCCCCACGAATGAACTCCTATTTTCGATAGGGAGGGATTGGATGCGACGGATAGGCGCGCTGTTTTTCCAGGGGTGTTTTGCGGCAGGTTTCTTCCTGCTTCTTACCGCGGGAATTATGGATGCGGTGCCGGGTGCTTATGCGGCACCGGTTCCCGCTGAAGACGGACGGCAGCGGGTGGTGGTCCTGGAGGTCAACGGGCCGATAGTCCCCGTGGTTTCGCATTACCTGTCGCGCGGGCTGGAACAGGCGGAAAAGGAAGGGGCGGTCTGCCTGATAAAGCTTAATACGCCGGGAGGGTTGTATAACGTCACCCAGGAAATAGTAACCCGGATCGTTAACGCGAAAACACCGGTTGTAGTTTACGTAAGTACCTCCGGGGGTTGGGCGGCTTCGGCCGGGGCTTTCATCACCATGGGGGCGCATGTCGCTGTTATGGCGCCCGGGACACGCATCGGCGCGGCTCATCCCGTAACAATGGGGCAGCAGCAGGAAGACAGTGTGCCGGCGGAGAAGATAGCGGCCGACGCGTCTGCCTGGATGCGCTCCCTGGCCGAACTCCGGGGGCGCGATGCCAGGATGGCGGAGGCGATGGTAAGCAAGAGCCGTTCCTTCTCGGCGACCGAGGCCGTCAAACTAAAACTGATTGACTTTGTGGCAAATGACGCATCGGAGCTTTGCCGGAAACTCTCAGGGAAAAAGGTGACATTAGCCGACGGCCGTACCTTAACGCTTAAGCTTTCCGGAGCCGTGCTGGAAGAGATAAAACCAAACCGTGTTGAGGATTTCCTTGGTACACTGTTGAATCCCGACATCGCCTATATACTATTGACCATAGGGATGGCCGGGCTGATGGTGGAGATTTATCACCCCGGGCTTATCATACCCGGAGTTATGGGGGGCATCGCTTTATTACTCGGCCTTTACAGTATGGGTTCCCTGGACGCTTACTGGGGAGGGATAATACTGATCCTCCTTGCCTTCGGCTTCTTTGTGGCGGAAGCCTTTGCGCCTACGCACGGGATACTGGGTACAGGAGGTGTGGTTTCGTTCATCTTCGGTTCACTTCTTCTTTTCAGTATGCGGAAAGTGGGCTTCGGCGTGAGCATCGGCTTGATAGCGGCGATGAGCGTTACTTTGGCCGGGCTTATGGCGCTGCTTGTTACCGCTGTGGTCCGAGGTCAAAAAAGGCGCGTTCTCACCGGGTTGGAAGGGCTGATCGGGCGGGAGGCGGTTGCGAGGACGGACCTGCGGCCGGAAGGAAAGGTTTTCTTGGAGGGTGAAATTTGGCGGGCGGTAAGCGAGGAAGGGGATATAAACTCCGGGGAAAGGGTGGAAGTGGTTCAAAACGAAGGCATGCGCCTTAAAGTGCGAAGATTCAGTAGCCACTAGCCAGTAGTCAGAATGGGCAAATGCATCCGTTGCCATGTTGGCCTGAAACGGAATGATTGAAAACTGTTGGGTTGTTTTTCTAACGTTTATCTGTTTTGCAACATTCTTCTTTAACGCAGAACGCAGAACGCAGAACGTAGAACGTAGAACGCAGAACGCAGAACGCAGAACGCAGAACGCAGAACGTAGAACGCAGAACGCAGAACGCAGAACGCAGAACGCAGAACGTAGAACGCAGAACGCAGAACTTACTAAGGAGGTGCCTTTATGTTCAGTTTTACAGTAACCATTGTTATATTAGCGGTGTTGATACTCGCGTCCGCGATCCGGGTGGTCCAGGAGTATGAACGCGGGGTGATTTTCCGCCTCGGCCGTTGTGTCGGGGCTCGCGGCCCCGGGCTTTTCCTGCTTATCCCGATCATTGAAC
>JBFMBL010000003.1:91669-92968 GCA_040755195.1 Bacillota bacterium
GCGGTGTTGATACTCGCGTCCGCGATCCGGGTGGTCCAGGAGTATGAACGCGGGGTGATTTTCCGCCTCGGCCGTTGTGTCGGGGCTCGCGGCCCCGGGCTTTTCCTGCTTATCCCGATCATTGAACGGATGCGGAAAGTCGACCTGAGGGTGGTTACCATGGAGGTTCCCACACAGGAGGTTATCACCCACGATACGGTTACCGTCAAGGTGAACGCGGTTGTCTACTTCCGGATCATTAACCCGGTGGACGCCGTTATTAAAGTAATTGATCCCGTTCACGCCACGTCCCAGTTGGCCCAGACCACCCTGCGGAGCGTCCTGGGGCAGTCGGAACTCGACGAGCTTTTGTCCCACCGCGAGGCGATCAACCAGCGCCTGCAGCAAATCATCGACGAGGGCACCGAACCGTGGGGCGTCAAGGTAGGCCTGGTCGAGGTCCGGGATGTAGAGCTGCCGGGGACGATGCAGCGGGCGATGGCGGCGCAGGCCGAAGCCGAACGGGAACGCCGCGCGAAGATAATCCACGCCGAAGGAGAACTCCAGGCTTCGGAGAAGCTGTCTGAAGCAGCCAGGGTTATCGCCAAGGAACCGGTCACGGTCCAGCTCCGTTACTTGCAGACCCTGCGGGAGATCGCGGCGAACAACTCCAGCACCATCGTCTTTCCGTTGCCGCTGGACCTGGTAAAACCGCTGATGAAGATCTTCGGGACGGAAGAGGAGAAGCCGGGAGCGGGAAAATAAGATATCGCATATAGCCAAGAACTTGCGCCGGTTGGTGTTGACTGCGGGGGTATTTATGGAACTCAAACAAATCGGGGTTATCCGTTCTTCATTTAAGACGCCCAAAGAAGCTCCGCGCCAGGGGCGTCAGGCGGGAGCGGAGGCGACGATCGAGGTCTTCCCGGAATTTGCGCCGGGCCTTAAGGATATAAGATGTTTCAAATACCTCATCGTGCTTTACTGGGGCCACCTCTCACGGCGCGATGTCTTACAGACAAAAACACCGCACGGCCCGGAAATCCGCGGTGTTTTTGCCTGCCGCTCGCCGTCCCGTCCGAACCCGATTGCTTTTTGCGTGGCGGAGTTGCTGGCCGTGGAAGGAAATCGGCTTCGTGTCCGCGGCATGGACGCCGTAGACGGCAGCCCGTTATTGGATATCAAGCCGTATTTCTTAAACCTCGATGGTGTATTCGACGGTCAGAATGGGTGCGTCGATTCCCGCTGCTGACATTTCACCTAATAAAAAGATTGATTAATGAACTAGGGTTACATTTCTTCCATTTCTGCAGCTTTTCT
>JBFMBL010000004.1:0-37941 GCA_040755195.1 Bacillota bacterium
CTATGACATAAAACCGGAACTGCTTGGTTATTTAAAGTGAATGCTGTTATGAAGAGCCGTGTGCGTAAATAGCGCAAGCACGGTTCTGAGAGGGGTTATGCCCGCGAGGGCATAACCTACTCGACCCATGACAGTTTAAAGGTAAGATCCTCTTCGATAGGAGTAGGCAGGCGTTTCGAAAACTTACCCCCGTAAATCATCAAGGAACTCTGATGCGGGTTCGACGCTCGTCACCAGTAGATGTTCCCGTGCGCGGGTGCAAGCGACGTAAAGCAGGTGGCGTTCGGTGTTATAGACTTCCTCCAGTTCCGTTTCGTCGGCGGCCGTTTCGATCCGTTCCTGCAGAGGAATGACCTCGTCATCACAGGCCATTACGACTACGGCGCGGAACTCTAAGCCCTTGGCAAGGTGCATGGTGCTGATCGAAACGTGCCCGCTGGTCGTTTCAATGTTTTCGTCGAGCACCTTGAAGGGAAGCCCAGCTTCCTTAACCGCCCTGCAGGCCCTATTCATTTCAGCCGTAGAACGCACAAAAACTCCTATTTCTTGGGGCGTCACGCCCCCATTAATTTGCTCGGCAAGCCAACGGCTGACCGTTTGGACTTCGGATTCGGGAGTGTCTAAAACCGTAATGGTCGGTTTCGGTCCGTTGAATACCGAAATCGTGCCGCGCCGCTCTTCCGTATTGCCGTCAACATCGGATATTTCGGGCGCCAGCAGACGGTCGGCCTGCATTCTAATCTGGTGTGATGTCCGGTAATTGATACGAAGGGTTTTGGAACGCCCGCGAATGTCGACACCGAGCGCTTTCCACGAAAAGGGTTGCTGGAAAATGCGTTGGCCAAGGTCGCCGGTAAAAAAGAGTCCGTCAGGCCGTCCGGCCCCAATCGTGGCGAGAAACCGCAACTGGGCCACGCTAACGTCCTGAGCTTCGTCCACAACGACAAAACCGTAAGGCGAGTGCTTACTTTGCGAGAAACAAGACGCCAATCGGTTGAATAAATCGGAATAAGTGAGTAGCTCTCTATCCTTCAGGGCAGTCCGGACACGATCAAAGACCGACCATAGTTTTGCACGCTGTTTCTCCGGCAGTCGGGTCTTGCGTCCTAAACGCATTACGTCGCGGTATTCCTCCCAGGTCTTCAACTGCCATGCGTCAACGACATCCTCCCATTCCTTCATCAAGAAATGCACGCTGAAATTTTGTTCCTCGGCTTCGCGGGCCGCTTCTACGAACAGCTGTTGAATCGTTTCGCGGGGGACGATGTGCGGACGGCCGAAGTTCAGTTCAAAAAGCCGCCGGGCGATCGTGTTTACAGCATGTACCTCCACGCGTTCGCCAATCCGCGGTTCATTGCTGATCAACCTTTTCAGTTTCGTTCGAAGTGTATTCGCCAAGGTGTCGGAAAAGGTGGTCAGTAATACCCTGGCTTCGGGGTTGTTGCGGGCAAGAAAGACGGCCCGGTGCAGGGCGACGATCGTCTTCCCCGTGCCTGCCGAACCCGAAATCCGTGCAGGGCCGCCGTAATTGCGTTCAACCGTCTGATGCTGCGCGGGATGCAGAAAAACGGTCCATTTATCCCATGGATATTCTAAAGCGCGTTCCAGTTCTGCAACATTGTTCATCACCCGGAACCGGCGATGGGCGTCGGGATGGTCGAAGGGATCGGCGATAGTGGTAGCTGGCTGTGTAACCTGCGGCGTAACTCCGATAGCTAAATCCAGCAGTGCCTCGGCGGCCTCCCCCGGCAAATGGTCGGCCAAGTCCAGCACGGTGTCCTCATTGGCTTCGCGCACCGCGTCCAACCATTCAGCAGGCACACCATAGTTCAATAGTTCATCATCAGAAATGTCAGCGAACAAGGGCGGCTTGAGTACCGCCGGCTGTTCCGCAGCCACGTATTTGTGAACGGTGACCTCCCTGACCATCTCCCGAACCTCTACAAACTGAGCGGCGCCGGTCCTCGGGTGCGCCTCAAGTTTCCGCCGTCCCGCCCAGTTGTAAGCAGCTTCGTGGTGGTCAACGTAGCACAGCAAAAGACATGCCTCGGTTTTGTGAACGATCAGCCGGAGATCACTGCTGACCCGTACCGACCAGAAATGCTTGTCCCTCACCCGGTCAAGCTTATGGAATTGCATGCCCGGGTTCGCCGGGTTCAACTGCAAATCAAAGGCTGTGGTCTTTACCGCCTTCTGCTCCTCAGCAGTCAGCCTGGCAAGGCTGTCCGTAAAAGTATCGGCAATGCGGAATTCCATCATGTCATCCTTCTATAATTATTTCTTACTGTCCACCCTTAAGATAGTTCGGCTGCTGAATGCAGCGCCTCTCGGCAGGGCACTTAGAAGGGAACCTCATCCTCTTCGGCAGCATCATCACCATCCGAGTCTGTCCTTGCAGTAATGTCCGCTCTTCCCTGCCAGTCATCAGTAATCTGCTCCCAATCTACATCTCTCGTTTCTTCTCCGGTCCAGACATTCCAAAAATCAGGATCGTCTGATTGTGGTTGTTGTTCTTTAGGAAGATCTCTCATCCGAACCAATACAGGCAGTTCAGATGCCCAGCCTAACAAAATCGCATTCTGCGTGGGAAGCAAAGGAAGCTCTCTAAGCAAACCCTTGAGGTTGTCAGGAACAAACCGATGAACCAAGTCCTGATCCCTATCGTTGCTGATCCGATGAATAAGAAACGTATTGCACTGAGAAAGTACACTGGTGGATAATTCTGATGGCCGTTGCGATGACAACAACAGACCTAATCCGAATTTGCGTCCTTCCCTTGCGATTCGCTCAAACACCTGGCAACAGACAGAAGCGGCATCCAGGTTTTCGGCATCTTCTTTATAGCGTTTTATAAAGGTATGGGCTTCTTCCATTACCAGTACTGTTGGCAGAACTTTGTGTTCGTCATTAAGCTTTCGGTATCTTTGCAACGCCTCAAAAATCATCCTGGCAATAACTGCGGTTATAACGTGAATAATTTCAGAAGGAACCAAGGACAAATCGATAATCGTTAAACATCCATTCTCGGCCTTATTTCCACCGATATAGTCAGTCAGCCACTGGTCAAGTGTAATACCTCTATCATTGTTAATAATAGATTGCATTCGGGTGTTAGCAAGCATAGTCCTTATGCGAATCAACATGGTTTCCACATATTCGGTAACATTAAGCATCTCCGCACTTGCTTCTATACTTCGCAAAAGTGAGTCCCCACTAAATTCACGTGGGATATCGGCATCGACGGGAAGCAATTCAGCATCACTCCCACCAAAGGCTGTGTGGGCATTTCTCATACATCCAATAAGATCATTAATTTCTTGTGGCGTGAAGTCGTAGTGAGGATGTTGTCCACTACGAGCTTGAACTAAGGCATCAATTTTGTTTATCAGGTTGTTTAATGCAACCTGTTCAGTCGGAGCGAAGGAATGGTTTGTTTCCAACCCAGATTTCCATTTTGTAATCTTTTCGAGGAAATTCTTAGGTTTTGGAAATACATCCCAAGGAGATCCTGAATTTCTTTCAATTTGAGTTGTACTGATGATCGTTCTGAGAAAGCGCCTCATCTCATGGCTCGGGTTTTCCGGAATTTCTATTTGTCCGTCACGCACTGCCCGGAGTGCGTAAATAAGAGTTGGTCGTTGAGTCTTTCCGCTAGCCTGCGTAAAGGAACTCCACTCCGCACTGTTCCAGAACCAAAGCGGTACCTGGAGCGGATTTTCGCCGTCATTGGGTTCCACCATGAAAAGTCGTGGTTTGAGTGCATTAATTTCTTTACCATAAGCTCTTTTGTATTCACCATTCGGATCCAATATAATGAACCTGGCATTAGGTATATTTACATATTGTTGTGCCGCCTCCAACGACCATCGGATCAGACCTGCAACCGAGCACGATTTGCCGCTTCCAGTATTACCAAGCACGGCAAGATGTCGTCCAAACAGCCGATCAGGGTCAACACGAACATCTGCATTTCCGGCAAGTGGACTGGTACCGATCTTGACTCTTCGATTTTCTCCGGATTCCACTATGGAGCGAAGCTGTTGCTGCGTGGGAAGTAGGACATTGTCGCCAACGGACGGCAATACATCAGCACCGCGTCTGAATTGATAATACTCTTTCATATCGAAATCTATCGTTTTTCGAAGTGTGCCTAGCGGATTTAGGCTCATTTTCCGCAATGGATACGGCAAATCCACCAAACCAAAATCCTGCATTCCGCGTCGTTTGGGATAAGTGGAACGCTCAATAGTCAGCCATTCAACTTGACCGACCATATAGCCCTCATCACTTGGTATAAGCACATAACTGTTGACTCGCGGAAATGGGCGTGGTGTTCCGGTGTTCAGTGCAATCGAGTCCGGAGCTTCGATGTCCAGCAAAACTTTGATCTCACCAGGTGAAACGAATTCTACCGTTCCAATGCACAGCGATTCGGCGTATTCAAGTGGACTTTGACTCATTTGTTACTTACCTCATGCCCTTCATCTTCATTACTTTTCTCGTTATGCTCCGTCCCAAGGCGGGCTTTCAATAATTCAGCCATTCGGAAAGTAGTGCGGTCAATCGCCGGTTTAGGCAAGTAGTGATTCACCAGATTATCCAAAGCGCCAAGATGGTTCCCTATTAATAACGTCGTCTGAGCCGACCGCGCAGTCTTTTTATAGGTCTTCATAATCCGTTCCATCGGATCGTCATACGCAATAATAACCAAATGAGTGGACGGGATGGTAAGCATGTCTTCAATGACCCTGTTGATGTGCTCATCTCCAAAACTGTATCCGTAAGTAACTAACGTATTATTCGGACGGCATACCGCCGCAGCGAAATCACGAAACAGTTCCACATAGGGATAAGCAGATGTTTCCCGGTCCTTAGCGGAGTTCGGGTATATCATCAGACTACCTGCTGTCACACCTGATAGTCCGGGTGCTTGGAGATACGGATCGACGGAATCAGCACCAAACGGTATCCCTAAACGACGAATATCACGATCAGCATACACCCAATCTACCGAACCATGAAGCTTGGTGAAACGAGCAACACCTTCCAGATAACGCGGCTCTCCACGAATACCCGGCGGATTATAATGCATGTCTATGTTCAAACGTGATGAGCGAAAAATCGGAGTGAGGGCACCAACGAAACGATCTATCAAATGCAATCCAGCCAATTCAGCACCGGCTTCAATCAAACGATCGTAATTAGTTGTAAATATCTGGAGCCTATCTCGTGTTCCTGAGCGACTGGCAAAACTCATTAGGAAGTTAACCAGATAACCGAATGCCTTTTCTCTTGCTGATTCAGAGGCTGAGGCAATATTATTTTCCCCTTTAAGAATTGATGCTGAAAAGTCACTTAATGCTTTTTCTATATCTTCTCTAAGTCTGCTGATTTGTTCCTTAAGTTCTTCAGAACCATCGAATGTGGCTGATGATGGACAATAATGGTTGAGTCCTATAAGAAGTTCATTGGCTACGCGAATTTGGTCTTCGATATTAGCATTACTTCTACCGGCACTCTTTGCCGTTGAGATAGCAGCTTCGTTTATCTGCATATCGAAAACGCTGAAATCTACCTTCGCCATGCCTGGAAGGCTATCGGCCTTGGCCATAAAGTGAACGGAATGCGTTATGCCAGAACCAATGAGTAGCGAATGATGCTCTGATTGAAACAATGCAGTAAGCCAGGGTTCAATACGAGACCTCAGTCTGCCCGGACCAAATTCCTCTTCATGCTTAACCCAGGAGCACTGTGATTCTGAGCAAAGCTTGAATTTGTCCTCTCCCACTGCTTCAAAAAGTACAGGCTGAGGGTCATCCCGACTTTTTAGGATGTTTTTACCTTTCATTTCCTCACTCATTTTACACCTATCCCTTTACCCGAAATACCTTCATTACCTCGTCGCCGAGGTGATTGATTACCTTGACGGCGATGCGGCCGCTTTTGGGTTTATCGAACGGACGGGAAGTGTCGCTGTGCAAAGTTTCCCATGCCTCGGCGTTAATTTCGGCCTTCAGTGTTGTCTTGAGCGCCTTATAGGGGTCGTTTGCGCCAAGGAAATAGGCATGGCGCACGAAGAAACTCTCCTCGTTGTAGTCAGTGTCGATGAACCAGCAGGCAATTCCCTCGGCCCCGTCGCTGCGGACCTCGCCGGTTTGCGGATGGAAGACATCGACACCATGGATAGTGACCTGTGCCTTGTGGTCAGTGGTCAGTGAAAGAGGAAAATCTGCATCGCTCAGGTTTTTGAGCGCAGCGATCGCTTGAGCCCGTTGATCATCCGACCAACCTCTGCCGCCTGTGCCTGCAGCTGGCTGGTCTGATCCTTCGTCACCATACCCAGTCTCTCCGCCAGAATCAGAAAGGTTTCCGTCTCCGCCAGAGAACCGCCGGCTATCCCCAGAAACTGAAGGAACTCCCCCGTCCCCGTGCGTTCCGCTCCCTCCGCGATGTCCGCCGACACGGAGATCGCTGCTCTCCTGATCTGACTGGTCAGGCCGAACTTTTCCTCCTTGGGAAAGTGGGCGGAGAGCCGATAAACCATTTCGGCCAGCTCGATTGATTTCCTCCAAACTTCCAAGTCCTGATAGCTCTTTAACGTGCTCATAATTTGCAATCAGCCTCCCCCCACTGGTCACTAACCACTGGCCACTAACCACTGTTATATCCGGTTCGCCGAAGATGACAAACAGGTTACCCTTGCCGGTGTTTTTCAGGTCTTCGGCCATGTGCAGGTCGGCGTTCATCCGGGCCTTGAGCACCGGTATCCGGCCGAGTTTATTGAAATCGGCGGAGTGGGCGTCATAGCTGAAGGCACAGGCGATTAGCACATCGAAGTTCGCGTCGCCTGCCTCACGGGCGGCGGCGACGAGATCGGGACGCGATACGGTGCCGAACTCCGGACCGATGAAGACGGCAGCACGTTTCTCGTTCCCTGATTCCACGTCGCCCTCGATGTAGCGTCCTTCGGCACAGATCATTTCTCCCGGCCAGGGCGAGATGGAGGAAAAATTGATTTTGTCCTGCTTATGGGCCTGCTGCACACCGGCGGTTTTAAGGTTTTCCAAAATCATCTGGGCGAAGTCCCGCTCTTTGCCGTAGCCTTTTCCTAATTCCGCGACGCCGCTGATCAGTTCGTCATTCTCATCTACCGGCAGCACGCGGTGCGGTGACAGGCTCTCGACAGTGAACGGACCGGCCACGCGAACCTTCTTCTTGTCCTCGTACGGCTTGTCGTAGAGGTACTCGAATTCGGCCTTAGCGGCGATGGAGGCGTCAATCTCTTTCTGCCGGGCGATCCTTGCGCTCCAGAAAGCAGTGATCAGTGACTCTGTGGCTTGTGGCCAGTTGGAAGGCCGCTCTCGCGGAATCTCCCATTCTTCCAGGGTTCTTTTCTGACCACAGGCCACTGATAACTGGTCACGGAGCGGTGCGAGTGTTTGCTCGTAACGCTCCCAAATGACGTCGATCTCGGCGTTGTTGGCGATGGATTTGAGCGTGATGTGCGGCACGCGCTCGTAAACAAAGCCCTGGCGGATGTCGCCGCGGGTTGGGGCCTCGGACGGCGCGGTACGCGTGACCTCTGCCTCCTTGAGCTGGCCGTCTCGACTGTCGGCGAGTATGTAGTACGGGTAGCGCGCACCCATGATCCGGGCACGAGCTAAGGCGAGCGCAACGCGGGAGGTGTCGATGGTGATCCAGCGGCGGCCCCACTGCTCGGAAACGTAAGCGGTTGTACCGGAGCCACAGGTGGGATCAAGAACCAGGTCACCGGGATCAGTGGCCATGAGGATACAGCGTTGGATGACTCGCGTGTTTGTTTGAACTACATAAATCGCTCCACTGGCCCCGCCGACATCGGCCCAGAAAGAACCAAGCGGGATTGATGTTGAATCACCGAAAAACCTTTTCAAATGAACTTGACGCGCGTCTGTGATTAGACGTCCAGCCTTTCCGACTCGTTCAAGCCCTTCTACAACAACACCCCAGTGACGGCTGTTTCCAGGATGAAACGTCTTACCGTGAAATTTGAAGTCAACTGTTGTAGTTTCACGAAAGCCATCCGACGTCAACGGGTACGACCGCCAAACCCATTCGCGAGAAAGCTCCCCTGAGCTAATTTTTTCAGCAACGCTATCAAGCTGCACATCGAATCCGGGTTCAACTTGATAATTTGTATAACCGTGCCCTCCTTTTCCACTAAATTCTCGCGGAAGAAACAGAGGACGATACTTCAACTTGTCTGACTTTCTGAACCAAATAACGTAATCGACGTTTGACTGCAGATAGTTTCCGGTCTGACTGCCCGTTTTTTGTACCGCGATCAATACAACAAAGTTGTCTTCGCCAAAGATTTCGTCCATCAACGCCCGTACCCGGTGGACATTCTCATCGCCAATCTGCACGAAGATCGACCCTGAATCCGCCAACAAGTCCCTCGCCACGGTTAACCGATCCCGAAGATAGGTCAGATAGGAGTGTATCCCGTCCCGCCAGGTATCCCGATAGGCCTTCACCTGCTCCGGCTCGCGGGTGATGTGCTCGACATTGCCGTCCTTTACATCTCTACTCGTCGTCGACCACTGGAAGTTGGAATTGAACTTGATGCCGTAGGGTGGATCGATGTAGATGCACTGGACCTTGCCGCGCAGCCCTTCGCGCTCGGCGAGTGAAGCCATCACCTGCAGGCTATCACCCAGGATCATGCGATTGCTCCAGTTGGCGTCGTGCTGGTAGAACTCGGTTTTGGCGTTGTCGTCCGGCAGGCCGTTGAAATCGGCGAAGAGGTCGAGCTGTTGATCTTTTGCCTTCTCATCGGCTTTGGTACGACGGACAAGATCGTCTATCAGCACTTTGGGATGGATCTTTTCCTGGATGTACAGCGGCGGCGCCTGGACGATCAAGTCCGACCAGTCCTGCTCGTCCTTACCACGCCAGACAAGCTGGGGGTCGAGGTCACGGTTGCGGCGCTCGTAGGCGACGCGGATGGGGCTTTGCTCTTCCTGCCGCATCACCGACTGGTACTCTGCCGTGGGGATGTTTTTACGCTTGGCCTCGTCGTGCTTGAGGGTTTCGACGGCCTTTCCCGTTGTGTTTTTGGCCATATGATTAACTTCCCTTCACCGCCGGCTGGGCGGTAACAGAATCGATCATTTTATTGAACTCGGCTTCCACCTTGGCCTCAAAATCTGCCTCGATCCGGTAAACATCCGTGAATTCAGCGAACGCCCAGCGGCCATAGCTGCCGAGGTTGTTCACGCCGGGTATCCAGTAGGTATCCATAGCGGCCTTTTTTGTTTTGGCGTCCTCACGCCGGTAGCCCTTAATCTCGACAACCAGATGGAGCGGGTCGTCCTTTCCGTGACCGTCGTCAACGAGGACGATAAAGTCGGGGATGTACTTTCGCGACTCCGAGCCGTAGCGGTACGGCACTTCCAGGCCGAGGTTGTGATTCTTGACGTAGGCCCTGACCCGCGGGTGAGACTCGGCCACGCGGCAGAACTCGGCCTCCCAGTCGCTGTCAAGGATGACCCAGTTGACATGACAGCGGCGCGCGTTGGTCTCCCACCGACTTCTTTTCGACGTGTTGAAGTTCACATGGTTGGTGGAACCGGTGGGGTTGTAAGGGTCGAGCACCGCCTTAATGGGCCGTTTGCCCACGAGGGAAAGATTGATACCCGCGTTGATGCGTTCGCAAGCCATATCGGACAGTGTCAGGTACATCAGTTGGGCCGGAAAGGTACCGCCCTTGCAGACCAAGTAGTTGTCGAGCCACTGTTTAGTAATTCGCTTCAGTTGACCGAACAGGTGAAGCTTAGGCGGTTCGCCGGGGTCCCGCCACTTGGTGTAAAGCAGTCGTTGGGTAAGGTGAAAAAGAAGAGTGGAACGGCGCAGGTCACCCGTATGGACCAGGGTAAGGTCAACGCCCTCACCGATAATACCTTCGTTACGGGTAACAGAGGGGCCGACGAGGTCGGGGGTCAGCTCAAGAATTGAGTCATCATTGAATTCCGCAGTGAGCCGCTCCTCGGGTAATTCAACCCGGTAGCCCGCGACGCGCGGGAACCGGATTTCGAGGTGGTCACGGTCGGGACGCACGGCTTTGACGTGGATGGTCTCGCGAGGTGGCTGCGGGGGCGCAACAACCGGCTTGGCCGTAAAATCGAACGGTATCCCCAGTACGTCCGCATATTCGACGTTAAAGAGGCCTTCTTCATTGAGGTCATAGGACTGGCGGCGCAGCGCCCGACCGATGACCTGCTCGCATAAAAGCTGGGTGCCGAAGGCGCGCACGCCCAGTACATGCGTAACGGTGTTGGCGTCCCAGCCTTCAGTGAGCATAGAGACCGAGACGACGCAACGAATCGACTCGCCGAGGCGGTCTTGTTTGCCGACGGTGTTCATAACCTCCCGCAACAGGTCCTGGTCTGTGAGGCTCTCGGCCTGACGGCGGTCGCCGGTGCGTTCGATGATCTCGCGCCGGAAACGCTCGATAGCATCGGCAGCCATGGCGTGGAAGTTATCGTCCAGTGTTTCACCGGATTCGAGCTGTTCGCTATCGATCAGCAATGTATGCGGACGGGCAAAAGGGTTACCGTGCTCGTCGAAATTGCGAAAGAGTGCCAGGCGTCCGTTCTCCAGCGTGGTCGAACCGTCTTCATTCTCCCGGTAAAAGCCTGAGATGTAGTCGTAAACCAGTTTGGAGGTGGACGTATTGTTGCAGACGATAATGAAGCAGGGAGGAACTTTAATACCACTTTCGGTCCACAGTTTGAATGTCTTTTGATAATGCCCGTAGAGGGCTTCCAGAGCAGTTTGTAACTCGACGGGCAGGCTTAGCGGATCGAGGGTCTTGGCCTTGCCCCGGCCTTTCTTGGGCATCCGCGTACGGATGTGCTCCCAGAGATTGCGAAACTTAGGCATATCCCCGCCGGGGATATTATCGGCCACAGGCACCCGTGGCAGTTTGACGATCCCGCATTCGATGGCGTCCATCAGCGAGAAGTCACTTACCGTCCAGGGAAACAACGTACCCTCCGCGTAGCCTGAGCCCCGGAGGAAAAACGGTGTTGCCGACAGGTCAACGACGCGCGTGATGCCGAGTTTGCGATTGACGGTTTCGAGGCCGGAGATCCAGAGGCGGGCAGCCTCGTTGTTTTTCTCGGCTTCCTTCCTGTCATCGCCCTTCAGTTTTTCTGTACCATCGCGGGCAGGCTTCTCACGATAGCAGTGGTGCGCCTCGTCGTTGAGCACCATGATGTTCTTCAGGCCCATCAGGCCGGGCATCACCCGCTGGAGCATCTGCCCCTCGGTTTCCAGGGTATTGAGTTCTTCTCCCCGGCCCTGAAGGAGCGACCGGCCGCCCTTGGACAGCTCTATGCGCTCCCGGCGCTTAAAGGCATGGTAGTTGGTGATGACGATCTTGGCTCGTTCAAGATCACCGAGCATGTCGTTGGGGACCAGTTCCCGGCTCTGGTAGTAGCTGTCCGGATCGTTGGGTTGCAGCACGCGGAGCCGGTCACGGATGGTCAGGCCCGGTGTGACCACTAAAAACCCGCGGGTGAATCTTTTGCTGGAAGGACGGCGCACAGCGTTAATGGTCTGCCACGCAATAAGCATGGCCATAATGGTGGTCTTACCGGCGCCGGTAGCCATTTTCAAGGCCAGACGCATCAGGTCCGGGTTGGCGTTGTTATTTGCATTGGCAAGATGTTCAAGGAATCGCTGACCGGTTTTCCCGGCTTTCGGGGCCACTTCCGTCAACCAGATGGCCGTCTCGACCGCTTCGATCTGGCAGAAGAACGGCCGGATGTCGCCAAACCAATGATGCCGCCAATGTTGCAGTAGTCGGGCGGTTTCGGGCGTGACTTGCCAATGGTTGGGGTTTGGAATTCTTCGCCACGCGTCTATGTGACGGCGAAGCGCATTGATGATCGGAGTAGGGTCATACTGCTGCTCTTCCGTTGAAAGCCCTTTGCCTTCGTCGAAAACCAGTTGCTGTTGTTCCTCCGAACCCCTGCGCTTCCTGGGCTTCGGAATCGGCGTGATAAACTCGGCGCTACGGCGCTTTTCGATTATCCGTTGTGTCGGCTGACCCTGATCATCAAGCTCCCAGTGGCGCGCCGGATACTCATAAGGAGAGTTGAGAATGGGTTTGTCGAAGAATCTATTGTCCATGTTTTAATCCTCTCCTGATGACCCAGTATTACAGACGAGTGGTTGGATGTATGAACATCCTCGCAGTTGGTAATCCTTTATGATTTCCCCTCTCAATTCAGGTTGAACAGGCCATCATCGTTTAATCGACCTGAAGGGCTTAAACCAACGGAAAAGGCCTAAAGACAGGTATTTCGACATAAATATTCTCTATTCCTGCATTTGCCTTTTAAGGCAACGATTCTATCTCTCCTGTTTCCAGATCATACATGCCTATTTTTGATTCGCCGGGAATTTCCAAAACATCAGAGACCGGAAGGGTAATCTTGACTCCAGCTTGTCCTTCGTCTCCGTAAGTGCCCCTGTAGGCAAGGCAACCCAGAGACGGACTAAAAAAGATCTTTTCGATTATAAACTCCCGGTTAGCCACCTTAGCAGCAAGGCCTTTTGTGCCGGGCATTATGACTCTGATTACTCTTTCGTCATCAATTAATGGGAGACTGTCCTGGATTGCGACGATCTCGACAGGCTTTTGAGCATCTTGAAGTAAAGATGATAATGCTTTCCTGGACGCCTCACTTAAATGGTAAAGATCATCATACGAAGCAATCTTAACCGCATGAGCAAGAGTCCGTACTAACATATCTGATTCAAGCAGTTTGGAGGACAGATGGAGACTGCCGTATGTTTGGTCATAAATCGCCAGGAATTTATCTCCTTCTTTCAGGTCTCCTTGAGTTGTACGCTGCCGGTCCAGGGCTATGTTTACATCCCTTCGTTCGAACGGGATCATCATAAGGAATGATTCATAAATAAGGTGAGCCAACGCTTCTCCATTAATCCCCTCATCATTCAATGCCGGGTGACTGAGAAGCACCCCGGTGGTAAAGTAGTTTCTTGTAAACCTGGGTTGGTTAAAAAATAAACCATACGAACCAGCATCCAAAGGATACGGGTAGGATGTCTCGTTCGGCCCCCTTCTCTCCTTAAACCCGGCCAGTGATTCTCTAATCTGCAAGTTGCATTCTATCTGCACCAAACTGCCGTTCCGTCTGGAATGAAAGACATTACCCCCCGTCAAATTGGGGAATACCAAGGTCGGTAAACTTGAAGGCTTTGTGGTATACCTTCTCTCTTTACGAACCTGTACAACCTTGGATGAAACCTTGATGTTGTAAACTCTGTAGGGTATTGTCGTATAATAGTAAATGGCTCCGGGATATGCTTCACGCATCAGTTGACCGAATGATAATGAACCCAGCGATCGATGCTCCGGCCCTTGTTTTAGTTCAACCTTGAACTGGCTTTCCACATCCCGTAGCGGAAAAACGTGATTAGGATCATCGCCGGCCTCGGATTTCATTGTCTGCAAATCTATCGGTATCTGTCCCAACCGTTCTTTATCACACAGCTCCAAGAAACCAGGCGGCCAATTAACATAACTGTCCAAATCCACAGGAGATCCGGAAACTACTCTATTAACCACCTGATCGTGTTCACCCCCGGGACGAGCCAAACACATAGCGTGAATGTATTGTACTCTTCTGTTTTCTAAATAAAGAGCCCCTTCGGCCAACGGACGGTTCATTAGTTCGGCGGGATTTCTGAATACAGCTTCGTCACAAAGATCAGGTGTCTTTATTACATAAACCGTTCCCGGTTGATGCCTTCCTATACGTCCGATTCGCTGCATAAAGCTTGTCAAGGATTTGGGTACGCCCACCAAAACCCCTGCTGTCAGATAGGGTATATCCATACCGAGTTCAAGAGCGCTCGTGCTGATCACGCCTCTAACGGTACCGATGGCAAGCCGCTTCTGGATGATCGTCCTGTCGTATTCCTCGTATCCTGCTCGGTAGGGCAAAACATCCAGACGCTGTAAGTGATCCAAATCCCTGAACTCATTTTCCGGCTCTTCGGGCTTGTCTTCGCATCGAGATAAGATGGATGACATGTGCTCGGTCTGTTTACGACTGTCAACAAAAGTGATAAACCGGTGCTCTGTTTTCAGCACCATATCGTTTATTAATGATGTCACTTCCGAAAGAAGGTCGGATACCCCAGGAGGCTCAATAAACCTAATCTGAATGGGAAATTGTTGTGACGTATCCTGCTCCGGGCCGACGAGTTCAAAGTCCTCTCCTATAAGATCCATAAGGTGCCGTTCCGGATTGGCGATTGTTGCCGACGCGCAAATAAACTGTGGCTCCGCTCCAAGCATTTTCGAAAGGTGTAACAGCCGTCTGAAAAGATATGCCGAATTAGATCCGAATACACCGGTGTAAGTATGAACCTCATCTACCACTACCAGGGCCAAGCTTTTTAGAAAATTTTGTACCGCCGGTTCTGAAGCTGACGAAAGCAGCCATGCGTGAAGGATATCCGGTGTCGCGACCAATACGCTGGAGCTTCTAAGTACCGCTAATCGATTTGCCACGGCAACCTGTCCGTCAATTCTGCCTACTCTAAAGGGTAGGCCCGCGCTGCGCATCGCCTTTTCCCAGCGTTTCTCCTGCTCACTTGCTAATGCCTTTAAAGGATAAATGGCTAAAATGCGCGAACCGGGTTGCTTAACGAGTTTTTCAAAACCTGCAATATAAAAAGCAAGACTCTTACCGGATGCGGTGCCTGTAGCCAGACAAACATTAACCCCATTCTGAAACTGTTTGACGGCTGAGTACTGTTGACCGAACAGGCCCTTGGGGTATTGCTCAGCCAAGAACCTTTGTGTTGCATTACTTAATCCAATGCTTTCGAATTCAAAGAACGTAGGTTCCCTTCCTCCAAGGGTTGTTTCATAAACGATGCTCCAGCCGTTAGCATTAAAAAAAGACTCCAATTACCGTACCCCCTGAGTACTTTCTCCGTTTAACTTAATACCGAACAATAATCCTTCACTTCAAGCGGAACCGGCGGCATAAGTGGAAGTGCATACAGGGATGTCCAGCACAAACCTATTGGTGATGTACTCTCTCAAGACCGGTAGCCCAGATGCAAAAGCGGGTTGCCTGTTAAGAATTTACCCTGTAACCGACGGCAATGACAGCATCAAGGTGATAGATATTGGTCAAATACCTCTTATCATCCGTAGCAGTTATTCGAACTTTTCGAAATAACTGATTCTTCGTTAAGTTCCCCGTTTTTAAATATCTCTTTGAGCTAAACCACAACCCACTGTTTTAAATGCGTATAATAAAGTCCGGTTTCATAAACCTTCCCATTGGTTATATTTTCCCACAGTTTTCGGTACATTTCAACCTGCGGTGTGTAATATTGTATTAATTTGTCAAGTTCTTCTTCGTTTTCCACGGTGTCGGTCTTGTAGTCGACGATTACCCAGCCGTCGTCTTCCTCGAAGACGAGGTCGATGACGCCGGAGATGATTGTTTCGCCTGCGGCGCCGGTGTTGAGCCCTTCGCCATCAGTTTTGACGGCGAACGGGAGTTCGGCGAACCACTTCTTGCTGCGCAGCATCCTCTGCCACAGCGGCGAATCGAGTATTTCGTTAATCAGCGCCGACACTTCGTCTTTCTCCGACGGGTGTCTTCCTTCTTCGGCCAGGACGTTTTCGATAAAGAGGTTCAGGTTGGCGGGGGTTTTCCGCGCGCAGGCCTCCAGCACCCTGTGCACGGCGATGCCCCACGACTTCCCGCGGCCGGTAGCCGACCAGGGCGGGACCTGTGCGCCTTCTTTCGTCAGGGAGGTCACCGAAGCGGCGGCATAGCTGGGGGTGCAGACGGGGCTGCCCGGGCCGAGAAAGCCTTCTCTGGCCGCAGCCAGTTCCTCCGCCGTGAGATCGATGCCTGCTTCTGCCGCGGCTTCGGCGGCATCTTCGGGTGTCTCAAGCTCAGGGACACCGGTGAGATGCGGGCTGAGGGTGTGCCACGGGCTTGCCTCCGGTTTGGCCGGGTATGTGCTGACCACGAGCAGGTTCCTGGCCCTGGTGGCCGCCACGTACAGGAGGCGCATCTCCTCGGCGTCCTGGTAGCGCTGCTCGACAGCGGACAGTTCCTCCCAGTCGAGCGGCTGCCCGAGGGTTTCGGAGGCGTATTCTTTTCTTTTTTCGATTACAAAGTATCCCCAGGGAGCTTCCCCTGATCTTTTGATGTACACCGTCGGGCCGAACTTCAGAGTTTCCCGGGGTTGGCCAGGAACACCACCGGCGCCTCCAGGCCCTTGGCTTTATGAAGGTTCATCAGCCTGACGCCTTCTCCTGATTGTTCCTGTGCATCAGGCAAGTTTATTTTTCGTTGACATCGGTTCTTCGGCATCCGGTCTCTGAGAGGTTGATCCAAAAAAGTCTGCCGCGGATCTATCTTTATCTGAACGAAGTGAAGATGAAGATAGATTATCTTTATTATACTATTGGGTATTGTTAGTGGCTCACTGTGGACCTATGGTAGGTTCTCTGTGGACCTAGGTGGGCTCTGTGTGGACCTAGGTGGGCTCTCGTGGGCTTTCCAAGCGCGCCGCGGAGGCAAGCCGTCCGTCTGGTTTGACTGGAGCACTACACAGACTGGCCAACAACGGAAGCATAGGCCATTCAGCCTTTGGATGGTCCGGTCACTGCAGCACATCCACCTGTTAAAATGGGTTTACGGGTATAACCGCCGCTGTGTCGTCACAGGAGACGGCACAGCTCTTTCCTCGTTCGATCCCTTCTTCGCTTGCGTGGGCCTCCACGTAGCTGGTGCTACAGCCATTAAAAACCACAAACTCGGGGGTATACCGGTAACGCCTAGCCCGCCTATGCCAAGGCTTTGATTGGCATTTTCCCACTGCTTGTCCGTACAGCTCGGCGGCGCGACAATTGTACCGACAATCATGTCTAAATCAGCCCCCAGCCCCGCACCGCCGTAATAGAAGCGTTTTACCTCAACAGCCTAACCTGATATAAAAGGCATCGGCTTCTTATGCGGTTTTCTAGAACCAGGAGGAAGTATCGCCGGTATGTCGTCCCAGAAGACGCCCATCCATCTTTAACTATCCCACCTTTATCAGCAACGCCTCATCGTAAGCGCCGCCGGCAGCCGCTAAAAGCCGTCAACTCGGGTGGTATACCGGTGGGGCAAAACCCGCTAATAACAACGATTTGAGCCATTATTTTAAACCTTTATACCGGGAAGTTTTTAGCAACCGGTCTTATCCCTGCCACCATCCCGGTAATCCTATCAAAAAACAGCCCCCAACACGGCGTCGCCGCAGAGTTTGGTCGTACCGGTACAATTTATTTTTAAGTAACGTGGCTTCAGGATGCTTTTGGCGCGGAGGCTACGCCGTCAGATGTGACGCGACAGACTTGAATAGCGAGGGAACAAGCCGGGGATAGTGAACCGGAGGCAAAGAGCCGCCATTGTATAAGTTATTTTTAAGAACCATAATACTTCTCTAAAAAAACCGCCGGCTTAAGAATGAGGGCTGCAGCAAATCTTTCAAGAGCGAGCAGGTGGCGGTCGCCGGAAACAATGCACCCCGCACCGCTTGCGGCAGCGCATTCTAAAATACGGTTATCCGAAGGATCCTTGGCAACCACATTAAGCAAAGACTTCGGCAGTACGGTAACGGTATTTGCAAGCGAAAGGAAGGATTCCAATAGCTGTTGTCTTTCCTCAATAGAACCAACGCCCCGAAACTTTGGACGAAGCAACACCCCAAGATACTCCTCGATAAGCGCCGGGCTTACGGCAACCGTAAGTGCGCCGTCGGCCCACAAATCAATTACTTTTCCGGGCGGGCTACCAGGTATGAGAATACCTGAAATCACAACGTTGGTATCCAGTACGACGATCATCATTTTCCCGCCCGGAATGAATCTACTTCCCTTTTTATATCCTCCTCAGTAACCCCTGTAGTTGCCGAACGTGCGCGGAGGTTTGCGAGGGCGAGCTTCAGCGCCATCCTTTTATTCTCCTCTTCCGCCCGGCGAAGAGCGCGGTATTCATCACAGCCGATAAGAACCGCTTTCGGCTCGCTATTGACGGTAATTACAACCGGCGGTTCGCCCTGGGCTAGTGAATCAAGATAAAAACTCAGTTTCGGCCGGATGTCATTAATACCCGTGATCCTTTCCATGTCCACCCTTCCTTTTACGAATACATTAAGGTTTATGTTATCTTTAAACTTATTGTATTCCTGTCAGTTTAAAATTTCAATGGTGAACAAGCATCTTTTCAAGAATACCGGGAATCCCTCTGACCGCGCAGCCTATATAAAAAGAGAAGGCTTCCCTCTCTTCCCTACCAGCAAGGCATTCGCCATAATGCTCCTATGCGTCTGGGTATAGTTCGGCCATGTTCAGGAAAAGCCGTTTCTTCTGTTTTTCTCCTGAACCAGAGGCTTCTATCGCTTGTGAGTAGCGTTTTCTAAGCTACTTTTTCTGCGTGTTTCTAGTTGTAAACTCTTGCTACCGTTGAACATCGTGCCGCATTACAAGTCCAAACCTGCCGGGCCGATTCGCCCGCGCGGCGTGCGGCCGCATTAACCACGCCCCTTAGGGCGCCCGGTGAGTCACCGAAGCCGCCCTCCGTTTGGCCCACGCTTATAAACTGAAGGACCCGGAGGTCATGCGCGAAGAATTCCTTCATCTCGTATTTCAACCGGCACCTCAAATGGCGGCTCGGATTTGACTCCTACGAGGAGGACAGGTTATCGCTTTTTTCCGACCCTGTGCTTGACATACTCCGCGACATGGTGGAAACCCATCTCTACCGGGTGCGGCCGCTGCTGCAGGTGGACCCGGAACCAAGCCGGCCCTTCGTCCTTCGGCCGGGCTGGGCGGTTCCCGACCTTTTGTCCGCGATGTGGCTTCAGTTTTACTGGTTCCTTACTTCGGAAAAAACTTTAAACCGATGTCTGGAATGTCAC
This sequence comes from Bacillota bacterium, assembly GCA_040755195.1. Taxonomy (GTDB): domain Bacteria; phylum Bacillota; class Desulfotomaculia; order Desulfotomaculales; family Ammonificaceae; genus SURF-55. Next base: position 19,021 of record JBFMBL010000004.1, read on the forward strand.
TCGCTCTTCGTCCCGACGCGGTCAAACCAGCAGTTCTGCCCGCCTTTCCGGGGTCAGAAGCAGAGTTCCTGCGCCAACAGGTACTACGTCCGGCAGCACCGGGAAAGGCAGAAAGAGCGCGAAAACGGTTGAGAATCGTGCGGTGGGAATTTTCACGATACGCAGGAAGGAAAACCGCCGTCTTTATAGAATCAGTACTGTAAACCCCATAACTCCTGGTATTCTCTTGGGTTGTAACTCCGATGTAACTCCTTCTGAAGCCGCAAAAATAAAGGCCGAACCGCGGGTTATAGCGCGATTCGGCGCGGGTGAGCAAACCTGTAAGCCGAGTTCTGTCTTGGATGGTCATTTCTCTGGGACACCGGTTACCCAGATGCCTCAAGCAACCTACCCGGGAACGGAGCGGGCCGCTCCATAGTCCCCCTATGCGGTCTTGCTCCGGGTGGGGTTTACCTAGCCGGCCGGTCACCCGGCCGCTGGTGCGCTCTTACCGCACCGTTGCACCCTTACCCCGCACTCAACTCGGAGAGACGACTCCTCTCGCCTTTAATGTGGAAGTTTCCCTTCACGCTTCCACACTTGAGGCAATTAGTTCCGTTTCCCTCAGTTGAGTGCGGGGCGGTCTACATTTCTGTGGCACTTTCCCTGGGGTCGCCCCCGCTGGGTGTTACCCAGCACCCTGCCCTGCGGAGCTCGGACTTTCCTCAGGCACGGCCTTTCGGCGCTTGTGCCCGCGACCACCCGGTTTACTTACCCTTACAATAGTATAACCCGCTGTTTCAGCTAATGCAAACGACGGGTAATAACACGGCGGATTTCGGCAAGGCGCTCCGCCAGTTCTTCTCTTCGGGCGGCGGTCGCCCCACGGGCGGAATAAGAGATCCCTTCCAGCTCGCCCCGGTACCGCGCCGCGATCGATTCGAGCAGCCTTCCCAGCAGCGGGTGGCCGCGGGATAAAAGAACGGGACCTGCCTCTTCCTCCAGCCAGCTCAGCCCCTGCCCTTCACCGGGCACCGCCGCAATCACCTGGTAAAGCCTTTTCCGCTCCGCGACCAGCGCCTCCGCGTCAATCCGCCAGCCGTTGCCGGCAAGCCATCGCCGCGTAAATGCGGCACGGTTCATCGGCTGCAGAACCAACCGCCCGGCGTCCCGCGCCACCGCAGCGCCGGCTTCGAGTATAGCCGCCATGTTCTCCCCGCCCAGGCCCGCGATCACAATCACTTGCGCCTCGCCGGCGGAAAGCGTTGCCAGCCCGTCACCCACCCGGACCTCGATCCGGTCATCCAGGCCCGCAGCCGCAACGGCGCGCCGTGCAGCCGCCGCGGGTCCGGCCTTCTTTTCGACGGCTATCACCCGCCCCGCGATTCCCCTGTCAACGAGGTAAAGGGGCAGCAGGGCGTGGTCCGTGCCGATATCCGCCACGCATTTCGCGGCGGGCATCAAATCAGCAACCGCCTTAAGGCGGGGTGACAGAGCTGTAATGATTGCATCCTCCTGATAGACCGCGTTTTAAGCAAGGTCTAATTTATCATCTTACCTCAATGCGCCTTTCTTTTCAATATACCCCGGGACGAGCGGCGCAGGCCGTAAACGCCACGCAGAATTTTTGGTTCAACTGACCTTGCCATCAGGATATATTGCATATGTTCATAATTATCATAATATTGCGTAAAATAAAGCTAATTGCAGTATAATTGCGTGAATATTGCGCAATTGATTATCAGGGTTGATAATGGCTTAAAATGATGTATAATTATATTAAAAGATAATAGGAAGAAAAACCACAAGGTCAGGGGTGATAAGAAGCTACCAGCCTACCGGGAATACCGCTAATACGAGGAGGGATCAGGATGGCGTCCAACGTTAACGAGTTGATTAAAGCGCTGCGGCAGGGTGACGACTGGTTACCCAGGATGACCGCGGCGGCGACCCTCGGGTATACCGGAGACAAGAAAGCAGTAGACCCGCTTATCGAAGCCTTAAAGGACAGGGACGAGAAGGTTCGAGAAAGAGCGGCCGAGGCCCTGGGGAAGATCGGTGATGCGAAGGCGGTGGAGCCGCTTATTTCCGTCTTGAAGGATCCTTACGAAGAGGTTCGCGGCAAAGCATCAAAGGCCCTGGGGGAGATAGCGGACGCCAAGGCGGTCGACGCACTCATTAAAGCGTTACAAGATCCGTACTGGCTGGTTCGCAGAAATGCCGCTCAAGGCCTTGGAAGTATCGGCGACCCGAAAGCGATGAAGCCGCTCATTCAGGCTTTAAAAGACGAATCCCATCTGGTTCGCAACGTCCAACCTTTCATCGCTGAGGCCCTCGGAAAACTGAAAGACGACAGTATAAAGGCGTGTAAACCTATCCTCCGGGTTTTTGAGGATAAGGTTTATTAGCCGGTAACCTTGTCGGATCCCGGCCTGATGACGGGAATCACGAAAAAATCTGCGGTGTTTTCAACCTAAAAAACCAGGAAATCTCCTGGTTTTTCTTATCCCGAAGTGACCCGGCCAACATTCTCACGAGGCCGGGCACAAAGCCGGCCTCTTTTACTTTTCCATCTTTCGTTTCAGTAAACGGTAGTACTCATTCAAAACCGCGTCTCAGCATCTGGCTTGCCGTTGCGATCTCCGGATCCCTTATGCCCCTGGCCTTCACCAGTTCTTCCAACCCGCGGCGTAAATCTTCGATCTTCTTCAAGACTTCCTTAAGCTCTATCGTACCCCCTCCAGGCTCATCGGATAGTATTAACACGGCGAGTGAGGAAGATACCTCACAAGCGCATGGCGGCTGAGGAAAAACCGGCGGGGGCTGCAGCCGGGCAGACCTCGTAGTAAAAAGACCGGCGCCGGAAAGAGAGGTAAGACATGCTGCCGGGCGCAGGTTAAATCTTTAAATACTGTATACATGAGACATCCTGGTAAAGAGCGGCCGTCTTCGGCCGATTAATTGGGTAAGAACCGATGCGCTCACGCACCGCGACCCGAAGGGGCTGCCATCAGCACCGCACAAAATATGGTTGCCGGAGAAAGGGGAAGTGCGTCATGCGACAACTGAAAATGTTAACCCAAAAATTCATTCATGAACTTTACCTTGTGATTCAGGGAAGCATCCACGCATACCTGGCCGTTACGGGAAAACACCCTGAAGACAAAAAAGAATCGGCCTGGGACGAATACAACACTGCATTCGACGAGCACATCGTTCCCCAGTTGCTGGAGGTCCTGGAAAGAAACAATTGCGGCGTGGCGGAAGTCTGCCATGCCTCGCTGAAGCTGTTGGAAGTCAGCGCGCGGATGGTGGAATCGATGGAAGAGGAAGAGGCCGGGAGCGGCAGGTGCGTTGAGGATGGAAACATCTTGTCCTGGTTTATTTCAGTCCATTGAGATAAAACTGCAGGCACAAAAACTTTGAAGCCGTCTTACCGGCGGCTTTTCCCTTTCCCCTCATTTTCTTTCACCAGCCGGTAGTATTTATTAATCATGGCGTCCAAAGCCCGGCTGGTCTTCGCAACCTCGCGGTCCGCGAGTCCTTTGGCGGTTACGAGATCGGATAAATTCCGGCGCAAGTCCTCGATCGCCGTCAGTATTTTATCTTCAGAACCTGAATGGGCCATAAATAACAACCCCTGCCTCTCCTATTTCTATTCGGATTGGGGGATCTTTTCTTTATACAAATCACTTAAAAAGTTCCGGGTTCAACGTTCAATGTTCGACATTCTGGTTCGAGGTTTGGACCGGAGCGCTTCCGGCGGAGTTTTGGCGAAATGCTGAATAAAAAGCCTCAAAAGAGTCAACATTTATTCTGTAAAACTTGCGACACACGCAATACGGGAAGGAGGGGAAAGATGGACCGGGGTGAATTTGCTCGAAAATTGGGCTTCAGGGACGCCGATGCCTTGGACGACGCTTCCGAATCTCTCGATGACGGATACGGCTCCGCCTCTTATATAACAAGCCTTCCTGACGGCCGCTGGGCTGTGTGGGAGGATGCCGAACCTTCCAACGTTTCGTATTACGATACGCGGGAGGAAGCTGAGGATAGAGCCCGAGCAGACTTCTATGAAGACGGCTTCGAATATGAAGAATAGAAACCGGTTCTGTTCATTAAGGACTTATATGCCGCCGACGGCGGCATTTGTTTTTCCCATCTAATACCGTTTTCATAATGGAGGCTGCTGCAAGACTTCGCTTTACTTTTACTTCCTGGCCGCATATTTGATGGGAAAATAGATTTTCATCATAAATTGTTCCCTTCATGGGCATGGGGTTTAGAAGGAATTAGCGTATTAATGCCTAAGATTATTTAGATAGTTATATATAATGTAAAGGGCGGCTGCCTCAAGCAGTTTCTGTTCCCGTGCGTCACAATGGTAAAGAGGTGCGATGAAATTGAAAAGTTTTCTTGAATTCTTCTGGTCGAATTTCAAGGTGGTTTTGATTGCGGCGGTCCTCTCGCTCCTGCTGAGGACCTACGTCGCGGAAGCGCGGGTGATATTGGGGCCGTCCATGATGCCTACGCTGGAAAGCGGCGACCTTCTATTGGTGGAAAAGTTCAGCTTCCGGATGGCGGGACTGGAGCGGGGCGACGTGGTGATATTCGATCCCCCTCCGGCTGCTCACTCCCGGAAGGATTACGTAAAAAGGGTGATCGGGCTTCCTGGAGAAACGGTGGAAATGCTGAACGGAACGGTATATATCAACGGGGTTCCACTTTCTGAAGACTATATAGGCCCGCACCCGGCAATGTCCTTCGCGCCTCTGAAGGTGCCGGAAGATTCGGTGTTTGTTATGGGGGACAACCGGGGCAACAGCTACGACAGCCGCGAATGGGGGTTCCTGCCGGAAAAAAGCGTCGTCGGACGCGCCCTGATCCGCATCTACCCCTTAAGGAAAATAGGCAGTCTGCCGAAGTAAAGGTTCTAATTTCTAGGTTCAACGTTTAACGTTCGAGGTTCGAGTTTCTTAAAATTATAAAGCGTCCAAAGGACCCGGTGCGGCAGCCCCGGGTTTTCTTTTTGCTTTCCAAATCTATCACCGCGCGATATCCACTTGCCACCTCCATTACCTGTTAAAGCCACCATTACTGTCTTTTCCGCCGGAATTAGTAATTTAAGCTTGTGCTATGAAATGGACTCCAGTCCTAGATTTACAGGACCTTTTGCAGATAGCAAAAAGTACCGCCCTTTGATAGAATTTGCTTTGAAGGTATTAACACGTCAGTAAAAATATGTGTCTTAAGGAGGGAAGAATCGGCATAACCCAACAGGATTGCAGAGTCAGTCAGCCGGTTGAGAAAAACCGCCGATTTCTCAGGACAGGCAGCACTGCACCATTATTTCATCCTAGGAGGAGTAACAGATGAAGAAATCCCTGTCCTTATTGCTTTCGTTAGTCTTCGCAATACTTATGTGGCTGGCCGCGACAATGCCAGCTTCGGCCGAAACCGTTCCCTTCGGCAGCCGGACTCTGTCGATGGGCATGTCGGGCACCGATGTAGAACAGCTTCAAACCTATCTAACGGATTTAGGTTATTACTACAGGCGCATCTCGGGATACTTCGACAAAAAAACCAGAAACGGCGTAATCTCCTTCCAAAATGCCAACCGGCTGCCGGCCGACGGCGTTGTGAACCAGGATGACTATGATAAAATCAACCAGTTGATTAATCCGGAACCGCCCCCGCCGCCTCCCCCTCCTGAGCCGCCCGCACCGCCCCCTGGAGGTACGCTGTACGTGATCCAGCCCGGCGATACCTTTTACACCATCGCTCTCAGTTTTAATGTTTCCGTGGAAAGCTTGATTGCGGCCAACCCGGGCGTGGACCCGAACAACCTCCAGGTCGGTCAGACCATCGTAATCCCCGCACCGCCGGAACCGCCCCCGCCTCCTCCGGAGCCGCCTGCACCGCCCCCTGGAGGTACGCTGTACGTGATCCAGCCCGGCGATACCTTTTACACCATCGCTCTCAGTTTTAATGTTTCCGTGGAAAGCTTGATTGCGGCCAACCCGGGCGTGGACCCGAACAACCTGCAGGTCGGTCAGACCATCGTAATCCCCGCACCGCCGGAACCGCCGCCTCCTCCGCCTCCTCCGGCGCCGCTCCGCCACGTGCTGGGTTACTACACGGTCGACTACCCGGGAGATGTAGACTCCTTTAACTCCCTGAACGCGTACGGCAACCGGATTAACAGCATCGCCACCTTCACGTTCCTGGTCGACGGCAGCGGAAATGTCACCGGAACAACCCCGCGCGACGGCGTCGACGCCGCTGCAAGCAAGGGTATCACCCCTTTGGCCTTGATCCACAACTACCGCGGCGGGAGCTTCAACGCAACCGACGCGCACAACCTGCTGTCAAGCAGCGCCAACCGGCAGAAGCTGATTCAAAACATGATCAGCATCCTCAAAACCGAGGGTTACAAGGGGGTCAATATCGACCTGGAAAACGTGCCCCCCTCGGACCGCAGTTGTTACAGCGCGCTCCTTCAGGAATTCAAATCGGCGCTTGAGCCACTCGGCTTCCTGACAACGGTCTCCATTCCCGCGAAAACCGCGGACCTTCCCACGGCGGCCTGGTCGGGCGCTTTCGACTACGCGGCCATCGGCGCGTCCGCCGACTGGGTTCAGATAATGACGTACGACGAGCACTGGTTCGGCGGGACACCCGGACCGATCGCCTCGCTGCCGTGGGTGGAAAACGTAATCAAATACGCCGTCAGCGTAATCCCCAAGGAAAAGATATTGCTCGGGATCCCGACCTACGGCTACGACTGGACTTCCTCCACAACCTCCATCGTGAACTATAAGTCGGTAGGTTCGTTGATCAACAACTATAACGTCCAGCCGCAGTGGGACAGCACCACAGGCGCCCCGTACTTCTATTACTATGCAGGCCGTGTAAAACACGAGGTCTGGTACGAAAACGCCGATTCCGCGCGCTTGAAATTCGATTTGGTTAACAAGTACGGCCTGATGGGGATCGGCATCTGGCACCTGGGCTATGAGGACGGCACGTTCTGGCAGGCCGTGGCGGAAAAGCTGAATTAGAAGGGATTACCATAACCGCTGCAGGCCTTTACAATTTTAAGGCAGCTCAATAGGGCTGCCTTTTACTCTTATAACTTCGTGTTAAAACACAATTATCCGGTTCTATCATGGTCCCCGGTTGCCACTGGATCACCGGCGTCCTCCCGGCGCAACCTGGTCTTTTTCTCCTTCGTCGCCTGTCCCAAACCGTAAATGCCGCTGGCCAGAGCGCCCAGCATAATACCTGATTTCAGAGCCTTACGCCAGGGTATGGCAGGGTCGAAAACAGCGGCGTTGGCTACATTGAGAACGGCCGCAAGGGTCAATACGACAAGCGGAACCCACTCTTTCTTCAGACCCCTCTTTTTCAGCAATTCGGTTATGTAAGCGGTCAGCCCCATAACGATAACATCATCCACCGGCTTTGCCCCCGTCCCCAAAAAGCCGCCAGCCCATGAGAATGGTGTTGCAACGGTCTTCCAAATAGGTGAACTCTCTCCGTTTTCTTGAAACGGTTATCTCATATAACTATATTAAGAACCTTGTATGCTAAACATTTTTTTGGCAGGAAATAAACAGACTCCCGAAATCGGGAGCCTTCTCTTACAATGGGCGATTACTTCAAGTCGGTCTTTTAGATTATAACGACATCTGGTTAATCAGTCGGAAGGTTTAACCTTCGACCCAACTGATGCAACCCGGCGGGCACGAATCGATGGCCTCCTGAATGGCGTCCTCGCCGGCTCCGGTTGGATTAAGGACCTGGGCGCAACCCAGTTCCTCATTTAGCTTGAATACCTCCGGACATATAGCCTCGCAGGTGCCGCAAGCCTCACACTCACTCGTCTCGATATAAGGGATGCGAGCCATGACTGAATACCTCCTGTTTTCGAACTTAATGGAATATAACTTGTGCATTCGCCGTAAATCTTGATACTCCTTTATCTAAGAGCTTGTCCTGACTAACTGTACAACACCATACAAGTCGGAACGGGTGAGACCCTGACGATTCGGACACAGGCAAAAAAAACGGGCCAAGATAAAGCCCGTCAGCCACCGCCCATACCGTATCGGGTTATTTCTTTTGGTTTGTTTGTTCTGATTGCGCATACATACCCGGCGGGTCAGCATAACCGGGTGCAGGATAGCCTGCTTCGGGATAAGGATAAGGTATTCCGGCGAAAGACCGACATTCTTTTGCACAGTTCAGGCAGACCCGGCCGCAGTGTTGCGACTCGTTATCGCGATGCCGCAGGCAATGGTTACCACAAACATCACAGATTTCGGCGCATAAGGCGGCGAGAGTTCTTGCGAACATGCTGCAGCGGGCGACGTACTTCGCGGTCAGAGTACAGATGTCCGCACAATCACGCAACAACTGAAGCTGCATCGCCCTCCCCTCGTGATGGTGACCGTATCTTGCAAGAACTGCGGTAAACGTGTTCTCGCATACGGCCTCGCATTCTTGAACGGTTCTTAACACGCGGCTGTAGGAATCGATCGGGTAAAAAATATGCTCCAAAGAGTATTCCGGCACTTTCAATTCTCCTTTCTTTCGCTGATGAACCATTATATGCCACCAGGGACCTTCGGGTTCCCGCCGGAAGTTTTAGGGACTATCGCTTCAGGTTCAACCGGGATGCAACCCCATAAAAAAGCAAGACTCCCGAAACCGGGAGTCTCCTTAATCTTTTCTGGTGGGCGATGTAGGATTTGAACCTACGACATCTTGCTTGTAAGGCAAGCGCTCTCCCCCTGAGCTAATCGCCCTTTTGTTCGTCAGTTATCGGGCCGCGGAATTATTTAAGGAATTCGCCGGGCGAATTCCTTCTTTAGTTTCCGATCTCCGACCTCTTGCATCTGACCTCTAAATTGGTGGGCCCACCAGGATTCGAACCTGGGACCGACCGGTTATGAGCCGGCAGCTCTGACCGCTGAGCTATGGGCCCATACCATTATATAAAAAATTAAGTCCGGTCGTCAACCTGACGCCGGACTGATTTACTCGAGATAATCTTTCAGCTTCTTTGATCGGCTCGGATGCCGCAGTTTGCGTAAGGTTTTGGCTTCTATCTGCCGGATGCGCTCCCTGGTTACGCCGAATTTCTGCCCCACTTCTTCCAGGGTACGGGCGCGCCCGTCATCCAGCCCGAAGCGCAGGCGCAAAACACGCTGCTCCCTCTCGGTAAGCGTTTGAAGCACCTCGTTCAACTGCTCACGCAACAGGGTGAAAGAAGCTTCCTCGGCCGGCGCCTGAGCATCCTGGTCCTCGATAAAATCACCCAGATGAGAATCCTCTTCTTCGCCGATGGGCGTCTCAAGACTCACCGGTTCCTGGGCTATTTTCATAATCTCCCGGACTTTGTCCTCGGAGATGTCCATCTCTTTAGCGATCTCGTCGGGCGTAGGCTCGCGGCCGAGCTCCTGAAGGAGCTGCCGGGATACCCGAATGAGTTTATTTATCGTTTCGACCATGTGAACGGGGATGCGGATGGTCCTTGCCTGGTCCGCGATCGCCCGGGTAATTGCCTGGCGGATCCACCACGTAGCATAAGTGCTGAACTTATATCCCTTGCGGTAATCAAACTTCTCCACCGCTTTTATAAGACCGAGGTTGCCTTCCTGAATAAGGTCGAGGAAAAGCATCCCACGCCCGACATACCGCTTGGCGATGCTCACCACCAGCCGTAAATTCGCCTCTACCAGCCGGCGCTTTGCGGCCATATCCCCCTGTTCCATCAACTTGGCCAGTTCCACTTCTTCCTCAGGTGTAAGCAGGGGAATGCGCCCGATTTCCTTTAAATACATCCGGACGGGATCATCTATCTCCACGCCCTCGGGAACCGAGAGGTCGACTTCCGCTTCCTCGGCCTGCGCCTCGGCCGACGCCTCCGAAGGTTCAAGGTCCTGAACCTCGGGCACTATGTCAATCCCCATCGTGGTCAGCCGCTCGTAAATATCGTCGATCTGGTCGGGAGTCAACTCCGATTCCTGAAGGCTATCCATGATTTCGCCGTATGTAAGTACGCCACGCTTCTTTCCCTTTTCGATCAAGCTTTCGATTTCGCCGTCCCGCGTCTCTTCCATCCCTCACCCCTCCTTTCCGTTCTTCGTCAGCGTTTGGAGTTCCTGCAGCAGCTGCCGCGTCCGCTCGCCGTCTTCCGTTTTTTCCGCTGCTTTCAACTCCAGCAGCAACTCCTGCCGCCTCTCACGCTGCTGTTTTTTGCGTATTAAATCCATAAAATCGATTAAAAGCGCCTCCGGCTCGCCGACGAGCCCCTCCGATAAAAGTGCGGCTACCATTTCTTTGTCCTCTTCCTCCAGCCGGCTGAACAACAGCGGCAGCCGTATGCCTTCCTGTTCGGTTACCTCCTGCACTTTTAAATAGACCCGCCGGTACTGCTCCTCCGAAAAAAGTCTGCCCCCACCGACCGCTTCCAAACGGGATAAAAGATCCGGCCTCTCCAATAGCACCCTGATGATGCCTGCCTCCGCCTTTTGGCGGGCATCGGCTGTATTCGGCGCATTATGCTTATTTTTAGCACTTTTGCTTTTATTTAGCCAAATTTTTTGACCTTTTTCTAAAAACCGGTCCAGTTCGCTCCGCACTATATCCCAATTCAACCCCGTGAGTTGGGCCGCTGTTCTGATCCCCTCTTCACGTTCCGCGGCCGTGGGCAATAGACCGATATTAGGAAGCATTTCGTGAAGCACCGCCATTTTGGCCGCAGCTGTATTCAATCCCTTTCCTGCCAGGTGCATCCCTTTGAAATCCAACAGGGGCATCGCGTGGGTCACGGAATTCTCCCAGGCGTCACGGCCTCCGGTTCGCAGGAAGTCATCCGGGTCCTTACCTTGCGGAATGATCACCACCCGCACCCGAAACCCGCTTTCCTGTAAAAGGTCAAGCCCCCGGAGCGTCGCCGCGGTACCCGCCGCATCATTATCATACGCAATTACCACCGATCCAGTATACCGCAACAACAGCCGCGCCTGTTCGCGCGTAAGGCTTGTTCCCAGGCTGGCCACCACGTTGCAAAATCCGAACTGGTGCGCGGTGACGGCATCGAGGTATCCCTCGACGATGACCGCAAAACCGGACTGGCGGATAGCATCCCGCGCCTGATAGAGCGCGTACAGCAGTTCCCTTTTGTTAAAAAAAGGCGTTTCCGCGGAGTTGAGGTACTTCGGTGCCGCTGTGTCTTCGAGTACCCGCCCGCCAAAACCGACCACCCTTCCCCGAGCGTCACTTATGGGGAAGATAAGCCGCCCGCGGAACCGGTCAATGAGTTCACCGCTGCTGTAGCGCACCGCCAACCCGTAGCGAAGAGCCTCTTCCCCGTTCACCTTCCGGTCACGCAGGTAACGGAGCAGTGCGTCACGCGAGGAGGGAGCGTACCCCAGACCGAATTTTGCCGCTACTTCTCTGGTAATTCCTCGTTTTTCAAGGTACCGTCGTGCCGGTTCACCGGTCTTATCGGCAAGCTGTTGTTCATAATACCCGGCGGCAAGCTTGTTTACCCGCCATGCTTCTTCCCGCTCGCGTTGCCGCCGTTCGGCTCCCGGATCCAGACCGGTGCTCGGAAGCTTTATTCCTGCCCTCTCGGCCAGCCTTCCCAGCGCTTCGGGAAAGGTGAGATTCTCCCTCATCATTAGAAACTTCAAAGCGTCTCCCCCGACGCCGCAACCAAAACAGTAAAAGAACTGCTTCTCAGGTGATACGGTAAACGAAGGAGTCCGCTCTTGATGAAAAGGACAAAGCCCGGTATAACGCTGGCCTTTCTTTACGAGACGGACATGCTCGCCTATCAGGTTCACGATGTCCGTTTGATTCAACACAGCTTCGATGAATTCCCCGGGAATATAGCCGCCCAAATCTACCACCTTCAAGGAGCCCGGCACTCAGTACTTAGTACTCAAAGCGGCATACCCTGCCTTACTTATTTCGCCATTCGGTCGAATTTTCCTCCTGAATGGCGATAATTTTTAATATACAGGAAAACCCCGCGGTATAAAAAACCGCTCGAACTGGGCGACGGCGTAACGGTCCGTCATTCCCGCGATATAGTCGCAGGCCACCCTCTCGCTCCCGAAATCAGCCACCCTGAACCGGTACTCCGACGGAAGGGCATCCGGATGATCCTTGAAGTAGTTAAAAAGATACTGGACTACATGCCTGGCCTTGGCCTCCTCGCGCTTGGCCTCCGAACCCAGGTAGACCTTGTCAAAAAGGAAGGCTCGCAGCTTCTCCATGGCACGGCTGACCTCCGGCCCCATATTCAGTTCAGGTTGGTTCCAGCTTGTTTCGATCATGTCCGTTACCATCGTGTTTATCCTTTCGCTGTGGCGGTGCCCGAGTATATCCAGGCAGTCGCGTGGAAGGTCCTCCTGCGTCAGTATGCCGCTCCGGATGGCGTCATCGATATCGTGATTAATATAAGCGATCCGGTCGGCGATCCTGACCACTTGACCCTCCAGGGTCACCGGCTTCCTGGGACCGGTATGGGTTGCGATACCGTCCCGCACCTCAAAGGTAAGATTCAGCCCCTTGCCGTCGTTTTCGAGACATTCAACCATCCTGAGGCTCTGCTCGTTATGTTTGAATCCCGGGTACACCACCGCGAGCGCCTCCTCCCCGGTGTGCCCGAAAGGGGTGTGCCCGAGATCGTGCCCGAGAGCGATCGCCTCGGCCAGGTCCTCGTTAAGCCTCAGCGCGCGGGTGATGGTCCTGGCGATCTGGGCGACTTCGAGTGTGTGGGTCAGGCGCGTGCGGTAGTGATCACCTTCCGGGATAATGAAGACCTGGGTTTTGTGTTTCAGCCGCCGGAAGCTCTTAGCATGAATGATTCGGTCCCGGTCACGCTGGAAAGCCGTACGGATGCCGCATTCGTCTTCAGCCGCGCCGCGTCCCCTTGTATTCCGGCTGCGGCAGGCAAAAGGTGACAGCAACTTGTCTTCAAGCTCTTCCGTATACTCACGCAACCTTAACACCATTGCCTTTCCTCCGTAAGAAAACAGGAAGACGGCAAATCCGATTTTGTATTACGACCGGCCTGATCGATACCCGACAGCCGTTGGATTGTTCCCGCCATAAGAAAGATACAGCTGTCTCTCCTGTTTTCCGACTACAAAATACCGAATTCTGAAATATGTCACAACAAGGTTCTTAACGCACCCTGAGCACTTGCGTGGCCCGGGAAACGTCAACCACCCTCCGGGCCAGGACCCGTGCCCGCGCCGGACCCTCGCCGTAAGTATCAGCCGCATACTGCACACAGGCCCCAAGGTGTCCGGGGTCATCCCCCGGATGACCGTCGCCGACCACCGTCATCCCCTGGCACAGCATCATCGCCATAAGCACCTGAAGCGTCGCCTCCTGCCCGCCAAAACGGGAGGCGCCGCAAACCACTCCACCGCCGACAACGTTTAAGAGTGTTTTCTCCTTACGTAGTTTTCGGGTTTTATCCCAAAAAGCTTTAAGCGGCGCCGCCACTGTGCCGAAGTAAACCGGGCTGCCGAGGATCAACCCGTCGGCACGACTCATAACCGCAAACATTTCGTCGAGTCTGGTCCCCCTGTAGCAAGCCCCCTCGCAAGGGTTGGAACAGTGAATGCAATAAGGGACCTTCACGCCCCGCAGTCCCTCGACGGCCTGAAAATAAATGGTCTGCGCCCCGGCGATCGCGGCTTCTTCGAGCGCGCATCCTAAAAGCTCCGCCGTGCCGCCGTTCGGCCTCGGACTACCGTTTATTCCGACTACCAACAATTTTTATCCCCCCCGAAGCTTCCTTTGTAATTATACGCGCCACTCCGGTCCAATTATCTGAAATCGCTTCGGAAGGGTGTCATCTACTCCTCAGAAAGAGATACGGGTCACAGGCGTATAAATCGGCCCCGAAGGGCGTAACCGGCTGGACATAAGCTCTAGCCCCTCCACTTTGACCTCGCCGATTCTTTGCGTACCGACTTCCTCTATTTTTTGTCCCAGGGCCGCGCTGTTGTTCATAGAACGAAAACGTCCTATGGTCACGTGGGGCGAAAAGGGCTTGTCGTCGGGGGAAAACCCCAAGGCTACGACCGTTTTCTCAATCAGCCGGTGCAGATCGACCAGTGGGCCGAAGTCCGCAAGCCCAACCCAGAGAACCCGCGGCTTTCTCAGCGAAGGGAAAACACCGACACCTCCCAGGGAAAGGGTGAAACCGCGAAATCCTGAAACCTTCCGGGTTACAGCGTCAACCAGCGTCCCGACCAGGTTCCGGTCGGTATCTCCTAAGAAATAAACGGTAATGTGCAGATTCCCGGTCTCCACCCACTTCACATCGAGAGGCAGCTGCCGGAAAGACGCCCCAACCGCAGCAAGGGCTTCTTTAACGGGTGCCGGAAGTGTCACCGCCCAGAAGAGACGCAATCTGTCCATGATGTAGTCCTCAGTCCTCAGTCCGATTTGTGTTAATCCGTGTTAATCCGTGGTTTAATCCCCGGTCGCCTATTCATCGTTCCGCATTCCGCATTCATCATTATTAATCTAAAACGAGTTCCATCTCTGTGTTCTCTGTGCCTCTGTGGTGAATGACTCTTAAAAAAGTATTAACCGAAAGGTGTCTAAGACAACCTTTCGGTTTTCAACGGCATTCTCCTGCTCCATTTTTCTAATCTATCTAATCTTAAACGGCTCCTTACACCCCTCCGTTTATTTTCGCTGGCGCAGCGCTTCCAGGATAACCTTCTGCTCAACGCTCGCCACCAGGCGGCGGGTGTTGGATACGGTGTCAGGGTTCACGCTGATGCTGTCAATCCCGGCACGAACCAACAGCTCGGTAAATTCCGGGTAAACCGAAGGGCCCTGGCCGCAAATGGACACGGTCTTCCCGAAACGATGGGCTACTTCGATCAACTGGGTGATGGCCCTGGTGACCGCAGGGTTGCGCTCGTCAAAATACCCCATGCTGTCCAGCACCCCGGAATCCCGGTCTGCGCCTAAGATAAGCTGCGTCAGGTCGTTTGACCCGATGCTGAATCCGTCTATCAGGGGGCTGAATTCATCCGCCATGAAGATCACCGACGGGACCTCCGCCATGATCCATACCTTAAAGTTCAGGTTGGAAGAAAGGCCCTCTTCGGCCATGATACTGAGTGCTTTTTTAACCTCCCAGGTGGTCCGTACAAAGGGAAGCATCGCATAGACGTTCGTTAACTGGTATTCTTCACGCACTTTCCGCATCGCCTGGCACTCGAGGCGGAAGCCCGCCTTGTACTCGGGTGATATGTAGCGGGAAACCCCGCGCCAGCCGATCATCGGGTTGTTTTCTACCGGTTCTACCTCTTCGCCGCCCTTGAGACCCCGGAACTCGTTCGTCCGAAAGTCGCTGAAACGCACCACCACCGGACGGGGATAAATGGCCTGAGCAACCGCCGCAATGCCTTCCGAGAGGCCCTCCACAAATATCGCCTCCTGGCCGGTGCGGACAAGGTACATAGGGTGGGCGCCCACATGGTCGGTAAAAATAAATTCGGTGCGCATGAGCCCTATGCCGTCGAAAGGCAGGTCTTTATAGCGGGTTACGGCCTCGGGCTCACCGAGGTTCATGTAGATCTTGGTGGCGGTTACGGGCGCGATCTCCCGCCACAGCGCCCCCTGCAGCACCGGTCCGGCAGTTGCGCCGGCGGCCTGCTGTGGAGCGTCCCCCAGCGTGACCCGGCCGTTATAGACGACGCCCCTCGATGCGTCCACGGTAACCTCAATGTCCTCCGCCAGGACCGCGGTCGCGTTTTTTGCGCCTACGATGCAGGGAACGCCGAGTTCCCGCGACACGATCGCCGCGTGGCAGGTGCGTCCCCCTTCATCGGTGATGATCGCCGCAGCCCTTTTCATCGCCGGTACCATATCGGGGTTTGTCATTACCGTAACCAGGACCGTTCCTTCTTTAACCCGGGTGATATCGTTGAACTGCTTCACCAGAACGACCTTTCCTGTAGCCGTCCCCGGCGCTGCGCCCATACCCCGGATGAGCACCTCGGCGCCGGTCGTCCTGGTTTTGGCCTCCGGCGCGACCTCCTTGCCCAGAGTCGTGATCGGGCGTGACTGAAGTATGTAAAAGGTGCCGTTTTCGTAGCCCCATTCTATGTCTTGTGGGAATTGGTAGTGATTATCTACTCTAATCAATTGTTCCGCCAGGATCAACACCTCGTCGTCCGTCAGGCACTGACGGTCGACGTAATCCGGGCCGAGGAAGCGTGCGACTTCGGTCTCGATGGTGCCTCTGGTGGAATTGGGATCCGCTACAATCAATACGTTCTTTGACGTTATGATTTTATTAACAAGCCGGCGTGAAACCTTGTCCACAACATATTCGTCCGGCGTGACCTTCCCGGACACAATCGCCTCGCCCAAACCCCAGCTCGCGTTGATCAGCATCTCCTGCCTGTTGCCCGAAATCGGGTTGGCAGTGAAAGCCACCCCGGAGCGCTCCGACTGAATCATCTTCTGGACAACCGCGCTCAGGTAAACCGTGTCGTGGTCGAATCCCTGAGCCTGGCGGTAGGATGTGGCGCGCGCCGTCCACAGGGAGGCCCAACACCGGCGGACGTGTTCGAGAACGTCTTCAGCGCCCAGGACATTGAGGTAGGTGTCCTGCTGCCCCGCAAAAGACGCTTCGGGAAGGTCCTCGGCCGTCGCCGAACTGCGCACCGCCACCCGAACCGGTGTCCCTCCGTCGCAAAGCTTCTGATAGGCCTCGACTATTTCGCCCGCTATTTCCGGCGGTACGGGTATGTTGTGGATAAGTTCGCGCACGCGGGTGGTATTGGCGATCAGTTGTTCAAGGTCCTCCACGTCGGTGTCGCCGATAATCGTCTTGATTTGACCTGCCAGACCGGTTGCTTCCACAAAATCCTTATACGCCAGGGCGGTTACACAGAATCCAGGCGGCACCAGGATACCGGCGCCGGTCATTTCACCAAGGTTCGCTCCTTTGCCGCCTACCAGCGCCACATCTCCCTTTGATAATTCGGTAAACCACCTGATATACTTCGCCATTTCTCACTCCCCCAGTTTTTTTGGTAAACGTTCAGTAAACCACGTTGGTGTTTTGACGGAGCGCGGTGAGCGGCAAGCAGAGCGCGAAGGACGACGCCGGACGGAGCGGAGCGTACTCGAAACGTACGTGAGCATCCGGCCGGTGGCGCCGACAAAGCTATGCGCAGCCTATCGCCGTGCCCTACGGGGTGCCTGAACAGTTACCTTTTTAGCGGTGGCGAATACCTTTGTAGTAGATCTCCAGTACCCGGCCCGCCGTTTCCTCCACAGCCTTGCTGGTAACGTCGATAACCGTGCAACCGGCCCGACGCATCACCTCCTCGGCGTAAGCCAATTCTCTCTTTACCCGTTCCGCGCTCGCATAATCCGCATCAAAAGGCAAGCCAAGGCTTTTCAGCCTCTCCTGCCTGATCCAAACCAGGTATTCCGGTTGGATGGTCAGCCCGACGATGCGGTGGGGGGACAGGGAGAAAACTTCGGCCGGGAGCGGCACCTCGGGAACAAGCGGGATGTTTGCCACCTTGATCCTTTTATGCGCGAGGTACATGCTGAGCGGCGTTTTACCGGTACGTGAAACACCCAGAACCACGATATCCGCTTCCGTGATACCCCGCAGGTCCTTGCCGTCGTCGTATTTCACCGCAAACTCGATCGCCTCCACGCGCCGGAAGTACTCCTCGTCGACCTTGCGCATGAGGCCGGGTTCGAAACGGGGGTTCTCGCCGGTGACCTGCCGCAACGCCGTAAGAACCGGGCCCAAAATATCGACCGCGGGTAAACCATGACGCGCGGCCTCGGAGAGGAGCATCTCCCTTAACTGAGGCATTACCAGAGTAAAAATGATGATTCCGGCTTCCTCGGCAGCCTGGGCCACAATATCCGGGATCTCCTCCGGGTGACTTAAATAAGGGATCCTGCGTATTTCCACCTTGCCTGAGTCAAACTGGCTGGCCGCCGCCCGACCGACAAACTCCGCCGTTTCACCGATCGAATCCGAAACAATAAAAATCACCGGGTGCTGATTTTCCCGCGAAACCGCCAACACTCTCTACCGCCTTTCGCCAATCTCCACAAAAAGCGCCGTAACGTTTGTTTTACTGAACCTTCCCACAACAAGAACATCGCCTTTCGTCCCGCCCTCCGCGGGTTCGACCACAGGCAATGCGTCCACCTCGTGCTCCACGATCTTGCGGGCCGCTTCCCATGCCGACTCCTCCGGTGAGGTTGTCACGACATTGGGCATGCGGGTCATAGCGACGTGCACCGGCAGCTTACGCACGTCCTGACCGCCGAAGGCCATTTTCAAGAGGTCCTTGCGCGAAACCACACCCTCAAGGAATCCCCCCTCACGAACCACGAAAAGGGTCCCCACGTCTTCCAAGAACATCGTTATTATGGCGTCGTGCACGGACGCATGCTCGGTAATCACTACCGGCCTGGACTGGAATTCCGCGACCTTAATGCGCTGTATCTTCGTAGCAATTACATCGTTAGGCGACTTTCCGCTGAAGTAATACCCCACACGCGGCCGCGCTTCGAGAAGCCCGGCCATAATGAGAATGGCCAGGTCGGGCCGAAGGGTGGCCCGCGTCAGTTTGAGGCGCTCCGCGATCTGTTCGCTGGTTATCGGCCCTTCGGCTTTTACAATTCCCAAAATTGTTTCCTGTCTGCGGGTGATTTCCAAAACATCTCACTCCGAAACCAATTCAGCGTCTATTGTTAATAGTTTTAATAATACGCTGTTTGGCCCTAACTATGCCATACTATTTGCTTCATTAGCCGCAAAAAGGTGGCCAATTGTTGATACTATGTTACACGGTTTTTTTCCTGCTTGGATTAAAAAGTTTTTCTAAAAGTTTATCGTGA
>JBFMBL010000004.1:38041-56235 GCA_040755195.1 Bacillota bacterium
CTGTTTGGCCCTAACTATGCCATACTATTTGCTTCATTAGCCGCAAAAAGGTGGCCAATTGTTGATACTATGTTACACGGTTTTTTTCCTGCTTGGATTAAAAAGTTTTTCTAAAAGTTTATCGTGAGAGAAAAGAAGAATCTTAAGGAGCGCGCTGCAAAACCATACCCGCCCATTTCAGAAGTCAGAGGCAGGATGTCAGAAGGAAGAGTTCTAAGGAAGAATTCGCTCCGCGAATTCATTCAACCGTTCCGACTTTCGACCTCTGGTCTCCGACCTCTGTTTTCGCCATGTTTGTTTTTCGCGGCAATTTGACGAATCGTGTTAAAAAGGCACCTCTTTGCAAGGCGCCTTTATTTTTCCTATGATTGATTCCTCGCTATTTATTACCCGATTGTGCTTAACCTTTGTTAACGTCAGCGGTTCCAACGGTCTTGCCTTATTCCTTGACATCCGTGACCACCGGAATCTTTGACAGGTCGGCCACCCGCCGCACCAGCCCGGCAACCGCCCGCAAAAGTGCGAGCCTGTTTTCCCGCAGCCTGGGGTCTTCGTCCATGACCAGCACCGCGTCGAAAAAAAGGTCCACTGGCTCCCGCAGCGTGCTGAGTTTCTCAAGAACCCGACCATAGAAGTGGTTTTTCACGTCGGCTGCCGTCTCTTCCCGCAACCGTAGCACGGCTTGATAAAGCCGCCCCTCCGCAGGATCGACGAAACAAGCGGTGTCGGGTTCCCTTTCCGGCGCCTGGCGCGAAAGGTTTGCCGCGCGTGTATACGCGGTGTGAAGATCGCCGAACAGAGGACCGTCCCGGAAATCCGTCACAGCCTGGGCGCGCCGCCACGCGGTTTCAACGTCGTCGAAGCCGGCAGACAGCACCGCCTCGGTAACCTCGGGGAGAATCCCCCGCTCACTGAAAAGGCCGCGAAGCCGCTGTCTGAAGAATTCCATCAGTTCGTCCAGTATCTCCCCTGTATCCCGTTTGAGCCTGTGGCCGCCGTATTCACGGCACGCCTGCAAAATCATGTCGCTCAAGGAAAGGTGCAGCGCGCCGTCCAAAATGATATGGCAGAGGCCGAGAGCTTGGCGCCGCAAGGCATACGGGTCCTGAGAACCGGTCGGGATAAGCCCCAGGCCGAAGCACCCCACAAGGTTGTCGACCTTATCGGCAACGCTCAATAGGCGTCCGGAAACCGTTTGCGGCAACGCATCGCCGGCAAACCGCGGGAGGTACTGTTCGTAAAGCGCCTCCGCCACCGCCTCCGGCTCCCCGTCCCGCAAGGCGTATTCTCTACCCATGACCCCCTGAAGCTCGGGAAACTCGTATACCATATTCGTAAGAAGATCTCCCTTGGAAAGGTGTGCCGCCCGTGATACCGCGTCCATATCCTCCGGGCTGATTTCGAGGGCCGTACCGAGGTATTTGACAAGCATGCCGAGCCGCAGCGTTTTGTCGTAAAGCGTCCCGAGTTCTTCCCGGTAGACCACCTTCTTCAAGCCCTGAATACGCCCGGCCAGGGGCGTGGCAAGGTCTTCCCGGTAAAAGAAAGCCGCATCCGCAAGCCTTGCCCGCAGCACGGCCTCGTTTCCGGCACGGATGGTCGCGGTATGCTCGGGCGCGCTGTTATGCACCGCTATGAAACGCGGCAGCAGCCGCCCGTCCGCCCCGTATACCGGAAAATACCGCTGGTGCGCCCGCATCGCGGTGACAAGAACGGCTTCCGGGATGCCTAGATACTCTTCAGGAAAGCCTCCGCAAAAAGCCGTAGGGTATTCCACCAGGTTGACCACCTCGTCAAGCAGCTCGTCATCCGCCGGGACCAGGCCTTTCTCTCCAGCGGCCAGCACCTCGGTTTGCGCCTTGACGATCCGCCGGCGTTCGGCAGGGTCAGCCATAACGAAACTTTCCGCCATCCGGGAAAAGTATTCTCCGGTTTCTTCGATTGTCACCGGTCCCGCCGCAAGGAAGCGATGCCCGCGCGATTCCCGGCCGGAAGCCAGGCCGTCGATAGTAAAGTCAACCACCGCATTGCCGTACAGGGCCGTCAACCAGCGGATAGGCCGGATGAACCGTAGTTCTGAATCACCCCAGCGCATCGGTTTCGGAAAGTTAAGGCCGGCTATAAGCCGGGGGCAGAGATCCGCCAGCACTTCTTTCGCCGGCTTTCCCTTTTCCTGCTTAACCGCAAAGACGTATTCCGCTTTGCCCGCTTTCCGCACCACCAGTTCCGCAACATCGACCCCCTGGCTCCGGGCGAAACCGGCAGCGGCCTTGGTGGGTTTTCCGGAAGCGTCAAAAGCGGCTTGACGGGCGGGGCCCTTAACCTCCTGCAACAAAGGTTCTTGCTTTTCGGGCACGTTCTTGACGAAAAGCACCAGGCGCCGCGGAGTGCCGTACGTCTCCATGGCGCCGAAACCGAGGCGGGCGTCCGAAAAAATCGCCGCCGCCTTCTCGCTCAACTCCGCCAGCGCGCCGGGCAGAAAACGTGCCGGGATTTCTTCCGTTCCTATTTCCAGCAGAAAATCGTTCATGGTCCACTACCCCTTCTTCAACAGCGGGTAACCCCGTGCTTCCCGCTGAGCCAGATAGGCTCGCGCACAGGCACGGGCCAACACCCGAATCCGGGCGATAAACCCGGTCCGTTCGGTGACGCTTATGGCGCCGCGCGCGTCCAGCAGATTGAAGGTGTGCGAGCACTTGAGCACATAATCGTACGCCGGCAGCACCAGTTCCGCCTTCAACGCCTGCGACGCCTCCTTTTCAAAGGCTTCAAACAAACTGAATAAGAAAGAGGTGTCCGCCACTTCAAAATTATAGCGTGAGTGCTCAACCTCACCCTGGTGGTGAACATCTCCGTATGTGACATTGTTGACCCATTTGATATCAAATACGCTGTTTACGCCCTGGAGAGCCATAGCGATCCGCTCCAACCCGTAAGTTATTTCCGCCGACACCGGCCGCAGGTCATAGCCGCCGCACTGCTGAAAATAAGTAAATTGCGTGATCTCCATGCCGTCCAGCCATACCTCCCAGCCCAGCCCCCAGGCGCCGAGAGTGGGGGATTCCCAGTTGTCTTCGACCAGACGAATATCGTGAGTGAGCGGGTCGATGGATAAAGAACGAAGGCTGTCGAGATAAACCTCGATCACATCTTTAGGTGAGGGCTTGAGGATCACTTGATACTGGTAGTAATGCTGAAGGCGGTTCGGATTTTCCCCGTAACGGCCGTCGGTGGGACGCCGTGAAGGCTCGACGTAAGCCACCTTCCAGGGCTCCGGTCCCAGTACCCGGAAGAAGGTGGCCGGGTTCATCGTTCCCGCCCCCTTCTCAATGTCATAGGGCTGCTGTATAACACAGCCCCGGTCCGCCCAGAAGCGGTTGAGTGTCAGTATCAGTTCCTGGAAGTTCAAGCCCTATCCCCTCTTCGGCGCAATATTAAAACATTAATCATTGTAAATCGTCAAGAAAACGCAACGACCGGGGCCGGTAACCAAAATGAAACGCTATCGTTGCCGGCAGGATACCGTTCAGTTCCGTACGGATAGCCGGATCCGGTTTTAACGTAAAAACTCGTCCCAGGCTGTCCTCGGAAAGCCTTCGCAGCGTCTTAAGAGTCCCGGGCAGCATGCCGGCAGCCGTAACCCCCTGCCGGCAAACCGGACACAAGACCCCGCCGGCTTCGGGACTGAACGCCATTAATTCTTGAAAATCTAAGGGTTTCCGGCAGGAAACACAGCAATTGAGCTCCGGACCAAAACCCGTAAGCGCCAGCACCCGGATCTCAAAAGCACGGGTAAGCAGTTCGGAATCTCCGTTCAACATCCGGAGTGATTCTACCAGAAGGAGATAAAGCGGCTGGTTGGGAACTCCTTCAACGGTAAAGCCGTCCACCAGCTCCGCAAAGTAGTGGGCGAGGCCAAACCGCCGCACATCCTTCTCGATGTGCTGGAAATGTTCCAACTCCTCTGCTTGATCCACACGGCTCAAGTCTTTCTCGCGCGTCAGAAAGAAGCGCGAACGAGAAAACGGCTGGACCGCCCCCCGCTTTTTACTCGTCGGCCGCGCACTTCCGTAGCTAATGGCGCGGATTTTCCCGTATTCAAGGGAATACAGGGTTAAAATGCGATCCGCCTCTTTGTACTCGCTTGCCTTGAGTACCACCGCCTCGGCTTTTAAAAATTTCATCTATTAAAATTCACCCAACCCGGGCAAGCCGGAACCAAAATACTTCACCACAGAGGCACAGAGTTCACAGAGAACAAATTCAGTAGTCAGAAAAAAACTCAGGATAGTCTAAAGCAGATAATCTATCGCCTACTACCAGGTATTAGGCCTTCCATTCTAAGAAATCTAAGACAAGTCACGATTTCGGCTAATCCGTCTCTATTCTGGATTCTGGCTATTGACTCCTTAATTCAGACCCGAAACCCAAATGGTTAAAATTTCCGTCTTTTCCCCTCCGTGTGCTCTGTGTCTCTGTGGTTAATTCTTCTTGCCGCCATGACTCAGGACTCGGGACTTAGGACTCGTGACTAAATCTCGTAATTCTGTATCCGCTCGATTTCTAAAGCCTTTCCCGTAGTTGGATCAACAGTCACCACGCAGGCGTTGAACTGGAAAGGGCCGGCAGCGACTTCAAACCGTTTCGGAAGCTGTGTCAAGAATCTGTCAATTATGATGTCACTCTTTACCCCGATTACCGAATCGCGCGGCCCGGTCATGCCAACGTCCGTAATATATGCCGTACCTTCCGGCAGAATACGTTCGTCAGCGGTTTGGACGTGGGTATGCGTGCCTAAAACGGCGGTTACCTTACCGTCCAAAAACCACCCGAGCGCTATTTTTTCCGAAGTGGTTTCGGCGTGAAAGTCAACAATAATCACGTTCACCCGCGGCGCTAATTCCGCCAGCACTTCCTCCGCTTTGCGAAAAGGACAGTCAACCGCCGGCATAAATACCCTTCCGGACAGATTTACTATCCCCACATTGTACCCGTCACAGGGGAAAACCCCATAACCAACGCCCGGCACAGATGGCGGGTAATTTGCCGGGCGAATCAGCCGGGGTTCTTCAGCAATGAACCGGTAGCTTTCCTTCTTGTCCCATATGTGGTTTCCGCCTGTTAGAACATCGATCCCGTAACTGAAAAGCTCTTCAGCGGTTTCCCGGGTGATACCGACGCCCCCGGCGGCGTTTTCGCCGTTGGCTACAACAAGGCTTGCCGGGAATGCCCTTCTTAGGTCCGGCAGGTTTTCCTTTACCGCCCGCCGGCCACACCGCCCGACGATGTCACCGATCATCAGGATATTCACGTTTATCCCCGCTACTTAGCGTATTCCACCGCTCTGGTCTCGCGTATTATAATGACCTTTACCTGACCGGGATACTCCAGCTCATTCTCGATCTTACCGGCAACGTCCCGGGCCAGCCGAACCACCGTCAGGTCGTCGACCCGCTCCGGTTTTACCATCACCCTTATCTCGCGTCCGGCTTGAACGGCGTACGCCTTGTCCACTCCCTGGAACGAGTTGGCTATCTCCTCGAGCTTTGTAAGCCGCTTCAGGTACGCTTCAAGTGTTTCCCGGCGCGCGCCCGGGCGCGCTGCGGAAATGGCATCCGCCGCCTGTACCAGGACCGCTTCAACGGTTTGCGGCTCCTCTTCGCCGTGGTGGGCGGCGATGGCGTGCAGCACCTCCGGGTCTTCACCGTACTTCCGGGCCAATTCCACACCAATTGCTACGTGCGGGCCCTCCATCTCTCTATCTACAGCCTTACCGATATCGTGAAGGAGACCGGCGCGCCTGGCCAGAGCAACGTCGGCCTTAAGCTCCGCCGCCATATAGCCCGCGAGGTACATCACTTCAAGCGAGTGCTTCAGGACGTTTTGACCGTAACTTGTCCGGAATTTCAACCTGCCGAGCAGCCTGATGAGCTCTTCGTGCAGCCCGGGCACCCCGGCCTCAAAGGCGGCCTGCTCACCGGTTTCCCAGATATGACGGTCTACGTCTTTTTGCGCCTTTTCAACCATCTCTTCGATTCTCGCCGGGTGAATACGGCCGTCCGATACCAACCGCTCCAACGCCAGGCGGGCGACCTCCCTGCGGACGGGGTCAAAACCTGATAGTATAACCGCTTCCGGGGTATCATCAATGATGAGATCCACCCCGGTAAGGTTTTCAAAAGCCCGGATGTTACGGCCCTCCCGGCCGATAATCCGGCCCTTCATTTCGTCATTGGGTAAAGGAATAACGGACACCGTGGTTTCACTTACCTGGTCAACGGCACAGCGCTGGATGCCCAGTGCGACAATCTCCTTCGCGCGGCGCTCCCCTTCCTCTTTGGCCCTGGCCTCGATTTCCCTTATGATCATCGCCGCCTCTTGCTGCATGTCTTTTTCCACTTCCGCCAGCAAGATCTGGCGCGCTTCTTCGGCGGTAAGGCCTGAAACGCGCTGGAGCTCGGTCAGCCGCGCCGCATGTACCTTTTCCAGTTCGGTTTTTATATTACTGATCTCCGACTCTTTCCGGCTGAGTGCCTCTTCCCGCTTCTGAAACGCTTCAAGTTTCGACTCTATCGCTTCGGCCCTCTGACTCAAACGTTTTTCAATCCGTTGAAGTTCCTGGCGCCGCTCCCGGTTTTCGCGTTCGGCTTCGTTCTTCAGCTTAAGTATCTCTTCTTTTGCTTCCAAAAGCGCTTCCCGCTTGGCCCCTTCGGCATCCTTCCCGGCTTTGTCCAAAATCTGACGGGCCCGTTCCTCAGCCGACGCAATCTTAAATTCTGCAACGAACCGCCGGGAGATATAGCCGGCGACCAAAGCCACAACGCCTACGGCCACGTAATACAACCAAGCCGCGTTGGTCAAAAAGTTCCACCCCCATTTCTCATAATAAATTTTTTGTTTTTAAAAAATAAAAAACCGAGACAATCTCGGCAGAAATAGAAAGTGGCGCACCACTGAAACATCTAATTGTCCAAGAAGCGGCAGTCGATTTCCCTAACTCACCAAAACTACGCCAACACTTCTTTATTAAAAACGCCTAGGTGGCGGTACACATTCTATTTTCTCCCAAGTTGATTGTATTGTATAGTTTTGAGCCGGGTAGTGTCAAGTCAGTAACTCCTGGGTTATTCTTACAAGAAGAAAAGGTGGACAAAGTCCACCCTACAACCTAACCGCCAAGAACGCCACAAATCTCACTGCCTGCCGCGGTGATAATCTTCGGATGCGTGGTGCGGCAGGTCTTCCCTGGGATACGGCTGCCACAATTCCCACGTTTCGGGCGGCTCCCAGCGATCGAGGTCCACGTTCCGCAAAACCTCGGTAACCCAGTCCGATCTGTTAAGCGTGTACAGGTGCACCCCGTCCACGCCGTTTTCCACCAGGTCCTGCACCTGTGCGGTTGCGTACTCGATGCCCGCCTTTTCCAACCCTTCCTGGTCGTTCTCGTACTTCTCGAGCATCACCCAGAGTTCGGCGGGGATCGAGGCCCCGCAAAGGCTGACCATACGCTCCAGGGCACCCGCGTTCAGAACCGGAAGGATGCCGGCGGAAATCGGACAGGTAATGCCGATCTTGCGGACACTTTCGAGGAAATGATAGAAAACGCGGTTGTCAAAGAACAGTTGCGTAACGAGGAACTCGGCGCCTGCGTTAACCTTCTCCTTAAGATAAGCCCAATCTATGCTTATGCGCGGCGACGCGACGTGCCCCTCGGGATAGGCTGCGGCCCCGATGCCGAACACACCTTTCACCCGGATGTGCCTTATGAGGTCTACCGCAAATCTGAAATCATCCTTGGAATAGTCGTAGTTTTGAACTCCTTTCGGCGGGTCCCCGCGCAGGGCAAGGATGTTCGTAACCCCGCCGGCGTGAAGCCGGGCAAGAATGTCGTCGATCTCGCCGGCGGTATGCCCTACACAGGTTAAATGCGCCATTACCTCAAACCCGAGCCTGCTTACAAAGGTTGCGATTTCTATGGTCGTGTCCCTTGTGGTGCCGCCGGCCCCGTATGTAACGCTGATAAAGGCCGGGGCCAGTTCCTTAAACTGCGAAGTGAGCCGGGATACTATATCGATTCTGTCTTCGGTCTTGGGAGGAAAAATCTCTAAAGAAACAACCGGTTTTTTAGCTTTATAAAAATCCTTTATGCGCACGGCTTCCCCTCCTGCATGAATCCAGAAGCCAGAATTCAGAAGCCGGAATCCAGAATAGAGAATAATAAGTTCAAGTTCCGTAACTCGCAACCCGCAAACCCGCGATTCGTTGCTGTCTCCGGACTTAGGACTTCGGCCTGGCTACTGACTACTGACTACTGACTATTATTTTGCCCTTCAGAGGATTAACATAACCCTAAACCGTTTAAACCTTAATAAGTGACACTCCAACCTTTTTACTATCCACTCGCCCAAATTTTATTGATCCGGAAACAGAAGTATTGATAAATTATCCTTAAAATGCAACTGCAGTAAATTTCATTTTCGTCCCTCCAGGTTCCTCGAACTTTTTATTTCATTCTTAAGAAAAAGGAGATTAGTAGTTTTGCAATCTGTAACTATTAGTCTTAACGGACGGGAAGTAACCGGAGAGTCAGGGATGACCATCCTGGAGCTGGCGCGAAGGGAAGGCGTGTATATTCCCACGATCTGTTACGAACCGCACCTGGCTCCCACGGGCGGTTGTCCTTCAATCAGCAGTTGCCGGGTCTGCATTGTTGAAGACGAGCGTACCGGCGCTTTGGTAACGTCCTGCGGCACATTCATCGTCCCCGGCATGATCATCAACACCGCCTCACCGCGTGTCATTGAACGGCGTAAAATCATCGTTGAGTTGATGCTGGCCAGCCACCCGGACTCATGCCTGGTGTGTCTCAAGGGGAACCGGTGCCAACTGCGCCAGGTGGCCGCCGAGCTTGGCATAGGGTTGCCGCGGTTCCAGAGGATTCCGCTGGTTACCACGATAAATGACGCCAACCCGTTTATCAAAAGGGATCTGAGCAAGTGCATCCTGTGCGCTAAATGCATCCGCGCCTGCCAGGAGCTGGTCGTGGAAGGAGCGGTTGACTATTTCCGCCGCGGTTTTGTCGCCAGGCCGGCAACAACCGGGGACGTTCCCCTTGAAAAATCTGAGTGCACCTTCTGCGGCACGTGTGTGGCGATGTGCCCCACAGGGGCGCTTCTGGAATCCCAGCCGTCATACAGGGGAACAGCCGGAACCTCGGTCCGTTCGACCTGCCCATTTTGCGGCTGCGGCTGCACCATCAAGCTGAAGGTCAAGGAGGGGCGCGTGGTCCGCGCAATTCCGGATAACGCAGACCCGGTCACCCGCGGCACCCTTTGCGTAAAGGGTAGTTACGGCTTTGATTTCATTCACAGTCCGGACAGACTGACCAGCCCTTTAGTCAAGGCAGACGACGGTTTTAAAGCAGTGTCCTGGGAAGAAGCATTTGATGTCATACAGAAAGAATTCAACCGTATAAAGGGAGAACACGGCGGAAACAGCCTGGGGGTATTCGGCTCCTCCAAGTGCACAAATGAAGAGAATTACCTTCTCCAGCGCTTCACCAGGTGCGTGCTGGGGACTAACAACATAGACAACGGCAGCCGCCTCTGGGGCAACCCGAGCCATACGGACAACGGCGAGGCGGTCGGGGTTATCGCGACCAATTGTGCGAGCGCGCTGGAAAAAGCCGACGCAATCCTGGTAATCGGCGCCGACCCCACCGTTTCCGCGCCGCTGGTCGGTTATGCGATAAAGCGCGCCGTAAAATGCCTCGAAGCAAAGCTGATCCTGATCGACCCGCGGGAAACACGGCTCTCAATGTTTGCGGACATATGGCTGAGGCCCAAAGTTGGAACCGACCTGATTCTTCTGAACGGCATGGCCAGGATACTGATTGACGAGCATTTACATAACGAAGAAATAGACCGGGAAACCCCGGAATTCAAAGCGTTTGCTGAAAGTGTAGCCGCCTATACCGCCGCCTATGTAGAAAAAGCTACAGGTGTTCCCTACGAAGATCTCTTAAAGGCGGTGCGACGGTACGCAACGGTGGGCAAAGTCGCAACCATTTACGGGCACGGGCTCAGCCTGAGCCCACACGGGACCGAAACCATCAAGGCACTGACAAACCTGGCGTTCCTAGTCGGGAAGAGCGCCCAGGGCACAGGCCTTTATGCACTGCAGAAAGAAAACAACGCCCAGGGTGCTTGCGACATGGGGGCACTGCCCAATTTGCTCCCGGGATACGAACAAACATCGGATTTAAAATCCAGAAGAATATTTGAAGATTACTGGGGTCATTTACCGTCCACGGCCGGACTGACCGTTTTTGAAATGCTTGAAGCGGCAAAGGCGGGAACGATAAAGGGAATGTATGTGGTGGGTGAAAACCCCGTTGCCTCTTTCCCCAATACCCAGTATGTGCGCAAGGCATTGTCTTCGCTCGATTTTCTTGTGGTTCAGGATATGTTTCTTACCGAAACAGCCGAACTCGCCGACGTGGTCTTGCCTGCGGCAAGCTTCGCGGAAAAGGAAGGGACTTTCACCAGTTTCGACGGAAGAGTCAACTGGTTGAAAAAGGCCGTGGAACCGCCGGGCCTAAGCCTTCCGGATTGGGAAATCATTATCAGGCTGGCGGCGGCGATGGGTTATTCAATGTCCTACTCGTCGCCACGGGAAGTCAGGGAAGAAATAAGGAAACTTGTACCGATATACAAAGGCATTGGTTACGGATTGTTGCCTGAGGAACCTCAGGACCGGTTGCAGAGCTTCTCCAAAACGCCGGCCGTTTACCGGAAACAACCGGAAAAAGTGCTGGGTCTGTGGCCCACTCATAATGGGACAACGCGGGAGAAGTCGAACAAGAAATACCCCTTCTTACTTCTGACCGGCAGCAACCTGTACCAGTTTGGGGGCAATACAAGAAGCTCTCGGGCGTCACGTTTGCGAAAGTTTTACCCGCACGCCGTTATCGACATCGGTGAAGCCGACGCTAAGAAGCTGGAGATCAGTGAAGGGGACAGGGTGAAAATCATATCCCCGACAGGTGAAATTACGGCTGCAGCAAGAATAACTGATACCTTGCCTGAAGGGATACTTTTTATGCCGTCCCCCTCACCTGAGAGTTCCGTTGGTCAGTTGTTCAGCATTTCGTTGGACCCGGTAAGAAAGACCCCTTGTACCAAGTCAGTTAACGTAAGGATAGAAAGGATAGGTTCTGATGAATAAGCCGGCGGTTAAGAGCGCAATCGACATGGAACGAATTAAGGAAATCGTCATGGAATGCGGCGGGCATAAGTGGGCGCTTATTACGGTTGTGCAAAAGATTCAGAATGAGTTCGGTTACATTCCGCCGGAAGCCATTCCAGTAATAGCGAAAGGCATGAAGATTTTTCCCAGCCAGATCCAGGGTGTAATCTCCTTCTACGCCCAGTTTTACACCAAACCGCGGGGCAGACAGGTGATCACGGTATGCCGGGGAACGGCATGCCACGTACGGGGAGGAGAGTCATTGCTCGAGATACTTGAAAACAGTCTCGGCATTAAGGAAGGCGAGACCACCCCCGACATGGAATACACCCTGGAAACCGTGGCCTGCATTGGTGTTTGCGCTCTGGCCCCCAATTTGGTTATGGACAATCAGGTTCATGGCAAAGTGGATCCCCAGAAGATAGAGCAGTTGCTAAAAAAGGGTGAAGCATAGGTGCAAAACCAGCGTACAGTTTTTGTCTGCCAGGGCACAGGATGCCTTTCCAGCCGGTCGGGCGCCGTCTACGATGCGCTTACCGCTGAAGTGGCGAAACTCGGACTCGCCGATATAGCCGTTGATTTCACCGGTTGCCACGGCTTCTGCGAAAAAGGCGGCATCGTCGTTGTCGAACCCGAGGGTGTTTTTTACACCCACGTTCAGGTGGAAGACGTGCCGGAAATCGTAAGTTCGCACCTCCGGGACGGAAAGCCCGTGGAACGGCTGTTCTACCGCGACCCGGCAACCGGCAAGGCCGTACCGTATTACCGGGAAATCAACTTCTATAAGAAACAGCAGCGCATCATCTTACGCAATTGCGGCCGCATCAACCCGGAAAAAATCGACCATTACATCGATGCCGGGGGATACCGGGCGCTTAAAAAGGTACTTCTGGAAATGACCCCGGTTCAAGTGATTGAAGAAGTAAAGAAGTCCGGGTTGCGCGGGCGCGGGGGCGCCGGCTTCCCCACCGGGCGGAAATGGGAGTTTGGCTACAACGTTTGCAGCGACAAGAAATACGTAATCTGCAACGCCGACGAGGGTGACCCCGGCGCTTTCATGGACCGCTCGGTGCTGGAGGCCGACCCGCACGCAGCGATTGAAGGTCTGATCATCGCCGGTTACGCCATCGGGGCCAACGACGGATACGTTTACATACGCGCCGAGTACCCACTGGCGGTAAAACGGGTCTACACCGCCATACAGCAGGCTAAAGAAAGAGGCTTCCTTGGAAGGAACATCTTCGGCTCGGGGTTTGATTTTGAAATACATATGAAAGAAGGCGCCGGGGCTTTCGTCTGCGGTGAGGAAACCGCGCTTATCGCCTCAATTGAAAGTCTGCGGGGAATGCCCAGACCGCGTCCCCCTTACCCGGCTCAATCAGGACTTTTTGGAAAGCCCACCACTATTAATAACGTGAAGACGCTGGCTTCCGTTCCTGTGGTTATCGACCGCGGCGCCGAGTGGTACGCCGGCATCGGCAGCGAAAAGAGTAAAGGAACAACGGTAATCGCCCTCAGCGGGAAGATAATCAACAGCGGTCTGGTAGAGGTGCCGATGGGAACTTCTCTTTCGAAAATAATCTTCGACATCGGCGGCGGCATCCCCGGCGGCAGGCGTCTGAAAGCGGTGCAAACGGGGGGACCTTCCGGGGGCTGTATCCCCGCAAGGTTTCCGGACACGCAGGTCGATTATGAAACCTTGTCTTTACTGGGTTCGATCATGGGATCCGGCGGCATGGTCGTTATGGACGATACCACCTGTATGGTTGAGGTGGCCAGGTACTTCCTGAGCTTCACGCAGGCCGAGTCCTGCGGCAAATGCGTCCCCTGCCGCCTGGGAACCAAGCAGATGCTGGAGATCCTGACCAGGATCACCAGAGGCAGAGGACAGGAAGGCGACATTGAAACCCTGTATGACATAGCCAGGACGGTAAAGGAATGCTCGCTCTGCGGACTGGGGCAGACCTGCCCGAATCCTGTACTTTCAACCTTGAATTATTTTAGGGACGAGTATGAAGCACACATAAAGAAGAAACTTTGCCCGGCAAACCAATGCCGCGCCTTGCATCGGAAGGCAAAATAAACGGCGGCCGTTTACTTCCGCAGGAGTCGCCCATGCCGCGTTGCGGCACAACCTGAAAAAGGGCGACCCGTAAGCCGGTTACTCAGATGTAAAAGGGTAACATAAACGGAACGCGACGAGGAGCAAGTAGTACAAGGAAGGCGTAACCGGACGGGCCGGAGCGTATACGGAAATACGTGAGGACCCGGCCGGTGAGCCTGACGAAGTAATGCGAAGCTCATCGCCGCGCCCCACGAAAGAAGAACACATTTTCAGAGGAAACGTACTCAGGGGGGATTGAGAGTGAGGTCCATCACCAGGCAGAAACCACTTGAAGAGATACAGCAATATATGAGGAGCTTCGACCAGGTCTACATAGTAGGCTGCGGAACCTGCGCCACCATGACCAGAACCGGGGGCAACGACCAGGTTCTTGAAATGAAAGCATTCCTTGAAGGAATGGATAAAACGGTCACCGGCTGGACAGTCATCCCCATCGCCTGCGATGAAATGACCGAAGCGGCCATGAGGGAAAACGAGCGCCCGATTCGCAACGCCGGTTGCGTGCTTGTCATGGCCTGCGCGCTGGGTGTACACCGGGTAAGCTCCTACACCAGAAATCCGGTTATACCCGCGCTGGACACCCTGTTTATCGGCCTGGAAGAGAAGCCCGGCCATTTCAGGGAGGTTTGTATCCAGTGCGGACAGTGTGTGATCGGTGAAACCGCAGGCATCTGCCCGGTCACCGAATGCAACAAGGGCTTATTGAACGGTCCCTGCGGCGGCACCAACGACGGCAAATGCGAAGTGGACAAAGAGAAGGACTGCGCGTGGACGCTGATTTACCGCAAGTTGAAAGCGCAGGGAAGGCTCAACCTGATGCGCAAATACCATCCCCCCAAGAACTATCAGACGGTGCCCAGGCCGAAAGCCGCCAGAATTAGCATAGGTGAGGAGAATCGAGAATGACTGTGTCTAAGTTTAAAGAGGCCCTAAACTCCGGAAAATTTTTGGTGACCTCCGAACTCGGACCCCCTAAGGGTACGAACCTCGAGCAGATGATGCACCACATCGACTTGCTCAAATACAGGGTGGATGCGCTGAACCTTACGGACCACCAGAGTTCCGTCATGCGCTTCCCTTCCCTCGGAGGCTGCCTCGCCGTGAAAGAGCGGGGTGGCGAGCCCGTACTGCAGATGACGTGCCGCGACCGCAACAGACTGGCGTTGCAGGCTGATCTGATGTTCGCGCACACGCGGGGCATAAACAACGTTCTCTGCCTCACCGGCGACGCCGTCGTGGTCGGCGACCACAAAGGCGCCAAGGGTGTTTTCGATCTCGATTCCGTACAGTTACTCAGGCTGATCCGGCAGATGGAAGCAGGCAAAGACATGGCCGGGAATGACCTCGACGGCGCCATACAGTTCTGTGCCGGGGCCTGCGTCACCCCGGAAGCATCTCCTATTGAGCCGCAATTGATCAAATTCGAGAAGAAGGTCGAGGCAGGAGCCGAATTCTTCCAAACGCAGGCGATCTACGACCTCGAAAAGTTTGCGAAGTTTATGGAATACGCCCGCCAGTTCCCTGTCAAAGTCCTGGCGGGAATCGTCCTGCTTACCTCGGCAGGCATGGCCAAGTTCTTAAACGCGAACATCCCCGGGATCACGGTGCCCCAGGATCTCATTGATGAGCTGGCAAACGCCGGCAGAGGAAGAGGCCTGGCTAAAGGCATAGAAATCGCCGGACGGATGATCGCCGCCTTAAAGAAAGATTCTATCTGCGACGGCGTCCACATTATGGCCATCGGCAAGGAAGAAGTGGTCCCGGAAATCCTGGCAAAAGCGGGGCTTTAAATCAGTAGTCAGTAGTCAGTATTCAGTAGTCAGCAGGGAGATGCGGACTAAAGGTCACGAGTCACTGGTTTAAAGTCCTCAGTCCTTGGTCGAATGTCCTTAGTCCGGAAACAGGAACGGGTAGCGAGTTCCGAGTTGAGAGTTGCAGGTTTAAAGTCAAGAGGCCTAAGCCATGAGCAGAAAAAGGAGCTTGAACTTTGAACCGGTACACTATTATTTCCGCCCAAAAATACTCCTGTAACCCGGGGTCTGCACCATGTCCCGCCAGACGATCCGGTTTCTCCCCAGTCTTTTGGCCGTGTAAAGAGCGTTGTCGGCGATCAAGAGCAAGTCCTGGGTCGTAAGACCGTCGTCCGGATACAGCGCCATGCCGATGCTTACCGTAGGGAAGGGTTCTTTTTGTCCCTCCGCTTCGAGTTGCTTTCTGAGTCGCTCGGCTACAATAATCACCCCCGGAGCATCGGTTTCCACCAACAGGACCACGAATTCTTCCCCGCCGTACCGGGCGGCGACGTCGGTATCCCGAATGCTTTGCTGAAACAACTGTGCAACCCTTTTCAGGCATTGATCCCCGGCCAGGTGGCCGAAGGTGTCATTGTAGTCCTTGAAATGGTCGATATCCAAAAGAAGAACGCCGCACTTTGACTTATACCGTTGACAGCGCTTCAGTTCCGAATCCAGAAGGGCAAAGAATTTATGACGGTTATACAGCCCGGTCAGAGCATCGCGCTCGGCCATCGTTTTTACTTTCTTGTAAAGCAGCGTATTTTCAGCCGCTACGCCGATCTGGCTCCCCACCGCTTCCAGAACCTCTCGTTCATCCTGGCTGAGTCCCTGTTTTGTCTTGTGGAAAAGCGTCAGCAACCCCTGGACTTTATCCTTACGTTTTAACGGCACGAAAACGCCGAGCGCGAATCCTGCGGATGCCGTAAGCATCCCCAGACCCTGGGACGCAGCATCCGCGTTAAAAACCACGATTTCATCCATCTGTAATAAGCTGATCTCTTCGAGAACTTGACCTGCATCGCTCAGGTGTTTCAAACACTCTTCCGAAAGTCCGCGGTGCGCCGCGAGTAAAAACCCTTCCTGGCCTTCCTGCTGTAGAAAAATGGCTCCGGCATGCCAGTTTGCAACCTCCATCACCTTCGCCAGAACCTCCTGCAAAACCATCTCCAGTTCGAGGGAATGGGTTAAGGTTTCCGCAATTACGTTCAGTGTGGCAAGCCGCCGGTGGCTTTCTTCTATCTCCTGGTTTTTACGCGCCATCTCCCGGATCAAGATCGTATTCTCTATTGCCGTTGCCAGCGCGCCCGCGAGTTGCTGGGCAAGGGGAAAATCTTTCTCGGCGTATTGCCCTTTTTCCCTGCTGTAGAAACACAACCCCCCGACCACTCCGCTCTTGGCAACCAGAGGAACAATAAGAACCGTTTGCAAACCGGAGTCGGTCAAATTCGTATCTTCCGCAAGTTCGGGAACCGCCTTTATGTCCTCTACGAGGTCGGGTTGGCCACCCGCAAACCTGGACTGCAGGGCAAAATCGCTCGAATGAAGCGCCGCCGCCGGGTCCACGGCTTCCCCGTCCCGGAAGAAGGCCAGGACGCCCAACCTGTTTTGCTCGTTCACAAGGATTTTCATCCAATCGAAGTTTATCAGCCCTTTAATTAACTGATGCAAGGCGTCATAAAACTCGCGGCTTTCCAGGCTTGAGGTGATCAGCCAGTTAAGTGTGGTTATAACCTCCAGAAACCGCCACTGTCCCAGCATCTCCTGCCGGGCCGCAAGATCCGCCAGCGCAAGGGCGAAAATGCTCTTGATCCGTGCGATTTTCTCCTCCAGGTGCCCTATATTTTCCACCTTCTCGAAGGCCAGGACCCCGACCTCCCGGTCGGCGTAAGTGAGCGGTATTGCCAGCTCGTCTCCTGCCTGGACCGGGCACCCCTGACGCAGCGCCAGCCCGGGAAGCGTTGCTTCGCTCAGGGAAAGGGAATGGCTCTTGCCGGTATTGGCATTCTTCTCCGTAAGTGAAACCAGGAGGCCCTCGCTACGGTTGAGCAGATACACCTTTGTCCCCGTGCAACCACCAACCGCATCAAGCGCCGTTACGATTAGATCGCCGATACGGGCCGAGTCTTCCGTAGCTGCTAATTGGGAAGCCAGGACGGCAAGATCTTGATCAGTCATCTTTAAAGCTCCCGGGAAAGACTACTATAAACTGTAACCGTTTCTTTGGCGACCGGAATGTAGATTAACGCCTATTATATAATCGTACCGTGATTGTGGAGATTGAAGTGTTTTTTAAAAATTTAGTATTACTGACTACTTAATTCTTGAATCTTATTCCTTTTCGCCAGGGCATTATTTGTGTTAGAATTTTTCTGATGTTCATAAGGGCTGTCTTGCTTTCAGTGCACAAATCCTTAAAACTTTCTGGGGGAACACGTTGGTGAAGATTCGTGAGATGCAAACAGAGGTCGACGCCTGGATCAACCAGTTTGAAGAAGGATACTGGCAGCCCTTGCCCCTTCTTGCCCGTTTGATCGAAGAGGTGGGGGAACTCGCCCGGGAAGTTAACCACCGTTTCGGGGAAAAACCGAAAAAACCCGAGGAACCGCCGGGAGACTTAGCCCTCGAATTGGGTGATATCTTGTTCATTATCGTCTGCTATGCGAATTCACTCGGGATAGATCTGGAAGAGGCTTTTGGCAGCACAATGGAGAAATACCGGCAGCGAGACAGCCACCGCTGGACCAGGAAGCCGGGAGGTGGGAGGTGAGAAGTAAGAGGTGAGACTTGTTGAAGGAAATAGCAAGAAAAATTAACCACAGAGACACAGAGCACACGGAGGGAACTGATATAAAGTCGCGAGTCGCGAGTCATAAATTAAGTCCTCAGTCGAAAGTCCCCGGTCCCTGTTTCCGGACTTAGGACGCAGGACATAGGACTTCGGACTTGATGATCTGCCTCTGTGGTGAAATATTTTGGTTCCGGCTTGTCCGGGTTAGGTAGGATCAGACCGGATGTTAACGGAGGAC
>JBFMBL010000004.1:56335-59386 GCA_040755195.1 Bacillota bacterium
GTCCCTGTTTCCGGACTTAGGACGCAGGACATAGGACTTCGGACTTGATGATCTGCCTCTGTGGTGAAATATTTTGGTTCCGGCTTGTCCGGGTTAGGTAGGATCAGACCGGATGTTAACGGAGGACGGATAAGTGGCAGGGATTATACCCATCAGGGGTTGGCGTTACGGAGCAAGCATTCAGGATTTGGCTGCGGTTATCACCCCCCCATACGACGTTATCGACCGGGAGGCGCAAGAGTCGTTTTACGCCCGGCACCCCAACAACATAATCAGGCTGGAATACGGGGTTGTACTACCCGGCGACGACGACGCCAACAACCGCTATACACGGGCCGCCGAATTCTTTAAAAACTGGTGCAGGGAAGGTATTCTGCAGAGGGATGCCAAACCTGCGTTTTACTTCTACGAGCAGGCGTTTACCCTCGGCGACCGCCGTCACACCAGGCGAGGCTTCCTCTGCGGTCTCGAACTTGAGCCGTACGGACGCAACGTCATGCCGCACGAGGACACCCTGTCTGCCGCCAAAGCAGACCGGGCACGCCTCATCCATACCTGCGAAGCAAATTTTTCACCCATTTTTGCGCTTTATTCCGACCCGAAGCAAATTGTTGAACAGCTCTTTATAAACGTTCACGGTTCCATGCCGGCCTGTGATTTTACCGATGAAGAGGGGCAGACGCACCGCCTGTGGGCGGTGACCGACGGGGATACCATCGAGGCGACAACCGCTTTGTTGGCCGGTTGCAGGGTGTTAATCGCCGACGGGCATCATCGATTCGAAACCGCCCTCCATTACTGCGTTCAGCGGCGGCCGAAAGGGAATTCGCCCGAGAAAGCGCCTTACTGTTTTATACTCACTTTCCTTGTAAACACCTATGACCCGGGGCTGGTGATTCTTCCCACCCACCGCCTGGTGAAGACCCCGGCGGATTTTCACCTTGACCGGTTCCTGGCCGCTGCGGCGGAGTTCTTTGTGGTGACGGAATCCCAGGGAGAAATACCGCTGCCGGACCACCGGTATGCCTTCGGTCTATATGCGGGAAACGATCGTGGCTTTTATCTGACTTTGAAGGAAGGACTTGATCCGGCCGACCTTCTTGAAGGCGCAAAACCCCCGACGTGGAAAAGGTCGGCGGTGGCCGTTCTTCACGCCCTGGTCCTGGACAGATATCTGAAAATCGGTCCCGGCGAATGTACCGCCGGAGAAAGGATCGCCTATAACCACAACCCCGCGGAGGCCGCCATGCTCGTGAACAACGCTGTCTGGGATCTTGCCTTTTTCCTGTACCCCGCGGGGATAGACGAACTTGTTACGGTGGCCGAAGCCGGTGAAAAGATGCCGCAGAAGTCCACCTATTTTTATCCCAAGGTGCCTACAGGACTTGTTATTTATTCGTTTGCTGAATGATTAGGCTGGACATATGCTTGTGATTGCGTTATAAAAATAATGAACGTATGCTTATTATTATCCTACCGGGAGGGTTTTAGTATTGGCTGATGTTAGAGACTGCGAAAAAGCGGGTAAAACCTGCGGCACCTGCAATGAAAAGCAAGTTTGTGAGAACGATGAGAAATCCGTAGCACCACCACACCGACTTTCGCACGTCAAGAATGTACTGGCGGTTATGAGCGGCAAGGGAGGCGTCGGCAAGTCGTCGGTAACCGCTCTTCTGGCGGTAACCCTTGCCCGCCGGGGGTACCGGGTAGGCATCCTTGATGCGGATATTACGGGGCCGAGTATCCCTAAGCTGTTCGGGTTAAACGAACGTGTTGAAGGTGCCGATTTTGGCGCGTACATTCCTCGATCCAAGCTTCTCGGTATCTACGTTATGTCTGCGAACCTTTTTCTTGAGCGGGAGGATGACCCCGTTATCTGGAGAGGGCCGATAATCAGCAACGTGGTAAAGCAATTCTGGACCGACGTGGCCTGGGGTAAACTGGACTACCTCCTCGTCGACCTGCCGCCGGGAACGGGGGACGTACCGTTAACCGTAATGCAGTCCCTCCCCCTGGAAGGAGTATTCATTGTTTCTTCACCGCAGGACCTCGCGGTAATGGTGGTCCGGAAAGCCATCAAGATGACCGGCATGATGAATACGCCCATCCTCGGAGTGGTGGAGAACATGACCTACATCACCTGCCCGAAGTGCGGCGAAAAGATCTTTCCTTTCGGTGAACCACAGGGTAAACAGGTCGCAGAGGAAACCGGCGTCGAACTGCTCGCGAGCCTCCCGCTGGACCCCGGGCTGAGCCGTCTCGGGGATGCCGGCAGAATAGAGGAATACCAATCAACGGGCCTTGAACACCTGCCGCAGATTCTGGACCGCCGGTTCGAATCCACATCAAAATCGGCCCGGATGCTTTTTAAGAAGTAGGATTCACCGGTTTTCTTAACCGCCAATCCAGCACTCAACGAATCACTGTAAATGGTTCAGGAGGAAAGCAATTATGAGCTAAAACACAAATTTATATTGAGTGCTGGACAAGATCGCCAAAAAAACTATTATATTTTCCTAAACCGGAACAGAACTGACTCACCACAACAATATTGCAGCACAACTTGTATAACGGAAAAACCCGCCTTTATTCGGCGGGTTCTATTTATTAAGACCACATCTGTATTAAAGCACTATCTTAGGTCGTTAATAACTTTGGGAAATCTCAAGGCATTCAAAATATCTAACCTCTAACCTCCCACCTCTCACCTCTAAATCGGTCT
This sequence comes from Bacillota bacterium, assembly GCA_040755195.1. GTDB lineage: Bacteria > Bacillota > Desulfotomaculia > Desulfotomaculales > Ammonificaceae > SURF-55. Next base: position 59,058 of record JBFMBL010000004.1, read on the forward strand.
CCTAGGAGAGCGTTGCAAAACAAATAAATTCGGTAGAAAAACCACCTAACGGCTTTCGGCGGGTGTAAATAAGTAAGTGCCCCGGAGGCCGCGAAAAACAAGCATGACGCGGAAGGCGAAGACATCCGGCGCGGAGCGTACATGGAGGTACGTGAGCACCGGATGGCGAGCCTGACAAAGCCAGGCGCCGTTTTGCAACGGCCTCCTAGTACTCCGGCGGCAGGGCGTTGAGTTCCGGCAGGCTGAACACCGGGCCGTCGCGGCAGACGAATTTGGCGCCGACGTTACAACGGCCGCACTTCCCGATACAGCATTTCATCCGCATCTCA
>JBFMBL010000004.1:59486-62742 GCA_040755195.1 Bacillota bacterium
CTCCTAGTACTCCGGCGGCAGGGCGTTGAGTTCCGGCAGGCTGAACACCGGGCCGTCGCGGCAGACGAATTTGGCGCCGACGTTACAACGGCCGCACTTCCCGATACAGCATTTCATCCGCATCTCAAGGGTGGTATAGATCATATCCTCCTTGAAACCCAGCTCGGTAAGCGCCTTGACGGTAAACTTTATCATTATGGGAGGGCCGCAAAGCACCACAAACTTGTTTTCCGGCGCAGGCTTAACCTCTGATACGTAAGCCGGCACAAAACCGACGTGTCCCTCCCAAGCTTCTTCCGCAACATCGATGGTCGTCCAGACGGTGACGTCCGGCGATTCAGGCCAGGTGCGAAAAACCTCTTCCTTGTAACAAAGGTCGCCGTAAGTCCGGGCACCGTAAAGCACTTCGATCTTGCCGTAATCCTTCCGGTTTTCGGGGGCCAGCATGAAGTTGACCAGCGGCCGCAGGGGAGCAAGCCCTATCCCGCCGCCGACCACCAGAAGGTCTTTGCCGCGCATCGCCTCATAAGGAAACTTATTGCCGTAAGGACCGCGAACGCCGACTTTGGCGCCGGGCTGAAGCTCATGAAGCGCACTGGTGACCTTACCCGCCCGCCTGATGCTGAATTCCAACCAGTCCCTGTTGGTGGGCGATGAGGAAAGGCAGAACGTCGCCTCCCCGACGCCGAACACCGAAAGCATTGCCACCTGCCCCGGCTGGTGGCTCCACGACATCATTTCGTCAAGGTCGTCAAATACAACACGGAACGTTTTAACGTCGTGGGTTTCCCGGATAATATCCACTATGGTCGCTATTTTCGGAAGAAGCGGGTTGAATTTTTTCATCCGCCAAGCCCCCTTAAGGTGCCGATAACCTCGCGAATATCGATGTTTACGGGGCAGGACGCCACACACCTGCCGCACCCGACGCACCCTTCAATGTTGTATCTTGTATAGTTATAGCTCAGTTTGTGAAAGAAACGGTTCCTGAGCCGCTGGTTAAGCCCATGCCTGGGGTTGTGCCCGCTGGTGTGAAGAGTGTACTCCCTGAAGATACACGAATCCCAGCACCTGAACCGGTCCCCTTCGCATTCGATTCCTTCGTCCATGATGTCAAAGCAATGACAGGTGGGGCAGACATAAGTGCATACGCCGCAACCGAGGCAACGCCGGCTCAGTTTCTCCCAGTATGAATTATCAAACAACGCCGGCATCTTTTCCGGAAGCCCGGCAACCTGAACCGGGAGCTTGAACCTGGCCAGGAGCGCCGCCTCTTTCCCTTTTTTCGCCTCAGCCGTCCCGGCCACGTTTTCCTCGAAAAACATCTCGTATTTTGCGATCAGTTCTTCCCCTTTGGGGGTTAGAATCTCAACCAGATAATTCGCCCCGGCGTCCGTGAGGTGAATATCCGCCCCTGCCCCGTCAACCGGCGAAATATCATAAGTGGTGCAAAAGCACTCCGGGAATACGGTATTGCAGCTCATTCCGATGAGAATCGTCTCTTCCCGGCGCATGGCATAGTATTTATCGGCAGGTTCCTCCAGGAAAACCGCATCAAGCACCGCGAAGCTCCTGAGATCGCATGGATGAACCCCAAACAGAACCGCCGGCCTGCTGTCGACAGTCTCCGCAAGCATAAGCTTGTCGTCTTTGGTACGGTAACGGTAGAGAACCTCCGTCTGGGGGAAGAAATAACCTTTGGGCGACTCCACGCTTTTACCGGGGCTGAGATCGATACTGCCGACCGCCTCGACCGGCCGGAAAAACAGCAGGTTGTCCTCCCGCACCGGCGCGATAAGCAGGAAATCCCGCGCCAATCGCTCGAGCAGGCCCAATATATTTTCCTTCTTTGCCACTTTTAAACCCATCTTATAGACTCCCTCGAAAATAGGCGTTCTTTCGTAGGGCGCGGCGATAAGCTGCGTATAGCTGTGTCAGCCTATCAGGGCCGGGTCCTCACCCAGCACTCAGCCTTTAAGTAGTAATCATCTGCACTTTTACAGGTAGAACTGAGTGCTGGGCTCCGGCCCGTCCCTAACAGGCTTTCGTGCTCTACTTGCTTCTCCCCGCGCTCCGGTTATGTTACAACACTGCTTCTAAATTCCAAGCTTACGGGTCTACATTTTCATTCGTTGTGCCGCAACGCAGCATGAGAGACTCCCTTGAATATGCGTTCTTCTTCCGTTGGTGCTGGCCGATGACCCGCATAGGCTAATCCTTAAAAGTTTTATAGGAAACCGCCGCAAAACTGCGCCTTTCCATTGCTTTTAACCGTTATGAGAACTCATCTCTGTCATCGGGAGAATACGTGTACAGCGCTGTCGGCGCATCCGGCGATGCGGGCCCGAATAACTCATCGATGTCTTTGGCCAGCTTTCTGCTAAGGAGCATCAACGGTATCCGCACCGGGCAAACGCGCTCGCATTCACCACAACCGGCGCAACGGCCCGCCACGTGAAAGGCCCGGATAAGATGGTACTGATAGTTCTCGGCCAGTGTTACGGCCTTGCTGAGCCAGATCGCTCCTTGCTGCCATCCCGGTACCGCCTGCTCAAAACAGCACTGGGTGCAACTGCAGGCCGGGCATACCTCCCGGCAGGCGTAACACCGCAGGCAGCGCCCGAGGAGGCGGTCCCAGAAGGCCGCTTTTTCCTCAGGAGCAAGCGCTTCTATCTCTTTGACTTCTTTAAGAGGGTCCCGCGACTGGTCGGCCACCGGGGGAGCCTCCTTGCCGAGCATCAGGTCCGCTCCTACCGGGTTGTTCTGGGTGCAAATCAGGCACTTATCCATCAGGTAGGCCTTTTTATCGAAGGCTTGCTCGCCCTTCTGGGTGCGCACCATATACGCATTGCCCCGGTCCTCGACGGCCTCGATCCGAACGTCCGCCGGTAGATCCGCAAGCAGCTTTTCCCGCGCCAGCATACCGCCGCAGGGAACACCGACCACCGTAATCTTCGAGCGGTCGAGGTTTCGCTCCTGAACCAGACGTTCTACGGCGCCGGCGTCGCATCCCTTAACCACCACGGCTGTTTTGGTCTGGGGGTGCCGGGCGAGATACTTTACCAGGTTGTTAACACAAAAAGGATTGAAAACCAAAGCCGCAGTCTCTTCCTGCCGGGTGGCGAAAAGAGGGCGCGCCTTTGCCGGAAGGCTCCCGGCCTCGTAACCGATGAAAAGCTCGACCCCTTCATTAAACAACCGGGCTGCTACCCGTTGCAGGACTTCAGTCAGCTCTTTCAATTTATCTCCCTCTTCT
>JBFMBL010000004.1:62842-89138 GCA_040755195.1 Bacillota bacterium
AGGGCGCGCCTTTGCCGGAAGGCTCCCGGCCTCGTAACCGATGAAAAGCTCGACCCCTTCATTAAACAACCGGGCTGCTACCCGTTGCAGGACTTCAGTCAGCTCTTTCAATTTATCTCCCTCTTCTTAAATCTTCGTGACACGCTTTTGTGGTCCGAGAGGTTTTATCCCCTCTACCATTTCTTTAATTGTCGTCGCAAAGCGTTCGCCTTCGGACGCGGAAACCCACCGGACCTTCAACCGTTCAGGTTCAAGCCCGACGTATTCCATAAGCCGTTTGAAGAGCATGAGCCGCCTCCGGGTAAAGTAGTTACCGGTAACATAATGGCAATCGCCCGGATGGCAACCGGCAACCAGCACCCCGTCCGCGCCGTTCTGAAAAGCGCGCAGTATGAACTGCGGGTTGACGCGGCTGGAGCAGGGTACCCGGATTATCCTGACGTTTGCCGGATACTTCATCCTGCTCACCCCCGCGAGGTCCGCACCGGCATAGCTGCACCAGTTGCAGAGAAAAGCCACGATCTTGGGTTCCCAGGCGGCATCTTCTTTCATATTCGTAACCGTGCTTTCGTTTACAGACAAAGGGCGTCAACCTCCGCAAGGAGCTGCTTGTTCGTGAATCCTTTAAGATCAATCGCCGTCGCACGGCAGGCGACCGTGCAAGCGCCGCACCCCTGACACAACCCCTCATTCACCCTGGCGACCACCCGCTCCCGGGGTGGCTGGCCGGGCAGCCGCTCGGTAATGGTCACCGGCTGGATTGCCCGGTACGGGCAAACAGGCTGGCAAGCAAGGCAACCGGTGCAAAGGGCCTCATTAACCCGGCTCACCAGGGGGTTTGTCTCGAGTTCTTCTTTCGAAAGGAGGGCGCACACTTTGGCAGCCGCGCCGCTGGCCTGAGAAACGGTATCCGGAATATCCTTCGGCCCCTGGCAGGCGCCGGCCAGAAAAACCCCGCCGGTATGTGTTTCCACCGGACGCAGCTTCGGGTGCGCCTCCTGGAAAAAGCCGTCCTTATCGAGCGAGACGCCGATCATCCGCGCGACTTCCGCAACCCCGGCGGAAGGCACGGCGCCGGTGGCCAGCACCACCATGTCCGCCGCAATCTCCACCGGTTCTCCGAGGAGCGTGTCGGCGCCTTTTACAATCAACTTGGAACCATCCTGAAAAACCTTCGAAACCCGCCCGCGGATATAAACCGCGCCCTCGTCCTGGACGCGCCGGTAAAACTCCTCGTATCCTTTGCCGAAAGTCCGTATGTCGATGTAGAAGATATAGACCTCCGCCCCCGGAATCTTCTCCAGCACCTGATGGGCGTGCTTCGCGGTGTACATGCAGCAGAATCTGGAGCAGTACGCCTTTCCCTTGGCCTCGTCACGGGAGCCCACGCACTGGATAAAGACTACCGTCTGAGGCTCTTTCCCGCTGGAAGGCCGCTGAATCTTTCCGCCGGTGGGACCGGAGGCGTTCACCATCCGCTCAAACGCGAGGCCGGTAATAACGTCCGGATACCGGCCATAACCGTATTCCCCGTAAACCTTCTCCCACGGGAAAAGCCCGTAACCGGTAGCTACGACAATCGAACCTACTTCTATCTCGAAAAACTCATCCTTCTGTTCGTAATCGATGGCATCGGCCGGGCAAAGCTTTGCGCATGCGCCGCATTTTCCCCTCGTGAAATGTCGGCAGTGAGTCGAATCAATCACGGGTTTGTTCGGGACCGCCTGCGGGAACGGGATGTAAATCGCTCCCCGCTCGCCCAGTCCCATGTTAAAATCGTCCTTTACGCTTACCGGGCACCTCGACCAGCAGGTTCCGCAACCCGTACACTTGGTGTGGTTTACGAACCGGGCCTTTTGCCGGATTTTCACCTTGAAGTTCCCTATATAACCGCTGACCTCTTCCACCTGCGCGTAAGTATAAAGCTTAATGTTCGGGTGCTGGGCGACGGACACCATCTTCGGCGTGCTTATACAGGCCGAACAGTCGAGGGTGGGAAAGGTCTTGTCCAGCTTTACCATATTTCCGCCGATGGTGGGCTCCCTCTCAACCAGATACACCTCGAGCCCGGCGTCGGCAACGTCGAGGGCGACCTGTATACCGGCAATACCCCCGCCGATTATCATGCAGCGCTTGACCACGGGAATCCGTCCGGGAAAGAGCGGCTCAAGGCGCGCAGCCTTTGCCGCAGCCCGCCGCACAAGGTCAATCGCTTTGCGCTGCGCCTGTTCCGGCGTATCGGGATGCACCCAGGAGCAGTGTTCCCGCAGGTTGGCCATTTCCAGGAAATAAGGATTCAGCCCCGCGCGTTTCAGCACCTGACGGAATGTTTCTTCGTGCAGCCTCGGCGAGCAGGAAGCCACAACCACCCGGTCGAGGGCGTGCTGTTTGATGGCTTCGAGAATCATGTTCTGCCCCGGGTCGCTGCACATATACTTGTAGTCGACGCTGTGAACGACACCGGGAAAAGCGGCAGCCGCCTCGGCAATCGCCGGGCAATCAAGTACCCCGCCGATATTAGAACCACACCAGCATACGAAAACGCCGATCCTCGGCAATGTTCTCCCCTTCTTACGGACCGTCTGCAAGTGGATGTGGGGAATTAGAGGTTATGATAAAAAGCACAGGATGTAATTCAGTGCACGGATTACTTCCGGTCTCGATAAAACCTGCAAACCCCCGGCATCCACCAAACAACACGATCTCTATAATTTTCCAGGAAACCGCTGCAAGATTCCCTGTTCTCTTATCACGATTTCTACCCGGTGACCGTTTTCAACAACCGCTGCGGGTTGACAAAGTGGGTTTCAAGACCCAGGTCGCGCGGGTTAAGTCCCATTGCCAGGCCAAGAAGCTGCGGGAAGTAAAAAATCGGCATGGAGAAGTTTGTCCCGAATTCCTTGTTAACCTGCGCCTGGCGGCTGTCCAAATTACTCTGGCAGACCGGGCAGGCGCACGCCAAAGCCGTCGCTCCCGCATCCACGGCGTTGCGGAGTATGTTCCGGATAAGGCGCAACGCAACACCGCGCTCACCAATAATAAGAGAGGCGCCGCAGCATTCGTTTTTGTAGCCCCAGTCCAGCATTTCGGCCTTCGTTACCTCAAGCAGCCTGTCCATTAACTGAGGATTCTCAGGGTCATCGCAACCGATGCCCGACGGGCGGACAAGGAGGCAGCCGTAGTAACAACCCACCCGCAAATCTTTAAGAGGCCGCACCACCTGGGCCGCAAGCTGTTCCAAACCAACTCCGGTGATGGTCTCCATTAAGGAATAGATGCGTACCGAACCCTTGTATGAGCGGCCGATTAATTTCGCCAGTTTTTCATTGAGCGCCGCATCCCGGGTCAACTCCTGGTGCGCTATCCGCAAGCGCTGGTAACAGGCCGCGCAGGGAACGGTTATATCGATTCCCATTTCCTCGGCTATGATAAGGTTTCGGGCGGGAAGCGCCACCGACAAAAAATGATCCGTACTGTGGGCCGCGGTGGCCCCGCAACAGTTCCAGTCCGGAAGATCAACCAACTGGATACCGAGGTGCCGCGCCACCAACCGTGCGGCGCGGTCATACTCTTTGGCGGTGCTTTGCAGGGAACATCCCGGGTAATATCCGATTCTCATCCTTTAACCCTTTCCTCCGAAGATTGCGCCGGATGCTCCTTCGGTCTCGAAAATAATTTCTTAATCTCTTTTGTCCCTTTTATCTTTTCTGCGCTCAAACGCATTTTCCCCCTTGACAGCATAAACCTGCCCAGTTCAGCGTCGCGCAAGGGTTTCTTGCTCTTTAAATTGTGGCTCAAGAGAACACCCAGCTCAAAAACCCTGCCGTTGCGCCGTACCGACTGGAGAAAAAGATCGTTGAACATAATCACGCTCTTGCCCTGAACTGCCGCCCCTTCCTTGCGGGCAATGACACGGAGGCTGTCCATTACCTGGGCGACACCGATATTACAGGGGCACCGCACGGAGCATGTCCAACATCCCGCACAGACCCAGATCGCACGCGAAGCGAGCACCTGTTCTTTGCGTCCCAACTGGAGGAGTCGGATCACCTGGTTCGGTTTATAGTCCATGGCAAACGCCGCGGGACATCCCGCGGTACACTTTCCGCATTGGTAACAGTGCGATAACGATTCTTGCCCGCTGGCCCGGGCAACAGTCTGAATAAAGCCCGGATCGGCATTGCTTTTCCCGCCGAGAATCATTGCTCATACCCCTTTAGTAACCAGGCTTCTGAAAGCACAGCACGTATTCCTGAAAAAAGAAAAAAGAACTGCTTGTTCTATTATAAAATAGCCTTTCGCTGAAATAGCATGAAATCCTCTTTTTAGCGGGAGAAAATTCCTGGTCCTAATGCTAAACGCTTATCAAAAAGGAAACCGGTGTAAAGCTCACCGGCAAAAGCGCAGCAATAGCCCCCGTAAAAATTTTGGAAGTCTGATAAAGTACACCCGCAAGCTCCCCGCCTCCTCTGAAAATGCGTTCTTCTTCCGTGGGGCGCGGCGATGAGCTTCGCATTACTGCGTCAGGCTCACCGGCCGGGTCCTCACGTATTTCCGTATACGCTCCGGCCCGTCCGGCTACGCCTTCCTTGTACTACTCGCTCCTTGCCGCGTTCCGTGTATGTTACTCTTCTGTACCTAAGTAACCAGTTTATGGGTCATCCCATTTTCATTCGTTGTGCCGCAACGCGGCATGGGCAACTCCTCTTTATCGGCAAACAGCCCGCCATCTTTCTTCTACTAATTCCGCGGGCTTTACCCCGATCCCCGGACCATATTAAATCAATTACTTATGCGCGCTTTATCTTATAAATCTTATTCCGTATTCCGCGGAAATGTTCAACCAAACGCCTTTAATGTTTAATGGAATCATCGGAATCCACGGTTAAAGTGTTTTGCGACACTCTCCTAGGCGGTCGCGAAGCCACTCGCAGACCCTGACCATCGGTAAAACCGCCACCGGCAGCTCCGGCAGTGAACGAATGAAAGAAAGGCCGTAACTCTTATTAACCAGCCGGCGGTCGAGCACCACAACCACCCCGTCATCCTGATGCGACCGGATTAGCCGCCCGAACCCTTGTTTGAATCGCAGGATAGCGTATGGAAGGCTAAGACGCCTGAAATCATCCTGCCCGGAATCTATCAAACGGGCGCGCCGCGCCGCGAGCACCGGAGTTTCGAAAGGGGGAAACGGCAGTTTTACAATCACCACCACTCGCAGGATGCCGCCGCCGATATCGATTCCTTCCCAGAAACTTGCCGTGCCGCAGAGCACGACACGCGGCGTATGACGGAATTCCTCAACCAACCGCGTCCGCCCGCCGTCAATGCCCTGCGCCAAAACAACAATCTCCTCCGCCTCGAGAATGGGCTTAAGACGCATGACAACCTCGCGCATGATCTTGTTGGCGGTAAACAACACCAGCATGCGTTCCCCTGTCGTTCTTGCCAGTCGCGCCAGCACATCCGCTACGGACGAAAGGTAATCCTTATCCGAAACCTCCCGCCAGAGCGGCAGGTCACGAACTATACACAGGGCTGCTTTTTCTTTATAAACAAAAGGGGAACCAATCACTTTGGAACTGTAAGAATCGGGCGGAAGGCGATTAAGCCCGATACGGTCCGCAAAATGATCGAACCTGCCTTCGACGGCCATCGTGGCCGACGTCAGCACCATCCCGCGTGAACCCGGAAATAATGTGCCGGAAAGCGGCTCCGCCACGGATACGGGTGATGACTTCAATACCGCCTGCAGCGAACCCGCGAAAAACCTTCCCTCTGCCCACTCCACCCGGTCCGGGCCGCTGCCGTTTACAATCCCGGTTATAGTCCCTGAAAGTTCCTCGCCCTCCCTGACCCAGAGTTCCATTTCCTGCAACCAGGTCTCCTGCCGGCCTTCCATTTCACGTAACAGGTCACGGCAGGAACCGAGCAAGGTTCCCATCCCGCCGGTCAACGCCAGGTAATAATCCTTCGCCGCCGTATCCATTACCAGATGAGCACCTTTATCTCTAAGGCTCAGAGACGGTGCTCCCCCGTTGGCGCCGGTTTTGGCGTGTAAAGAATTCTCGAGTAAAGTAAAGAACCCTTCGGCGGCGTTTTTAACAGCGTCCCCCGCTGTACTGATTCTCTTCTCCCTTCCCTCCCATGCCAGGGAAAGACGGAGTGCGTTACCCGCCCGGGAAAGCAATGGACGCAGCCGGGAAAGCCAGTGTATGACGTCACGTTTTGAGACACTGAGGGTAAGGCATTCGGTCGCTACGTCTTCAAGATGATGCGCCTCGTCGACCACGAGCGGCCCATAATCGGGCAGCACGGAACCGCCGGCGAAGGCATCGGTAAGCAGGAGGGCGTGGTTGGTGATGATCACCGCCGCTTTTTCCGCCCGCCGCCGCGCGTTGTTTACAAAGCAGCGGCCCGCCCAGGCGCATTTCTTCCCAAAACACCCCTCGGCCGTCGCCGCCACCCTGGCCTGCGCCTCTCTTTCCGCTTCGTTCAGACTCAACTGGCTGAAATCGCCGGTGTGAGTAGTGGTTAACCAGAGCAGCACCCGGGCGTAAAAAAGCGCCGCTGCCCCAGCACTCAACTCAGACAAACGGGTACCTTTATCTCCGGCCCATAATCCCTCATCCAAACTTCCACTTTTACGGTAACTGCCACCCTCCCACTCAGTTGAGTGCTGGGCTTCCTCCAAAAGCCGCTCCCAACGCCGTAAGCAAAGGTAGTGTTGCCGTCCCTTGACCAGCGCCACGGGAAAATCTACCCCCAGCGCCGTTTTAACGGAAGGAACGTCGTTCCGCAGGAGCTGTTCCTGAAGGTTAACGGTATGGGTGGAGACAAGGACCCGCTTATTATCCGCAAGCCCTCTGAGCACAAGTGGGATGAGATAAGCCAGAGACTTCCCGATGCCGGTTCCCGCTTCCACCAGGAGACAGGTACCGTCCCGCAGGGTTTCGGTGACCGCGGCCGCCATCTCCTCCTGTTGCGCCCGGTACTCATAAGCCGGCAGGACACCCGTAAGCCTGCCTCCGGGACGGAAAAAATCCGCCGGGTCCACCGTTTCCGCAACAATCAGCCCGCTTTCACCCTCCTCCGGCTCGGATTCGAGAAAAGCGTATGGGCTTGTGATTCGGACCGGCTCATTAACAGCATTCCGCAGCATTTCCCGGAAGAAAGGCGCCCAGGCCGCCCCCCCGCGTTCCAGGAGGAAAGCCGCGGTTGACAACACCGCCGGGGAAAGCCTCTTAAGCCGCGAAATCAAAGCGATAAACACCCGTGCCGTCGCTTCGGCGTCGGGAAGCGCGCGGTGTTGTTCGGGAAAATCGATCTCGAGGGACTCCGCAACCCGGGCCAGGCTGTAACCGCGTGCCGCCGGAAGCAAGAAGCGCGCCAGTTCGCAGGTGTCCAAAAGCGGACGTGTAGTAAAGGGGTCGTTCAGATAGCGGGAAAGGAAACCGGCGTCAAAAGCAATGTGATGCCCGACCATCGGAGCATCACCGATAAAAGAAGCCACCTCGCCGGCCAATTCTTCCCACCCTGGCGCCCCTTGAAGCATATCATCATCGATCCCGGTAAGTTGTTTTACCCGTAAAGGCACGCTGCCGGTCGCACGGACGAGTGAGGAAAATTTTTCGGTTACCGTGCCGTTTTCAATCCGGCACAAACCTATTTCGATGATCTCGTCGCATACCGGATCGAGGCCGGTTGTTTCAACATCCACCGCCACATAAATTTCGGCCAAAACTGCTCCTCCGTTAGGGTTCGGTACCCAAAGGTGAGAAGTTTATTCTTAAGATAATCCGGAACCAAAATATTTCACCACAGAGGCACGAAGTTCACAGAGATAGAAATTTTCATTCTTAGAAATCTAAGGCAGGTCTATATTTCGGCTAATCCGTCTCTATTTTGGATTATGGATACTGATTTCTGAATGCGGATCCGAAAGCAGTATCTAAAATAGTTACAATAACAAAAATATTTCCGTCTTTTCCCCTCTGTGTACTCTGTGTCTCTGTGGTTAATTCTTTCTTGCCATATTGCGTATTCCGCATTCCGCATTCATCATTGTTCCGACTCCCGTTCTGCTTCCGCCTTTGACAGGCGATGGGAAAGCCTCAGGTTCTGGTTCGATAACTCCCGCGCCCGCAAGGCATGCTTCAACTCACGCCCGAGACTCAGTATAAACACAATCAGCGCTCCTCCCGCAGCAGCCCCTAAAACGACCACGGCCAGGGAGATATTTTTAAATTCCCAAACAAGGAACCTGATGTTGACTACCGTGGCGTTTTGCACGGCAAAAACGGCGACCAGGAGGGCGAAAGCCAGTCCGAGTATTATGTAAAACTGCATTATCTACACCTCCTATAAAGCTTTTAGGTATTACCACCGAAAGCCAATGTGTTTCTTTTTTTGCAGGTTAGCTTATTTGGTAAAACTCTATGGGTCTAATTCGCCTTGTTGCCGCGCTTTTCCTTCCGGCAGGCGGGAGATTGAGCGGTTAACTTCTGTTCCGGCGGCATAAAGTGCTATAATTAAGTAATCGGTTGCGGGTTTGTAGATCGTGTAACTATTCAGGCACGGGTTTCAGGTCCGAATTCAGAAGTCTTTTTCTTTTATTCTGACTACTGAATACTGGATTCTGAATTCTGACCTTAAATTCCGGCTTTTAAGCAATCATGGGAAGTGAGATTTTGAAGGCGCACCCTGTCGGGTCTCCTAACGCAGAACGTAGTACGCAGAACGTAGAACCTGTTTTTCGTGTGGCCGCCTGCCAGTTCAAGGTCGGCCCCGATAAAGAAGCCAACCTGGCCCGTGCGCGGGATTTCATCCGCCGCGCCGTGAAAACCGGCGCCCGGCTCGTGACCCTGCCGGAAATGTTCGCCTGCCCTTATGTCGCCCGGCTTTTTCCGGTGTACGCCGAGAGCTTTCCCGAGGGCGCCTCTTTCCGGATGCTGGCCGATGCCGCCCGGGAAGAGGAGGTATACATTGTCGGCGGCAGCGTTCCGGAACGGGAAGGGGATAAGGTCTTCAACTCCTCCCTGGTTTTCGGCCCGCAGGGCAACCTTATTGCGCACCATCGCAAAATTCACCTTTTCGATGTAGACCTGCCGGGCGGCTTCTCCTTCAGGGAATCGGCCACCTTGAGCCCCGGAACCAAAGCCACGGTAACGCATACGCCCCTGGCGACCATCGGCGTCGCCATCTGTTTTGATATCCGGTTTCCCGCCCTTTTCCGCGAAATGGTGCGGGAAGGCGCCCATGTCATCGTCATTCCCGCGGCGTTCAACATGATCACCGGCCCGGCGCACTGGGAACTTCTGCTTCGCGCCCGCGCCGTCGACAATCAGGTCTTTATAATCGGAGCGGCGCCCGCCCGCGACCCCCGCGCCGACTACGTCGCCTTCGGACATTCGATGATTATAAACCCCTGGGCTGAGGTTATCGCCCGTGCAGGCGCGGAAGAAGAGATTATCACCGCGGAGATAGACCTGGAGCGTCTGGCCCGCGTGCGCCGGGAACTGCCTTTGATTCAGAGGTAGGAGGTAAGAAGCAGGAGATGCTTAAGGGCATCTTTAAGCCCGAAATCATCCTGCCCGGCGGGTACACGGAAGCAGAGCTGAAAAGTGTATTCATACATGAGCTGATGCACTTAAAGCACGGCGATGTACCGCTCAGTATGCTTTGCACCCTTTTACTCTGCATTTACTGGTATAACCCTTTGATGTGGCTGTGCCTTTTTGTCGTACGGCAGGACATGGAGCTTTTATGCGACTTCAGAGCGCTGGGAGTGCTCCAAAACAGAAAGGAATACGCCCTTGTTTTGCTGAAAACGGCACTCAGAAAAAACAAATTCATTTTTGCCACAACCTCCATGCAAAACGGAGAAAAGGAAATCAGCCGCAGGATCAAATATATCGCCCATTTTAAAAGGCCAAAGGCACTATGGAGTGCGATTGCGATTATGGCAATTGTCGCGGTGGGTGCTTTGTGCCTGACAAATCCACTGGATAATACCCCAAAGGAGGTAAAAGGATATAACGCCGAAACCCTTTACAAGCACGAGACAAAATATGTGCCGGAAGAATCCGATATCGCCGCCGAAGTGGAAAAACATCTTCAAATCATCATGTCCTCTCCGAAGGAGGACTCCAATCCGTTGTCATATATTGAGCATCATCAAAATGAATATCATACAATTTTGAAAATGGGAGACAATGCTTTAAACTATATGCTTTCACAATTTGCCGAAGGCAAGGCGGACGGCTTAAAAGCACACATCATGATGTCTCTTTGCAAGGATATTTTGGGCGATAGAAACAATGTCACGGAGGGCGGTTATTCCTCTCCCATGGAGTGGTATCAAAAGCTTACGCCCTATACCGCGGTAAAGCTGTCTGAATTCAAGCCGCAAACCGAAGATGAAATAGAACAACTTGTTTACTCCGCAGCATTAAAAAAGTATAGCAGCAACACCTCAAGCCTGGATGTTGTTGCGCCGCACATATTCGATACCTATGAAAAGGGAAATACTCTTAAGATTTTTGCAACGGTGTATTACAGCAGCTTCAATCTGTACGGCAGCAGCCTTTCGCAGGGCAGTGGCGGAGTTGTTCCCGCAGCCATAGTTTATACCAAAAACAGTAACGGCACTTACACCTTCAAGGAATATATTGAGGCGAAAGACGGCGCCTATTTTCAAAAATCCATCGAAGAATTCTGCGCTCCCAAAGCCGATGTGGCAAAAGCGATAATGAAGCATTATGGCAACTACAGCGATCTAATGGAGCTAATGAAGAAAAACGTAATCGAATGCTTAAAGCAAAATAATCTAACCGGGATTTCTCTTAAAAACCATAACGGGGAAATTACTCCCCTAACCTGAGAGGAACCGGTGCTGTATTCCATCTTGAATGTGAACGTCACGAGAGGTGGCGATTTTCAAAGCCAGAAGTCTAAGGACGCGGCATGTTAATATGTGCTAAAATTATCGTATCGGGCGCGGCGATAAGCTGCAAACAGGAGCGTTTTAGCGGTGGATCTATTTTCTTAAGGAGGTGCGCAAATGATTCTGGTAACCGGCGGCACGGGGCTCGTCGGCAGGGCCGTGGTGAAGGAACTCCTCGACAGCGGATTTAAGGTGAAATGCCTGGTACGAAACCCGGAAAAGGCGCTCCTTATGCTGGGCGAAGCCCCCGAGTATGCACCCGGGGATATTACGGATTACGCGTCGGTCCGCAAGGCCGCTTCCGGCGCCGAAGGGGTCATACACCTGGTGGCGACCATCCGCGAGCGGGGCGACCGGACATTTAAGCGGATAAACGTAGACGGCACCGTCAACACCGTACAGGCGGCGGTCGACGCGGGAGTAAAACGCTTCATCCACATGAGCGCTATCGGCGTCAGGGAGGGGCCCGCATACCGTTACGCCCACTCGAAATGGCAGGGAGAAGAGGCGGTCCGCAACAGCGGCCTGGACTGGACAATAATCAAGCCTTCCCTGATATACGGCCCGGGTTTCGGTTTTTTCGACCGGATGGCCCAGTCCGTCCGGACTTCCCCGCCGCCTTTCGTCGCTTACCCGGCGGGCAAAACCCTTTTCCAGCCGATAGCGGCGCCTGACGTCGCCCGCTGCGTGGTTGCCGCCTTAAAGAAACCGGACGCCGTCCGGCGGGTTTACGAAATAGGCGGTCCGGAGCACCTGACATACGCGGAGATGCTTGGGATTTATCTCGACGTCAACAGGATCAGGCGCATTAAGCTGCCGGTTCCGGTTTTCCTTTTACGCCTTGCTGTTCCCCTCATGGAAAAGCTTCTTCCCGATCCCCCGGTAACCTCCGTGGAACTCAAACAGATGGATATCGATATCATCACCGACCCGGACGCCGTCAAGAAGAACTTCGGCTTCGAGCCGGTAAGGTTGCGCGATGGACTCTCTTCCCAAGGAATTTCCTAATTTAGCTATATAACGTAAACCCAAACTGAGTAAAATGACTGTCGAAAGCAAACGCCACCTTAATCCCTGTTCGTTCCATTACCGCAAATGTCGTGGCGTCTGTATAAGAAAAGGTCTTAGGGCTACTTTTTCCACCGGTCCATCTCCCCGTCCGCCAAGTAACGGTCGTGTTTTTCAGACACATCTGAACGTCCGCTTTCCGCGATACCAACCAACTTCCAAATGGGATCGTTATCATTCAACGGTACAAATGGTTCAAGCTTCCGGAGTCGGATTTCATTTCCCTCCACTATCACCATAAGGGTATCGTTTTCGTCAATACCCAGTTTTCGGCGTATTCCAACCGGAATAGTCATCTGCCCTTTACTCGTTACATGTACAATTTCAAATCCAAGTGTTCCACGGGTTTTTTGTTTCATTTAAGCCCGCTGACGCGTCACGCCTGGTCACGCAGGAATTTATCCGCGTTAACGGCGGCTATCGCGCCGTCCGATACCGCCGTCACTATCTGCCGCAGGGACTTCGCCCTTACATCGCCGGCGGCGAAGAGACCGGGTGTTTTTGTCGCCATGTTCTCGTTGGTGATGATGTAACCACGCGGGTCGAGGTCTACCAGGTCCTTAACCAGATACGAAGCCGGTTTTACTCCGACGTAAACAAAAACTCCGTTTACCTGAAGGTCCTTCTGCGTACCGGAAACCGTATCTTGAATCTTAATTCCGGTGACCCCGTTCTCGCCGAGAATCTCCTTAACCTCCGCGTTTAGTATTACTTCAACCTTGGGATCGGCATTCAACTGTTCCTGAACGATCTTTGTCGCCCGCAGCGCGTCCCGTTTGTGAATAAGGTATACCTTTTCCACGAACCGCGTGAGGTACACGGCCTCATGGACAGCCGCATCCCCGCCGCCTACTACCGCGACCTTCTGGTCCCGGAAAAAGAAGCCGTCGCAAATAGCGCAATAAGAAACACCCCTGCCGCGCAACCGGTCCTCTCCCGGCACGCCGAGAGGGCTCGGCCCGCTGCCCGTCGCAAGGATTATCGTTCTCGCTTCGACGTCGCCCTGCATCGTCCGGAGAATGAACCCCTCCCCCTCGCGGCGGATTTCGGCCACATCCAACGATTTAAATTCGATGCCCAGCCGCCTGGTCTGCGCCTCCATCTTCTCGACAAGCTCCGCCCCGGGAATGGGTTCCGGAAACCCCGGGTAGTTCTCTATCTTATCCGCCGTCAGGACCTTGCCCCCCGAGGCGCCCCTCTCGATAATGACCGCTTTCATTCTGGCGCGGGCCGCATATATACCCGCCGTCAAGCCCGCCGGTCCGGCGCCGATTATCGCCAAATCATAAACCACTTTTCCCACTCCCTTGAAAAATAAATCAACCGCCAAGGCGCCAAGAAAGCCATGAATCAAGAAAAAGAATATATGACAACAGGTAAATCGCTATTTGCAGCACCTATTTTAATTCTTCAGATGGAGCGGCCAGCCGTATGGCGAACTCCTATCTGAAAATGGTACTTCTTTTACTGGACGCCACGATAAGTAACGCATTGCTGCGTCAGCCCGTTAGAGCCGATTTGAGAGGTAGGAGGTGGGAGGTTAGAGGTGAGTGCTTGTGGGAATTCGCTTATTTAAGCGAACTCCTTCGAGAATCCCACTTCCAACTTCGCACTTCTCACTTCTCAATTGCCCGGTTCGTCTCCAACGGTCTTCCTTGCACTGCATTACTTCTCACAGCGTTTCGCCCGTGTTACATTACTGCTTCTAAGCGACCAGCTTACGGGTCCGGCTTCCGTCTTCTACATTCTATGTTCTATATTCTATATTTCGCCTTTACTGCCTACTGCCTACTATATACTTAAGAACAAACCGCTCTTGCCGCCTCTATCACCCCGAGAATAACATGCTCCTTTGAAAGTCCCCCCTGGAGGTAAACCGCAAAAGGCTCCCGCAGCGGGGCATCCGCGGTAAATTCGAGCGACGCTCCCTGAACGAAAGTCCCTGCGGCCATCACAACATCATCCCGGTAACCGGGGAGAAACCCGCCTTCAGGCCGGACATGGGCGTCCACCGGGGAAGACGCCTGTATCGCCCGGCAAAAAGCAAGCAACCTCTCTTTGGAACCGAACCGGATGCCTTGAACTATATCGCTCCGCGGCTGATCGTAGCCCGGCAATACCTCAAAGCCGAGGCGTTCGAAAAAGCGTGCGGCAAAAACCGCCCCTTTAAGCGCTTCCGCCACAAAATGCGGCGCAAGGAAAAACCCCTGAAAAAACAACCGTAGATAGCCACCGGTCGGCGCAACCGATTTACCCAGCCCGGGAGCGGTCAGCCTGTTGGCGGCCATCCTCACCAGTTCCTTCTTACCGGCGACATAACCACCGGTAGGCGCAATCCCGCCACCCGGATTCTTTATTAGGGAACCTGCGCAAAGGTCAGCCCCTACCGCCGGCGGTTCCAGATTATCCACGAATTCCCCGTAGCAGTTGTCGACCAGCACCACCGTCCGGGGGCTCGTTGCTTTGGCGGCCTCTATAAGCGCTTTTATTCCGTCAATTGCCAGACCGCGCCGCCAGGCATACCCGCCCGACCGCTGGAGGATCATCATACGCGGTTTGCGCCTCAAGAGTTCGTTGACGGACTTCATATCCGGGCTGCCGTCGGAAAGCGGTTCCACCTGCGTGTATTTTACCCCGAAATCCGCCAAAGAACCCGGCTCTGTCCCTGCGATTACCTTTTCCAGGGTATCGTACGGTTTTCCCTGCACCGCCAGGAGTTCATCACCGGGACGCAACACCCCGAAGAGGCAAAGGGCAAGAGCGTGGGTCCCGGAAACGATCTGTGGCCGCACCAGGGCGGCCTCCGCTCCGAAGACGCCGGCGTAAACCGCGTCAAGCGCTTCCCGCCCGGCATCGCCGTAACCATAACCGGTCGACCCGTATAAATGAAAGTCGCTGACGCGCGCCGATTGATAAGCATCGAGGACCCGCCGCTGGTTGGTCAGAGCCAGGACATCAACGCGGCGCCACAGCGACTCTACCTCCGTTATTACTTCTTCCGCAAGCAGTCTAAACCTGTCCACGACGATTCTTATAGCAACGTACCAACAGTAACCCGGCCCTTACTTAGGTTCCTGCACCGAAGTGCTTACGGGCCTCACCGGGCTTATCGTAGAGATGGCGTGCTTGTAAACCATCATCTGGCGTCCTTCGCTTTCGAGGATTACCGTAAAATTATCGAAGCCCCGCACCATACCCTTTAACTGGAATCCATTAACCAAAAAAATAGTAACGGAAATACTCTCCTTCCGTACCTGGTTAAGAAAGGCATCCTGCAAGTTAATCTGTGTCTTTGTCACAACTAATTCCTCCGTAAAGCACTTTTTCTCTTTTTCCGGGTCACAATCTAAATCCCGTCCCACCATACAATCCCTGCCACCTGAACGGCATGCCTTGCTCTTTTCTTGCGCCGCCCGATGCTTTCCCTTTTCTTTTCGCTACCGCCGGAAATACTCCTTCACACCCGTGGCAATTTCTTCAGCCAACGATTCCGGACCGGAATACTTTGACACGTCAAGCCAACAAATGCGCTCATCCCTCCGGAACCAGGTCAACTGCCGTTTCGCGAAGCGACGGGTGTCGCGCTTCAGAAGATAAACCGCTTCATCCAGGCTTATCTCACCCGCCAAATAGGCCGCAATCTCTTTATAGCCCAAGGCCTGCATTGATATGGCGCCCCGTCTAAGCCCTCCCTTCAAAAGACCTCCGACTTCCTCAACCAGCCCTGCGGCAAGCATCGCTTCCACCCGGGCTTCAATCCGGCGGTAAAGCTCCTGTCTTTCCAAAAGAAGTCCGTATATCAAACTATTGTATTGCGGATCTGCCGCGAGGGACACCGTCTTCGAGGCAGGACTTCCCGCCTGGTAAAAAATCTCCAGCGCCCGGATGATGCGCTTGGAGTCATTGGGGTGAAGGCGCTCCGCCGTTTCCGGGTCAACGGCGCTCAATCTGCTGTGAAGGTATGCCGGGCCAAACCGCCTGGCTTCCATCATGAGGCGGTGGCGCAAATCCTTATCGACACCGCCGGAAAACCGGTATCCATCCAGGACCGCCCGGATGTAAAGGCCCGTACCTCCTACCAGAACCGGTAAACGGCCGCGTGCGTTTATGGCGCGGATCAGTTCCACCGCCAGCGTTTGAAAGGTTGCCACGCTGAAATCCTCGTCCGGATCGACTACATCAACCAGGTGGTGCGGTACGCCTTTTCGCTCGGAAAGGGTCGGTTTGGCGGTACCGATATCCATCCCCCGGTAAACCATCATCGAGTCGGCGGATATTATTTCCGCGTTTACCTTTAGCGCGACCTCAACCGCAACCGCCGACTTCCCCGTCGCCGTCGGGCCGGTTATCACAAGAAGGAGCGGCCGTTCCGTCATTTTTCTATTACACCGTAGGCAACATGGGCGTATCGCCCGCCGACAATCCGCTCAAAACCCAAACGAGCGCATTCCCCGCTGCCGCGCCTTTCCTTCATTACCACACGCCGGCGAGCCACTCGTAAGGCCTCCCTTACCGCCTCCGGCTTAAGGGGAGACATCTCCCCCAGCGCACGAAGCGGGGCTATCTGTGACGCCCCTTTCACGGGAATCTGAAAAAACGGGTCGAAGTAAACCACGTCAAAACTCCCTGCCGGGGCCCGCCGGAGGAAACCGAGGTGGTCCGCCGCCACCACTTCGATGCGGCGCATCGCCGCCTGCAAGAGCGGGTTCTTCTCCAAAAACCACCGCCTCAGGCCGTGTTCAACCACCACCGCGAGCACCGCAACCTTTTCCAGACCGCAGACCTTACCGTCCGGTCCGGCGATGAAACCGGCCACGTACGCATCCGCGCCGAGTCCGAGCGTGCAGTCAAGCACGGTATTCCCGGACTGTAAGTCCATTGCCTGTATCATTTGGTCAGGTTTCCCAGACAGGATGTTCTTTATGCGGAGTTTGGCGGTCCCCGGGTGGAAAAAGAACTCCTGTTTTGCTGCAAATCCCCTGTTTGTGGCCGTGCTGTGCGCTAATCCCTCGTCTGACTTTGTATCTCTGAACAAGTGCGTTCCCGTTTCCGACCCACCCGGAGCGAAAATGAGACTGACCCGCCGCACCCCGACCACCAGCACCCCCTGAACCCCGTGCTCCAGCATCAGATCTTCGATGCAATGATCCTCACGCGGTACGTAAACCGCGCCCAGTTTCGCCGCGCATTCCAAGGCTTCAGTTCCGACGTCGGGCCCTCCGCGCAGCGTTGTCGTGACCACTATCCGCAAGGCTTACCGTTACCTCCGGCCGAAACGCCGCTCAAGCTCGTCGCGGCTGAGACAGATGACGGTCGGGCGGCCGTGGGGGCAGGTAAACGGCTCGTTGCAGGCGGCAAGCCTGCCGAGCAGCGCCACCGCCGCCGGTGCGGCAAGGGGTTCACCGGCTTTTACGGCGCTGTGACAGGCCATCGAAGCAAGCGCCGTTTTTTCCTGGTTGAGAGGGTCGCCGGCGGCAAGACAGGCCAGGAGGTCTGCCAGTAATAATCGCGCGCGCTCCAGGCTCAGATTAACCGGAATCGCCCTGAGAAGGCACGTCCCCTCACCGAACGGCTCGACTACAAAGCCGTACCTCTCGATTTCTCCCGCCACGGCCGGAAGTTCCACCGGAGCCGTATCCAGCACCACCGGTTCTACGAGCATCTGGCTGGTTATGCCGCCGCGGGCAAGCGCGGATCCATACTCCTCAAAAAGGATCCTTTCATGTGCGGCGTGCTGGTCCACGAGATACAGGCCTTCCGGGCCCGTGGCCAGCAAATATGTCGGGTGGAGAAAACCCAGGTAGCCAAGCGCGGGAAACGCATCTCCATACGATGCCCTTTCTTCTTTTACCAGAACGCCTTTCTCCAAGTTCTCCCCGGCGGTCTCTCTTTGCGCCGGAGGCGATTCGGCCCCGTCGCGACTTTCCTGCCCGCCCAGCCGCCGTAAAACGACATCCCATTCCGGCAGCGATGTTTGTTTGACCGGCATCCGCACGGGAACGGAACGGGTGCCCGGAATCAGATTAAACTTGCCAAAAAGCGCCGACCTTACCGCCCCGCGGACGAAATCCGCCACCTCCCGCTCCCGGCTGAACCGGACCGCGAACTTCTGGGGGTGAACGTTTACGTCCACCACGCCCGGATCGATCCCCAGGTGTAATACGAAAAAGGGGTGTTTCCCCGTGGGGAGCAAGGTGCCGTACGCGATGTAAACCGCCGTGTTAAGACCGGCGTGTTTTACGTACCGGCCGTTGATTATCAACGTCTGCGACCGTCTCGTGGTCCGCGCCAGCGCCGGGCGGCCGACAAAACCCTCCAGCCGCATGCCTTCGGTTTCAGCGCTTACCGGCACCAGCGCGCCGGCTACCGTCTCACCGTAAACGGCGCTTATCGCGGCAAGAAGCCCGGCGCCCGTCGTCCCAAAAACTTCACGTTCCCCGTACCGAAGACTTAAAGATACATCAGGCCGCCCGAGAGCCAGGTGGACAGCGGTATCCGTAACGGCAGCACTCTCGGTTTTCCAGGAACTCAGGAACTTGCGCCGGGCAGGGGTGTTAAAGAAAAGATCGCGAACGGTAACGGTGGTGCCGGACGGCGCCCCGGCGGTTAAAAAGTTGACTACCTTGCCTCCTTCAATCTCCACGAGCGTCCCCGCCAGCGCACCGACAGCCCTGGTTTTAAGGGTCATACGTGATACCGCGGCGATACTCGGCAAAGCCTCACCCCGGAAGCCGAGGGTTCCTATCCGCTCAAGGTCGGCGCTGGAAGAAATCTTACTCGTAGCGTGCCGCTCGAAGGCGATCAGCACATCCTCCTCGGCAATCCCGCAGCCGTTATCCGAGACCGATATCGCTTCAAGTTCCTTTCCGGACAACACGATTTTCACCACCGTAGCCCCGGCGTCAAAAGCGTTCTCTACCAGCTCTTTGACCACCGAAGCAGGGCGCTGTACCACTTCTCCCGCTGCAACCCGGTTTACCGTTTCCGGGTCAAGCACCTTTATCCGGCCCATGTTCAAGACCCACCCCGCTTCCCCCGGCGCAGGCACGGCTTTGTATCGAGCGACTCCTTCAGCCTAGCCAAAAGGTTAAGCGCGCCGATAGGGGTGACGTTATTCAAATCAAGCTTTCGGAGCTCGTCCAAGACCGGGTGCTCCTCCGGCTGGGGGAACATCTCCAGCTGGACCACCTTCGACTGCTTGACCGTGCGGGATTCGAGTTCGTTCAGCACCTGGCGCGCCCGCTGCAGCACCTCGTCCGGCAGCCCGGCAAGCCCCGCTACCTGGATTCCGTAGCTCTTGTCGGCCTTACCGGGAATAACCCGGTAGAGGAACGCGATCCCCGACGGTCCCTCCTGCACGGCCACGTTGAGGTTGAAAACGCCGCCGATGCGGTCAAGATCGGTAAGCTCGTGGTAGTGGGTGGAAAAGAGCGTCTTGGCGCCGGTATTGGTAGCGATATACTCGATTATCGCCCGGGCGATGCTCATCCCGTCGTAAGTGCTGGTGCCCCGGCCCACCTCGTCCATAATAACCAGGCTGCGGCGCGTCGCCCCGGTGAGGATGGTGCGGCACTCGCTCATCTCCACCATAAAGGTGCTTTGTCCCCCCGCCAGGTTGTCGGCCGCCCCGATCCGGGTAAATATGCGGTCCACCACCCCTATTTCCGCGCCGCTCGCCGGCACGAAACTCCCCATCTGCGCCATTAGTACGATGAGGGCCACCTGACGCATGAAAGTGCTCTTCCCCGCCATGTTCGGCCCCGTGATGATCGCCACCCGGCGGGAAGCATCATCGACCGCGATGTCGTTCGGCACAAACCCGCCCGGCCCCAGGAAGCGCTCCACTACCGGATGGCGCCCTTCGCGGATGACGATCGCGCCGCTTTCATTCACCGTCGGGCGAGTGTAGTTCCCGCGTAACGCGGCTACAGCAAGCGATTGCAGCGCATCCAGTTCCCCGGCGGCACGGGCGGTCCGAAGGATGCGGTCGATGGCGCCGGCTACTTCCTCCCGGACCGCGCAGAAGAGCTTATACTCAAGCGCGTTTAACCTCTCCTCGGCGCTGAAAACCATTTCCTCGTATTCTTTCAACTCAGGCGTTATGTACCGCTCGGCGTAAGCCAGTGTCTGCCGCCGCTCGTAGTCCTGCGGCACAAGCGAAAGGTTTGATTTCGTCACCTCGATGTAGTACCCGAAAACCCGGTTGTACCCTACCTTTAATGACTTGATGCCCGTACGCTCCCGCTCTTTCGCTTCCAAGCCGGCGATGAACCCCCGGGCGTCGCGCCGTATCAACCTGAGTTTATCCACCTCTTCGTTGTAACCCTCGCGGATTACCCCTCCCTGGTCAAGGACTGCGGGCGGTTCGGGCGCAATCGCGTCGGAAATCAGCGAAATCACGTCGCTCAAGTCCACGAGGCGTTCAGTCAAAGCGCGGAGAAGCCCCTCCACCGGATCAAGGGTTTCTCTCAACGTCGCTGTTTTCACCAGCGATTCCTTAACAGCAAGGAGGTCGCGGGCGCCGGCCATTCCGTACGCCAACCGGCCCGCAAGGCGCTCCAAGTCACCCATCTGTTTGAAAGTCATCCTCATTTTTTCCCTTAAAGCGCTTTCTTCCACCAGGGCCGCGACGGCAGTAAGACGCTCATTTATGGCGGCGGTCGCAAGGAGGGGCTGGTCCAGCCAACTGCGCAGCCGCCTGCTCCCCATGCCGGTAAGCGTGTAGTCCAGCACGTCGAGAAGTGTTCCCTTCCGGCTGCCGTCCTGCAGCGAACGCGTCAGCTCGAGATTGCGGCGGGTAGCGGCGTCAAGCGCCATAAACCCGCCCGGGGTATATGAAAGAACCCTTTTCAGGTGCGCGAGGTCGCGCTTCTGCGTTTCTTTTAAATAAGCGACAAGCCCCCCGGCGGCCGCCAGCGCGCCGGTTTGCCCGTACCAACCGCCTTCCTCCTGGAAACCGGACAGTGCTTCCGCCGCCCGCTCCTGCCGGAAGGCCTCCGCGGGGCAAAAACTAACCGCCGCCGGAACCGCCGCTTTGACCAGACCGGCCAGTTCGCGGGCACCTTCGGGAAGCACAGCTTCTACAGGCTGAATACGGTATATTTCGTCATAAAGCTGCTCCCGCGCTCCCGCGCCGCTGAATTCCGTTACCCGGAAGTCACCGGTCCCTACGTCCGCCGCCGCGAGGCCGTAACCGTCCGGACCATGCGGTACAACGGCGATTATATAGTTATTTTGGCAATGATCCTGAGCCTGCCCTTCGAAGAATGTGCCGGGGGTGACTACCCGGGTTACCCCGCGTTCCACCAGTCCTTTGGCCTGCGCCGCGTCTTCCAGCTGTTCGCAGATGGCGACTTTTAGTCCCTGGGCAACCAGCCGCGCTATATACCCGTCCACGCTGTGGCACGGCACTCCGCACATGGGCACACGGCCTAGTTTTCCGGAAGACCGAGCGGTAAGAGCGACTTCAAGGATAGGAGCGGCTTTCTGGGCATCCTCGTAAAACATTTCGTAGAAATCACCGAGGTGGAAAAGAAGGACGGCGTCCGGGTATTGCTTCTTGATCTTCATATACTGCTGCATCATCGGGGTTAGACTCAAGGGAAGAACCCCCCGCCATATTTCTTCCCCAATTATACCAGACCCTCCGGGCGAAAAAAATAACCCCCGGAAACCCGGGGGCACTTGAAAGCTTTTTAACTATTCAGGCACGGGGTTCAGGTCCGAATTCAGAAGTCAGTAGCCAGAATCCAGAATAGGGACCGGTTAGCCGAAACATGAATCCCCTTTGATTCCTGAGAATGAAAAGCCTGATAATTGGTCACAAGCTTTTTAAGCTCAACTCTCCTCACAGCCGCCGCCGCAGCCGGCACACCCTTCGGAACTGCAGCCCTGACCGCCGGTTATCGCCTGGTTCAAGATCTGGTTTATCTGCCGAAGTATGCGGTCAAAATTATCTTGCGCCTCCATGAAGTGGCTTATCAATTGGTTTGCATTCATGCGGCTCCGAACCGAAGCGAAAGACTCCTGCTGTTCCGGTGAAGGTTGCATCCCTTGCGCCTGTGCAGACTCAAGCTCCTGCCGGAACCGCTGAAACTCCTCAATCAGCGCGCGGGCGTCCGAATCCGCGAACATCGCCTGTTCAGCCGTCCGCACCTCCAGCAACTCTGAGCTCTGGCTGATTGCCGCGCCCAATTCCCATGCCTTGGTTAGTATAGACACCTTTTCACCCCCCTTGCCCCCATAATGATGAATGCGGAATGATGAATGATGGATAAGGAACACAATCGCTTAAAACGCCTATATTTCCATCCTTCGTAATGACGCCTCAAACGTTATGAGGGAATCCTTCCAAGAGGCACCGAAGGACAAATTATGTTAATTATAAGTTATCACCGACCCTTTAGCAAGCCGACCGAGCCCGGAAACCGCTATCCCGGTCCCCACTCTCCTGATCCAGGACTGAGGACTCAGGACCGAGGACTGAGGACTTAATTTGTGACTCGTGACTCGCGACCTTCATCCTTCATCCTTTCCCTCTACTTCCCCTTCAAGGTAGGTCAGTTTGCCGGCGTTTATGCGCACCGGCACGAGCCTGCCGGTGAGAGCTTTGTTGCCGCTGAAGATCACGGTTTTATTTGTGCGGGTCCGCCCGCTCAGTTTTTCCGGGTCGGTGGCGCTCGGCCCCTCCACCAGAACCTCGTGTACCCTTCCCTCTTCAGCCCGGTTGAGTTCGCGGCCGATGATTTGCTGCAAAGCGATGAGTTCCTGAATCCGGCGGGATTTGATCTCCTGAGGCACCTGATCGCTCAAGGAGGCTGCCGGTGTCCCCGGCCGCGGGTTGTAGACAAAGGTGAAGGCCTGGTCGAATCGCACCTCGCGCACCAGGTCTAGGGTAGCAGTGAAATCCGCCTCGGTCTCCCCGGGAAAACCGACCATGATGTCGGTGGTAATGCTTGCTTTGGGTACCGCCGCGCGTATTTTGCGAATAAGGTTTACATAATAGTCGCTGGTATATCCCCGGCGCATCAGGCCGAGAATCCGGTCGGAGCCCGCCTGCACCGGCAGGTGAAAGTTCTCGCAAACCCTCTCCAGCCCGGCCACAGCCTCGATAAGATCGTCCCCGAAGTCCCTCGGGTGGGAGGTGGTGTACCTGATGCGCCAGAGCCCCGGCACCTCGTTGATCCGGGCGAGCAGACCGGCGAAGGTCACCTGCGGCGACAGCCCTTTGCCGTATGAGTTGACGTTCTGACCGAGAAGCGTCACCTCCCGGTAACCTCCCGCGGCAAGCTCCGTCACTTCCCTCACGATTTCATCCGGCAAACGGCTGCGTTCCCGCCCTCGCACGAAAGGAACAACGCAATAGGAGCAAAAATTATTGCATCCGTACATTATCGGCACCCATGCCCGCAAAGGGCTTTCCCGTCTTACGGGCAGGCCTTCCGGCACGAAGCAAGCCTCCGGCAAAACCTCAACCACGGGCCCCTCTGCCTGTACCCGCGCCAGGAGGCGCGCAAGTTCGTGCCGGTTGTGGGTGCCGATGACCAGGTCAACCGCCGGAAAACGCCGCCGGATCTCCGCCGCCACGCCCTCTTGCTGCGGCATGCAGCCGGTAACACCGATTATCATCCACGGCCGGCGCGTTTTAAGACGGCCGAGGCTCCCTAGGAGGCCCCATACCTTGTTTTCCGCTGTCCGGCGAACGCAGCAGGTGTTGATCAGCACGAGGTCGGCATCCTCCGACCCGGCCGCTCTTACGTAACCCAGAGACTCCGCGATACCGGCCATCACCTCGCTGTCCCAATCGTTCATCTGACAGCCGTATGAAAAAATATAATAACTTTTCAACCTTTAGTGCCCCGTACTTTCGCGTTATTGATTTATATATGACAACAATTATATCAGTTCTTAAAACGCCGTCAAAACCGATGACCATTCTTTTAAAATAATGAAATAAAGCCCTGCGGAACCATCTACGTGAAAAAGGAGAACCCTGCCGCTCAGGAGGCAGGGTTCTGCATGCCGCAACGAACGTCGCAATGGTTAAGAGGTTATTTCTTAAAGCGGTTCTTGTAGTTTCGCCCGCGTAGCCTGCCGGTAGACATCCGCAAAGAGAATACAGCCCACACAGCTGATATAAAAACCGGCGAGGATACTGATAATTACTCCGAGAAGAGGGATCGAGGACAGCAACATCAAGACAAAGACCATGGCGATCATGAAAATATAAGCCAGGATATAACTGCCGAAAACCCTTCCAATATAAGAAAAAATGGTGCCGAAACCGAAAGCCGCGCCGAAACTTCCCGTAGCCGCGTAATGCGTTAGGGCCATAGGCACAAAGAATCCGATTACCAGTGCTATCAGTGTGGCCAGCGCCAGCCCTCCGGCAAACAACCCGGAGTATCCGCCCTGGAAGCACTGCCCTAACCCGCCGCTCGCCATCCCTACTATTATAGGAATCAGCATGTAAACCAGGGTGATGATGAAGACCAGGAATCCATTTACGAATTTCTCGCCCCAATTCTCCCAGGCCGGCATCTCGTACTTTTCGTTAACGGCGTCATGGGCAAGCTGTAGCAAGTACCCGGTCGATAGGAAGTTAATAATAGGAATCAAATTCAAAACCGCGCCGATAATGACCTTGACAAAGCCGCCGTCGACCAGCGGGAGCCGCAAAGCTCGTTCAATATTCACCATAATTCACCTCCCTTCGAGCAGTTTCATCACTTGAACATTTCGCGTTCCTACAAGATATTCCTTTTAAGGTTTTAGTGTTTCTGTACATTTTTCCCCTTCCCTGGATAGACGGCAACAAATTGTATCAAAATAGGCGTAGGAGGTGGAAAAATGCCGCATACAAGCATCAGCGAAATGGAAAAACTCCAGATCGGCGAAACGTTAAGGACGGAACAGGTACGGGTCAAAAAGCTTGCGGTGTACATGGACGCGATTCAAGACCCGGCGTTGAAAGGGCTCTTGAATCAGATGCAGCAGGTAAGCCAGCAGCACGTGAATATCCTGAACAGCATCCTCGGGCAGGCCGGCATTCCCCAAACACCGGCATATTATTAGGAGGTGAGAAACATGCGGCTCGACGACAAAGACATTCTGGCCGACTGCTTAAAGGACGCCAAGTTTTGCTCCGAATCATACCATGTCGCTACCCTGGAGTCCACAAACGACCAGATAAGGAACACCTTTCTCAGGATGATGAACGATGAAATGGCGACCGCGAAGATGATCTTCGACGCGATGCACCAGCGCGGGTGGTACCGGGTGGATATGGCGCAAGCGGCCGCACCCGGCGCGCAGGCCCAGTACACCAACCCTGCCGGCGGTATGCGGCCGGATTACCCCTCGCCGGGAATGCAGACGCAGGGCTTTCACCCCCGACCCGAGGCAGGTTTCGGAAGGCCGGAGGGAGACCCGCCGCACCGCTGGTAAAACAAAAACCACCCCGCCGGGGTGGTTTCTTAATTTCTATGATTCTTGCGGCCTTTGCTTCCTCACCTAACCATTCATCCTTTCTAATCCCGGCTTGCCTTAAAATCTCCTTTACTAAAAAAATGGCCAATCTATCTTTTTCTTAGCGAATATGCTATACTCCATGTATAGCATATTCGCAAGCAGAAAAGGAGGCACGACTAAATGAAGTCTGTTGAAAAAACCAGTCTAATGCCTGTACGCATCCCTCATAGCCTGCTACGCGATCTTAAGCAATACGTCAAACGTGGGAAGCGCAGTGAGTTCGTGGTAAAGGCTATGGAAAAGGCACTCCTGGAACTTAAGCAAGCAAAAGCCCTCAAAGAGTGCGGCGGCATATTTGCCTCCGGGGATTATCCCGAATTCGCAACTCCTGAAGATACCAAGGCTTGGGTTGAAACAATCCGGAAAGAAGCTGACGAGAGGATGAAGCAAATCTTTGAAGGACAGTGAAATCAACGGTTTCCTTTTAGATACCACGGCGATAATAGACTTTTTCCGGGGTAGTAAACATGTCGCAGCGCTACTTGAAACTA
Organism: Bacillota bacterium; assembly: GCA_040755195.1. Taxonomy (GTDB): domain Bacteria; phylum Bacillota; class Desulfotomaculia; order Desulfotomaculales; family Ammonificaceae; genus SURF-55. The sequence continues at coordinate 88,877 of JBFMBL010000004.1, forward strand.
TAAAAAATAAAGGCCTTCTGGCTTCGTGTCCGGTTACTATTGCGGAAACGTTCGCGGGCGCGAGGGAAAGTGAAAATAAAAAGGTACATGAGTTCCTTTCCTCTTTGGTATTCTATCCATTTACGTATGAGTCCGCGCGTTTGGCGGGCCGATGGCGGTATTCTTATGCCCGCAAAGGTATCATTTTGAGCCTGAGTGATACACTCATCGCCGCCTTAGCTGTGGAAAATCGTCTGGCACTCGTAACGGCGAATAAACGACA
>JBFMBL010000005.1:0-2010 GCA_040755195.1 Bacillota bacterium
ATGTCCCGACTGAAGAATCCGCTGGAAGTTTACAAGCTGCTGCCGAAATCCAACTGCAGACAATGCGGGGTGCCGACGTGCATGGCCTTTGCCGCCGCGGTTATTAAGGGCGAAAAAGGTCTTGCCGACTGCCCTCGGCTCGGCGGCGATATTATCGAGCGATTCAGCGGAAAAATCGATAAACACATAACCCTCGAAGAGCAGCAGGAACGATTGCTGGAACAGCTAAGAGGAGAAATCACCAAAATCGATTTTCCTTCAGCGGCGCAAAGACTGGGGGCTTCGTTTTCCGGCGGGAGGTTGAGGATAAAGTGTTTCGGCAGGGACTTTTACGTGGATCCCAGGGGGGGCATTACTTCCGAATGCCACATTAACTCGTGGATAACGGCCCCGCTGCTCAACTATATCGTTTCCGGCGCGGGGACCAGCGCCGCCGGGGAATGGGTACCTTTCCGGGAGCTGAAGAACGGGACGAAATGGAACCCGCTTTACAGCCACTTCTGCGAAGAACCCTTAAAGCAAACCGCCGATAACCATACGGGTCTTTTTGAGGATATCCTATACACTTTCGGCGGCAGGCCGGCGCCAGAGAGCTTCTCCGCCGATTTTTCGCTTGTCCTGCATCCGCTGCCGAAGGTGCCGATACTATTCTCCTACTGCGGGCCGGAAGACGGGCTTGAATCCAGACTCAATATTTTCTTTGACGTTACGGTTGAAGACAACCTCAACATCGAATCGGTCTATTTGCTCGGCGCCGGGCTTGCGACGATGTTTGGAAAGATTTCCGCCCGACACGGTAGTAGTTATCGCAATCAATTGAGTTTGCCGTAGGGCCCTTTCCATTTCGCCGCCATTCTCAGGAAAGAACCGTACCCGCTGCTTCTTGTGAACTCGGCCGATTCTCGGTACTTCTTATACTTGTAACTTTTCTTGTTATTCACGGCTATCAAGCCGGGAGTATCGGCATGGAGGAACGAATAGAAGGTGAGGGTTGGAAAGCGGCATTGATAAAAAGCGTCTCTTACGGCCGGTCTCCTTTTTTCAAGATTAAATCCGCGGTTCTTGCCTGAGACTCGTTCGCGCTGCCGGACATGGTTTGAAAAATTTGGCGCAAAGCCGGGTCGAGGGTTTCGGTGGCCATTATCGAATAGGCTATTATAGCCATCCTTGCGTCTTTTTCGTAATCCTGCAGCATATCCATGTCGGTAAACTTCACGATGGCTTCACTCCCGTGTCATGCCTTCATAATAATTTTGCAGAGCACGCGCTCCTTTGGTCAGCTTCTGGGCCTCTTCGTTAAAAAATTTCGCCACTTCCGGATCGACGGCGTTCCCGGCGTAATAGTGGCATTTACGCGCTGAAACCTGTGTCTCTGTTATCGCTTTGGAGAGATTCGATCCCTCGTCTATCCGCTGGATCGTGGCGGGATCGAACTCTCTCAACTTGGTGTTATCAGCCAGAAGCATTTTAAACAGTTTAAGTACCAATAGAATCACCCCCGCAGGTTAGGTTCAAGATTATTATTCGTTAAGCCTTTTCAGAGTATACTGATTCACCTGCGACTTTGTCCGCCCGTGTCGGTTGTTTCCGCACCATGAGAGGGAAAGGGCTGCAGCGTCACCAGTACTATCTCCGGTTTATTGTTAAAGCGTACGAGAATCCCGCTTTCGCCCAGACCACCGTTTATCAACATGGTCGTATTTTTTGATTTAAACAATCCGTAATCCCATTTCGGGAAGGAACAGCCCCTGGCCGGGAACCTTAACCGCCCCGATGAAAGGTATCCGGACCTGGCCTCCGTGCGTGTGCCCGGCCAGTACAAGGTCAATATTCTTTTCAGTTGCTTCGGGAAATATGTTCGGCGCATGGGATAACAGTATTATCGGCGACCCGTCGTCTACTCCCTGGAGCGCGGCATCAAGCCGGTCCCGATGAATGTAAGGATCGTCGACACCGGCCATCCAGATATGCCGGCCGTCTTTGGTGAATTTCTCCGCCCTGTTTATAAGA
>JBFMBL010000005.1:2110-8981 GCA_040755195.1 Bacillota bacterium
GCCCGGGGAAGCGGGAGTTTTTTCACCCTCCTTGCCTGCCAACGGCGCCCGGGGAGCGACGACGATTGTAATGCTGTTAAAGACAATCTCCCTTATCTTTGAAAAAAGAGGAGTGTGTAGTTTTTCTTTCAGTTCCAGGCGCGGGATGACTATGGTGATCTCGTGCGGCGTATCACCGGAGTAATCCTTCCTGACCTCCATTATCAACGGCGTCAATTTTACTCCGGCGTAATCGATGTTTTTTTTCTTGCGCAGTCTGAAAAGTTTCTTAACGCTTTTCATAAGAGTTAACCACTTCCGCCGCTGGGCTTTATTGGAATAGTATGTTTTCGAAGGTTTATTCGTGAGGACGGAAGGGTATAAAAGGTCCAATGGTTCAGGCAAGCTCTTTACTCCCAACCCGTTAAATGGTGTTAAGGCTACCGCGACAGGTTGGCTACAAGGTTGTCGAACTCCACAAGCTTTTCCGGCCGCCAGCCGACGCTTTCATCCCGTATTTTTCCTTCTTTGTCCACCCAGATGGTCTTGGGTATGGCCATTACGCTGTAAGCCCGACCGGCTTCACCTGTATCGAGCAATGCCGTTATATCAAGGTTTCGCTGACGCAAAAATTGGCTAACTCGCTCCTCTTCCTGGCATACAAGCAAGACTTCAGCGCCCTGGGCGCGCCACTGCGGCAATTTTGGCTGCAACTGCAGCACCTCTTCTACGCAGGCCGGTCACCCGGTACTGAAAAAGATAAGCGCCGCCGGTCTTCCAGCAAAGTCATCCGGGAACCGGATTGTTTTATCCTGCCCGATAACCCTGGCTTCAAACGCCGGCGCCTTGCCCTTTAGCTCAGGGGACTCGTTTTTAACACCCGCTCCTTCCTCGGGTTTAACACCCGCCCCGCACCCGCTTAAAACAGCCAGCAGCCCAGCGAGAAGCAAAACAACAAGCCGTTTCAGAAATATCACCCCTTTTTTTAAGTTCAAGGTTCAAAGTTTCCTTCCAACACTCTTCTCAACCGATCTATTGGACGACTGTATCCCGTAAGTCAGCGCGCCCGTCTGACATGCTTTTGTGCACTCAAGACAACGGATACACTCCGTACTATTTGGGTTAATATCCGCTTCCACTCCCACCGGGCAGGCATCCCGGCAGTTCCCGCAACCGGTGCACCTCGCACCGTCGCGTTCGAAACGCCACAGGCTCAATGAATTAAAGAGACCGTAAAAGGCGCCGAGCGGGCAGGCCGTGCGGCAGAAAACCCGATGGATGAAAAGCATGAGCACCAAAAAGACGGCCAGCACCGATACCTTCCAGATAAACAGCCAGCCTACAAGAACCCTCAGTTCCGGGCGGCCCAGCACCAGGGTTAACCCGCCCTCCAGTGTCCCTGCAGGGCAGAACAGTTTGCAGAAATAAGGCGCCCCGATGCCGTTTTTGTCCAGCCAGAGAACGGGAAGGAGTAAAGTAAGAACAAGAATAAGGTATTTAAGCGATGTCAGTAACCGCGGCAGCTTTACCCGTCTTGCCCGGGGCAGGGCTATCACTTCCTGAAGAAGTCCGAAAGGACACAACCAGCCGCAGAACAGCCGACCGACAGCCGCCCCCGTTGCCAGCAGAAATCCGCCGATGTACAGTGAAACGTTGTGTGTGGCGGCAAGAAGGCTCTGCAGGGAACCGATGGGGCACGCAAAAAACGCCGCCGGACATGAGTAACAGTTAAGAAAAGGGACGCATACGCCTTTCGCCGCTCCGGTGTATATTGTAGCCCGGGCAAACCCCGGCCAGTAACCGTTCGCCGCGACTAATGCGGCCAGCTGCACCGTCCGGCGCAGGCGTCCTGATAGCACCGTTTTCCGCTGCCTTCTAGCCAACACCGATGCACTCCAGACAGATGCGCGCCGCCTTGTTTAACACCATCGCGACATCGCCGCGCAGTATTCCGGCCACGCACAATATCGAACCGGCAGCCAACCCGAACAGGGCCCACCGGTTTTGCCGTAATAATTGATGTTTTCGCATTGGCGCCGCCCTCCCACGGGACTATCATAACATAGTACAAGACAGTATCCCGGAATTAATTATCTCCGTGTCAGGAATTTCCTGCCTTGTTCTTTTAATCTTGCTTTAATCAAAATAAATAAATTATAATTAATTAGTTTGTATTTTCACAAAGGAGAGGAATTATGACCAAAGATTCGAAACCCTCAGATTCAAGGCCCATTCTTACGTTGATGCAAGATCTGCACTTCAATTGCCATCCCGGGCTTTCTTGCTTCAATAGCTGCTGCCGGAACGTCAATATTTTTCTGACCCCTTCGGACGTGCTGAAGATGAAAAGGCGCCTGAACATGACATCTACCGATTTTTTGGAACAATACACGGTATCACTTGTTTCCCCCAGCACCGGCCTTCCCATGGTGGCTTTAAAAATGAAGGAAGATGAAACCAAAGAATGTCATTTCATTACTCCCGAAGGATGTTCGATTTATTCGGACCGGCCATGGTCCTGCCGGATGTACCCGCTTGATTACGACCCAGAGGAGGACCACTACCGGGTTATCGCCGATCCGTCCAAGTGCCGGGGGTTGAATACCGACAAGACAATTGTTGTTGAGGACTGGCTCGCAAGCCAGGGGATTTTGTTCCCCAGGGAAATGGACCGCTTGTTTAATGAAGCGATGCTGCGTCTGGAATTTCCTAAGGATAAGATTGAAAATCCGAAGATAACGCAGATGATATACATGGCCTCTTACGACCTTGACAGCTTCCGTCGTTTCGTTTTTGAAAGCCGTTTTCTAAAGATATTTGATATTTCTGAAGGGATACTAGAAAAGGTTAAAACCGACGACGAGGAACTGGCTCGTCTCGGATTGCTTTGGTTGAAATTTGGAATGTCCGACAAGAACGCCCTGCAAATTCGTCCGGAAGTGCTCGCCGAACAGGGACAGGCCCAATAGTTAGGAAAACGTTCGCCCTAAAACTGCCGCTTCCTGGCGGCAGTTTTTTTATAAACAAACCTGTAACATAGGTTCGGAGGAAAACATGAAAGTCCTCAGAGTCAAGGATATCGACCGCTGTATCGGGTGTTATTCGTGCATGCTGGCCTGCGCGCGACTGGTTTTCAAGAGCCATTCCATCGTAAAAAGCGCCATCAGAGTGCGCACGCGCGGCGGACTGCAGAGCAAGTGGGGCGCCGACGTCTGCCGTGCCTGCCCCGACGCTCCCTGCGCCGCAGCTTGCACCGCAGGCGCCCTTCTACCGCGGCCCGGCGGCGGAGTGATTTTCAAAAAGTCAAAATGCACGAAGTGCGATGCCTGCACAGATGCGTGTATCGTACACGTCATTCATGCCGACGACGATGGGTACCCGGTTCTATGCATCCACTGCGGCGCCTGCGCCCGTTTCTGCCCGCAGGAAGTTCTTTGGGTGGAGGAATTGAAGAGTGTTTGAAGGCGGTTACCCGAAGGTTCTTGCCATCGATCTTAGCAACTCTGCGTTCACCGTATCGGAACGCCCGGACCTGAAAACCTTACTGGGCGGGGTGGGTGTCGGAGCGAAGCTGCTGCTCGAGAACGCCGCGTGGGATAAGGACCCGCTCGATCCCGCTCAGCCGGCCGTCTTCGCCATCGGTCCGCTTTCCGGAATCTTCCCCCTGGCCACGAAGGTAGCCGCGGTCTTCCGGTCCCCCCTCACGGGAGAGTGGGGCGAGAGCTACGCCGGCCTGCGTTCGGCAATGGCGCTGCGGTTCGCCGGTTTCGACGCCGTGATGATCAAGGGCAAAGCGGCGCACCCCACCTATCTCCGGATCGACCGTGACGGTGTCGCTTTCCGGGATGCCCGCGGCCTGTGGGGACTTGATACCGAAGAGACCGGCCGTCTGCTGCGGGAATTCGAACCCGGCAGAGGTCACCGGAGCACCTGGCGCATAGGTCCGGCGGGGGAAAACCTTGTTCTTTTCGCCGGGCTCAACGTGGACACCTTCAGGCACTTCGGCCGCCTTGGGCTCGGTACTGTTTTCGGGAGCAAGAACCTTAAAGCCGTCGTGATAGACGGCACCAAAACGTATCCCATCACCGACTCCAAAGCGTATAACGCCGCTTACGAAAACATATACCGGCAGGTCACCGGCACGCCTGTTCTGGCCAAGTACCACCAGGTCGGGACCGGGGAAAACGTCATGCACCTGAACGAAATCGGAAGCCTTCCTACAATGAACCTCAAGGCCGCTTGTTTTGACGCCGCTCCCCGGATAAGCGGCGAGGCGTTCGGCGAAGCCTCGCTGACCCGGATACTGGCGTGCGCTGGCTGCCCGGTGGGATGCATCCACATCGGCATACACCGCAGGCGCCATCCGGAAGGGTTCGGTTACATATCGACCTACATCGCTTATGACTACGAGCTGATCTACGCTCTCGGGCCGATGTTGGGACTGGAGAATACCGACAAAATATACGCCGTCCTCGAAGAGGTCGAGGCTTTCGGCCTGGATGTTATTTCGACAGGTGTGGCGCTTGCATGGGCTACGGAATCACTTGAACGTGGGATTGTCGGCGAAAGGGAAACCTTGGCCCCGCTTCGCTTCGGCGAGGAAACAGCCTACGTTGCGGCCGTCCGCCACCTGGTTTTTCCGCCCAACGAGTTTTACCGCAACCTCGGGAAGGGTCTGGCTTACGCCGCCCCCATTTACGGCGGCGAAGAATTCGCCCTCACGCTCGGCCGGCACGAGATGGCGGGCTACCACACCGGTTACGGCTGTCTCCTGGGACACAGCGTCGGCGCCCGCCACTCCCACCTGTGCAACAGCGGCTGTTTCTACGATCAGAAGCACGGCGCCGGCTTCGCGGACTCGGACCTGGTCGAATTCCTCATCAGCCAGGAGGAAAGCCGCAACGTGCTGAACTCATTGGTGGTCTGCCTTTTCGGTCGGATGGTCTACGAACCTGAGGCTGTCGCCGCAGCCCTCGGATCAATCGGTCTGACAGTAACCACGGAGGACCTGAAGGAGACGGGGCGGGAGATCTTAAAGCTTAAGTGGGAGGTCAAGAAGCGGTTAGGCTACTCTCTGGACAGCATCCGCATACCCCGCCGTTACTTCGAAACGCCTTCCGGAAGCGGCATCTTAAAACCGGAACGGTTTGATCGGCTCCTCGGTCTTTACCGCGAACGCCTATCGAAGGTGATGGACACTCCCCTGTAATTTTTAAAACTAAAAAGCGCTTTTTTGCACGAAAAGCCGGAACTTGCCGCATCGGTTTAATTTCATTCCGCTTTTATCAGACCGCGCAGCAACGCAAGATTCGCCACGTCTTCCTCCATCTCGGGACCCTTCGGCGTTTCCAGCACCATGGGAATCTCGCGGAAGCGCGGGTCGTTCAACAGGAGGCGGAAGGCCTCGAGGCCGAGCTTACCCTTCCCGATGTGCTCGTGGCGGTCCACACGGCTGCCAAGTTCGCCTTTGGAATCGTTGAGATGCACGGCCTTAAGCCGGTCAACACCGATTATAGCGTCAAAGGTTTCAAAAGTCGCTTTAAACGCCGCGGGCGTGCGCAGGTCGTAACCCGCGGCGAAGACATGGCACGTATCAAAACACACGCCCAGGCGCTCGGGGTATGCGCTGTTTTCGATCAGCCGGGCTAACTGCTCAAAGCGGCCGCCCAGGTTCGATCCCTGACCGGAGGTGGTTTCAAGTAGGACGGTCACCCCGGAGTCTTTGGTCCGCTTCAATGCCTCATCCAGCGCCAGCGAAATCTGCGCGAGACCCGTCTCTTCTCCCGCCTCCGAAGAACCCGGATGGGTTACGAGGTAGGGAAGGCCGAGCGCCGCGCTCCGCTCGATTTCTTCAATGAAACCGGCCAGCGACTTGAACCATAAATCCTCGTCCAGCACTCCCAGGTTGATAAGGTACGAGGTATGTGCGAAAATCTCTTGAACGTCGCTATCCTCCCAGGTTTTCCGGAACCGCGCCGCGTCTTCCGCGTTAAGCGGTTTAGCCCGCCACTGGCGCGGGCTTTTGGTAAAGAGCTGAACCGCTTCGCAGCCTATGCTTTTCCCGCGCAAAATGGCGTTCTCCACGCCGCCCGCGATCGACATGTGCGCCCCCAGCAAAGGCATCTCTCTCACCCGCTTTCTCTTTGTGCGTTCTGCCCCTCTTCAGCCTCGTTTGCGGCTGCCTCCCGGCAATACCGCGAAATCGGACACTCTGCGCAGTGCGGCGCCTTTTTAAGACAGATCCGGTGTCCCAGAGCGTCTATCTGCGCGTGGTATTCGTTAAACAGCCTAACGTCATGCGGCAGGTGCTGCATAAAGAACTCCTGCATCGCCCCGTATTTTATCCGTTCGGGGAAGTACCCGAGGCGATTGAAAATGCGGTGGGTATACGCGTCAACGACAAAAATCGGCTTCTCCGCGGCGTAAAGGATAATGCAATCGGCTGTTTCCGGCCCGATACCGCGAATGGCCAGCAAACGCCCGCGTAAAAACCCCGTTTCCTGCGACAGAAATTCTTTAAGGTCGCCGTTATGCTCATCCAGCAAGACCCGGCAGAAATCCTTTAACTTCTGCGCTTTCTGAAAGTTATAGCGTGCCGGGCGCAGGACCTCGGCCAGTTTTTCCTGCGGAGCGGCAACAATAGCTCCGGCGTCGAGCCACCCCTCCGCCTTGAGGTTGTCAATCGCCCGGACGGCCCCTTTCCAGGAAACGTTTTGGGTAAGTATCGCGCCGATAATCATCTCGAAAGCAGTATCCGCCGGCCACCAGCGCCTTGGGCCGAAATGGTCGTAAAGCCGCTGGTATACTTCAAGCAGTGAATCGCGTAAGCGTATATTACAATTGTGTTCCGTCATTTTCTTATTTTTCCGATCGCCCCTGTTGCCAATTCGCC
>JBFMBL010000005.1:9081-86861 GCA_040755195.1 Bacillota bacterium
CAGCGCCTTGGGCCGAAATGGTCGTAAAGCCGCTGGTATACTTCAAGCAGTGAATCGCGTAAGCGTATATTACAATTGTGTTCCGTCATTTTCTTATTTTTCCGATCGCCCCTGTTGCCAATTCGCCTACCGTGGTTTGCCTTAAAAAACCTTCCTTGTAGACCTTCAGCGACGCATTATCATCCATTAACACCTTGAGATCGGAGAGCGCCTCCGACGCCAGCATCTCCCCCAGCGCCCATGCCGCGTTTCCGCGTACGGCAGGGTCGGTACTTTGCAGCAGCGGGAGAATGCGCGGGGCCGCCGTGCTGACCAGTTTGGGCCTTACACTTCCGATTCGCCCTACAGCCCATGCGGCGCCTGCCTGTAAATAAGACTGCGCGAGGGTGAATAAAATCATCGGTGCGTACTCGATGAATGCTTTCGGCGCGCGGGCGATCGCCTCACCGATAGCGGGCGCCGTAAACCGGGGGCTCGCGCCGCACTCTTCATCGTTGAGCGTCCCGACAAGACGCCCCATGCGGTCGAGGCAGAGTTCCCTGTCGATTTCGGCGACTACAGCGGCGGCGCGTCCGAACCCCTCGGCCGCCCGCCAGGCTAACTCCTCATCCGCAAGGTTGAGGGCCTGAATAAGGCCGTTTAAAACCCGTGTATCCGCCCGGGCTTCGGCCTCAAGCCCCTCCCAGTCCGCAGCCTTCAAAAAAGAAAGAACTTTTTCCTTAGTCCTCATCGTCTTTCCTCTGCTCTCTTATTCTCGTAAAAAATCCTTCTCTACCATACCGCATTAAATTCGCGGCTGGTTTGAATAACCCTCCAAGGGCTGTCAACCACAAAGCAGGAAAACCGCCGCGCTTCACCGAACTCTACGAAAATCCCAGTAAACCGGTGGTATTTCATGATTTCGGCTGCCTTTACAGAAAAACTTGCCGCTGTTGTAGGCCCTAAATGGGTCCTTACCGACCCGGCCGAACTCGCGTGTTACGCCCGGGACGCTTCGGTGGCTTCCGGTCATCCCGCGGCGGTGGTTCTCCCGGGTTCAACGAGCGAGGTTTCGGCTGTTCTCCGGTTGGCGGCGGAAGCAGGTATTCCGGTTACACCGCGTGGAGCAGGAACGGGCCTTGCGGGTGGCGCCGTTCCCGGTGAAGGGATGGTTCTGGCGCTGACCCGAATCCGCCAATTGGCCGTTCACAAGCAAGACCTCGTTGCCGTAGCCGGGGCGGGAGCGATCACGGCGGATCTCCATACCGCCGCCGAAACCGACGGGCTTTTCTATCCGCCTGACCCGTCGAGCGCCTCCGTCTGCACCATCGGGGGCAACATTGCGACCAACGCCGGCGGGCCGCACGGCTTCAAATACGGTGTTACCCGCGATTACCTTCTCGGCCTTGAAGTGGTGCTTGCCGACGGCACGGTGTTGCAGACAGGCGGCCGCACGCTCAAGAACTCCACCGGGTACAGCCTCACGCAGCTTCTCTGCGGCTCTGAAGGCACGCTCGGAGTCATCACGCAGGCCGTTCTTCGTCTTATTCCCCGCCCGGAGGACAGAGCGGGCGTTTTAGCCGCATTCGATGACGCCGGCGCCGCCGCGCAGGCCGTCCTTGATATAATCGCCGCCGGCATTTCCCCCGGCGCGATTGAATTGATGGACCGCACGGCGCTTGAGCCCGCCGCCGAGAGCCTCTGGCCCCACCCTCCGGCCGCTGTTTTGCTCGTGGAGGTCGACGGACCGGGCGAAGTGGTTCAGCGGCATGCCGGCAAAATCGAAGACATATGCGGCAGATCGGCTGATAAAACTCAGCGTGCGGCCGGCGCAGACTACGAGGAATTCCACCGCTTAAGACGTTCGATCTCCGGTTCGCTTACCCGCCTTTACCCGGTTAAGATCGGGGAAGACGTAGCGGTCCCGGTCGGCCGGGTAACAGATTTTATTGAGAAGGTCACTGGAATCAGCAAAGATACGTGTGTTAGAATAGCCGTTTTCGGGCATGCCGCCGACGGCAATCTTCACCCGAATATCCTTTTTGATCCCCGCGATACGGACGAAAGACAGGTTAAGGCCGCCATGGACGGGATTTTTCAAGCAGCCCTGAAGTGTGGCGGCACCCTCTCCGGGGAACACGGTATCGGCATGCTCAAGGCGCCGTACTTCGAAACCGCCGTCGGTTCGGAAGCAGTAGCGGTAATGCGCGGTATTAAGAAGGCATTCGACCCCCGCGGGCTTTTGAACCCGGGGAAAATATGGCTTACGGGCGGTGAAGTAAAATAACAGACGCAAACAGCCTTTGGCGTGCTACGAGCCCGTACCGCTGCAGCCGCTGCGGTTTCTGCCTCGCCGTCTGCCCCACCTACCGCCTTGAACCACTGGAGCCTGATTCCCCCCGCGGCCGCCTTACGCTTCTGGAGAGCCTTGCCGCCGGAACTCCTCTCACCCCGGCGTCAGGTCTGCACCTGGACCGCTGCCTCGGGTGCCGCGCCTGCGAAGCCGCATGCCCCGCAGGGGTAAAAGCCGCGCATGAAATCCACGCCTTAAAATCACAAAAAGACCGGGGTCTTCCCGGCCGCTTATTTCGCTGGATTTGGCGGTTCGGCTGCCGCGTATTCCTGTCTGACAACGCAAAGCTCTATCGTCTGCTTAAAACACTTATCTTTTTAAAAAACCGGGGGCTTCTTGACATTATCACGCGCATTCCCGGCTTTTCCGCCTTCGGCAGCTACGAGGGCCTTGCCGCACTGCTTCCACCCTCCGCCCCTCCGCCGGCCAAACGTCCCGTTCTGTTCCCCTCCGAAGGGAAAGAAAAATACCGGGTGGCTTTTTTCGCGGGTTGCGTAATGGAAACCCTGCTCAGGCCCGCAAATGACGCAGCCGTCGACCTTCTGCGTGCTGCCGGTTGTACGGTCGTCTTTCCAAAGGGCCAGAGCTGCTGCGGCGCGCTTTCTTATCACGGCGGGGACTTAAAGACCGCGTCAAGGCTGGCGGCGCGTAATATCGAGGCTTTTACGCGCGCCGAACCTTACGACTTCGTGGTTTGCGCCGCCGCCGCTTGCACGGTACACTTGAGGGAATACCCGTCTTTGTTTTCGAGCGATCCATCCATGCAGGAAAAAGCCGGGCGGTTCGCCGCCCGTGTTCGCGATTTTTCCGAGTTTGTTTTCGCGCTTAAGCCCGATCTCAAACCGGTTTTTCCGGGACCGGTCGCCTATCACGAATCGTGCCTTCTTCGCAACAGCGCCGGCCCCGGCGCTATGGGGAAGCTTCTTCGCGGCCTTCCCGGGGTTGTGGCATTCTCCGCCCCGCATTCGGGCTGCTGCGGAAGCGCCGGCGGTTACAACCTGCGTCATCCCCATACGGCCGTATCCCTTCTCGACGCCGAAATCACAGCGCTGGGCCGCAGCACTGCAAAAACCCTGGTTACGGACAACCCCGGCTGCCTGCTCTTTCTCCTTCACGGCCTTACCCGCCATGACCTGACAAGCAAAATAAAAGTAAAACACCTCGCCGAATTCCTAAAACCAGACAATCTCTGCAAGGAGTCCCGTAGCATATGAAAAATTTATTTTTTGCGATGATTATGGCTTCTGTTGTTTTTTCACTCTGCGCCTTTCTTGTTCACATCTCCATTCCGCCCGCAGAAAGCGCCAAGGCGCTGCCCGGCAAGAACCCGGCGGCAAAAGGCGGGACATATTCCGCCGTATATGACCAGACTTACGACCGCTCCGTTGCTTCAGTTTATACCCCGGCTCCTCCGCTTTCCGGAAACAATGCTCCGAAAGCCCCGGAGAAGGTTGTTTACCTGACAATAGACGACGGGCCGAACCCCAAATCCACTCCGGAATACCTTTCAATCTTAAGCCTGTTTAACGTCAAGGCCACGTTTTTTATGATCGGCTCTTATATTGAGAGTAACCCCGAACTCGTCCGCGCGGTGGATGCCGAGGGCCACGTAATCGGCAATCACAGCTTCACGCATGATTTCCGTGACTTATACAAAAACCCTGATAGCCTCGCCGGGGAAATCCTTAAGACGGAAGACATCATCTATTCCATTACAGGAAAAAGGGTCAAGATATTCCGTCCCCCCGGCGGCTCCTCGATAATGTCGAATTCCGACCTTTTTAAAAAGCTGGACGAGCTCGGCTACGCCTACTTTGACTGGAACGCAACCGCGGCTGACACATCGCGCGTGCCGACAACGAAACGCAAGGTCATCGACAGCATAGTCAATTCTTCCCGGAATGTTGACCGGGTGATCGTTTTGATGCACGACAAAGCTCAGGCAGACGCATCGTTGGAAGCGCTGCCGGAAGTGATCGTATGGTTTCAACAACAGGGATATTCGTTCGAAACGTTGAATGAAAACGTTAAGCCCATCCATATGAGGGTTCAAAAGAAGGTTCGCAAAGCGCGTTACCGTCAGAATTCACCGGTTAATCGGCAGTCCGTACCGCAACCCACGGCCGGCCAACCCGCCAAAACCGCGGCAAACCCTTCAACAACAGTATCAAACGAAGCTTATCATTAAATCCAACCCAGCTCGGTCTCGTTTTGGCTAATTCGAATGTTCACGGTTAAATCGGCGCCATTCCAATCGACCTGCGCCTTCAATGCCTCGCCGACAAAGCGGAGCGGGACTAATGTTCTTCCCGCGACAATTCTGGCCGGCACCGGAAGCACAACATCTTCCCCGTCAACCAGTGCCGTCTCACTGCCGGCTTTGAGGCTCACAGAGGCGTCGGCGTATTTGATCTTCACCGTTTTAGCCTCGCCGTCCCACGACACGTCCGCCCCCATGGCCTCCGCAAGGCTTCGGAGAGGAACCAAAAGATATCCCTTTTCCAGCAGAGGCGGGGTATCACAGGCTATTTCCCGGCCGTTTAAGAATATTTTCGCGTGGGGCATCTCTTCCTGATATTCGTAAACCACCCGGGAAACGTTTCGGATGACCTGAAACGCTTTTTCCTCGCTTGGTGTTCCCTTACTAAAAACGGCGATGATATAAGGATTTTCCGGATGCTCAACATAACCAACGTCGTTGTAGGTGCCGGTAAGCGGCCAGTTGCCGATTTTGTGCGCCACTTTTATGCCCGCGGGCAGTGGTTTGGATATACGGTCGTTGAAAATGGTATTTTCCAGGTGACCGATTAGCGTTTCGCCCTGTTCGGGATGCTCGGAAGCGAACTTTAAAAGGTACAGCATGTATTCGGCCATGTCCTGCGGGCAGGTGATGTTCTGATAGTCGCTGACCACTTTGCCCCCAAGTCCGCGCATGTACATTTTTACATTTGATCTTCCCAAATATGAAAGCAGCATATTGGTCGCCACATTGTCGCTGTGGGTTATTGAATACCTGGAAAGCGTGGCGATGCTGAATTTGCTTCCCACAGGTTTATACTGCAACACGCCGGTGCCCGCCTCATAATGATTCCGGTAATAAGTGAGGAGTGTATCGGTTCTGACTTTGCCGACGGCCACCTGCTCCCACAGGTAAAGGTTCAGGGGTAATTTAAAGGTGCTGGCCGCATGAAAGGTTACTTCCTGGTTGATCCCTAACCTCTCTCCCGACCGGATATCTATTAGATAGACGCCGTATGTGCCCTTTTCCTTGCTGATTATTTGATTAAGCTGAGTAGAAAGGGCGCCATAACCTGCCGTAGTAGTAATTGAACTTTGCGCTTGAGCCCGCCCGCAGGCAAGAAGGATAAACAGACTCAAGAGCAACAGTACCGTGGCGACTTTGGATTTGTTGAGCAACTATCTCACCTTTACTCCGTTGCATTGATCTTCACCTATGAATTATAAAACCGCCGCCGCCGCCTGGCTATAGTAATTATGTTAAATAGCTCGGATATTCTCGAATGTTGTTGCTTTTATACTCCCTTCACATGAGATCTTCAAAGAGAAGGATTCCTCAGTTTCATTTTGAATTTAATTTACGTGCGTTTTTTTGTGTCTCTCAACAATACGTATCTCAGAAAAATGGTGCTCCAGTCCGGGATAGCAAGTATTCAAGTTAATAAATATTGAAGGAGAACGATACCCCGAAATGTCTTTAGTAAAGATAAAAAATTTCCCCAGCCGGCTATTCGCGGAACAAGCCCAGCAGGTTCTTGAACGCGAGGGTGTCCCGTCAATCGTTCATTCCCCGGACGTCGGCATCACTGGGACCCCCGGAGCAAGCATCCCCCAGGGTGTTGACCTGTACGTTCCCAAGAAATTCGCGGTAAAGGCGCGCATGCTCATTTCCGCCCTCTTTAACGGGATCTGAAAAACTAGACTGTACGCGGCAAACCCGTGGCTGCCACAACGCCTTTACTATTCCAGGCCCGGATAACAATTTTCGTGCAGGGAATCCTCTGGAATCGGCGAAATATACACTCAGATTATCTGCATTCCTTTTAAAAACCGGGGTGTATTTACGGCATCAAGGGGTCCATAAGGCCGCTAAGACAACTAAAGCGCCGCATACAAAAACGGTGGTGGTAAGAGTTGACGGATACGGGCCGTGTGACGCCTCAAGACAACCTTTTTTCACTATACTTTCATGAACTGGGCTGGTTAAGCAGTGAAATACAAAAGTATTGCGAAGCCATATTTGCGGAGACCCCGGTTCCGGAGCAAGGTTATTACATAAAAGTTTCCCCCGAGCTGCATGCTCACATCGTGTCCGTGCTGGTTAATGCGGCCAACCTTAAAAAGCTGGTGTACACGGGTGAAAAAAGGTACAAGAACGAGTCAGTAGAGGTTTTCCGGCTGCGTCAGAAACGTTCCAGGGTGCTGCGCGAATCACTCTCGGGACTGAAACTCGAAGAAATTTTAAACAACAAAGTGCGCAACAGTCTCGAGCACTTCGACGAATACCTCGACGAAAACATCGTAAGACTATCAAAAAAACCGCCGTCCACTTTTGCGGCTTACAATATGGCGCTCTCCCACCGCGAGGTGTTCAACCCGCAAGTTTATCCGATTCGTCTCTACATCGTGAGCGAACGCAAATTTTATAACATGCATTTTTCTATCGATATCGGGAAGATTTATGCCGAAGCGTCGTCTATTTTAGAAAGGTTGCGCGAGCTTGGCGCAGTACCTGACGGCGGCCCCGGCGGCGTAATGATTCCCCTCACAGCCGCTGATATCGATAACGGCTCACCATCTGAATAGGAATTCGATATTTTAAAGAAGAAAGGCAACAACCCGCCGGTAGATGAAGCCCAAAGAACTTCGGGAAAGGACACCTGCATTCAAGAATAAATGGATTGAAATAGACGGCCTGCTTATTCATTATCTGAACGCCGGCGAAACTGGCCCGCCGGTTTTGCTTCTCCACGGCGGAGGGTTGGATTCGGCCTCTCTTTCTTATAAATTCTGCATCGGTCCTCTTGCCGAACACCATAGGGTATACGCTCCTGATTGGCCCGGCTACGGAGAAAGCGACAAGCCGGAAATGGAGTATACCACCGGTTTTTTTATTGATTTTCTCGGCCGCTTCTTGAATGCCCTGGGTCTGGAAAGGGCCAGCCTGATCGGTCTTTCCATGGGTGGAGGAATCGCAGCCGGGTTCACCCTCGTATCTCCCGAAAGTGTAGCGAAACTGGTTCTTGTGGATAGCTGGGGGCTTGGCGGGGATATACCCATCAGACGGTTCGTTTCCCCGGCGGTACGGCTGCCCTTTATCAAGGTGTTTCTGCGGCTTAGCCTGCGCAACAGGCGGATTATTCGCCGGTTTAGCCTAGTCGCCGTGAGTAATCGCCGGACTGTAGAGGAAGAACTTGACGAAATTCACAGGCTGGCAGCCATACCGGGGATAGAAAAGGCTTTTTTATCCTGGCTCCGGAGCGAGTTCCTCTTGAACGGCCTCCGCAGTAATTTCGTCGAAAGTCTTCACAAAATTATGGTTCCAACGCTGGTCCTTCACGGTAAGAAAGACAGTCTGATACCCGTTTCCCTGGCTTACAGAGCACACACGTTAATTAAGGGTTCCGAGTTACACGTTTTTCAGGAATGCGGACACTTGCCTCCCCGTGAAAATCCGGATGAGTTTAACCGTGTGGTATCAAGCTTTCTTCTCAAAAACCAGCCGGCCGGTTGAGGAACACTTTACCATACGCGTGCATAATTTATAAAAACAAGCGTTATAAAAAATGGTTCCCTGTAATTAGGCGCTGTTTTTTGCGATCTCAGATAACCGCCGTATTCGTTCGCAGTATCTACATCTGGATCTGGAGGGTTAAAATGAACGGCGTAGAAACGGCTGTATCCCTGTTTAAAGAAGGTTCAAACTGCGCGCAGGCCTTGCTTTCCACTTACGGGGTGAAGCTTGGTCTTGAAAGGGAAAAGTCTCTGAAAATTGCCGCACCTTTCGGGGGCGGAATGGGCCGCCTGGGAGAAACATGCGGTGCGGTTATCGGCGCGTTCATGATTATCGGACTCAAGTACGGAACAGCAACATTAAAAGACCAGGGAGCAAAGGATAAAACCTATGACCATACCAGAGATTTTGTAAACAGATTCAAGTTCCGTAACGGCAGTATTACATGCAAGAATTTGCTTGGGTGCGATATCAGCACTCCTGAGGGAATGAAACTGGCGAAAGACCAAAACCTGATAAACACCCTTTGCCCAAAGTTCGTCCATGACGCGGCGGAGATTATTGAACAGATTCTTTGAACGCTCCACCCGTCCATATAAACAGGAAAAGCCTCCGTGAGGAGGCTTTTCTTTTTGTGATTTCCGACTTTTAACAGGATGAACAGGAATCCGAGCAAGACCCTCGTTTGCTCGACGAAATGGAAAACCCGCCGCCGTACCAGGTCTTCGTATAATCGAGAACAACATCGTTGAGATATGGGACTGTAGCCTTATCCACCGCGAACTTTATCTCGCCGGCGGTAAAAACGGCGTCCTCTTCTTTTGCTGACTCGTCCAGAGCCAATCCAAAATTGGGTCCGCCTCACCCTATGCCGTTTACATAAACTCTGATGTAATACTCCGGCTTTTTCTGCTGCGTGAGGTACTCTTTGAGCTTTTCCTGAGCCAAAGGTGTTACGTTGATCATTATAGTTCTCCCTTCCCGGTGATTTAATAATAAATTTAAACGAAAATCCTCGATTGTATATACCCCTGGGGGTATGTTAGCATAATTTTATCCAAAAAGTCAACCCTGATTTAAAGGTTTGATTTAAAGGTTTTGAATCTGGAATTATTTTTTATATGGTTGACAAAAAGAAGCTTAGACATTACTCTCAAACCATAAAATACCCGTTGGGGTATTGGAGCATTTCAGCGTTTTCTAAGAAAAGAGGGCGAAACTGATGCGGACTTTACAAGACGAAGCCCGTACAAGTATCATCAACAGGCTCAAACGGATTGAGGGGCAGGTTCGCGGCATGACCCGCATGGTGGTTGAGGATCAGGATTGCGAGAAAATTCTCGATCAGTTCAAGGCTCTCGATGCCGCTGTACGCAACTGTAGTAAAGTACTTATCGGTTATTACATCATGCGTTGCATACAGGAAAAGGTCGTCTCCGACGAAGACGCTATTTCCTGCATACGCAAGAAGCTTAGCGCGATCCTTAACACTCACCTTTTATAGTAGTTACAATTCAGTTTGGGCGCCTACCGGAAGCACCTGGCTTTCGCCGTTCTTTATTTCCACCCGGTAAGCCGACTCCCCGATCTCCGCAAGCTCACTGTTATGGGTAACAACCATTATCTGGCGTCCGGCGTCTTCGCTCATGGCTCGCACAAGTTCCCCGAGAGGACGGGCGTATTCCTCGCTTACGTGCTTCCCGGGTTCGTCCAGTACCAGAGGGCCTCCCATGCGCGTCCGCTCGAGAAGCACATTTCGCAAAGCCAAAGAGATTACGTCCACCACCCCGCCGCCGCGCGCTTCAGTGGGTTCGGTTTTAACCGGCGCGGTCCCGCCGTATGTGCTCACGGCAAAGAAGTCGGCTTCCGGTTGGTCGCGCCGCTCCTCTAAGGCCACCTCAAAAGAAATCTCGGGGCCGAAAACAGACTGGAGCGCCCAGGTCACCACCCTTTCCACACCCTGTTTGGCCTGCTCCCTCGCCGTTTCCGCGGCGAGTTGAAACACCTCGCGCGCCTGGGTCACAACCACTTCCTGCGTTTTAACGTCAGCAAGTTCGTTCTGCAAAACCTGCCTCGTCTTAACAAGGCGCTCGTATTCCCACCGGCGGCGAAGCGCGTAATCACCAAACAGTTTTACCCCCTCGGCGACTTCAATCACCCCGCGCATCCGCTATCTTCCTCCGGCTTGGCCCCGATTACGATCCATGGACTGAATCAGCTCCCAGGGTATGAGTTTCTCCGCTTCTTCGAGCGACAACCGCGCTTCCGTCTCCAGGCGCGTTATCTCTTCTTCGAGCCGGTCCGGTTCCACTCCCAGAGCCCTGACTTCAGCCTCGATTTCCTTCAGTTGTTGCTCAAGAACCTCTTTCCGGGCTATCGCCTGTTCACGCAACCGCTTCGCCTTCTCAATTCCCTCTTTTAATCTGCTGATATCCTTTTCGAAATCGCCCGTCCTCACTTTTCCTCCCCCAATTCATTTTCTAAAATAGCTTCGATCCGCTCGGCAGACAGAGGTGTAAGGCACACCGGACAACGATTTACTTTGAGTAATATATCCCTGAGTTCTGCGGCCAGCCGAATAACTTCCGCCTGAGCCCTGCCATACTTTTCGGTTTCTGCCGAGTGGTCCTTCCGTGCGGCAATGTACCGGCGTTGAAACTCCAATAACGCCGCAAGCCGCCGCGCGTTTTCAACCCCGTGTTCCCGCCACTTCTCCGCTGCCGGAACGTTCTCTAACCCTGCCAGCGCCGTCTCTACCCGTTGCAACCGGAAGGAGCATTCCTTCCAGCGCGCGTGCCTCTCTTTCAAAGATCCTAAGGTAACAATCCGTACCCCCAAATGCCCTGCAGCCTCCTCTGCACGCAGAACCGCCTGGAAACGCGCCAGCATCTCGCTTATTTTCTTTTGCTCCTGTTGCAGCCCGGTCAATCGGAAGCCGTCCGCCTTTAAAACATATATCCGCTCCGCAAAGAACTCAACTTCTCCCGTAATTCGCCTGGCCTTTTCCATCTTCGAGGTCCGGTTAATTACATCGTTTATCCGTACAAGATCCTCCCTGATCCTTTCTCTTTTTTCATACAGATCTTTAATTCTTTCAAAAAGAAGAACTCCCCGGAGCACGTCTTCGTAACAAACCTGCATCTCTCCCGGGTCCGGCAGGGACTGGATGAGGCCGTCTTTTTGCGCCAACTCCTCCGTCACCCGCCGGTGCCCGTCCCTGAGCGCGCTCAGCCGAACCGCCGAATCATACGCGTTGCGGCTTTTCTGGAAGGAATCGGCGCACCGCTTATGCCGGGTCTCGACCTCCTGAAGATCGTGAAACCCTTGCAGTTCAATCTCCAATCCGGCCAGCTTCTCTTCAAGCTCCTGACGGGTACGGGACAAGACAGCAATTTTACGACCGGCTCTCTTGCCTGCGGCGTCGAAGAGATGCGTCCCCGACAGGTGCCCTACCGCCCTCGCCCGCACCGCAGGCGTTTCTTTTAAAAGAAACGGAGGATCCAACTGGTGCGCGACATGGAGTTCAAAAGTCGCCCCCTCAAGCCTGAGCGGCTGCACCTCCGTCAACTCTTCCACTTCGGCCGGAACCTCGCGCCCGAAGCCCTCGAGTATATGCGGTTCCTGACCCGGCCGGCGGATTTCATAGCGGTTTGTTTTCCCCCGCCTTTCCCTTATAATCACAAGGCCGTCGTCCAGTTCCGCTGCCACTCGGCAGTAATCCGAACCCGCCCGCATGAAGTCGGCCCCGTGCGGCTTGTTGTAAAACAGCCACCTGAGCGCCCGTACAACCGCTGATTTCCCCTGGTCCGACTCCCCGATCAACACCGTCATCGTAGGCGCAAAGCCGATCTCGGTGTACCGGTGCGACTGGAAGTTTTCTAAAACCACGCGTTTTAGCCGCCTCAAATCTATATATCCCCCGTCCTCATACCGGCCCCCTGCTCCCGGCTTCTGTTTTTCCGGTATTCTCACCCATTACCTCCGACCAGAGGGCTGAGACCTCGGCCTGTACCTGTTTGAATTCCGGTTTTTCCTTCATGCCCTCCAACACCTGCAACAGAATCGCCTCGGGGTCGGTCCGCGCGAAGCCCGTCTGCGACGTTATTTGGCGGACCGATTGCAGGAACTCCTGACGCTTTCTCGCCCTGAAAGCCGCGTCTTCTATCCTGCTCCGGTCAAGCACCGCCTCGCCCGGCTGGGCGCATTTGAGCTTTATGGTTTCATGCCATACCCGTTCTCCCTCGATATAGAGAACCACCACTGACGGCCACCGGGCCATTTCGGCCTGACTGGCGGACAACCGCACCAGCGCCCCCGGGTTTAAAAACCATTTCCCATCCCTGAACGCATCCGGAAAACCGAGGTGGTAGTGACCGCACAATGTGTAATCCGCTTCGGTTAACGAGGCAATGTCATCGATAAGCGTATACTTTACCATCGGGCCAAAACCTCTATCCAAAAGCGCTCCGTGACAGATGTGAATCGCCACGTCGGAGTCTATTTTTTTAACCACGTAATCCTCGCCGCCGTCATCGATCGCAAAATGAAAGGGCGCTCCGGAAATCTGAACCCTGACGTTTCCGTCGTCGAGATAGACCAGCCTCCTGTCCAGGATCCGGAGAACCTCCCATCGCCCTAAAAAGCCCAGCAGGGTTCGCATCAGCGTTGCAGGGTTCTGTCCGTGAAGG
The DNA here is from genome assembly GCA_040755195.1 of Bacillota bacterium. GTDB lineage: Bacteria > Bacillota > Desulfotomaculia > Desulfotomaculales > Ammonificaceae > SURF-55. The sequence goes on from JBFMBL010000005.1 coordinate 21,854, forward strand.
TCGTGGTTGCCGGGAACGATGTATAGCGGAGCGGCAAGTTCCCGAAGGATGCCGGCATACTCTCCGGATGCCGCAAGACCCGGCATCGGCATGTCGAAGACATCCCCCCCGTGAAGCACGGCGGCAACCTCCAACTCGTTGGCAAGGTCAACCACCTCGCGAAGTTTTGCCTTTAACGTGGCAACGAAGTCATCGGTGCGATTCCGCGGCGCCACACCGCGCAGGTGGGAATCGGTGACGTACAACAGCCGCATAAGAGCCTCCGGTATCAATAATCAGGAGTCAGAATATAGAATGTAGAAGATAGAAGTCAGAATCCAGAACTCATAACCGTGAACTGTGAACCGTGAACTTCGAACTACTTAATTAGCCAGCGAACACCGCCGAACGCCTTGCTCGGCCGCGCTTCCAGGCGGCCTTCCGCCGCCCACCGTTCAAGCACCCGCCGCAATTCCGACTCCGTTACCCGGCGGTCCATCATGCCCTGACAATGGTTCAAACACGCAGCGATATCCGGTTCCGCCAGAAACCCCTTGTTCGCGCTGAGAAAGACCCGCACCGCCGGCCACAGGTCCTCGCCCACCGTGGTAAGATACCTCTGCCACTCGGCAAAGGGACTTTCGCTGTGGGGACTGCGCGTCCAGGACGCCCGCACCGTAATGGGAACCGTACGCCCGATAATCGCTGAGGAAACAAACGCGTTTCCGGAAGAAAGGTAAGGGAGACGGGCAACCTCGTGCGGTCCGATATCGGTTTCCCGGCTAACGGCATCAAGATCCTGCGCTCTTACCGTCCTTAAAATAATCTTTGTGTTGAGCTGCGCGTTTACCGTATCGTCCAAAAGCGCCGGGCGTTGCGTCGCAAGGATCAGAAAGACGCCGTATTTCCGGCCCTCCTGCGATATCTCGCGTACGATAGCCCGAGCCGGCGAATGATCCTTTTCGCCCCTCGGTTTGGGCGCCAGGGTATGCGCCTCATCCGTTACCACAAAGAAGGGCGGGAAGAAGGACTCCCTGCCGGTTCCGTACTGCAGGCTGTCGCGGTAACGGCGGCGCAATCCGAACAGTTTTCTTACCGCATAAGTCGCAAAAATTCCCAGGTTGCGCGTTTCCCCGCGGACGATACAGGTCTTTCCCTGTTTGAGCGTCTCCTCCAATACCTCTGTTCCCTGTTGACCGATAAGGTTGCCGTGCACCATGTAGCTGAGCCGCCGCAACACCGCATAGGCCGTCGCTTCCGCAACGCCGCTGTCCCGGTACTCCCGGTATGTTTCCAGCCGGCTCCTGAATTCCTCCTGGCGCACCGGGTCATCCGGGAAGAACCGGGCCACAACGTCCTCGCCTTTTTCAAGCCCTTCCAGCGCCCGGTCGTACCTGTTTTTCTGGGACAGCGCGTCCGCCAGGGTTGTAAGCCTCCAACGGAAGGACTCAAAGCTGTCGCCCGAGCGCCAGAGGATGCGCGTCGCGTGCTCCATTTGCTCTGTCCAGCCTTCCATGACCGACCGCAGCAATGTCACGAGGTCGCTGCGGGAAAGCTCCTCAAACTTGACGCTGACGTTCTGGCCGAGGGTAAATACCGTATACCGGCCCGTAAGTTCCTCCTTTTTTTCTATGAAGAGTTCGTTTAGGACCAAGGGTTGTTCAAAGCTCAGCTCAAAATGAGGGTCAAAAACCACCGCGGGAAGTCCCTGCCTGACCAGTTCTTCCACCAGAACCCGTAGGGCGAACGATTTTCCCGAACCGGAACCGCCGAAAATACCGATATGGGGATACTGGCTGAATTGGACCCAGTCCAGAAAAAACGGCACCCCTTCTAGATTTTCGGTACAATCTCCTCTGGGAAGGTAACGGTAAACGGTATCCCGGAGGTCCTGAGGAAGCACGAACTCTTCGGTGCCGCGCACAACCCCGAGAAGCGCCGACCGTCCGGTATCCTCCGGAAGCAGGAGATGCCGTACTTCTTCAAACACGGCAGGGCGCACCTTTGCTCCGACGGCCAGCGGGCATGACAATTCCGAGGTAACCCTGACCTCCGCAAGGTAAAAGTTTTCGTTCAACGGGCTGTATCCCAGCGCCTGGAGAGTTCCCAGAGCAGCTTCGTCAATCAATCCCGGGCCGCGCGTAGAATCCGGCAATAACGGGTTTACCGCGAACGTGGCCACAACCTCGACCAGCACCCCCGCTGCGCCGTCGTCTACCACCAGGAACTCGTTAATCCTGAAAGGCCTGTCGCGCGTCGCGACCTTTGCCCTCTGCTGGTCCGTCGCACCTATCAGCCTCAAAAGGCAATCCCTTCTTTACGTTCTGCGTTCTGCGTTCTGCGTTCTGCGTTCTGCGTTCTGCGTTCAAAATTGAAGGTTTGAACGTAGAATTCAGAATATCACTCACTTTCCTGCCACTCGCGACGCAAAACCCTCACTTTTGTTTTTCGAACTAAGGACTTTACCCGTGATCCTTTGTCCCCCTGACCTCTGACTACTGTCTACTAACCCACAACTCGTAACTCACATTGATTATACCGACCGCCGCAAACGGTGCGGGGTCAAAAAAACTTCCCGTACCCCGGCAGGCACCGCAGCCGTCACCAGCTGTTCCACTTCCGTCGACGAAATCCGGATGTACCTGTCCGCTATGTCGATAACAGCGGGTATGCCGCGCCCGTCGTGCGGAGTAAGCGCCCGCAGCGCCCCTAACCTGGGCAGGACATCTTCTTCCTGGGCGGCCAGGAAATCAAAGGCTACAGGCTGCGGGTGGGCTGCGAACCTTGCGAAAACCGTGCCGATGCCGGCGTCCTTGCGCAGCAGCGGCGGTACGATAAATACCTCCCCCGGTTCGAGACATCCGTAAAGAATCTCCCGGTCGTAAGGAAGGTTATTCGTCTCCCATAATCCCGCAATCGTTTCTTCCAGCGAACGGCTGGATATTTCCTCAATTACCCCGATTACAAGGCACCTGCTACCTGCTGCCTCTTCAACCAACCGGTCAAATAACGTCCCGCCGCGGGCCCTGAAATGAATAAATCCTCCGTCGAGAAGGATTAGCGCGTCTTTTTCTTCGGCGGCAGCTCTGCACGCCACCTCCAGTTCCGTTTGGGCCATTATTTCCCGAACCCGGTTCTCGGCAACCACCTGGACAGATTGTAGATCACCGGCCCGTTTCTCCAATGCCGTTCTTTCCTCCGGAAAAAGCGGAGTAAAAACACGTTGTTCCATGAAAAGGGGACCGGAAGGCGGCAACCTGAACGCCGCCGCCTGAATGAGGGTTAAATAATAAGGGTAAGTCGTCCCGACAGTCTGACAGGAGCCGTCAACGGCTACCACCGGCTGATGAGGAGTCTCAGGCTTGACGCTCATAAAACGACCGGTGTGGGATAAGGCTTCACGCAAGGCGCCGGGTTCCGGTCTTTTCAACCCGGAAAGAGCTTTCCCGAAACGCCTTAACTCCTTTAAAGCCCCTTCGTTGGCGATAAGCAAAAACCCGCCTCCTTACCTCCAGTGTAACTATTCAGCCGCTTAGTGTTTCTCTGACCCAGCACTCAAATATACTAAGGCTTAGACATATGCCATCGTTATCGGGTGTGTTGAGTGCTGGGCGGCGAGATACAAGCAGAGCGCGAAAGCCGGCCTGGGGTAGCGCGGAGCCCAGCACTCAGACTTAGCTGCATGATGAATATTAACTGTAGCCCAATGCAAGTAGCTGAGAAGTAACTGAGTGCTGGGTGAGCACTGCCCCTGGCCGGCTGACAAAGCCATGCGCAGCATATCGCCGCGCCCAACGACCGGGACACCTGAATAGTTACCCTCTAATTTGCATCCTACCATACACTCCGTCCAGCGGCAAGGCCCCGTTTCTAAGGTATAAAAATCATATTATAATAAAAGCACCGAAGACGGAGGCTGGTAAAATTTGAAGATCATCGTGGATGCAGACGCCTGCCCGGCAAACGTCCTAAAGATATGCGGCAAGGCGGCCTCAGAGTTTAAGGTTCCGCTTTGGACCGTGGCCAGTTTTAATCATAACATCGAATCCGAAAAGCACATCGTAGTCGGCGACGCCCCGCAGGAAACTGACATCGCCGTCGCCAACGCCGCGCATTCCGGCGATATCGTGGTTACGCAGGACTGGGGCCTGGCCTCCATTGTCCTCGGCAAGGGCGCGTCCGCTATCTCCCCGGTTGGGCGTATCTACAAACCCGAAACCATTGCCTTCCTGCTCGAGGAGCGTGAACTGAAAGCCCGCCTGCGGCGCGGCGGCGTCCGCACCAAGGGGCCCGCAAAACGCACACCGGAGGATGACCAACGCTTCAAGGCAAATCTGAGAAAGCTTCTGTCTCTAAAGTAGAATCACTTGAAGGTTATTATTGTTAACTATATAATAAAACTATTAAGAGAGGTCACACAAACGATGATTCTCCAACGCCACCCGTTATATAATTCAAGAACATTGTGAATACCTCGAAGGTACCCACAGGTACCGTTATTGTGCGGGTATTAAAGGAAACATTATGAACAATAACAGACATCCCCTAGAAGCAGAATTCGGTCTAACTAAAGAGGAATTGCTTGACGCAATAAACCGCCGATTCCGGGCAAGAGTGACTCTTGAAGGGGCAGTTGCTGAGGTGCATCTTGGTAAACATATTCGTGCATTGTATGAAAAAGGTATCATCAATCGATACGAAGAGCACGACCAGGACAGTTATCCGGACTATTCCATCTGGCTGCCTTTTAGTCCAGAGAAGGCTTTCCGCATCGAGTGCAAGAATATCCGGGATAAAGACGAGGCATACAGGGAAAACGGCGAAGTCGTCGCATATAAAGTTGAAACTCAAAAAACGAGGACCTCGAATAGCGACCGTAGCAGTAGATTTTACGGGTATGACCAGTTTGAAATTCTTGCTGTCTGTCTCGGGAAGAAAACACATGACTGGCGACAATTCATGTTCATCCTGAGTAAGGATTTGGCCCATCATCAAAAATACCGAAACAAGATTGCTGTAATGCATCGGGTTCCTTTACCAACTTCAGATGTAAAGCCACCCTGGTACTCATCCCTGGAGTTTCTCTTGGAGGTTTTGCACCTATGAAACCAGTGTATTGTACGGCATACGGTAAAGCCTATTGCGCAGATTCTTTTTCCGTGATGCGCTATATGGAACAAGACTCAGTCGATTTGGTCGTTACATCTCCACCCTACGCACTCCATTTCAAAAAGGAGTATGGCAATGCCGACCAAGCGGATTACATTAATTGGTTTTTGCCTTTTGCAGAAGAGATAAAGCGAATCCTGAAACCAACTGGAAGCTTCGTTCTGAATATCGGAGGAACATGGACTCCAGGAAATCCTACTCGTTCGCTGTATCATTTCCGTCTTCTTCTTCATTTATGCGATAAGTTGGGTTTTTCCCTCTGCCAGGAGTTCTTCTGGTATAATCCGGCTAAGATGCCTGCACCGGCCGAATGGGTGAATGTCAGACGTATTCGTGTTAAAGATTCAGTTGAGTATATCTATTGGTTGGGTAAAACTCCAAATCCTAAGGCTGACAATTCCAAGGTTCTTCAACCTTATAGCAAGGATATGCGAAGGTTGATAGACCGTGGAATCAAGGCAACCGTGCGACCCTCCGGACACAACATTAAAACGTCATTTGCACAGGATAAAGGTGGATCGATCCCAGGAAACTTGATTTCATGCGGCAACAACGAAAGCAACAGCAACTACCTGGCCTTGTTGAAACAACAAAGTCGCAAGATACACCCTGCAAGGTTTCCCGCGGAACTGCCCCGTTTCTTTATTAATTTTCTGACTGATGCTGATGACTTGGTGCTCGATCCCTTTGCCGGCTCTAATACAACCGGCTTTGTGGCTGAATCACTTCAACGTCGATGGATTTCTATTGATATTAATTCTGAGTATGTAAATGACTCCAGGTTGCGTTTTTCTCATACCGAGATTACCCCTCACGTTTCAACTGAAGAGCCTTCCAAGTCTATCCAAATGACTATATTTAAATAAGGAAGTATAGTTTATTAACGGCATATAAACATACTCATTGCAAACAGACATCGAAATACTCGCTGCTTTGAAGTTAACCTGAGAAAGCTTCTACATATCATTGTTTCCCGAATAACTCTCACTACCTGTAATAATGTTCTGACCGACTTAAATCGCCTTACGGCTTTGGTGCCACCTTATTCACGTCAATAACCGATCCGGGCTCAGGTTATTGTGCCTTTCGAAAATGCCGGTTCAACTCCGATGCATACCTTGTGCCGACCGTCGCAGAATTCCATGTCAGCCAGTCGCTTAGGCGGGTATAACCGGTAGGAGGACCGTCGGCAATCAGGAGGTCCGCCATCAGCCCCCTGACCTCATCCCAGGTCAGTACCACGTCCTTTACTATATAACCGATTAACTGCGAAAGAGCATAAGCCAGTCCCGGTTCAAGGTGAAGGATCCTTGCCTTGCTTTCTACTGTATCAGCGATAAACCGCACCAGTTCGTTAAAGGTATAAATCTCCGGGCCTACGGCTTCTAACACGGTATTATCTTCCCGGTGTCCGGCTTCAACGACTATCCGGGCTATGTCTTCGACGAAGACCGGTTGCAGGCGGTAATCCCCCGAACCCGGTACCGCGAAGACAGGAAACCTGCGGAGGAGCCAGGCGATGTTGTTGATCAGAATGTCCTCGGGGCCGAAGATCACGGTAGGCCTGATGATCGCGTACGTCAGGCCTGAACCGGTTACGGCTTCTTCCAGGATTCCTTTTCCTTGAAAATACGGCAGAGGAGAATCCGCCGAAGCGTTTGTAATACTGACGTGTACGATCCTGCGCACGCCGGCTTCCGCGGCCGACCTGATCAATATTTTTGTGTTCTTGACAGCCTTTTCATACGTCATATCTCCGTGTGGGAATCGCACCCAGTATGTATTGTAGAGGGTTGTTGCGCCGGAAAGGCTTTTGATCAACTCGCCCGGGTTATCGAAATTAAACGGGGCGACACTCACCCGGTCACCGAACGGATTGGGCCGGTCCGGCCGTCCGGTAAGCGTTCTGACATTTTCCCCGAGCGACAGGAGCCGTCTGGTGATGTATTTGCCGGTATACCCGAACGCCCCCGTCACCACGTTAAATCCCGGCCTTCCCATCAGTTTCACCTCTTTTTCCGATTTCCGATCTGCTGTAGCCTTGCCACGATTTTTACGAGCCGGGAAAGCTGGCTGGGGCCGATAAGTAAAACCGTCTCCACAATCTGGTCCAGTTCGGCGTAAAAATCCTGCAATCGTTTCATGCGGCCCAAAACAAAATCACGTTTTTCCCCGTCCTGGGCTTCGCCGGTTCGGAGCAGGCCGTCTTCGATCATTTTAAATGATTCGTCAAATTCCGGTTTCTGGCGCTGTTCGAGCACTCGCCTGGCGATCAACCAGAAGTCGAGTTCCGCTTCGAAAAAGACCCGCCGGTCGCCGGGACGCATGCTGCGCCGCACCATTCCCAGATGCTCCAACAAACGGATCGCCACGCTGACGTTCCCTTTGGTGACGCCGAGTGCTTCCGCGATCTCGCTCAGGCTGACAGGTTCCTCCGACAGGTATAGAACCGCGTACAACTCGCCGGTTATTTTTCCAAGCCCCCAAAATGCGCTCTGCCGCCCGAATGCCTCTATTAACCGCCCGCGCGCCTTTTCCAATGCTTCATCCATGGTTAGGGTCATCACCTCCTGAAGAAGGTTTATATCGTTTAGTATATTCTAAACGATATAAACCTGCAATGCAATAAAAAAAAAGGGGTAACCGTTCCACTTTTGGCGTATATAAACGGAAAAGAGGCTTTATAAAGCCTCCCTTTCATTTAAGGCAGAAGTAGCTTTCCACTTCTTGGGTCGTTAATCCGATTCTAAACCGTTAGAACTCCAAATCCCATGTTTTACTATCAGGTCCCACTTTGGCTCAAGTACTCTAATTTCCAGGCTATTAACGTTCTTAAAAACTTGATCAACATAACCGTCTTCTACTAGTTTACTTAAGGATGTAGAAACTTTCATCGCGTCAATACCATAGTACTTTGCACAACGCTCAACAGTCCTCCGGAAAGTCGGATAAAGACCTTTCCTTTCAGTCCAATGAATAGTGTCCAAAACTTTCTTATATTCGTACTGTTGATTCTCTGGTTTGATCTCTACCCACCAAGACGAACATCTTTGTAATTGGGGACTAAAACTGCCTTGCACTCCATATATTCCAACTATTTTATCCATGGATGTCTTTAAGAATGCTACAACACTATGAAAATGTCCGTCTCCAGTTACCAAAATATATTGTTCAACATCTTGATTTTGCAATGCAGTTTTATAAATGCTATCCAACATAATAAAATCAGTGTAGTTTTTCTTGTTTTCTTCATTTGGATTAGCGCAATTTATAATAAGATTGGTATAATCTCTTAGCTTCAAAAGTTCTTTTTCAATTTCATTCTTAGAAAAATCACCAAAAACATAAATCTCTCTCAACTTACCACGTTGCTTAATGTCTTGAATAAAGGAATTTAAATTTGGGGTCTCTCCATAATTATTATAAAGAGACCAAAACCATGATTCGTAATCAATAAATACTAACGTCAGTGGATTTCTGGCGCCACTCGTAACAGTGTTCATAATCATTCCTCCTATAATTTAATGAACTTATAAGGAGGAAAACTACATCTGCCTCTTTATTTAGTTATCAAAGAACAATACCATAAAAACACATGTATATTTTACCAAACTAGTTTTCCAAAGTCAAACTGATTGATAATCTAAAACCAAGCTTTTAACCGATGTCGCCAATTAATTTCAAATCCCAATTTCACAATACGGAAAGAAACGCTGCCCAATCCTCCTGGCAGACCATTTCTCGTATAGAAAAATACTTCTCCAATTCTTGTTTTACCTTGTCCGCCCTGGCAGCGGCAATCCCCCCGGCGATGAAGGTTCCCCCGGGACGGAGGCGCAGGGCGGCCTCAGGCGCTAAATGAATGATAACACCGGTGATGATGTTGGCTACGATCACGTCCGCCGGTTCCGTCAAGCCCTTGAGCAAATCTCCTTCCGTGACATGAACTACGTTTTCCAGGCCGTTATGTCTCACGTTTTCCCTTGCAACACGGATCGCTATTTCGTCGTTGTCTACAGCTACCACTTTCGCGCCCCCGAGGCGTGCTGCTGCAACCGCCAGTATGCCCGATCCCGTGCCCACGTCGTAAACCACCGAGCCGGGTTTTACCGCCCCTTCCATAAGTTCAAGGCACAACCTGGTGGTGGGATGCGTGCCGCACCCGAAGGCAAGGCCGGGATCGATGGTTATCACCAAATCCCCGGGCAGCGGGGTGTATTCCTCCCATGGCGGTCTGACTACAAGTGTTTTCCCGACCCTGAAGGTCTTGTAGTGCTCGCGCCAGGCCCTGAGCCAGTCGGTTTCCGGAAGTTCAAGGACGCCGACCGGCCCGATCGCATACGGCAAAAGGGCGGTTCTGAGTTTTTCCAACTTCTTGGAAGCTTCGAATGGAAGGTAACCTTTCAGTGTAACCGCCTGAAATAATACAGGGCGGCCATCCCCGTTGACGTATCCGGATTCCAAGGCCACCCCGCGACCGGTTAATTCGTATATGACCAGAGTGACTGCGTCGGCATCTTCGGATTTTACAGTCACCCTTATTTCAAGCCATTTCACGGCGATACTCCCTCAATATTGTACAGCGTCGTTTACACGAAAGCGTCGCGAACCTTCTCAAAAAACCCCTTATCTTTTTCCGTTCTCGGCGACTCTTCGACGGAAAGCTTCGCCAGTTCGCGCAGGAGTTCCTTCTGCTTTTCGTTCAGCCGGGTGGGCGTTACGACCTTCACCTTGATAAGTTGATCGCCCCGCCCGTATCCGCCTGTGCCGGGCACACCTTTCCCCCTGAGACGCAAAACCGTTCCCGATTGTGTTCCTTCCGCGACTTTTATATGCGTCGTGCCGTCCAACGTCGGAACCTCTATCTCCGCCCCGAGTGCCGCCTGCGTAAAAGAAACCGGCACTTCGCATATCACGTTCTGCCCGTCCCGTTGGAAAACCGGATCACGCCTCACCTTGAGGTAAACATAAAGGTCTCCGGCAGGCCCGCCGAGCGTGCCGGGTTCGCCCTCTCCCCTGAGCCGCAACCGCATACCGTCATCCACCCCGGCGGGTATCTTCACCGTCACCTTGCGGGTGCGCCGCACGTTACCGCTCCCCCTGCAGACGCTGCAGGGACTGGAAATAAAGCGCCCGGTCCCCCTGCACCTGTCACAGGTGGTTGTCTGGATAAACTGACCGAAAGCCGTCGAACGGGAATAACTCACCTGCCCGGAACCATTGCAGTTCTTGCACTGTTCAACATTCGTTCCCGGAGCCGCTCCGGAACCGCCGCAGTTGTCGCACTTCTCGGTCCGGGGGACATTAAGCTCTCTTTCGGTCCCGAAAACCGCCTCCCTGAAAGGAAGCTCCACTTCCGTTTCCAGGTCGACACCGCGCTGCGGTCCGCGCCGGCGCCTTCCTCCACCCCCGAACAATGCATCGAAAAGGTCGCCGAACCCGAAATCAAAACCAAGATCCTCAAAATTAATGTTTCCGAAGTCAAAACCAAAACCCTGCCCCTGCGGCCCGGCGTGGCCAAAACGGTCGTACTGCGCCCTCTTTTCCGCATCGGACAGGACGGCATATGCCTCCGTGATCTCCCGGAATTTCTCGGCGGCCTTTTCTTTATTATCCGGATTTGCGTCCGGGTGGTGCTGCCGCGCCAGTTTCCGGTAGACCTTTTTTATCTCATCCTGGGTTGCGTTCCGTGAAACCCCCAGGACCTCGTAATAATCACGCTTAGCCATCATTTACACCCTTCTTCCCCGGTTACAAAACCCCACGGCTTCCGGTCTCAACTCGTAACTCGCAAACCCGTAACTTTTTATTTCACATCATAATCGGCGTCTACCGTTTTGTCACCGGGCGGTTGCTCCGTTTGCTGGCCCGCAGTTGAAGCCTGCCGGTACATTTCCGCCGTGAATGCGTGAAGCGGCTCCGTCAGGGCTTCGAGCTTCTGTTTGATGGCTTCGATGTCACCGCCGGAAAGCGCTTCCTTCAACTCGCCCACCGCCTTCTCCAGCCGCTCCACCTGCGCCTTGTCGGCCTTGTCGCGGTACTCCTTGATTACCTTCTCCGTCTGGTATACCATCGACTCGGCCTGGTTTCTGGTATCTACCTCTTCTTTCCTCTTCCTGTCTTCCGCCGAGTGCTGCTCTGCGTCCCGGACCATCCGCTGGATCTCTTCTTCCTTTAGCCTGGTGGAACCGGTAATGGTAATACTCTGCGCCTTTCCGGTACCCATGTCTTTCGCCGATACGTTTACAATGCCGTTTACGTCGATATCAAAGGTCACCTCGATCTGCGGCACCCCGCGCGGCGCCGGTGGAATACCGTCCAGATGGAACTTGCCGAGCGTTTTGTTTCCCGAGGCCATCTGACGCTCGCCTTGCAGCACATGAACCTCAACCGAGGGCTGGTTGTCGGCCGCGGTGGTGAATATCTGGCTCTTCCGGGTCGGGATGGTGGTATTCCGCTCTATGATCCTGGTGAATACCCCGCCGAGGGTCTCAATGCCCAGCGATAACGGTGTTACGTCCAGGAGTACGATGTCCCGTACTTCGCCGCCGAGCACTCCGCCTTGAATGGCGGCGCCGATCGCCACGCACTCGTCCGGGTTGATCCCCTTATGCGGCTCCTTGCCGAACAAACGCCGGACCGCCTCCTGTATAGACGGCATCCGGGTGGCGCCGCCGACCAGCAACACCTTGTTGATTTTTTCGGGACCGAGTCCGGCGTCCTGAAGCGCCTGGCGGGTCGGCCCCATCGTCTTTTCCACCAGATCAGCCGTCAATTCATCGAACTTTGCCCTGGTTAAATTCATATCCAGATGTTTTGGGCCGGACGCATCCGCAGTGATAAACGGCAGGTTGATGTTGGTCGAAGTAACGCCGGAGATTTCCACCTTCGCTTTTTCGGCCGCTTCGGTAAGCCGTTGTAGCGCCATCCGGTCCGCAGCAAGGTTAATCCCGTAATTCTTCTTAAACTCCGCAACCATGTAATCCACTATCCGCTGATCGAAGTCGTCGCCGCCCAGCCTATTGTTCCCGCTGGTGGCCTTAACCTCAAAAACCCCGTCGCCGATCTCGAGAATGGAGACATCAAATGTCCCTCCACCCAGATCGAAAACGAGGATTGTCTGTGTTTCCTCTTTGTCCAGGCCGTAAGCCAGCGCCGCCGCCGTGGGTTCGTTGATGATCCGCAGCACTTCCATGCCTGCAATTCTGCCTGCGTCCTTTGTCGCCTGGCGCTGGGCGTCATCGAAGTAGGCGGGCACCGTAATCACCGCCTGGGTTATTTTTTCTCCGAGATAAGCCTCGGCATCGGCTTTCATTTTCTGCAATATAAAAGCTGATATTTGCTGCGGGGTGTATTCCTTATCGTCAATCTTTACCCGGTGGTTGGAGCCCATATGCCGCTTAATCGACGCGACGGTACGGTCCGGGTTCGCAACAGCCTGGCGTTTCGCCACCTGCCCTACCAGCAGTTCTCCCGTTTTGGAAAACGCCACTACCGATGGTGTCGTCCGTCCGCCTTCAGCGTTCGGGATGATTACGGGTTCCCCGCCTTCCATAATGGCCATACACGAGTTTGTTGTTCCCAGATCAATACCGATGATCTTTCCCATCTTCCTGTCATCCTCCTACCCTTAGTTTTCCTTTACTACCTTGACGAGAGCCGGACGCAGAACCTTCCCGCGAAAGGTATACCCGCGCCGGAATTCCTCGAGAACGGTATTTGCCGGCTCCTTTCGGGTTGTTTCAAAAGCCACCGCCTCGTGCCGGGTCGGGTCAAATACGTCGCCTACCGTAGGAATTACCTCCAGGCCCTCTTGTGTTAAAGTTTCACTAAGCCGGCGGTGAATCATCTCCAGGCCGGCTAAAAAATCCTCTATTTTATCCCCGGGGGATTTCAGTGCCCGTTCGAAGTCGTCAAGGACCGGCAGAAGCGCCGCCACCAGCGCCTCCCCGGCGAAGTGGAGCAACTCCTCCCGCTCCTTGTTTACCCGTTTCCTCATGTTTTCAAAATCCGCCCGGAGCCTCAAAAGCTGCTGGTAATACTCCTGCGCCTTGTTCTCCGCCGCCGCCAGAGCCGCTTCAAGTTCCTCCATCCTGCGCTCGGGTGAAACCGCCGGGGTCTTTGCCGCTTCTTTCCTGCCGGCTGTGGCCTTGCTTTCCGGTTCGGTTCCATCGGCTTCTATCGAACGGTCGGACTCGCCGTTAGGTCTTTCCCGCCTACCTTTATCCTGCTCCACCATCTTTAACGGAATCCCTGCCTTCCTGTTTTTCTTCACGTTTCCGAATGATAGTGTCGATTCTTAAAATCGCCTCTGCAATCTCCCCGGCTGCTTTCAGAGCGTGTATCTTAACCGGTGTCGGATCCAACACCCCGGCCTGGATCATATCCTTAACCTCACCCGTGTCGCAATCCATACCCAGGGTGTTTTTCCGCCGCGCTACCTGGGCGGCAAAAACGTCCCCCACCTTCTCAAGAGGATTGAACCCCGAATTCGCAACAATCTGCGCCAGGGGGCGCCTGAGCGCCTCAATCACGCAGTCTACGCCGTAAGCGGCCATTCCCTTGATGCGGCCCCGCATCTTTTCAACTTCGCGCGCTACAGCTAATTCCAAGGCCCCGCCCCCCGGAATCACGCCGCCCTTGACTGCCGCCTGCACCGCCGCTGCAGCGTCCTTGGCGATGCGCTCACGCTCCCCGACCACTTCTGCGGTCGCCGCGCCGACAACAATGGTGGCCATTGGCTTTCCCCGGCCGGAATGTATCCATACCTGCCCCAGTTTCTCGTTATTATGAACAGCTCCGGTGCGCCCGAGGTATCGTTCCAGTTCCGAAAGATCCTTGTTTAACCCGGTTCTTTTGATGGCTCTGGCGCCGGTATGCTCGGCCGCCCGCCGCAGTTCTTTTTGAAGCACACGCTGCACAACCATCACATTGGCGTCGGTAAGCTTCTCTTCTGCTATTTCCGAAACCCCGCGGTCGACCAGTATGAGTCCCACGCCCATATTCACTATTTTATCGATATTCCGCTTAAATTCTTCCTGCAAAGTCAGATACCTGTTGAAACCCGCCTCCGTTCCGAGGGCTTCTTCTTCTATTTCTTCGGGTTCCAGTGCGTCGTCAATCACCAGAACCTTGACATTCGTAAGATGTTCCGGCATCTGCCGGTTCATCCGTTCCTTGCCGATGATGACTCCATCGAAAACCTGGTTCTCGGCGCCCTCCTCGGCTATGACGATATCCGCAAGCTTAAACGCAGGCTTTAGAAGTTCGTCCCGCCCGACAAGGCGTGCCGCTGCGACAACCAGATCGGAGATATCCGCATGCCCCCGCCCGGCGATCAGCGCCACCGAATTCAGCCTCGGGTCGTCAAGGCCGTTGAGTGACGTTGACTGCCGCCGCATGGTTTCGACGGCGAAATCTACCCCCTGCCGCATACCCTCGATTACCCGTGCAACAGGCACTCCTTTAAGGACCTGCTCCAGCCCGGTCCCCACCATGGAGCCCGCCATTACGGTTGTAGTCGTGGTGCCGTCGCCCACTTCCTCCTCCTGGGCCTTGGCGATGTTTATCACCATCTTCGCTGCCGGATGAGTCGCCTCCATATTGGTGAGAATGGTCACCCCGTCGTTGGTGATTACGACCTCCCCAAAGCGGTCGACCAGCATCGTATCCAGGCCCTTCGGACCCAGGGTCCCTTCCACGGCGGAAGCGATAGCCCTTACAGCGTTAGTGTTGGAGATAAGCGCCGCAAGGCGCTCATTGACTTCGGAACCGTTTGTGGCCTGTTGTTTTAAACTCACCGGGACGTTTCCTCCTGCAATCTCAAAATGCAGCTTCTACCTTCTACTCATTCCCTACCTGCCGAAGATTTTATCCATTTCCTCGGAAAGGCTTTCCGCCGCATAACGCAGCAGCCCCACGACCCGTGCGTAGCGCATCCGGGTCGGGCCGAGCACCGCCAGCACGCCGCCGATCTTCCCTATCTGGTAACCGGCAGTCACCAGACTCAGCTCACGTATATCCTCGCGGTTAAACTCCCGCCCGATACGGATGTCGACTCCTTTACGCCCGGTTCCGGACGTCAAAAGGTCGCACAAGAATTCATCCTGTTCCAGCAAACCCATTAATGTTCTCAACCGTTCTACATTCTTGAACTCCGGTTGGCTGAGAATGCTTTGAAGTCCGCCCCGGTAAACATACTCCTCCTTGGTGGCAAGAGCCTCCTGGATAAACTCAAAAGCATGGTCGAGAACATTTCTGTATCGCGAGAGTTCCGTATAAATCTCCCTGAGGATTGTGAACTTGATATCCTTAACCGTGAGACCCTTGAGGTTTGCGTTGATCACTCCGGAAATGCCCTCTAAATCGTAAGACGTGATGCCCTCCGGAATGGGTATTACCCGGTGGAAAACCTCACCCGAGGCTAAAACCACCAGAACCATGGCCTGCCCGGGTCCAAAATGCACAAGCTGAATATGACGGTACACGCTCTTACCGCAAGGCGATACCGCAAGTGCCGCGTAACGGGTAAGCTGTGCTATTATGGATCCGGTCTGCTTAATTACCGTCGCGATCTCCCGGGCTTTGGTTTTTATGTGCGCCGTTATAAGCTCTTTCTCTTCGCCGCACGGCTCTTCCGGTTTCATCACGTTGTCAACATAGTACCGGTATCCTCTTTCCGAAGGTACACGCCCCGCAGAAGCGTGTGGCTGATCGAGGTATCCCATTTCTTCGAGGTCCGCCATTTCATTCCTGATTGTGGCGGGACTCAGTCCTAATCCGTGTTTTCGCGAAATTGTCCGTGATCCTACCGGCTCTGCCATTTCGATAAAATCTTCAATCAATGCCGCAAGGATGCGCTCTTGTCTTTCATTTAGCATTGACCTCACCCTTTATTAGCACTCTCCTTCATTGAGTGCTAAAACTTTAATTTAAATTAACATTTTAGGGTGCGAGTTGTCAAGTCTCATTCCCCAGAATATGTAACGATATCAACGGGTGCGTGTATTTTAATTTTGGAGAAAATCTTTAGGTCCGAGGGTTAAACAAATTCCCCGAAAACCACATTTGCAACCGGCAGCGCCTCCCTGGTCAAACGCAAGAAGTCACCTTCCCGCGTCAAAAGGCCCCGCTCGAGAAGCTGCTGAATTTCCCGGCCGTAGGCCTTCTCGGGCCTTTGCCCGAAGCGTTCTCGGAAACGCCTGCACGATACCCCCGCAAGCTCCCTCAGCCCTAAAAACATGGCTTCCGACATCTCATCCTGCACGGACAAGTGCGTCTGCCAGACAACGGGCAACCTTTCACGTTCGATGAGCCCGCAATAAACGTCAATGTCTTCTGCGTTCGACCAGCGGCAGCCGTTGAAATAAGAATGCGCCGCCGGACCGATTCCCAGGTACGGTTCACCCTCCCAGTAAAGCCGGTTGTGCCGGGATGCTTTTCCGGGAAGGGCAAAGTTAGAAATCTCGTACTGCTCGTAACCGCAAACGGCCAGAAAATCGATAGCCTCCAAATACATCTCGCGCTCGTCTTCTTCCGGGCAAAGACTAATCTCTCCCGCTTCAACAGACCGCCCTAACGGGGTCCCCGGATGTATCTCCAGACCGTAGGTTGAGATATGCTCCGGTCTTAGCGCTAATGCATCTTTAAGGCTTTTTTTCCACATGAGAACCGTCTGACCGGGGATACCAAAGATGAGGTCTAGGTTAAGATTGTCAAAACCGGCGTCACGAGCCTCTTCCACCATTTTCACCACATCCGCCGGCGTGTGTCGCCTGCCCAAGAAGAGCAACAACCCCGCCTCACCGGTCTGCATGCCGATACTCAAGCGGTTCACGCCTTCGTGGCGCAGCATTCGAAGCAAGTTCTTCCGCGCGGTTCCCGGATTCGCCTCCACAGTTATTTCAGCTTGAGGCAATATTTCAAAATTCTCCCGGATAACGGCAAGGATGCGACGCAAAATTGGAACGGGGAGGCAGGTGGGCGTTCCGCCCCCCAGATAAATGCTTTCGAAAACGGCTTGATTCCTTATTTCTTGACTTCGCAGCAGGATTTCCTTCTCGAGTGCGGCGGCATAACACTCTGCCGGTTCTTTCGCATAAGGGTATGAAACAAAATCGCAGTAAAAACACTTCGAGATGCAAAACGGCACGTGGATGTAAAGGCCTGCGACCTTCACTGGTCATCAACCCGCAGTACTGCAAGGAAGGCCTCCTGCGGTATCTCGATGTTGCCCACCTGTTTCATACGCTTTTTGCCTTCCTTTTGTTTTTCGAGCAGCTTCCGCTTTCGGGTTACGTCGCCGCCGTAGCATTTTGCCAGAACGTCTTTGCGAAGGGCCCGGATGGTCTCCCTGGCAATGACCCGGCTTCCTATCGCGGCCTGGATCGGAATCTCAAAAAGGTGCCTGGGTATAAGCCCTCGCAGGCGCTCCACAAGCTGCCGTCCAAGGTATTGGGCGCGGTCCCGGTGAACGATCGAGGAAAGTGCGTCGACCAGTTCACCGCCCACGAGGATATCAAGCCTGACCACATCGGCCTCGCGAAAGCATTGAAATTCGTAATCAAAGGAGGCGTAACCGCGGCTTACGGATTTCAATCGATCAAAGAAATCATAAATGATCTCCGCCAGTGGGAGTTCGTAGGTGAGAATAACCCGGTTTTCGCTGACGTATTCCATGTTCTTAAAGACACCGCGGCGCTCGTTGCATAGCTCCATTACCGGGCCGATATACTCTTTCGGAAGCATGGTGGTGGCCTTAACCACCGGTTCTTCGATACAGGCTATCTCCCCGGTAGGCGGGAGTTTAGCCGGGTTTTCCACTTCCATCACGGTTCCGTCCGAACGCATCACCCTGTAAATCACGTTCGGCGCCGTCGTGATAAGATTCAGGCCGTACTCACGCTCGAGACGCTCCTGTACGACCTCCATGTGCAACAGTCCCAGGAAGCCGCACCGGAAACCGAACGCCAGGGCGGCGGAAGTCTCCGGCTCATGGTGAAGCGCCGCGTCGTTCAAACGCAGCTTGTCAAGCGCGTCCCTCAGCCGTCCGAAATCTGCGGTTTCGATGGGGTAAAGTCCGCAAAAAACCATCGGTTTGACGGGCCTGTAACCTGAGAGAGCTCTATTCGCCGGATTCCTGGCCTCGGTAATCGTATCCCCTACGCGACAGTCCTGGACATTCTTGATATGGGCGACAATAAACCCCACTTCGCCGGTTTCCAGCATGCTAACCGGCGTTAGTTGCGGCCTGAAGATTCCCACCTCCGAAACCTCGTATTCCTTTCCGGTGGACATCATCCTGATGATCATCCCCGGGCGCACAACCCCGTCAACCGTGCGGATGTAAGCAATCACACCCTTGTAGGAATCGTAATGTGAATCGAAGATAAGCGCCCTGAGGGGTCCTTCCGTTTCACCGCGCGGGGGCGGGATGTCGCTTACGATCCTTTCCAGAACGGTGTCAACCCCTGTTCCCATCTTTGCCGACACTAGAATCGCTTCGTCGCCGGAAATCCCTATTGCCGTTTCAATCTCCCTGCGCACCAGTTCCGGATCAGCGCTTGGCAAATCGATCTTATTGATCACCGGGATAATCGCCAGGTCGTGGTCCAGCGCCAGGTAAGTATTAGCCAGGGTTTGCGCCTCTATACCCTGGGTTGCGTCGATAACAAGGAGAGCCCCTTCGCATGCCGCCAAACTTCGGGAAACCTCGTAAGAGAAGTCCACATGTCCGGGGGTGTCGATGAGGTTGAGCTGGTACTCCCCGCCGTCTTTGGCCGTGTAGGGAATCCGCACCGCCTGAGCCTTGATGGTGATTCCCCGCTCTCGTTCAATATCCATGCGGTCGAGCACCTGCTCGGTCATTTCCCTCGGTTCAATGGCCCCTGTGTACTCCAACAGCCGGTCGGCCAGAGTGGACTTACCGTGGTCTATGTGGGCGATGATACAAAAATTTCGGATCTTTTCCTGAATCACGCGTTGTCCCCCGTTGCTGCGCCTGCGAAATCCTAATCAACCATAACGTCCATCTTCTCCAATGTTCCTAATTATATCATATTTCTCACGAACCGAAGATCTTCTACCAGCGCGGGAATCGTAAATTGCAGTGATGCGTTCAGAAACTCCACCTGACAGTTGGAACCGGGCGACAACGTTACAGAAATGGCCTTCACCTCCTTTCCCGGACCAAGTGCATGATTAAGCGCCGCCAGGCAGCGGGTTACCCCGCCGGCAACAACGCACAACCAGATTAAGAATAAAACCATATATCTTACGGTCATTTAAAAAAACCTCCGAAATTATTATCCTCCCGGAGGCTCCGGATTATCCTTTTTCTGGTTTTGGTCCTCAAAGAGCAAGTCCGCCAAAACGTTCGCCATTAGTTCCGCCGCCGCTTCCGCTTCCTCAAGGCTATTGTTCACCCCCCCTATCTCCAGGATAAGCAGCCGGGGATTCAGAAACTGGTTATAACGGCCTTCTTTAATTCGCACCCCGCGGCAAAGACCCGGATACAACGCATCGGCCCGATCCGCTATCCGCTTTGCGAAAGCCAGGTTTTGCCGCCATGTGGGAAAGGGCTGCCGTGCGTCTGAACCGACGACCACCAACACCGGAGCAACGCGCGTGCCCCCCGCCTCCACCGTGGCCAAACTCCTGGGAAGTTTTGAATCCCGGTGGACATCGAAGAGGGCATCTATTTCCGGATTGTTGTAAAGCATTTCTCTCACGGTCTTTTCCGACTCAAGGTAGGAGGCGGCGTAAGAAACATCGTGTATCCTGTCCGAGCGCAATACGGATACGCCGCGCTTCCGCAAACCCTTTTCAAGGGCTGTTGCTACGGTAAATACCCCGCCCCGCCCTTTTACCCTTTCAACACCGTCGGTCATTGCATATGTTTCCCCGGTGTGCGTGTTGTAAATAGCCACAAGAGGCGGAAGCGCCACCTTCCCAATATCCGTACTTTCCGTAGGAGCGGGAGGTGAAGGGGAAGCGACCGCCGGCACCGAAATAGGCGTATCCACCACCGGCAAAACGGAGCGTATAAGACCACTCTTTGTCAGTTCCACCTGAGATACAAACCTGCCCGCGCGAGCAAGGAGTGATGAAGCGTCCGGCGGATTCTTTTCCGGCTGCGCAATCAAGCAGGAATCCATCACCTTCTTTGGACCGTAGATGCGCAGTATCATATCCGCACCTTTAGCCCGGGATAAAGAGCAAAGCCAGAGCACAAGAAACAAAGCTATGGATGCCCAGACCCACCGCCGCATAGACAAGTCCCCTCCGAGTAATATCTATGCCGGCAGAAGTGGGACAAGACCTCGGTAAGCCGAGGATTAACCATCAGTTATTTCTATCACTGTGTTACGTTTTTCTATGAGGCAAGAACTGGACTCATCCATAACAAACATAAAGCAAAATTTCCTATACAATAAAAAGAGCACCTCTTCAAGAAGCGCTCCTTCTCCTTTGACTATTTATTTCAGCTTGGCTAGCGTACCTTTATTGAACCGTAAGCGATGCAATAACGCCGCTTTCCAGTCGGACTTCCGCATAGCAGCCCTCTAATTCCCCCAACGCCACTTGTTTTTCATCGCGGTCTTTAATCACAGCAGCATCAGACAATTTGTAGGTATGGAGGTAACCGTTCACAACCAACGTAACACGCCGGGTGTCTGCGTTAACATTGCTGATACGCCCTTTAACCGTTATATTCTGGTCGTCCAGGACCACTATTTCCGTTACCTTGTGTTCCTCCACCGTAACGTGCACCTTAGCTCCGGGTACGATCTCTATAAGGTTGATTTCATCGCCGTCACGGAAGACATGGGCGTCCCCCGTGATGCTGTAATCCATCTCCAACCCGCCGGTGTTGAAAGATATCGACCGGGAAGAAACCGACAACGCCGTAACCGTTCCCTCGAATTCCCCTTCCTCTTCGTCGATAACCTCGATGTAACTCACGCTTTGTTCGCTGTCCAGTTCGAAAATGACGTAATCGCCGCGTTTTAGTTTTTCCAGGTCTATCACTTCGCCGTCCTTGATTATTTCCGCATTTTCATCGATACTGTATCGATTCTCTTTGCCGTTCACGTAGATGGAGATTTCTTTGGTGTAAATGTTGGAAATCATTCCGCTCGAACTTATCACGGTACCCGAGAGCAGATTAATCTGCAACACGGCATCGCCCGCTATCCAGAGATCCACCCGGTCACCGGTTCTAAGATCGCCGTATGATATCTCGCGGATTACATTCCTTGTAACCTTTGTGTTTCCCGTCACCCGGTAATCGTTTTTCACACCCCGCGCCCTCAAGCTAAGTGAATCCGTGCCTAACTGTGTGATTGTGCCGCTTACTTTGGTCAATTGGTATAGTTCTAATTCGAAAACCCGGTTGTTCCTGTCCATACCGATCTTTACATAAGCATCCGGTATCAGGTCGGTGTAGTCAGCTTTCCGGCCGTTCTTAAGCATCCTGGAATCCCGGTATACATCATAAGCAGCCATGTCTCCAAGATCGTTTTGCAGCATCAATCTGTACGTGCCCTTTTCCCCCGGCGTCAGTGAATCAACGATTCCCAATATCGTCGCATCCGGCTTGCCGTACTCCCCAGGTACGCATGCATACCGGACCAGGCCCTGGTTGTCCATAACAAATCTGACTCTTTCCCCTGAGGTCAAGGAGTTGAGTTCAACGGCCTGGTTTCCGCGGTATAGACTGCAATCCGCCGGTATTGTTACTTCGCGTTCGCCCGACATATACTTAACCGTGATCACGCGTCCGTTCACGCCGTCCACCCTTCCGATGACCCGTGTCATTGGCGGCGGCGCATCCACCCAACCATCCTCTATAAGCCGATGTAACATGGCGCACATCTGCGCCCGGGTGACATTCATTTGCGGCGCAAAAAGGTTCCCGGGAAGACCGCGCATAATCCCCCGCTTGGCGATGGCGCCCACATGCCCCCGGTATTTTTCAGGAATGATCGAAGCGTCGGCGAAAGTTAATTCTGTATCGGGCGGAAGGTCTAGTGCAAGGCATAACAACGAGGCTACTTCGTAACGGCAGGCCTTTCGCTGAGGATCAAGATATGGCAACCCTTCTTTGGTCAAAATACCTTCCTGCACGGCAAGAGCCAGGTATTCTTTCCCCCAATTCACTTGCGGGTGATAACTCAATCCGTTGATTTCTGTTCTTCGGGCCTCATCACCCAGCCCGATGGTATTTATTATCATTACCACCGCTTCAATGAACGTAACCGTGTTGTCCGGAGCGAACCCCCCCCGGGGATAGCCGTGAACAATGTCGTAGGCGTTCATCTCCATGATCGGCTGCTCCGCCCAGTGCCCCTTCACGTCGGTAAACCTGGTCTCCGCTGCATCTGTTGCGACCGCCGGACCTAAAAAGAACACTGCCGAAAATACAAGTGCAAGGACCAGTCCGGCGAATTTCTTTATCTGGCGCAACGCTCCCACTCCTCCCACGCATTTCCTAAATTTTTCGACATTCCCGGGGAGAATCCTGCTGTTCGAATATCCATAATTTAATGCGGCTTTGTTTGACCTATAAGCCTTGAATCGCAAAGGGAATCCGGACAGGTAAAAATCAGGTCCCCCTTCGCAGCCTTCGAGGACTGTTGAAGGGGGACGGGGTATGAGAGACTTCGAGATCCACGGTTGAACTACCGCAGCATCGTAGGTACAAATGCATCGATGAGACCGATGACAAAGGCTGCAATCAGTGCCCCGACAATACTGACACTTAAAAGTCCGGGGATCACGAACTGCGCCAAATAAATGACTACCGCCGCCGTAATGAACCCGACAAGGCCGCGGCTTTGCGGTGAGATGCGATCGCCTAACAAAGTCTCAGCGATATAACCGAGAATGGTGATTACCGCAGCAGCGATAAGCGCTCCAAGAAAGCCGCCTTTAACCACGAAGCCCGGGGACACCCAGCTTACGATCATCAGCACGATGGCTGATACAACAAACCTGACGATTGCCCCAATCCACGTCTGACGTTCCACTATACCACCTCCTTTTACGCATTTGACGTTAGGATTGGCCAAAACAGGTAATTTTATTCCTGTGCTTAAAAAAACTGTTTTGAAAAATTCAACCCCTGCCCGACCGGATGGCGGGCCTACCGGAAAAATCCCTCCCATATGAGCACCTGATACTTGCAATCAACCATACGGCCGTGTTAAAATGGCCGTTGGGAATATTAGTCGCTCTTATGGCAATAAATCCTGTAAGGAGGTGACGGATTGACCAAGAAATCCTCGCTTAAGCGTTTGAGGCAAATTGAAAAGCAGACCCTTCGAAACGCCAGCATGCGGTCCGCGTTAAGGACAACCATTAAGAAGTATAAGGTTGCTCTGGTTTCCGGCCTCGCCGATGTGGAGGATAAGCTGCGGAAGGCATTGCAGGCTCTTGATAAAGCTTCTTCAAAAGGGCTTATTCACAAGAATACCGCTGCACGTAAAAAATCCCGCTTGGTAAAAGAATTTAATAAAAACCGCCTTACGGGGTAATCCGTTGCTTGTATTTTCACATTGTTACTCAGCCCCAAAAACGTGCCACCTAAACGCCGCCAGCGGCCAACGATTATGTGCCCGGTGGCTTTATATTTTTCAGGCTGCAAAATTATAAAACACTACCTGACCGTTTCCCCAGGCCCAACATAAGAAGGCGTCGTTCCAGCCCCGCGTAAAAACCCTCCCCGCTTGTTTTTGCCGACATGTCAACTTCAAGCAAACCCCAGAAAAGCGCTTCTAATTCCGGGCGCGGAAAACGGCGCGCCTGCGCTGTGACCTTCTTCGCTACAAAAGGATGAACTCCGCCGAGGTCTTTGGGTGAAATTTCGCCTCTCCTCCCGGAAGCCAAAAGATCCTGGGCCAGGATTATCAGGCGCAACTGCCGCGCAAGAAGAGCCAGTACTACACCCTGAGGCTCTTTTTCCAACAGCGCGCGGATCTTTGTCAGAGCATCCAGGTAGCGCCGCTCCCCCAGTGCGTCTGTCGCCGTAAAAACCGTCTCTTCGATCGAAGGATTTGAAACGGCCGCTACGTCCTCCGAGGTGACCACCGCCCTGTCCCCTGCGTAGGCAAGCACCTTCTCTATCTCATTGTTCAAAGACGTCAGGTCGCGCCCCCCGGCCAGTAAAGCGCCTACAGCCGCAGGTTCAAAGGTCTTCCCAACCTGCCGCGCCTTTTTTTGAAACCATTTTCTTAAGTCTTCAGGCGCAAGATGGGTAAACTCCACGGCCCTCCCGTGCGCCGCAACCATCTTGTACATCTCTCGTCTTTTGTCTACCGGACCGGCGGTACAAAAGATAAGGCATGTTGCGGTTCCGGGATGCCGGAGGTATGCGGTTAGAGAAGGATTCTCTTTCTGCGCCCCGGAAGTAAAATAAGGAGCATTTTTTACCACTACCAGCCGGTAATTTGAAAAAAGAGGCAGAGTGCTTGCGATCTCCGCTACTTCTGCCCCAGAAACCTCCTCGCCGTCAAGCACCTCACAGTTAAAGGTGGGCTCTTCCCCGACCAGCGCTATCTGAAAGCGCCTGACCGCCTCCCGCTGAAGGAAAACCTCCGGGCCGTGGAAAAGGTAGAGCGGCGCGATCTGTCCCTTTTCGAGCTCGGCAAGCAGATCAATAAAATACTTCATTCTTTGTCCTCACTATTCGTAAAAGACCCTATTGAGACCAAAAATTTTGTCTTTTAACGTCGGACGTCGCACGTCGGACCCTGGACCTATGTTTCCCGCAGCCGACGCGCCACTGCCTTTACCTTGCCATTGATTGTGAGCTCCTTGTCCCGGCGCTCATCAATCTTGACCGTGGTCACCACCCGCTGAGCTCCTGCGTCAAATGGTATATCGTGCATACGCCGCGCCACCGCTAGGACTTCTTCCAGTTCCCCCTCGACTATGGTGCCCATGGCTGTTACCTCGTATTTCAGCCCGCTTTCTTTAACGGCTTTCACGCAATCCGCCACATACCGGCTTACGCTCGCCGAGCCCGTCCCAAGCGGCACCACGGAAATTTCTGCTACCACCATAAATAACACCCCGTTTCCCTGCATTTATTTCGCTTTTTGTTTGCTTAATCCCTTTAGCATATAGTCTTTAGACGAAAATAAAATTGTTACTACTTCCCACAAAAAAAGAGCGGGGCAAAACGTCCCGCTCTTTTATAACCGCATTATGCATTAGCTGCTTTATTGTGCAGGGTACGGCACCAGTTTGCCGTCCTTGTCCTCCCTCGGGCCTTTTATGGGCTTATCGGCTTCCTTTGTGCCCTCCCAGCTAATTGCGTAACCGAACCTGAGGTTCTTTACGTTGAAACCGTTAGCGCCCAGTACACCACATGCCAATCCCGCCGTATGTGAAGTAAAGCAGTACACCAGGACTTCATTTTTGCCGCCGTTCGCGACGTGTGTTTCAAGGGCCTGACGCAGGGCCTTCATGTTGCTGGTCTTACCCATATCCTGAGCAGAGGCTATAAAGATCGCTCCCGGGATGTGTCCGGCATCGTAATCTTTCCGGCCCCTTGTATCCAGCACGAGCGGGTCGTTAGCAATGTTATCTCCGCCGTTGTGTCCCGTTCTATAGTCGCACAAATCCCCGTCATTGTCGTCATCCAGAGCGGTTTTAAGAGCATTTGCCGTAACGAAGATGGAATGGATGCTGGGTTCCTTCGCAGTCGGATCGTTTAATCCGTTCAAGAATTTGTCCCCTTTGTCATTCGTAACGGTGGCCGTGTTGGTACCCGCATCCCACGTAATACTGGCCCCCAGCGCCTCTACAACGGCCCTGACCGGTATAAGTACCCTACCACCGATGATTACCGGTGCCTGATCAAAACTAATCTCTTCCCCGTTGACTATTACTTTAATATCAGCGGCTGCCACCGCCCACGACGCCAACGAAAGGATCAAAATCAGGCATCCGGTAAGAATCAAGCCTTTCTTTACTTTCTTTTTCATTACTCTTTACCTCCTCCGGCTGTTATGCAAGGTTATTTTAAAGAATTATTAGGGAAGACCACCTCCCCTCACTGTAAGGTTTGGTAACTGCAAGCGGACCATGTCTCTGTTACAAGCGTCAAGACAAGCGCCAAGAAACGTTTTTCGACGTTTGCCATAGCATTTCCTGCTGGCTAAGGTATATAATATTATAATTTATCATGTCGTTCCATATTCACCGGATACAATACACCTTAGCGAAGGTTTGATAAATAACTCAGCGGTCATGAGAATTTACAGGTAGGTTTTTCTGGCAGGGCGGTTTATTTTAAAATGGAACAACGCGGCGTTGGGAACTCTTCAAGCGGCGGGACGGAGCCCCTTGCGACCGGTTTTAATCAGCGTTTCCCCATTCTCGAAACGCAACAGAACAGCCCCGTCTCTGTCTGTCCGGAAAACCTTCGCGGATAAGCGCTCAAGCTCGCTGACGGCTGCAGGAGACGGCATCCCGTAACGGTTTCCCTGGCCAACGGGTATCACAGCGTATTGAGGTTTGACCATTTTATAAAAGGCGGGAAGGAATAGCGTCGATCCGTGGTGCGGCACCTTAAGGACATCGCTTTTCAAGTCTGTTCCGTATTGCAGGAGGCGTCGTTGCCCTTCTTCCTGGACATCACCGGCAAAAAGAATAGTATTACCTTTATAATTCATTCTTAGTACAACCGACTCATTGTTGAAATCTTCCGGTTCACGGCTCAACGGCAGGAAAGGACCCAAAACAGAAATTGCAACCGCCGGATCGACGCGAATGCTGTCGCCGGCACTTGCGACCGACACCGTAATTCCCTTCTTCTTAATCAGGTCGATAAGATGGTCGTACGCTTCGTCCACCCCGCGTTCGATCGGCGGCACCACCACAAGTTTAACCGGCAGCCTTTCAACAACCGCCCTCGCTCCGCCGCAGTGATCCTCGTGCGGGTGTGTTAAAACCAGCACATCGAGGCGCCTCACCCCTGCCCGGCGGAGGTACCGGACCACACGCATCCCCATGCCTTCCGCAGTTTTTCCGGTAAGCTCCCCGGGCATTCCACCGGTGTCGATAAGGATGGTACCGCCGCCCGGGGTACGAACCAGGGAGCAGTCCCCTTGACCTACGTCAATAAAGTCCACCCGTAAAGCCGGCGTGGTGCCCCCCATCCATCGAATAAGCCCCATCCAGGCGAATACCACAAGCACGAAAACCGCCGCGCGCGCAGCCCAGGAACCGCCGGAACGGGCGGACATGACGTTACCAAGCTTTAAGGGCCTGCCCGAAATTTTGCGGATCACCATGTAAAGAAGTCCGTACCAGAGGCCCGCCACCGCCCAGTGCAACGAAGGAACATAAATGACCGCCCCCGGCAGGTGCTGGAAGAATCGCACCAGGAAAAGGAAAACATCGAGACAAAGACCGGTAGGCACGGCGAAAACCTGTCCCAACGGCAGGAAGATCAGCCCTAAAACCGCCGCCGTTATCCCGAGCAGCAGGATGAGTCCGGTAAGTGGTACTGCCGCGATATTTGCCAGAAGGGCTACCGGCGATATCAGGTTATAGTGTATGGCGACCAGGGGCAAAGTGCCTAACTGCGCGCCGAGCGGCACGGCCACCCCCCAGGCGATGGCTTGTCTTACCTGCACTTTGCGGTTCAACGGTATGCGTTCGATTCGCTTTACAATTTCCGGCCCGAGAAAGAGAATTCCCCATGTGGCGGCAAAAGAAAGCTGAAAGCCCGCGTCTGTGATCGCCAGCGGATTGGCCAGCAGGATTATCAGGGCGGCGACGGCAAGCGCCGTTAGCCAGTCCCGCTCGCGCCCAAGGTGGCGCGCCCATAACAAGAGTACGGCCATTACCGACGCGCGGATCACCGGCGGGCTGAAGCCGACCATCAGATCGTATATCAATAATGCGGTGATGACCGTAAGAAGCGTTGTTCCGGAGCGCAGCCTGAAAACACGGGTCAATCCGAAAATGAAACCCAGGACCAATCCCACATGCAGTCCGCTTACGCTAAGAATGTGAACCACACCGGTTTCCACAAACGCCTCGTTGACCGCGGGATCAATGGCAGTGCGGGTACCGAACGCTATACCCTTCAAAAGCGCGCTGTGTCCGGCGCTGAAAAGTTCGTCCAAAACCCCGAAGAGCTTATTCTTCATTCCGAGCGCAAAAACAGCCAGCGGGTTGGAAAACGCATTCCCTGTTATCAGCACCGTTCCTTCGCCGCGCGTGTATACCATTATCCCTATTCCGCGCCGCGCAAGATACGCCGCGTAGTTGAAATCACCCGGGTTTCCCGGTTGCGGCGCCGAACGCAATACCCCTCGAACCCGTACAAAGTCTCCGTAGCCGAAAACCTTTTTGGGGTCTCTTACCACCACCAGCACCTTGCCGCCTTTATAGGCATTGCCGCCGGCTTGCGCCTCGGCCACGCGAATTACATAACGTGCTTCCCCGGGGCGAATATCCGGTTCCGCCGCGATTGTTCCGTTAATAATTGCGCTGTGTCCCGAAAACTCGGCAAGCGGGCTTGACGCCTCGATTAACGCCAGCCGTGCGGACAATATGCCCAAAAAGAAGAACAGGATGTAAATAACACGGTGGTTGCGCTGATAGGAATAGAAGTATCCGATACCGGCGATCATCAGGGTGAAAAGGGCTGCGAAGAAGGTCGCGCTGCCGGGAAGAGGAAAATGGGGCGTTAAAATGCATCCGCACGCATAAAGGAAGGTGATTATGACGAGCGGGGGAATCACCAAATTTGTTTCTACTCCGGGATTACCCTTAGAATCGTTTCTTGCTTCCATCAGCATAATTGTTCAGTAAATACTTATTACCGCTGCGGGAAGCCCGCAAATCACTGTGTGCAGACATAATCCCGAAGGTTCTCCAGCTTCTTTTCTCCTATTCCGGGAACATTTATCAGATCGTCGGAGATTGATAAATTACGTGCCATAGTGGACACCATCGAGGGCGGCTAAGAGAAATGCCGCCTTTTTGTTCTTATTCTAAGGTTACCGCTGGGAGGTGTCAATCAACCGGCTGCTTAAGATTCTTTTTCATTCCTGCATACCCCAGGCTGGCCGCCACACCCAGCGCCGCCCCGCGCGCGATTGTCGCCGTCGCTGCAGGGCAGACTGCGTATCCGATCGACAACGCAACCCCGACCGCGATCGCCGAAATGGGCGCGTACCGCGTGGGCAGCCACCGGGCGCGCTTGCACGCCTCCAGTGTGCCATAGATAACACCGACCGCTGAGATGCCGTCAACAACGAGATCCGGGTTCATTCTACACGCACCGTCCTTCCCTTCTCATCCCAAGAAACCTGATACGTCAGGGCGGCGAATAGGTCCCGTACCGGCGCGTATACCCGCCCGTTGATGAGCCGAACATCGACGTCAATGGGCTTCCCTTTGATTATTAACCGCACCTTGTCGTCTTCCTTTCTGGATACAGCCTCGGTAAACTTATCCCAGGGGAAGGCATCGCCCGGACAACTTGTGGACTGCAAGTCCCTGTGGCGCGCCAGCTTTGCCTTGGGGTAACGCATGAGCAGGTCACGCACCAGTTTAACCGCCGCGCTTAACTGCGCTTCCGGTGGGACGTACTTTGTAAAGTCGCCGCCCAGCGCTACGCCCAGGCTGTGATCGTTGTGTCCTATCACGTGCGCCCCCTGCATATGCTCCGGCCGGCCGCGTTCGATATCGCCGTTCCGCCGTACAACATAATGATACCCCACCCCGGCCCACCCGCGGTTTTTGTGCCACTGGTCGACCATTTCGACGGGCACGTCTGCGTTGGCCGTATGGTGAACAACGATATAGTCAACTAATTTTAGCGGCTGCAGCTTCGCGTACTGTTCGGGACTCCATTTAAATTCTCGCATAGCTCCTCCTTTCTAAAACTTCAACCCGGCAAGTAACCCAGACAAACCGCATAACACTCCAATTACGACTGTGCACCACACCGGGGGACGGTTTGTTAACCTGTCGATCGCTTGCCATACGCGTTCGAAATCTTCCCTGTTTTCCCCCGCGTGTTTGTCGTAATCCTTCCGAAGTCCATCGACCTTAACCTCAACCGCTTCGAGACTCAATACAGCCGCCCCCTCTTCTTAATTTCGCGGATGCCCGGGACCTCGACACCTTGGGCTTCCAACCGCCGACGGATCGCCTGCAATTGCTCGTAATACTCCCGCTCACGCTGCGCGGCTACCTTTTCGCGGTCAACCGCCATCGGCGATAACCCGGCCAGGCGCCACCAGTCCCGCCCCTCCCGCGGCCGGCCTCCCTGCGGCGAAAGCAGGTTGATAATACCCCGCAACGGCGGGACCTGCCCGGCCAGGTAGCGCCCAAGTTCCCCAACGTCCTGCCTGGTGTCCGCCGGGACCTGGTCGTAAAAGACCTGCTGCGGGTAGGCAAATAGCTGCCGGTTTGTGGCCAGTTCCACCGGAATCTTTGCCGCCGGCGTCATCATGCTCATGACGTTTTGCAGAGTGCCGCTTAGATTACCGCGTACCGAACCCTGTGACAGGTTCAGGAGGTTTATGTCCTGCGGCGGCAGTGACGGGTTAAAGTACGTTTCTGCCTGCCCCTGCTTACCGATCCGGAGCGGCAACATCTCTTGAAACCAGGGCGGTTGCTGCTCCCACGTCGGCTGATCCTCGCCCGTGGCGGCCGCAAACGCCGCCTGAATGTCTTCCGCCTTTGCAGCCTTGCCCGGACGCTTTATTAAATACTCGAGCTGCAGGGGGATGTTTTTGCGCTGCCACGTGTAAAAGGGGATGATCCGCTTCATCACGTTTTTCTCGAAGTCGGTAAGGTCAAAGTAATCGAACAAGAACTTCTTCACCGATACGGCAGCCGCATCCGGATCCCCGGTTTCGTTCAACTTAGCCAAAAAGTGTGCAATCTTTGCGTTGTCTTCAATACTGATTCCAACCGCTCGGCCCAAACGCGCCGGCGCAAACTCCGCCTTCCACGGCTTCAGCGACACACTGCCTTGCCCGATTGCTTCCCTGATCGCCGCATAACCGCGGTGACCGAGCTCCGCCCCAGCGAACGTGGTACCGACCACCCCGCGCTCCTCCATTATGCGCCAGAGCGTTTCCCGGTCCAACTGCCCGATCTTTGTGTCTATGATTGCGTTCGGGTCCCGCTGCACCTGTGCGGCCAGCGCATACCACCGGGGGTCCTTGATGTCCGCAAGCCAGTTGTTCCAGAAGTTACCCGTGGCGTTCCGGATATGGTATCCCGGCCGCACAACCGTGGCTAAGCCACGCCAGACCGACAGCGCGCCGTCGTAAGCGCGGAGTAAGGCGCGCATGTCTTCGTCACCGAAAAACGTCTGCGACATGCGGTTAAGACTGCTTGCCATATCCCGGGGGAACACCGCCATGAAAGGGACGTCAAACTCCGGCATGGGCGCGTCCTGCCCCAGTTTAGCTTTTAACTGTTCACGTGTGATCTGTGCGTTCTGGACCTCCAATATGTCGTTAGAATTTATTTCACGTAAAATAACCTTGCCTGTAGCCGGATCGTGCGCCACACGGTAAGCCCCGAATCCTTCCGGTACCGGCACCCGGCCCAGCATGTCCGGCGTCACCGGAACGCCCCACTTAGAAAGCGCCCCCTCTGCGAACAAATAAGCCTGCCGCGCCTGGATCGACCGAACGCCGCGAACGCCGACGGCAAGGGCCGCGTCCTCAGTGAAGAATTCCTTACCGAGAACGTCGTTTATCTCTTTGACCGTCGCCTTGATTTCCCGCTCGTTGGCGTGCGGGTTAAACAAAACTGCTGTCGCCTTTAATCGCTCCTGCGGGTCCCGGCTCGCCAATCCGGCAATCCTCTGTTTCGAAAAACCGAAGTGCTCAGCAAGCTTGCCCAGGTCCTCCTCGGTCAGCCGGACTTCGGGATTTCTGATATGCGGCGCGTACTGTTCGATGGTCTTCGGCAGCAGTCCGAGTTTGCGCTCGGTGGTCCCGATCGTGCGCATCAGCTTGCGCAGGGTTTCAACCACCGGCAGCAGGTGCTCGTCGCCTTTGACGTACTGCTCTAACGCCCGGGTATTCAATTCCTCTAGCTGCCGTTGTAAAACCTGGTATTCCGGCACGTTGCTTTCCAAGTACCGGCGCGCCTCGTGAATATGCTCGTTGACGTTCAGCGCCTTCCGGGCCCCCTTAGACGCCACATCAGACCCACCGCCGGCCAACGCCTGAATGAGATCGTTGGCACTCATGCCCAACTCGTCTGCCATTTCGTCGAGGGGCAAACCCTTTTTGCTGCTAACCAGCCGACGCACATTTTGCGGCACGCTTTCCAGAAACTCGGTAGCGAACGCCTGCCCCTTCTGAATCCGGATTCCACCGCGCTGGCGGATATTGTCGACCAGGTTAGGCGTGGCGAACAGGGTGTCCCTTTGGTACCGTGCCAAATCGCGCGCCAGGCTTTCCTCCATCTGCCGCGCCTGGGCGGTAAGCCCCTGTAGCCTTTGCGCGCCTTCCGGCGAAAGTCCCGTTGTGTGACGGAACTGCTCAACATCCTCCAGGATATTAAGGACCTTGCGGCGGTCCTCCGGCCCGATCCCCCCAACCACAGTTTCGATACCTTGCAGGTACCTGCCGGTCTCTTGCTGAGCGATCCCGCGCCGGCGGGCGTGTTCGGCCAAAATCTCCCGCGCCATCCGCACCGGGTTATTTACGTCGATTGCTTTTGTCTCCGGTACCAGGACCTTCCCAACCTTGGCTTTCTTCTGCGCCGCGGCCAACTTCTGCCGCATGGACCTGGTCACGCGCTCCAAGTCCTCCGCACTTTTCACCGCGCCGGAGCCAAGCATAGCGGCATAATCCGCCGCGATTTTGCTGACCACTTCCTCGGGCAAGTCGGACTCAACCGCACCCTTCCGGAGTGCGGCCAACTCGTTGGCGTGAGCAGTAACAGCCGCCGCCATCTTCTTCGTTGCCGCCTCGGCTGCCTTCTTGGTCGAGAACAGCCGTCCCAGCGCCTCACCCAGCCCGGCGACGGCTTCGCCGGGCGCACTCTTCGCCAGCGCCTGCGCCGGACCGGTGCCGGCCAGTGCCTTGAACGGCGCGGTCAGAGTAGCGCCGGGAATCACCGTCTGCCCGGCGATCTTCAGTCCGCCCAGGTCCGGCGGTTTTCTCGCCGCTTCACGCGACGCCCGGGCACGGTTCATCATTGCTTTAGCGGAAACCTGCTTAATATTCGTCCCTTCGGCAAGGCCGAGGTCTTTTAGGACCGGATGGGTCGCTTCGCTGATTATCGGGACCGGCCCTTCGCGGGAGATAGTCCTTAGCACATCGGAAAGTTTAGACTGCTTGCCGAGAGACTTCCCGGCCTGTACCGCCCGCTCGACCAGCCGCGCCTTTTCGCCGGCTTCGACGCCCAATTTCCCGAACTTGGCCGCGCCCTTTACCGCCGGACCGGCGGTACCGAAAGATACCAGGTTCAGAGGGTCAAGGAGCGCATCCAGCGTGAAACCGATAGTCGCGGCCGGACCGCCGCCCCACCCGATATCCCGGAGGATGCTGGAGAAATGCGTCTTTTGTTTGACACCCTGGACCGGGCCGATGCCTTTTACCGTCCCTGCCACGGCCTCGCCGGGCGCGGCCAGCACGTCAAGGACACGTGTCAGCAACCCCGGCGACTGTTTCTTTGGCGCAGGCACATCAGC
Organism: Bacillota bacterium; assembly: GCA_040755195.1. Lineage (GTDB taxonomy): Bacteria > Bacillota > Desulfotomaculia > Desulfotomaculales > Ammonificaceae > SURF-55. The sequence goes on from JBFMBL010000005.1 coordinate 55,698, forward strand.
CCCGACGAAACTCAGCCGTTTTTGCAGGTTCGGTATGCGATTGTCCGTCCCCGCGCTGCTGTTGTAATGTATCCCCATGATTTTACCTCTCAAAAGGTAAGGGTATACTGCTTAGGTTGCCGCCCGGGCCAAACACCGAACCGCTTACGGACCCGCCCCCGGTTTGTCCGAATAATGCCTGCAACCAGTCGCTAAGCCCCCCGCCCGATCCCGGAGAACCAGCCGGATGCATTGCATTCCAGACTTCGTTTACAACGTCTTTTAGTGCGCGGGCTTCGCTTTCAGTGTAAAGCCCCGCCCGGAGATCGTTCTCTATTTGGTGGAACGCACTCGAATGAGTCAACTTGCCGCTTTCGAGGTCAGCGATAAGCCCCGCTTTGTCCTCCGCCAGTGCTTGCGCCCGCTCACTCTCTTCCTTCGCCAGGTTCTTGCCGATCTGGTACTGCTGCCAGGCGGTCAACCCGCCCCGGCTGCCACCGCGCCCGCCCGCCAGGCGCGCCCGGATGGACGCCTCCTGGTACGGCGTCATGCCCGCCTCGTAGGGCAGGCGCGCGTTCGCCGTCGCGTACTCGTAAGGCAGCATCTCCGCAGGCGTCGCGCCCATCGTCCACGGCAGAAGCATCTTTTCCCAGTTAAACGCCAGATCCATCAGGTTTTTTGCCGCATCCGCCGCACTTTTCCGCCGTTCGTTCTCGGCTTCGATCGCTGCTTTACTAAGGTCGGAAATTCTGTTGCGTTCGTTTTGCCAGGCCGTCATCTGCTGCTGCCACTGCTGCATAGCCAGGTTTGCCCGGTCCCGCTGCACTTGGTAGAGGTCGATAGCGATTTGCTGCGCTCGTGCTTGGTCATTTGCTCGTATAGCTTCAGCCAACTGTGCCTTCTTCGCCGCCGCTTCGAGGTTCAACTGTTCGATGCTCTGCGCTTGCTCCTGGGTCAGCCCCATCTCTCCGCCTTCCCGGAGGCCTCCGAAGAGCTGGCCCTTCATGTTCAGTTCCAGCGGCAGACGTTCGCGCCGTTTCGCTATCGCCTGCATAATGGACATCCGGGAAAGCGCCGTCTGCGGGTCGATCTCACCAGCCGCCCGGCGCATGGCCTCCTCGTAAGACATACCCTGTATATCCGGGTACTGAAGGTCAAACTGCGGCATCTCCGGCTGCGGCGGCATCTCGAAGTTCATCATTTGTTCCGGCGTCTGCTGCTTGCCCATCCCCAGGATCGTACCGAGGTAGTTAAGGTACTCCGGCCTTGTGTATGCCTTGCCGCCATAGATGCCCGTGAAAGGCATAGAGATGTTGCCGTACTCGGTCTTAAAATACGGCGTCTTTGTCGCTTCGTCCCAGCCGAGAAGATTCCCGTACCCCTGCTTCTCAGCCCACTCGCGGATACCCACAGTGCCGGCCGCCGGGAAATACTGCGGGTTGGCTTTCTGGAAGGCCGCCGCCTGCGCCGCGTTGGTAAGGCTCTGCCCCGTGCGCTGTTTCTCCAAGATTGCCGCCGCGTACTTCGCCGGGTCCCCGCCGAAGGCGTTTTTAATGATATCCTGGTACGTCACCGGACGCGGGGCCGCCGGAGCGCTATACCCCCCCCCTCCGCCGGAATAGGCACCGGGAGATATCGCGTTAAAACTTTGCAAAAAATTCTGGCTCAAACCGCTCCCGCCTTGCGCAGCCTGCGCCGCCTGGTGCGCCGCCTGGTCCGACGCGCCGGCGTTTAAGGCATTTGCATAGGCCAGAGCGTACCCGGAAAGACCCTGTGTGTTTACCGCCATTTAACCCACCTCCCTAAGCTTTTACCCCTAAGTCCTCAAACTCCGTCGTGATAGACCGCAAACTTACCGGGTTCGTACTGTCATCAACAACACGGTATCCCAACGTTATCCCCGGCGGCAACGGTATCGGGAATTTCCGCGAAGGCTTGGTATTATCGCCGGGCCGCCTTTCACCGCTAAACCCGGCCGCTATCGTCCCGATGTTGACCGTTGCCTCCCGGTCGTCCACCTTCGGCTTGACCTGCAAACTCGTAGTAACGCTGTCATTTGACACCCGCAGCCGGAACCGCTGAAACCGGCATTTGCCCTGATCACCCGCCGGCATCAGATACGGCAGGTCAAGGATCATCTTGATATTTGCCCCGTCGTCATTCGTCCCGGTCAGCATCCGGTACACCTTGCCTTCCGTCGGGCTGCCGCAATAAAGTTTGTTGTTTGCTACAGCGAAGCAGGCCGCCGGGATCGTCCACGGCCCTATCCACTGTTTGCTCCGATGGTCGTAAAGAAAAATGATATTGTTCGCACTTGGCGGCGTCAGTCCCGATTCCATGTACGAAAAAGCTATCATAAACCGGCTATTATAGAAGACCGCCGCCATCTGGCTGCGAAGGACTGTACTGTCGAAATACGGCTGCACGTTGCGACTCAGCGGTACCGCCTCAAGGCTCTGCTCTTGCAGGCCGGGCAGCAAAAACCTTACGCCTGTCCGCGTCGGGAAAACCATTATCTGCCGCAGTTCCGGGTCGGTGCAGAGTGCTATCGCCTCGTGCGCCAGCGCCCCGCCTTTGTCGATATACTTGATAATCGTGGTGTCCAGCGTCGGATCGCTGTCGAAGATAAACCCGCTACCTGTCGTTATCGGCGCCACAAAGTCCTCGCCCATGATCACCAGTGCGTTGTTGAACGCCGCTATCCCCGTGATATTGCCGGAAAACTGCTTGTAAAACCGCTTCCCGGAGATGTTCGGGACGTGCTCCGGGTCTCCGACTAAAGAGTACCAGAGCTGGTTCTTGCTTGCATTGCTGACGTAAAACATGTAATTCATAAACTCGAAAACGATGTCCGCATTTGGCGGTACGTTGTAGTAGTCTTTCATCGCGTCGGTCAGACTGCCGTCGGCGGTATTGTCAGCGTAAGCCGTTGTGGTATTGTCCGCGATTTCGGTAATGTAGTAGTAAACACTACCCCCAGCTTTCGTGCGGTAAAGCTTACGCTTCGCCGTCCCGGCCGGGCCGGTTGGGATCGTCCAGTTAATCTGCTGCGCCGAGACAGTCACAGCGCCAGAGGCCACCGAAGGGTTGGACTCTACGCCGTCCGTATTCACAAACGTTACCTTACCGTAGTAAGTGCCCGTCAGTCCCCCTGCCGCGCCTACGGCCAGCGCGGGCGCCGTGGCCGGCGGATCAACCCCCGCCTGGCGGATGGTAGTGCCGTCGTAGACCAGCGGGCGCCCGCCGAAAGCGACGTAAACTTTATTCTGGTAGGTTACGAACCTCACCCGCGTCCCGGTCGGCAACCCGGTGTAAATCGAAATAGGCGCGCTGAACTCGATGCTGTATGTGTAGGTGTACTTGTCCACGTACAGATTAACCAAATCCGTGCCGCTGAGTTTGAATTTAAATTTAATATATCGAGCAAGCGGTAGCCCGCCGCCTGCTGGTATTACCGTCCAAGCCCCGTAGTTGACCCCGTCATTACTTGAACTATACTCGCCCGTGATGCTATTGCCCACCGGGATATTGGACGTAATCGCAATCGAAGCACCGTCAGGCGTCATACCCACGTCCACCGCAGGCATGATCCATGCGCCTTTGCGCGATGAAGGCAAGGCAATGGAAAATGCTGCGAACGTATTAAAAAGTATCGAATATACCTCCCAGCCCGGACTCACCGCGTTTGTGCAGATGCTATTGAAAAACGACAGATTAAGTGTCACGCTTTCAGCCGCAGCCACAACTGCATCGTAAAGGTGTATAACGTCAATTGCTCCGTTACACTCGTACCCTGCCGATGATTCGCACCCCACCCAAACCTTCTTCGCATCAGTTATTGCAACAGAATTGGCAAGCGTAAATTCTTCGGCATTGCCGCCGTTGATACTCACCCAGAGTTTCATCACCCCCGCCGCCTGATCGTCTAACCAAGCAACAAAAACCGTGTCCCCGGCGTTAAAGCTCTTCAGCGAGGAGTACAGAGTGTATGAGGTGGTCCCGTCGTTTTTGACAAACCGGAATGTATCACCCTTATAGACAGGTGCGCCGCCCGGCGGCGTCCAAGCACTGCGCCACGCGATTTTGTATCTTTCGGCACCGGCGGTAGTTGTGACCTGTGCCAACGTAACATAGCTGTTGGTGGGATAATTGTGCGCACGATCTGGCCGCCAGATGACGTAACCGCCCCATTTATTCGGCAGCACGTTGTCGAGTAGGTAGTTTAAACTTTCTGCGGCTCTCTGGGCTTGCGTGGTATCGTCAGCCGCGCCGATAAATGACGTAACACCGTAATCCTTCTCATCCTGTACATCGTCAACGTAGAATGTACAATTCGGCGTGTCTGTAGCAAACGCCCGCACCCAGAGCGTCGCAGCCGTGCTTGGAATCTGAACACTTATCTCTTCAAAGCGGACGAAGCCTTGCGTAGTAGCCGTCAACTGTATCCCGGAGGTGTCGAGAACAACAACGCCTCCGGCATCCTTGGCGAGCAGGTCAAGGTGTATTGTACCGGCAGTATACGCTGAAACATTGATGTACCCCGAAATACTGACATAATCGCCCGCCGTCCAGCCGGTAAGTTGTTGGTTTACGCCAATACCCTCGGTCCCCGCTGCAATAATCTTCACAGAACTGCCACCGGAACGCTTAACTGTTGCGTCTTTTGCGATTGATTCACCTACACCCGGCGTCGCGTTGTACTTCCACGGGGAAGCAGCGTCGTTAATCGCCGTGGCTGAATCAAAAGAGGCGTCTTTGACTATGTTCTGTGTAGCCTTCTCTATCTGCACCGCGTAGCCGGTCCTTCTGTACCCTGCGCCGGAGGCCGAACCAACCCCGGCCGCAGAGCCAGAACCAACAGAAGTTTTCACCGCACCGCCGGAGGCCGAACCAACCCCGGCCGCAGAGCCAGAACCAACGGAAGTTTTCACCGCGCCGCCGGAGGCCGAACCAACACCTGCCGCCGTGCCCCAGCCGTCCACATACCCGCCGAAAGCAAGGTAAAGCATCTCGGTCGCAACCGCATCGTTGGTCGTCCAACTCAGGGTGAAACCGTCGGCGTCCAAACTCGTCAAATCGGCTTCAGCGTCAATAGACGGAGTATTGTTGTTAACCTTGACAAAGACCTTGCTCGTTTTGTCTATACCGTCCGCACTCGAAGTGGCCAAAACGTCCGTGTCTTGGAAAGCCGAACAGCCTTCCGTCGTGCCGTCTGACGCGCCGATACCGAATCTGGCGTTAGCTACGATACCGGCAGCGGTAATGTTCTGGAAACTGGCCAGAAGAACGGCGCGTGTTTTAAAGCCGACACCGGTAATCGCCTGACTTGCCGGTGCTGTGCCGGTAGATTTGTTGAACACACCAGCTTTAGCGAACACGCCTTTTAAACATAAACACCATACAGAAAGCGATACTGTGGCTACCGCTGTATAGTTTAAAGTAAACCCATCGGCGTCAAAAGAAACCAATGAAGCCTGAAGGCGTGTAAAAAGATCAGTACCTTCAAAAACACAAGCATTCGTCAACTGAGCACGCTTGGACCTCGTATTTGAAGCGCCAGATATGGCATAAACACGAGTTGCCCACTGCGCCGTACTGCTACTTGCCGCGCCCAATCCAAACGACAACTTGTCTGCACCCGTCGTAGCTGGTAGCGTCAAAATTACGTCCGGCTGGAACCCAACACCAGTAACACTTATGTTTCCTGTAACTGTCGGCGTATTGTGTGTGATAACCTTAGCCGAAACATCCGTCCCGCCGATAGCGATGAAGTGAATTACATAGGCAACAGCGTCATTGGTAGTCCAGTTCAGCACGAAATTAGTAGCATCCCAGGACGCAAGGCTACACCGGGCAACAACAACATCCCCCGGATTAACAATCGTAAGAACGGCTGTGGAAGAAATAGCACCGCCATAATTTCCGTAGAGATCGTTGTCCAGCGACGCAACGGCAACAGACCGGCTATTAACTCCGTCGCTAAACCCCTGACCGAACATAAAACTGCCAGAAAACAGCTCATCCGTCTTACCGTTCGTCCAGAGAATGAGTGCCTTCGGCGTCTGCCCCAGACCGTGCGCAACCGTCTGTGAAACCGGAGCCGTACCGGTAGATTTCAGGAAGCTACCAACCTTAAAGACCGCCAAAGTACGTCAACTCCTACGCCAAGCTGCAAGATAACTGCCCCGCTGGTATTTTGTACGTGTCTCCTGTATAAATCGGCTTCGCGACAGCAAACGGCCCGTACCAGAGCAGATTGCCACCCGTCGCGGCGTCCCGGATGCCGAAATGCGAAATCGTACCCCAGTTAGCCGTCGCCGTCGGGAAAACAACGTCGGCACTGTTCGTCGCCACGCCGTCTACCGGCGCGTTGAACGTTATTGCCTGACGCGCATACCCCCCGCCGACAACCTCAGTTCCGGTGTCGGCGTCCGTAGGGTCCGAAGTATAAAGAGCCACATAAACCGTTACTGGCGAGCTTAAAGCCACGTTTCGCAATACATGATTTATAAGCGCATTTTCCACGTAGTTACTCAATTGAGACATTAGACCCAAGCCTCCTTAAACCGTGGTGTTCCGGCACTTACTTTGGTTCCATCATCCTTGTACGCCTCACTGGGGCGCGTAAAGGTTCCCGTTGGGTCAGGCAACTTCAACTCTCCCGTCGCCGTCACCCTCGCCGTCCCCGCACCAGCGAGCCAGTCCGCCTGCGTGTCAACAAGCTTATTCGTCTCGCCGCCCGTCAGCTTATATATGTCCACGCCGTGCGCCAGGAGCAACTGACCCCCAGCGTCCCGGTCGAAGTAGTGCAGGCCGCGGACGGCGCCTGCACCCAGCGAAGCGAATAGCGATTGCAGGCCCTTGCGCTTGGTTGCCGCGCCGATCGGGTCCCCGAAGTCCACATTTTGCGCGAAGGGGACTTGGCCCGGCTGCAAAAGCTCGGTGTCGTCAACGTAGTTGACACCCTGGAAATTGCTCTGCTTTATCGCCGCCGCCGGGCGGTCCTGGAACGCCCCGCGCGCCATGTTCTTTACGCGGTCATACGACATTTAATACACCTCACGCACACAAAGCGGCTCGTTATCCCGTCGACCGCCCTTATGCTTTTCCTCAATTTCGTCCAGTATGTCCAGCCATTCGCCTTGCATGGCGAAATAGGTGTTCATACTGTCGCGCCGCTCGGCCATGACCATCTTGATGTACGTAGCAAAACGCTTATGATATTTCCCTTTAAGCGCCGTCGGGCTTGAGCCCGCGCTGTCCGCTATCGCGGCAGGCTTCGCTTTGTAATACAGCGTCGGCGCGTTGGTCGGCGTTATGCCGTAAAAGTAAATCTCCATCTCGTTGGGAATCCAGTACTGCTCCGTGGCCGCGTTGTCGTCGACCTTGTCCGCGATGTCAAAAATCTGCTTCAGCGGCGGCCAGGTCGTACTATCGTACACCCGCACGGGCGCCAGGTAATCAGAAGGCAGCGATGCCTTCCCGGCGGTCACGGTCAGCGTCGTGCTCTTCTGGATGTTGAGCAGCAGCCCCATGATCTCCTGATAGGCATAGTTAACCAGCGCCAGGCAGTCCGCCCGGCTAAGCTCGACTGGATTATTCGGATCGGCTTCACCTATAGCCCGCAGGCAGTCGGTGACGATTTCCTGCCCCGTCATGCCATCCCCTCCGTTTACACCGTAAACCCGGCCAGGTTCACCTTTCCGATCACGCCCGCCGTCCCGCTGGCCGCCAGCACGGCGCTAACAGCCTTGCCTGACGTAATTTTCAGGGGCACGGAGAAATTAACTGTTTCGGCGTTGACAATGTAGCGCTCAAAAATAATGGTTACATCGTCCTTGATTTGCAGAAGCTTCGTTGCCGCACCGCTAAAGCTGGCCGAAACGTGAGAAACGAAGTGGACAGCCCCCGTTACAGCCGCCTTGGTTGCCGTAGCTTCGGCATTGTCCTTGCTGTCCGCAGCAACCCACGACCGACTGATTTTGCCGTTTTCGTAATCCTGCGCGGGCACGATTTACTCCTCCCCCGCCAGCGCCGCAAACGGCTGTTCGCCTTCCCCGCCTTCGCCCGGCAGCTTGGGCAGTTTCCGTTCCGGCTTCGGTTTATCCGGTACCTGCTTCACAACCTGCAGCACTCTCTGCCCGCCGAACAGACCCGTGACGCGTCGCTCCTCTTCTTCTTTCAGTGCTCCGTCTTTCAGGTCCCAGTCGCCCGCGTAATGCTTCGCCAGGTGAACGGGTACCGGCATTTCCTGGCCGGGTTTAAGCTCGTATAGATCCTGCCCCGCCCACCGCAGCGTTACCTTTCTGTCGCCAATATTTTTAACTACAGCCATCGCCATGCTTACCACCCCCATGCAATGAATCCAACGCCGGTCAGCGCCGAAAGGTCGGTCAGGTTGGGGACTTCCGCGCCGGGACCGGCGGCCACGCCCGCCTTACCCGATAAGGTAATGATTGCCCCGTTCGCCGCCGTGGAAGTAACCGAGGTTGCGCCCGCATTGACGCTTGCCGCCAAGGTGTTGGCAATTGCCGCCCGCGGATGGAACGCTTTAATCTTCTTCGCGCTGCGGGCACACTCGAACATGTAACCCGACTTGGTCTCAATCTTCATCCCTTTGATCGTCGTAAGCGGGAACGTAGACGGCAGCGCCTCGCCGCCCGTCGGGTAACTGCTGTCGAAGTCCATGGTGCCCATGATCTGCCTCATTCGCCGGTCGCCCTTCGTCATCTGCGCGCCGAGCTGGACCTCACCGTCAATTGTCACTGTCAAGGCCATGCCTTACACCTCCGTTTTTTTGAACCGGGGCAGAGGTCTCCCTCCGCCCCGCAAGAACAAGATTAAGCCGCCCTCGTCACCAGTTTCCACGCCGGAACCGCCTTGGTGCCCGCGTTCACGTATAGGTTCGAGTTCGTCCGGTCGATGCACAGCGAACCGGGGCCCGCGATAGTCGCTCCGATTGTGTTATCCGGCGCGGCATTATGAACGACGATCACAACGTCATTGCCGATTTTCGCTACAACCTCCGGACTGGTAGCCTCAATGATCGCCTTGAACCCCACACTTATCACTCTCCTTTGGAATAAGCCGGGCGGGTTGACCGCCCGCCCGGTCGTCGGTTAGCTCAGGCGCACTTACGGCGCCAGGTCTTCGATCACAGCCTGCTTGCTGCAGTTCGAGCAAGTCAGGTTCCCGTACCAGAGCATCTGATTGACAGCCGCGTCCTGATTTGTCGGTTTTTTCCAACCTGTCTGGCGGAACTTCCCGGCGTTCTCTTCGTGCGGCCGGAGCTTCAGGTACTTGGTGTTGATCATGTACATCCGCTTCGCGGTACACGCCTTGTCCACGATGATCGGCGTCTGGTTGAACATCAGGTGCCGGAAACCAACGTTGGCGGACCGCTGTTCGTTTTCATACCGCTGCTGCGGCGTCAACTGTGCCCAGTACCAGTCCCAAATCGTCTGCGTGGTAACAATTAAATCCGGAAACTCGGTGTCATCGCTGATCGACCCGTACGCCGTCTGCATCAGGGTCAGCGTCGGTACCCTATCGACCCCGCCGTTAGCATACCGTTTCGCCTTCCACCAGGTGTAAGTGGTTCGATCGATCTCGCCGTACGTCGCCACGTTGGTCCCGTCATCGATCGCTGCATGTATACCCGTGATGTCCTTACCGGAATTACCCGTCCCATCGCTGAACAACTGGGTCGTCATGAGCTTTTTCAGCGTCAGTTCGGCAACCTGCATCTTTGACTTCACCAGGTTCAGGACCGCACGCGCCCCTCTGTTTTGAGCCTCTTCAAGCCCGGAAATACTTACGTTGCAATAGAGTTGTTTCCAGGCAAAGAGCGCTGCCGTCAGCTCGTCGCTCGGGGTGGTGCTCAGGATGTCGTACTTGCTGTACGACCCGGCTGCGCTGTTCTCCGCGTAAATAAGGGGCTGCTTTAACTTTTCGCCGCCCTCCGCCGGATCGGCGTCCGCCGACAGCTTCCGCAACAACACAGTGGCGTTGAAAACGTTGTCCACCAGCGGTTTGAGATAATACTTCTCCGTGGTGGTCGTGAGCGCATCATAGTTTAGGGGCATTACCCCTACCTCCCTTCCGTCATTCCGTGATCAGTGAATTCAACAGGGCTTCATCGGCAAGGGCGGCGTCTGTCGCGTCTTTGTAACTTTTGATGTCCTTCGCCGGCGCTGCGCCGCCGCGCTGCTGACCGCCCAGGATGCCCCCGGCCTTCTGCCGGTTTTGCTTCAGCCGCTGAAGCGTCTCCAGTTCGCCCTGCTTCTTGGCCTCGGCGATTTGCGCCTTCAGCTTCTGAGTGGCAAGAGCGTTATAGACCAGCTCCAGGTTACTCACGTTGTTTTGGAGCGCTGTTTCAAGGATCTCCTGTTCGAGCTCTCTTGTCCACTCCAGCCCGTCGGCCTTCGCCCGCTCGGCCAGATTCGCCATCGTGGCGGTGATCTGCTGATCGGCTTGGGCCTGCAGTTGACTCGTGGTAGCGCTCTTCAGCCAGGCGACTTCTTGCCTTAGGCCATCTATTACCTGCGCCACCTCGGGCGGAACCTGCCCGGTAGGTGTCGCTTGGTGGCCGGGTCCGGCATGTCGCGTCAGGTACTGTAGCGCCTGTTGCGGAGTGATCTGCCCGTCCACCACAGCGGCGATAACCTGAGCCTGCCGGGGATTCGAGCGAAACCAGTTCATCAACGGTTCAACTTGCTTGCGTTGCTCGGCAAGAGTTTGAAACTTCTTGGTGTACGCGGATTCCAGGTTGGTCCTGGTGTCCCGCCACCGTTTGATTTCGGAAAGCGGCACCTGCTCGCCGTCGATCTCCACCGTGATCTCGGGCGGCTCCCCGCCTTCACCTAGCGCCCCCTCCGGCTCGCCGCCGCCTCCCAAACCCAGGTCGTCAAGGTTCATGTCGTCAAGGTTCGGTTCTCCTGCGCCGCCCGGGGTGGCCTCACCGGCTCCCGGATTTAAATAGTCACCCATTTTTGGTTACCTCCCCGGGCTCCCTTACGGGGTGGCCCGCTTTTTGTGTTTATCTAAACGGCGCTGGATTGCGCCGCGCTTCACGTGTTCCGGTAAGTCTTTCGGCGTCCCGTATTCATGCGCCCACCGGCGGGCAAGTTCCGGATGCTTCATCCATAAGTAGCGCCGCTGCGCCTCGGATTTGAACGGCATCAGAGCGTACCTATGTCGGTGATTTCCAGCCTGGCGCTGGTCTGTTTATTCTTCCCCTCGTCAGTGGCCTCGGCCTGGACAACCTTGGCCCTCATTACCAAAACAACCTCCTGCCCGACCTTCCAGTCCTTGATCTCCTTCAGGTACCGGTCGTAGACGCGGAAACCGGGACGCTCAGCACCCCCATCCCACCCGTTTTTAGGCTGCTTTTTCTCGGTGACCTTTTTCGCACCAGCTATTGCCAGGACTTCCCTGCGCGCCGCCGCTTCACTTTTCGTCGCCGCCAGCCTGCGCCCGATCGCACTCTTCACATGATCTTCCTCCTTCAGGTAAGCGAATTTCTGCCGACCGCGGCCCCGCGGGCTGCGTCGACTGCTAACTACCACCTGTTTCACATACCGACACTCCCTCCCTGCTGTAACTGCTGAAGCAACCCGAGGAGAGCGATCGCAACGTCCGGCGGGACCTGTGGAATTCCGGCACCCGGCCCAGGCGGCAAGTCCCCGATATCCTGCGGCACCGCCTCCGGAGGAATGACGGCGGGCGGGGTAATGGGCGGCGTCGCGCCGGGCACGGGAGCACCCGCAGGCCCCCCGGACTGCTGCAACCTGCCCATGCGCTGCAGAACCTCCTCGCGGTTCGGCCACTCGACCGCTTCCAAGAGCGCCTGCGCGTCGATCGCACCTTTCTCAAACAAGAACGTCGCCTGGTTGTACTTCCCGGCCTTCGACACTGGAAGGCTACTGCCGGCCTCAACAAGCACATCAAAATCCCCCTTGATATTGCGGGGATCAAACGGAATAAACTGCACCTGCTTGTCCTTCCCGACCACGCGGATGATTCGGCCGGGCGGGTAGAACTGCATAACCCGGGATTTAATCAGTTCCCCGAGGTCCTTCACGGTCTTCTCCATGCTGCGGTTCTTTAACCTAATCCGAGCCTGCCCGGCCTCCTGCAGCTCGGCGATCGCCGCCGCCGCGGTGATTCCCTGCGGCCTGCGCCCCTGCGTCACATCATGCACGCCACTGACCGTTTCACCCCATGTCGGAAGCAGTGTCAATAACTGCATGATATACGCCGCCATCTCGGGCGGCTTCTCACGCCGGACTTCGGTCCCCTTGTTTTTCCGCACGATCAAGCCGGGCTGGTTGGTCAACGTTTCCGGATCGACCCCTGACTCCTGGTCGAGAATCCACTGCATGTTACCGGTCAGCGCCGCATTGTCAAGGACACGACGAATCAAGTCGTCAAGCGCGTTTTGGATCGGGGTGAGCTGCTCAACCTCGCTGATCGGCCAGAACCCGCCGCCAGTGTCTTCCTCAATCCCGTCTTCGTCCAGATTGTCATAGTTGTCGAAAGACACATATGGAAACACCTTACCATTGGACGAAAGATATGGATTCGGTCTGTCATCAAGAAGCACCCCGTTTGCTACCGTGATCACTCGACCGTTGGGATACTTCAGCGCATGCCTGGTGACCTCGCTGCCGTCGCTGTCCTGCTCGCGTAGGACCTCAACCGTGTCGTCCTTGAACCAACACTCGATAATCCGCGCGCGTAACCGGCCCTTCGCGCGCCAGTTGCCGCCGGCGGTAACGACATCGTCAATGTTGTGCCTGGCCGTCAACGGCTCGCAATACTCTCCCGGGTACATCTGGGAGAGCTGCGCGTCTGGCTTGACCTTCCAGCCGCGTTTCGGAAACATACGCCGGATTGTCCCTAAATCCAGCGGATAACTCTCGATCACGTACATACAATCCTGGATATCCGGGCTCTGGCAGTCCGGATCCGGGTATATCTTGAAAGGACTTACATATCGAACATCCACTTCCCCGATCCCGCCGGCGGCGTCCACATTCCAAAGCACCTTGAGGAATCCCTTATTAAAGACCAGTCCCGCTTTCGCCAGGCGGGTAAGGATATACTGGATTGCCAGGCGCACCCAGAGATTATCCACAATTTTCTGCATAATCTCGGCATGAGAAATGTCATCTTTCTCTCCCGGGATAAAGATGATCTCGGGCTTGTTTTCGGTCAGCCACGGCAGAATCGCTTCGACGATGGAGAAGCAAATGTTCAGCCGCGCCTTTTTCTTGTACTTGGGCAGCTTTTGCTTGTCCCGGCCACGGTACGCCTTCCAGTTGTCCTTCATAGTTTTCTCAACATCTACGCGGGCCTTGCGCGCGTCGTCGAAAAGCCGGTAAACGAACCGGACGAGATCCTGCTCTTCGGGCGTTTGGTCCTGGTCGACCACGACATCCCGCCCGCCGCCGGAAAAGATGCCCTTAATGCCGTCAAGAATGCCCATTTCGCTCCTCCATCCGCGCCTCGGATTCGTCGGTATGCGCAAAGCACTCGAACAACTTCAACCGCGCCGGAACCGGCAGGGGACTTTCCCGCTGCATCAACCGCCACGACATCAAGGCCCCGAGTGCCACACCGCCCAGCATGAGTATCCCGCCCGAAATAAACCCTAACACTACCGCGGCCATACGATCACCAGTGTTATAACTGTCGGTAAAAGGTAAATCAACGCTGCCGCCAACTTGTCCGCCAAACCCGGTCTTTCCGGCTCGAACTCAATCACAATTATTCCTCCTTGCTCGGCACCGCCGGCAGAAGTTCGCCGGCGTGCATCCGCATGGCTTCCCACCAGTACACTGACGCATGCGCCCAATGATCCGGACCCGAGTTCGCCCACCGCCGGACCTCGTTCCCCATCTTGTCCGTACTCCGCACCTCGTACAGCGCCGCCCAATGCTTCGCGTACTCTTCTAGCTGGTACGGATCTACCGGATCGTGCGGCGTAATCAGGATCTTACCGGCCTTAAAATCCTTAATCACGCGGTCGATGACCTGCGTCCGCTCGGCCAGCAGGACACCCTCGGCGTCCCGGCCGCGATCAACCGGTTCGAGGTCCTTCGGCCGCTTCGGGTCGTCGACGTAGAAGTTCAGGTAAACCCGGAACGGAAATGCTTCTCTTAACTTCGTCGCCTCATCCTTGTCCGGATTGCCGTCAATTACGCAGCACCGGACGTCATACTGCGTGATCAGGCCCTTGACCTCTTCCCAAGTCTTCGCCACGACGAACCGGAATAGCCCCTTGTGATTGCCGATAATGCAGTGGTGAACCTTACCCTGGTCAACGCCCATGCACGCGCTGACGCCGTCGTTTGCAGCTGCACTCAGGTTTTTAAGAATGTCCCCGCGTCCAACCGCCGTTGGCCCGCCCGCAAACGGCAGGCCCAACACGAAGTTGTAAAAATAGTCCTCGGTCTTATTTCGGAATGCCCAGATCACGTCCGCCGCTGACTTCCACGGCGCCATCATCTGACTAATCCAGTACCCCGAAATACTCTTCCCTGCCCATTTTGGCACCCACACCCCGCGCCGGCGGGTATCATCATCGAGAACTCGCTTGCACTTGACGCAGACATACTGCTCCGCGTCTATATCAACGCTGTCCGGCCAGGAAAGATACTGCCGTTTCCCGCAGCCGGGACAGCGAACGAACCAGTGTTTCTGGTCGCTCTGCTGCCAAACTTTATCAACCCCGACATTCGGCACCGTCGGGTTTGAGTAGTGCCACTGTCCGGCGTACTGACTCGCCTGTAGCCTACTTTCTAACCCCTCGATTACGGCCAGGTTCGACCGATCCTCTTCGTCATAGACATTTAGGTCCGAACTGACCATAATTGACTGCCGCTCGCCGAATGTCCCACGGTACAAAACAAATCCACTGCCGAACCGCTTCGCGCCGACCTTGTCCGTCCCACTAGGCCGCAGCGCCTCGTTTTTCTCGATCATCGGCAGGACCTTCGTTTCGTGGAACTCGCTGACGAGATCCCGCGTCGGCAGGGTGTAGATTACACCGTACCCGTACCGCTTGGCGAAAAAGGCCGTTTTGATGATCTGTAGCGTAGTTAGCCCAACCTGGCTGCACTTCGGGACGACCTGCTCGGGAGACTCGTCTTCGAAAATCTCCCGCAGGAAAGCGCGGTTGTAAAGCTCCAGCCGGATACCCTTTTCGCTGACCATTTCGTTTTCGCCGATCCAGCGTAGGATGGGACGGTTGTCAACGCGCAGCGCACGCGCCAGGTTCCCCACCACAATTCCCATCGTCACCCCAGCCATCTCAGTCAGTCCTCCCGACCTTTTCCAGCTCATCGGCGATCTGATTCCGTCGTGGGCAGTCACCGCACACCCGACAGACCGCGCCCACCAGCAGCGCGACAACCTGCTCCCCGAACTCGTGCGTAACCTCCATCCGGTCAACAAATAATCTCAGATACTTGCCTAAAAGCTCCAATGCCTTGACTTTATCCCGGCGGCCGGCAGAAAAAGCTATGTCGGCAAGCTCGCCGATCACACTCTCCGCTGTTACCTGCGCCCGTTTTTTTCGGGCGTCCATACCCCTCTGAATCTCCGCGGCGATGTGCGGCTTTTGCAGCAACTTGGCCGCGCACTTTACCGCCCACGAGGGACTATATCCCGCGCGGATCGCCGCCTGGGTTGCGTTAAGATCCACCAGGTATTCTACGGCGAACGCTCTCTGTTTGTCGGTCAACCCGGGCTTACGCCCGCCCGTCATGACACACCCCACCCCAAAACAAAAAGCCCGCTAACTGCCCCACACTGGACAAAAAGCTAAACCCTCGGCTGTTAACCGTGGCCGCAATCTGTCACAGTTGTGGAAAAGTTAGTGGGCTTTCTTCCCTTCTGGGTAATATTTGCGATCCCAAGACCTTGCTCAGTCCCAAGGATCTACCCGATTCTGTAACGAAATTATGCTTTAGTTCTGATCACAAGATTCTGCTACGAAAAATCTTAGCAGTCGTGTCGAAACTTTGTCAAGAACTTCTTTTCAAAAACCATTCCTCCGCGCCCCTCAGGCCCTGCGCCACCGCCGGCCACTCAAGAATAACTTCCATGAGCTGCTTCTCGGTCAGGGTTTCGAGCAATCCAAGGAACTTGGGCCACCAGTCACCAGTACAACTATACACTTTTTCGGTCCAGCCGAACTTGTCCTTCAGGTACTTGCGGTCTGAAATCTTTCTTTGCCCTGTCCCCTGATCCCACCCAGCGCCGACGTCCGTCAACATCCGGGCGGCCAAGTAGATTAAAAACCTCTTGGGAAGCAGGTTTGCTAATGTCATAACCGGGTTTAACTTAACCAGCCCGGCGATTTCTTCAAGCTCCGCCTCGAACGCCTCTTTGGCTTCCTTGGTCTTTTCCCGCTCCGCCGCGGCTTTCTTTTTCTTGAAGCAGGAGGGCTTGATGCAGATCTCGAACGGTTTCTCGTCGTACTTGTCGGCGCCCAACTTGTTATTTTCGCACCCCGCGCACTCGGCTTGGTCAAAGAAGACGCCGTACCGGGTCAGGTACTCGAAATTGCCATACCCGAGCTTGCCCAGGTCGATCAGCTTTTCGCCCTTCCGGGACATTCTCTCGACCTTTTTCTGCATCGCCTGGCGGCGCTCTTCCTCCGCCTCAGCCTGCTTCTTGTCGTAGCAGGAATGTTTCATGCAGTATTTCTCATTGGGTTTATCGCCCGGAGGGTAATACCACTTGGCCCCGGTTTTTGCGTGTACACAACCCTCGCACCCAGAAAGGTCAAATTTCACGTCGTAATCTATAAGCGGCCGGCCGTGTTCCGCAACTTGTTTGTACACCACTCTATCCACCTTGGCCACAGGCACGCCCTCGTCCCGGATTAGCTCCGCCGATTTTCTGATCACCACGCCCGGTAAGTTTTTAACAAAACCGGCCAGCGCCCGCCCGTGGCTCGGGCTGAGCATTCCACGTGAAATATCGTCCCGAACCTGCTCCGGCAGTTCGAGCAGCCGCAGCCGGTTCGCGATGTGCGGCTGGCTCACGCCCAGTTTCTCAGCTAGCGCCTCCTGCGTGTAGCCGTGCTCATCGAGCAACACCCGGTAGGCCTGCGCCTCCTCGATCGGGTCCAAATCTTTGCGCTGCAGGTTCTCGGTCAACATCAACTCGGCTTCTTGTTTCGGCGTCAGGTCCTTCACGATCGCCGGGACGGACTCCAGCCCGGCCAACTGCGCCGCCCGCCAGCGGCGTTCACCGGCAACTATCCGCAGGCCCTCACCGTTCGGAACCAGTACTAACGGCTGTAGGATTCCCACCCCCCGGATGCTCTGCGCCAGTTCTCCCAGCGCTTCCGGATCGAAGTTTTTTCGCGGATTGCTTGGGTTTGTAGATATCTTCGAAACGGATATGTTCTGCAGGGTATCGAATATTACTTGCATCATTCTCCTCTCCTCCTCCTGGCAAAAACGTGATCACGTTCCATGTCCCGTAAATGTCGGGCAGTTCCAGGCACGCCGTCAGCGGCTGCGGCAGCTCAAGCAGCGCCGGGTCCAGCGGGAGCCGGGCCGTCCCGTCGATCACTTCCACGCCAGGCCCCCGCAAAAACTCAATCAACAGCGCGGCCATCAGCTCCGGCAACCGCCCCGGCGTCCTCCCGGCCCGTTCCTCCCAGCGCTTAACAGCGTGGCTGGTCAATGCAATTTTTACCCTCCTCCGCCGGCACCGGGTCACGGCTACGCTCCCGAACTGAACAAACCTGGAGGGTTCCCCTCCGCCGCCGCGCTTT
The DNA here is from genome assembly GCA_040755195.1 of Bacillota bacterium. Taxonomy (GTDB): domain Bacteria; phylum Bacillota; class Desulfotomaculia; order Desulfotomaculales; family Ammonificaceae; genus SURF-55. The sequence continues at coordinate 73,474 of JBFMBL010000005.1, forward strand.
TCGCCTGCGAGAGGTGTAATCCCATGCCGTACAGCACCAGTGAAACCTCGTGCATCTCAAAAATGGTGATCTCCACCCGGGGCGGATCGTTATAATCCTTGCGTATGAATTCGCCAACGATCCGGCTGTCGTTTGTATAGATAACCCCCTGCAGGGCGTCCTTGACCGACTTGACCAGGTTGTCCAGGTCCGGCTTGGTATCCGGGTATAAAACCTTTTTCGGCTTCGACTTCGGCTTGAGGATGTAGAAATTCACCCACAGGAACAAGGGCCCGTCCAACAACTTGCCGGGGCGGTACTGCTCCGCTTTGCCCCGAATGGTGTTTTCCCAGGCAACCGTAGTTTCGGGGGTGTAACTGACCGTCTGGCCGGTCTTCGTCCGAACAGTTCTTGCCCGGGCCTTCGGAACCGCCTCTCCGTACACCGTGAAGTTTACCATCCCAGCTCCGCCTCCCCTGCCGTTTTATCCGGTTCTGTGCCTGTTTCTCCGGATGTAACCGGTTCTGTGCTTGTTTTGTCCTCCGTAGCCTCCGCGTCCTGCCCTAAGAAATCATCAAGGAGCATTTGCCCCTGACGCTCGAACTCTGCAAGCTTCTGATTCTCGGCCGCCTTTAGATACTGTTTCACCGTTTCCATCCAGGCCCCGTGCCGGCTGACAACCGCAATAAAATCCTCCACGTCGTGCGGCCAAACACACCAGCCGTTCTCACCCACACCACAATGCGCCAGTTCGTGATCCACCAGCGCGATCCGGGCGGAAAGATCGAGTTCCTTCCAGACGTCATCATTGATCACGACAAGGAAGTCGTACCCGTGCAAGAACTTGTCCCGATCGCTGACCTTGTACGCCTTCGCCCAGGTTTCCTTCTTCTGGCTTGACCACGGCCCCTCACGAAACAGATACTTAATCTTCGCCAGCACTAAATGTTGGTGGTACTCCTGGATCAACCCCTTCGCTAACAGCTCCACCGCCGGCGCGTCTCTCCAATCCGCCATTCTTTCCATCCCCTTTCAGTAGTTGCCGGCGCTTTGCCCGCGCCCGGCTCTTATCCCTATACTCCTTCCGCTGCGGCGGTTTCTGCCGGCCGCGCGCGTGCTTGCTCTCCAGTTTAAAAAACCTCCACAGGTCGAACACGCTACCACCTCCCCCCTGGCGGCGGCAACGGCCCCCTGCCGTATCGCGGGCAGACCATCACCTTATACAACGTCATTTTGTAACACTGTTTTAACTGCTTCCGCCTGCACTGTTTTACCCCTCCGGTTTCCCCGACCAATGCCCGGCGCCCACCTGGTGCCGGTGGTGCCGGTAGTCGTGCGTCAACTGCTCCAACTCGTCAGTCATCTTATTAACGGCATCAAGGGTATAGAAATACCGGCTTTCCAGCGCCTCTAACCGGCGTTGCAAGTTCTCGGTTTTTTCTTTCAGAACCTCGACGAACAGGTATCCCCTAAGCTTGTCCTCTTCTTTTTGATCCTCGCCGCCGGAAAAACCCTCTCCAGGATCGTCCACACTGCACGAAACAGGCGAGTCTGGGGTAAAACTACCTGCCTGTTCATGCGGTTTTGGCTCCGCATGCTGCTTCTTTTGCACCTGGCCGGTCAGCCCCAACTCCTTTTTAATGGCGTAGTACCGCCAATTTTCTATTTCGAGCTCCCGCATGATTTGCACATCGGTCTTACCCTCAGCCTTCATTCGCTCGAAAACTTCACGTGTCAACTTCCCCCGCGCTAACTCCATCTTGCTTTTCGGTTTCGCCTCGTATACTGCCGCTGCTTCCACGATTTCGTCCTCCCTTCGCTTCATAACCTCGACTTTAGTCCCGCTCGCAATATCCGCCTTAGACACGCTGTACGTGTACCCCAGTGGGTGCCTGATGGTGACCAGGCGCCTTGTAACCTGGACCACCGTACCCGTATCGCCGTACGCAAATCCGTCGCTATTACCGATACTGTTACGCGCCAGTTCGTACTTCGATCGCGCCCAGCGGACCCCCACTGCGTCGCCAGGCTCGATGCCGCTAAAAAGGCACATCGTCGACCAGCTCCTGCTGCACCGGGACGGTTGCGTATATTGCGCCGTACCGCTGCTGATTCGCCCTGATCGCCGGCGTCAGGTCCAAGTCGAACGCTCGACTGATGCCCGTCTCCGGACGCGCCGCCCCGGCCGCACAAATACACCGGAAGACACACTTAAAAATAGCCTCGTCGACCTGGCGCGGCAGATAGACAAAGCCGGCGTCCATACACGCCCAGCACTTAATCTCTCGCGGCGGCGTCCGCAGCCAGCGCCGGCGGTAACCTTTTGTCAGCGTGATCTTATTCCCACAGCCCGGGCAAGTGGCCGTGAATTGCAACTCTGGATTCATCACACGCACCACTGCGCCGCACACCCGGCAGGGAACCGCCGGCTCAGCCTCCGGCGGGTTAAGCACGCGGTCAAGTATCGCCCCGACTTGCTCCACCGCTATCACCTCCCCCAAACAGTTTTTGTTTTACGGCCTCGGACACCCCGGGCCCGTAATCCTGCCTTTCGAAAAATGCATCGACGTCCGCCGGTGTCGGGTCCGGCGGGCACATAAACTTTATACATGCAAGCGCAGCCCGAATATTCTCCTCCAGTTTTTTTCTATCCGCCGCGTCCGGATCGGCGCGGGGCGGTCCGGGCCCGGAGGCTTGCGCCCGCGGCGGAGGATCGTACTCCATCACCGCTTCCAGGGTTGTCCAGTTTTTCTCTGCCCAATCCCGTAGTATCGCCTCCGCGTAGGCCTGCCGCGATTTTCCACGCACAGCCGCCCGCCGGTTCGCCTCGTCAACCAACTCGGGAGGATATGTAGTTTCGGTCTTTTGCTTCGCGTTCTCCTCAGCCGAAAAATTTTGAGCGGGGCGGAGCGGATCGTTTTCCTCGCGCGCGTACGCGCGTTCCGCTCCGCTTTCTTTCTTTTCTCTTTCTTTTCTTTTCCTTTCCTTTAGGCGCGAATCATTCCCCGAATCATTCCCCGAATCATTCCCCGAATCATTCCCCGAATCATTCCCCGAATCATTCCCCGAATCATTCCCCGAATCATTCCCCGAATCATTCCCCGAATCATTCCCCGAATCATTCCTGTAAGAAAGGTTCTCGGCAGGCGGCGCAGGAAAAAGCGAACGCCGTGGCCTTTCCACCGTCTGCCACTTCCCCCACCGCCGCCAGGCATAAAATAAACCCCCTTCAGCCGCGTAGATGTCCAGCGCCAACACTCCGGCGATCGCGCGCATGTCTGCTTCGATCTCCGCGGCCGGGATGTCGTCATACGGAAAAACCTGCGCGCGGACAAACGCCGGGTTTGCCACGCCGCGACCCTCGTCGTCGGCAAGCGAAAACAACCCGACGGCCAAAAGCCGTTGCCGGATCGTCAGCCGAGCCACATCCTGGGACTGCCAAAAATTTGGGTCGATCATCCTGCGCCGGGCCATATTTACCCCCTGTGTTTATTTTAGCGCCGCCGCCGAACGGCGCTTTGTTATACCAATGCCATGCATTGCCGCCGCGCTGCCGGACTCCGCTCAGATGAGCCGGCGCATCACACCGCTCCACTCTGCCTATGCCTTACAACACACAACAAGACTTAACACCGGCGTCATTTCGAACGTGAACTGCCCGTACGAACCATTCCTAAACTGCCCGAGGCCCTTAAACCGACCGTAGGACAGGATCTCACGCAGGACCGCCTTGTCGATCTCCTTATTCTTGAGCAGCCGGATCACCGCGTCGAACTTCGTCCCCTCGCGTACGTAGTCAGACCTGACTACCGTCACGCGCGGCCCCTGCATTGTCATTGCCCTCAGGGGCCGCTCGATGTACCCGTCCGGCTTGGCGGCCAACCTAATCCGTCGCGGCTCAATAAAGACAAACTGGTCAATCTTACTCTTAAGGTTCTTTATCCCGAGCTGCTCCTTGATCGTATTCCCGGCTTCTTTGAGAAAACCCAGGACCGCGTAGTTATACAGGAAGACCCCGTGCTCATCGGTATGGAAGCCGGTCCATCCCGACTTTTCCAGGGCGCCGTCCGGGACCGTGGCAGCCTCCTCGACTGCCAATTTTGGGTCTGGAATCATCGGGTTGCCTTTGCCGTCCTTTTTACCGGCGATGTACCGTGTGTATACTTTTTCGTCCTTCGGGACCGTGCCGAGGATCGGCTCTATCAAGGTAAAACGGATTTTATACAGCTCAAATTGCATATTTATGCATCCCCTTTCTGGGTTGTTTTGTTTTCGGGACTGACGTTCGTGCGGATCAGGTCATACAGGCGCCTTAAGCAGCTTTCCGTGACGCTTAAGATGCAGGCGTAATGCTTGTCGAGCATCTTACTGTAAGCCTCGACCGCAGGATCGGTGTTCATCGTTCGCACCATTTTCAGCCGGAAACACGCCATGCTCAGATCCCGGCGTGTGCCTTCTGCCATGTCCAGTATGGCGCGCAGGTCCTGGATGTTTGCCGATTTGACGTAGTGCGGGTTGTCCATTTCCCGTTTACAGAACTCGCACTTGATAACCTTTTCGTGCGGATGTTCGAAGGCACTGAAAAACGACTTCAGGCAATGAGGGCAAAGCCAGGCTGCCATCTACATCACCCTTTGCAATTTTCTTTTCGCTGCCCAGGCATTAAGGTTCCGCTGTGCCTCTTCTCGTGTTCCGACAATCGGCATTGCCGTGGATTTCACTCGTCGATTACACCCAGATGGACCGCGCCAAAAAGTACCGAATGTATCTCCCCCAAGTCCAGCCGCGACAAACAACACCCGCCCGTTTTCGTCGATATACCTTGCGCCATTCATCTTAAACCACCTCCTGTGCCGCCGACACCGGCCGGACCGCACCATCTTCCACCAGGAACACCGACAGCCCCGGAATGCCGGGGTTTCGCGGCGCCGTCTCACCCAGAGCCGACAGGATGATGATCGTATCGTAGTCGTCCCGGATCTTCAGCAGCAAATTGATCAGCAGGGATTTGTTACCCGGGTCCAGGATCTCGCAGTCGTCAATCACCAGTAAACGCAACCCGGTGAGGCTGTTAAGCACGTCCTGCAGGATGATCCCCACGCGCATCCGCTCGGACGTGCTCAGGTTGTCCAGGCTGGTGGTCACGTCGCCGGTGGTGACTTTGATATCGAAGTCCTTCGAAACGTCGAACTTGATCTGGTAGTGGCCGCCGGTGAGCATCCCCAAGCGCTCGTTTGCGTGCTCCTGCACCCGGCCCATCACGCCGGCCAACAGGTCCGCCTTGATGCCCTTTGGCCCGAAGGCTTCAACGAGCACTTCCAGCCAGGCCACCTCATCCCGCTTCCTGGTCAGTGTTTCGGTCAACCTCTCCCGATCGGCGCGGGCGCGTTCTTCTGCCGCGATTTGCTGTACCAGCTCGTCACCGCGGGGAATGCGCTGCGAAAGCTCGTCAAGCTCCTGCTGCACTTCAGCGGAACCGGTGACAGAGGCCTCGGCCTGGTCAAGCTCCGTCTTCGCCGCCTCTTTGTTCTGTCGCAGCTCGTCAAGCTCTCTTGCGACCCTTTCCCGGTCTTCCTTCGCTCGAGTCAGAGTACCCAGTTTCCGACTCGCTTCTGTGTGCGCGTCCGCGGCTGACTGATAGTCCTTTTCTAACGCCGCCAACTTGTCCAGCGCCTCGCCATGCTTTTGTGTTGCCGCGTCGATGTCGATTTGCAACTGCTCGATCATCTTTGTTTTGTCCGCGGTGCAGGTCAGCTTCGGCGCCAGCGGACAGGAGGGCGCAGAAGACCGCGCGTTAAGTAGGTTCCTGGCTGCTGTCCAGGCGTTTAAGTTCGCTTCAATACCCGCGTGGATATTCTGCTGTATCTTTAGTTCCTGCGCCGCAAGGTCGGCCTTCTTTTGCAGTGCAGGAAGCTCGCTTTCCAGCCGATCCAGCTCGGCCTGGTCGAAGTCGCCTTCCGCATATTCCTTGTGCTTCGCTTCGTACCGCTGAAATGCCGTATAGTACCGCGCTTTCAATCCCTCAATATTTTGCCGCCCAGCAATAACCCGCCCGTTCTGCTGAAGGAGCTCCTCCTTGCGGGCCCTTAGCTTTGCCAGGTCCGCACGGATCTGCTCCCGGGCCTCCCACGCACCGTCGGGAAGAGTGCTTGCCTTCTCGCCGGCGCCGGCCAAGGCTTCCAACTCTTTCAAGGTTTTCTTCGCCGCGGTGCGCTCCTTGTAGACGCGCTTGTAAATGTCGTCGAGGACCTCCGGGCCGCCGTCCACCAGGTCCTGGTTGACCTCCAGGGCGAAGTATTCCCGCAGACCCTTGGGGATCACTCGCCCTTGTCTCCCGAGAAAATTTTCAAAAGACTCGAAGACGCGCACTTTGTCGAACCGCAGCCCGAGCAGATTAAACAGTAGGTTTTTCTGTTCGTCGGGCCGCATGTCGATAAACCGCCCGGTGTTCAGCGCCGCGGCAATCACATCCGCGCCGGCGGCTAGGTATTCATACAGCGCGTCCTGCTGCACGGTCAGGCCGCCCTTCCAGTCGGCCACATCCAAAGCGTTGGGGATGGCCCGGGTAACGTAACCCAGGCCATCTACGGTAAGCTTTATAAGCGCCTCTTTGGCGCCGCGCTGAATAAGTTCCTCGGCGCCGCGGCCGGCGGCGTCGGTAAACTCACAGCGCCCCGTCAAGGCGTACTCGATCGCCGCCTTAATCGATGACTTGCCGGAATTGTTTTTACCCACGAATACGTTGACGTGGTTAAGGTCAATCGCTGTAGCGGTATGGTTACGAAAACCGTTCAGGATCAGCTCGTTAATTTTCATACCAATCCCTCCCTAATGGGGCATTCGGGCATTAGGTCACTTGTTACGCCGTACCATTTGGGGCACTCATGGGGATGGTCACACATGCCCTTGCCTTCGTCTTTTGTCCCCATGCGCTCGATGTCTTCCAGCTCGAACCGCCCCGGATACCCGCAATCGTTCCGTACTGGCATCGACTTCCCGAGCGTGGCCCGCATGAACGAACTGACCGGGTTGGCCTCCGCATGCCCTCTCGGAATCCCGGCTGCCTCGGCGGCGTTGACCGCCATTTCCTTCAGGTCGTCAGGCAGCTTATGCGGCATTGTCTTCACCCCCGGCCTTTTTGCTCTTGAAGGATGTGTAGCTCTTGTCCTTCAACAGCGCCTTCAGCTCATCGCACAGCGCCGGGTTGCTGAGTAGCTTTTTCGATTTCGTCATGTTGGCGCTGAGATACGGCGCCGGGTCGATGTTGTGACTGGTCAAAAGCCGCGCAAATTCTTTGACGTTTTCGATGGCCGCAGAATTTACGAGAAAAAAACCGTACTGCAGCCCGTTCGCCTCGACTGCCCCGTTCACGTTGCAGTATGCTTTCAGCGCCTCCTTCCTGACAGAGATCTTCCGTTCGAGGACCGCCAATTCTTCGGCCACGGCCTTGGCGTCGTCTGCTGTCGCGATCGGGCGCACGTCGGCGGGTATGTTGTCAGCGGCCGGGCACTGGCTGGAGTAAGCGCACCAGCCGCAGAAGTGCCCCGGCTTGGCCGGGAACTTACCCTTCGCGATCGCCGCCTCGACCTGGGAAATCAGCCCCAAGATCTGCCCCTCGACCTGCGCCACGCGGGCGGCGTCGAGCTTGGCCTCCCTGACGACGTTATGACGGATGAAATCTAACCGGACGGTGAATTGATTGACCTGCGGATATTCTTTCGTTATCAGCCAGGCGTAGACGGCAAGTTGAAAGTCGCTTTCGACATCGGCCTGGGTCCGGAGCTGGTAGTCGGTCTTATAGTCCGTGATGATCGCCTCTTCACCCCGAATGTCCAGCCGGTCGATGATCCCGCGGAAAAGGTGCTTTTTTTGGAGCCAGGCTTGTACCCACTCCTCGATCCCGACCAGCGTCCGCGGGTCCACCGTGCGGTTGTCGGCGAACTGCTGCGCCAGAGCAAGGACCTCGGAAAACCTGTCCGAGGTAAGCCCGCAGGAGTTTTCGTAAAAACACCGCTGCACGATCGCCGGCATCTCGGTGATGTCCGTTTCGCACCCGCAGTCAAGGCAGTGCTGATTGTAAGCCGCAATGATCTTGTGCATCAGGCCCCCGAAGGCCAGCGCGTCGCTGGCCGCTTCGGGAAGCTTCTGGACGTATTTCATATGAAATGCTGCAGGACACGACTCGAACAGGTTCAACCTGCTGTAAGAGTAGTCACGCATTCTTAATTCCCCCTTTTCTTAAACACGTTTAGCCCGATCTTGATCTCCTCGCTGCCCGGCACCGCAGCGCTTCCTTCCGTGCTGGCGACGATGGTCGTCTTCCCGGATGACGAAGGACCGAACTCCCTCGACAGGTCAACGATGATGTGCAACTTATCGCCGTCCACCTTCATCTCAACGTTTTTCATCAGATTATCCCCGCTTCTTTCAGGTTTTTAATGAAAGACACCATACCTTCCGCGCACATCAGAACAAACTCCTTGCTGTTGATATCCGCTTTTATGTCCAGTTGACCGGGGCCCGTTTCCTCGAAACCCAACCGCTGCCGCGGCGCTTGTGACTTTAAGGTTTTCCGGGACACGATCTGCGTTCGTTCATCGATAATCGTCATATCGCACCTCCTAAAAGAAACTCTGCTGCGCCGGCTGCGCTACGGTCAGAGGAGGGGCCTGTGCTGCCGGCACTTCGGCTTCTTCTCGCCGCTGGATCTCAGCCCGCAAAGCCTCAAGCAGCTTTTCTTTGTCCAGGTTAGGCTTCGCAAGCTGCGCCTTCCGCTTTGCGTGCGGTGTCCCGAGCTTGTCCCAAGTCGCGTGCAGCTCCTTCTCCAGCAGCGCATCCGTCTCAGCTATAAACTGCTTATGAGCGTCAGTCTGCGTGGCGGCCGCCCGGTCTGCTGTAGCCTGCTCCGCTTTTTGCTCCTTCTTGGTCTTGCCGTTGCCGGCGGAGGCCTGCGGTATCGTCTTCTGCACCGGCGGCTCTGCGGTCTGCGCGTCCAGGGTGAACGGCTCCGGGTCTTCTTTGTTCAGGACCGCGTCAGGATAGAGATCCTCCGGGCGGTCGTTGTCGTCGGGCTTGTCGACCGTAAATTCGGGGAGGGCCTTTTGTGCGAAGTTGATCAGCTTATCTAGTGTGAACGGCGCCACGAGGTCCAGTACGTAAACAATCTTTTTTTTACCGCCGGGAGTAACTTCTTGTGACTTGAGAGTGAGCTTTAAGGGGATCATGCGGATGCGGCCTCCTGTTACCCCCCGGATCATCGTTATGACGCTGTTGAGGTTGACAATGCTGTGAAAGCTCGTTGTGTTGATCTGCCAGACGCCAAGTCCCGGAACCCGCGGCAGCAAAAACCGGATGTTCGCCAGGCGTCGACAGTGTTTTTTTAAGAACCATTCGCACTCATCAGGGCAGCACTCGGTCTCCTGAATCCCCCCGGTTTCCGGGTCAATCGCCGTCGCCCGCTCCCCATCGCCCTTGCAGAGCAGGCCGGTCGAGCTACCGTAACGCTTGTACCACTGCGGGAAAAAGATTTCCTCGTCTTCGACTGGGAACATGATATCCAGTGCCCGGGGCTTCTCCCCGTAGACCTTCTGGACCTCGGGCGGGCAAACGAAGTAGTCAACTGCCTTCGGATACTCCTGCCCCGTCCGCTTCGAAACGTCTTTCTCGCCCAGCCGGATCTTCCCCAGCCGCGGGAGCCTTTTGATATCAGACACACCTTTAATCGCCATATTACTCAGCTCCTTTCTTTAAGCTGGTCCTTACCGGATTACGCCGCCGGACTGGAAGTAATCAGCCCAGCGTTTTAGCCATTGCCTCTTGTATCTCCAGACGCGATAGGATTCCATTAGCCTCCGGAACATCGCCTTCATCCTCCCTTTCCCCGAGATATCCCTCGGGTAGAGTTTCGGGATCAAAGAATTTCGGGTCTTCGTCAAGAGGCTGACTAAGAACGAACAGTATCGCCCTGCGCATCCTGTCTTCATCCGGGAAAAACCTCACCTGTCCCATGGTCACTTCCTCCAGTTCCTTGACGGAATTACCGCCGACTTCAATGTGCGTTATCGCTTTCGTCCAATGCAGTATGTTTGTTTTTTTCACCTCCCTGGTTGATATTATCAACTTCGACGCCAAAAATAATCTCGTCAAGCGACACTCTAAACACTTGCGCTATACGCCGTGCGACAGGCAATGATGGACGTTCCTTCCCAGCCAGTATCTGTGTGTAGAACGGGCGAGAAATACCGACTTCTTTTGCAATATCCGCATGGGTTCGCTTCGCTTTTTCGTGCAGTTCTTTCAGTGTATGCTTCATTGTTACCACCTCCGCGTTGATTCTACCAACATTATAGTTGATGCTGCTAACCCCGTCAACTGTTTTAAAAAAAATTTTTTAAAAAATTTTGTCGGAGGAAACTTGTTGGCAACACTAACAAAGGTTGATATATTTAATAGGTAGGGATAACAAACCAGAAGGAACGGAGGTGGATTTTTTGGAGTTGCACGAAAAGCTCCGGCTAATTGTAGAAGAAAAGGGCTGGACGCATGACGATCTTGCCCGACTGATAGACAGAAGCCGGCCAACAGTTACACAATATCTAAGCGGTACCTGCAAGCCACCGCTGAAGGTGCTGACTAAAATCGCTCGCCTGGCCGGCGTAAGTCTCGATTATTTTTCTGACGAGAAAGTGGTTATTCAATCGCCGGTGCGTGCAGAGATCGTCCTTACCCACGCAGACGGCCGGATCGAACGAATGCCGTTGTCACCGGAGGCCCAGGCAATGATAGAGGTTGGTCGAAAGACAGCGCGCGCCCATCGGAAGAGAAGGAGCAAATGACCCCTAAAATTGCGTCTTTATGGAAGACCATTGAACGGGAAGGCATTGAAGTGGTTTACCTGCCGCTGCGTCGCACTCCCGAGCGGCTAAAAGGCGTCTACCTGCGCGACCACGGGCTACCCATCATCTTACTCGACGATCAAATGGGACAGGTAGAGCATGACTGCACTTTGGCGCACGAGGTAGGGCACCACTTCACCACCAGCGGCGCAAATATTCTGGTGGCTCGAGATTACACTGGTACTATCGCTGTAAACCGAGATGAGTACCGGGCGATCATTTGGGCCACTAATCACATGATGCCGGATGCCGAAGTTGCCGCAACATTGCGCCAGGCGACAAATATCCTTGAGTTAGCAGATTTCTTTGGAGTGACGCCGAGTTTTGCAATAGACAAGCTCCGGATTTTTAGACATAAACTGCGAACCGGTGGGGTAAAAATCAGGAAGTTTCGACACCTATTAAACCCTGACTTGTGGGAGGGATGGATTTGAACACCATACAGAAGGTTGTTTTATTTGCAGGAAGTGCTTGCTTTTTTCTCGCAATCGCAGCATTCCCGGTAAGGTATACAGATACCATAAAAAATCCCGCGTATGATCCAAACCATTCGGGAATAGCATACCGGCCGCGGCCTATAATCGAAACAAGCCGCGTCGACGTAGGCGCCACAGCATTGCGCGGACTGGCTATCGCTGGGATCACCGCGGCCGCGTTCGCGATCGCCGGCAGGCGGAAAGAGAAGGAAGGAAAGTGATTGCTGTCTACTGCCGGGTTTCCACCGAAGAGCAGACCCGTAACGAGACGATCCAAAACCAAATTGACTTTGCCCAAAAGTATGCTGAACTTCACCAACTCGGAACCCTGGTCTTTTTCACCGATGAAAGCATCTCGGGCGTAATCCCCCTGGAAGATCGTACGGGCGGGCAAGATCTGATGGACGCCGTCAGGCGGGGCCAGGTCAGCGAGGTCCTGCTGCACCGCCTTGACCGGCTGGGACGATCCGCACGGGTGATCCTAAACGCTGTACATGTCATCGAGCAGCACGGCGTCCGCGTCAGGTCAATGACAGAACCGTTTGACACCCAGGACCCCACCGGACGGTTTCTTTTAACAATCCTGGCCGGCGTCGCGGACCTCGAACGCGAGACGATCAAAGAACGTACCCAAGCCGGTATCTTCCGTGCTGTGGCAAACGGAGTGTGGCCGGGACCGGCCCCGTTCGGCTACAAGAAGAATGACGACGGCACATTAACCCCGGACGAAACCCCGATCAACGATACCGGCCTGACGCCGGCCGGGGTTGTGAGAATGATCTTTCATCTTGTCGGGAACCAAGGGTACACAACCGTCCAGGTTGTGAATTACTTAAATTCTTTGGGGATACCGGCTGCCAGCATCATTCAGAGACGCAAAAACAAAGCAAAAAGCGGCTGGACGCCGCCGCCTATCTACCGTATCACAACCAATCCGCTTTATATAGGAGAAAAAGTGCTTAAATACAAAGACCAGCGGATTGAGTGCAAGGCTCCTCCACTGATCGAAATAGATCTGTGGTACCGCACGCGCGATGTCGTGGCGGAGCATAGCCGCAATAACTGGTACAAGCCCACCCATCGATATCTTTTAACCGGCCTGGTTATATGCGGAAACTGTGGGAGAAAGTACTCCGGCCGCTCGGTAAAACGCTATCTATCCGGCGGCAGGGAGTACATGGAACGGCACTATCTTTGCGGCAGCAAGCGATACATCAACACCAAAAACTGCGGAAATCCCAATGTAAACGCGGATAAACTGGAAAACGACGTATGGAACGGAGTTTTATCTTTTTTAAATAACCCCGGCCCGGCGCTGGAAGGCATGATCAAAAACGTCCCGGACGGGAAGGAACTCTGCAAAGAAAAAGAAATAATCGAGCATGCCCTAAAGTCAAAAGATAAAGAACGGCAGCAGGTTTTAGACCTGTATCGGCGGGGTTTTATCGCCATAAACGACGTAGAAGAACAAATGTCCCGAATGACCAAGGAAAGGGAGGAGTTGACCGGGAAACTCCGGGACGTGCATGCCAAGATTAAGAATCAAGAGAACATTTCGGCACGCGTAAAGGAACTGACGCGACTATTGAAACTACTGAGACTAAAAACAGAAAAAGCCTTATCATGGGAAGCAAAACGTAAAATTGTCATGATGTTAGTGAAGGGGATTACCATATACCCAGGACCGCCCGGCAAGAAATACGATTTTAACATTGATTACTACTTTAATCCTGCAGGCACCGGCCTGCTAGACCATGCAGAGTCTATAAACAATGACACGGCACGTAATTTAATAACCTCCTCAACAGAGGTAAACCGGCCGTTTGCGGTACGGTACTCAATAATCTTTTGCGCTGTGGCAGGACCGACCCCCGGCAGGGTATCGAGAGCGGCTGAATCCGCGGTGTTAACGTTTACCTTAGCGCCTATACTTGCGCCGGCTCCTGCGTTAACAGCCGTGGATCCATTTCGCGCTACGGGAGCGGCAAAAGGGTTTGGAGAACCCGTTGAAATCTCTGCCCCGGTTTGCAGCTTTTCA
>JBFMBL010000006.1:0-5033 GCA_040755195.1 Bacillota bacterium
GGAAGGAACGAAGCTCCCATCTTTCCGAACATTATCTTCAGGGTTAAAAAGGGCGTGAATTTTAGCCCGGAAGACCCGAACTACGATCTTTTCCAGTTGGCCGTAAGGGTGGCGTCAAAACGGCTGAATCCGACATTCAGCTTCATGGACGCCAGCTTTAACGCTCCTTACGGCGAGCAGGTTTCTTATATGGGGTGCCGTTCGCGGGTTATGGCCAACCGGCGCGGCCCGGAAGTGGCCGAGGGACGCGGCAACCTTTCATTCACGACCATTAACCTCCCCCGGGTGGCTCTCAAGGCGGAGCGGAACATAAAGAAGTTTTACAAGCATCTCGCAGAGATTACCCAGCTCGGCATAGAGCAGCTTTATCACCGCTACCGGCTCCAGGCGCAGCTGAAAGTCAAAGACATACCGTTTGTCATGGGCCAGGGGTTATATCTTGAGGCGGCGGGATTGAAACCGGAGGACCCCGTCGAGGAGGCGATCAAACACGGGACGCTGTCCCTCGGTTTCATAGGGCTGGCGGAAGCGCTCGTGGCGCTTGTCGGGAAGCACCATGCCCAAGACGCCGGGGCCCAGGAACTCGGGCTGGAGATCGTCGGGTGGCTCAGGCAAAGAATAGACGAGGCTTGCGACAAGTACAACTTGAATTATACCCTTCTGGCCACGCCGGCGGAAGGAACGGCCGGACGGTTCATAAAGCCGGACCGGAGGGAGTTCGGGATCGTTCCCGGCGTCAACGACCGGGATTATTACACCAACTCCTTCCACGTACCGGTTCACTTTCCGGCGGAGTGCTTCCGCAAGATCGAACTTGAGGGTCCCTACCACAAATTCTGCAACGCCGGGCACATCAGTTACGTAGAGCTCCCCTCCCCGCCGGTGGACAACCCCGAGGCGGTCGAGGCGATCCTCCGCCATATGGCGCAAAACGATATGGGTTACGTCGGGATAAACTTCCCGGTGGACTTTTGCGAGCACTGCAGTTTTTCCGGTGTCTTAGGCGACGAATGTCCGAAATGCGGCTCGACATCGATCAGAAGAGTGCGGCGGATAACCGGTTACCTTTCCACGGTCGACCGCTTCAACGACGCCAAGGTTTCGGAATTGAAGAACAGGGTGGTTCACCTCGGCGCGCCGGGAGTGGTACATTAAACAACGCGGGGGGCCCCTGCGGGACGTGTTATGCCGCGGGGGCCGTCTTCTTTTTCACAGGGGGGTTGAGGGTGTCCGGTTCTGAAGAAAAAACAGCGATCCGGCTTGCAGGCGTGGTGCGCGAGAGCGTGGTTGACGGCCCCGGTTTGCGTTACGTGGTCTTTGCGCAGGGTTGCCCGCACCGGTGTTCGGGTTGTCACAACCCGGAGACCTGGGACCCGGAAGCCGGTTACGAGGCTTCCCTGGAGGTACTGGTTGCCGATATCGTACGCAACCCGTTGCTTAAGGGAGTGACCTTCTCCGGCGGGGATCCCTTCTTGCAAGCAGCTTCTTTTGCAGCTCTCGGGCGGGCTCTCCGTACTAAAGGCTACGACATAGTGACTTACACAGGTTATACCTTCGAAGAGCTTTTGGGGACGGTTCCTTTGACATCTAATGAAATGAATGTCAAAGGAACCGTCCCCTACAAAGCGATCCAGGACCTGCTTGCGGTAACGGATATCCTTATCGACGGCCCTTTTGTTCTGGCCGAGCGGGACCTGACGCTCCCGTTCCGCGGTTCGCGCAACCAGCGGTTGATCGACGTCCGGGCTTCGATGGCGGGTGGGGTCATAATTGAGGCGAAACTTAGGTCGTTGCGTCCGGCTTGAAGCCTTAGCGCTGTGAGATTTAACATCAAAGACGGATAAGGAAGTGAAATAATCATATTTCCCGACAGCTTTTTTACCTGGGGGACCGGTTTTATCCTGTGGGTCCAGTCCTTCAGAACGCCGTTCCTGGACGGGGTTTTTAACTTTTTGACGTTGATGGGGGAGGAGTGGTTTTACCTGGTCCTCCCGTTTATCTTCTGGTGCCTGAGCCGCGAACTCGGCTTATGCATCGGCGTGGTCCTAATTTTTAATGATTACACCAACGGCCTTTTAAAGGGGTTATTTCACAGCCCCCGCCCGTGGGACCCACGTATTGCCATACTCCAGCATGAAACCTCATGGGGGTTCCCGAGCGGTCACAGCCAGAACGCGGTTGCCCTGTGGGGGTACGCCGCGCTCTGGTTACGGAGTCCGGCAGCCTGGCTGCTGGCGGTTGCGTTGCCCCTTTTTATAGGTTTTTCGCGCGTTTATCTCGGCGTTCACTTTCCCCACGACGTTGTGGGCGGCTGGCTTGCAGGAATTGTTGTTCTTGTGCTCTTTCAGGCAGGCGTAAAGCTGTCAAGGAGATTGCGGCTGGTGCCCTTTGTCGTGTTGTTGATCGCTTTGTCTGTCCCCCTGGCGCTTTTGGTTCCGGCCTTGAACGAAAGTGGGACTCGCGATATGGGATTGCTTATGGGCGTCGGGGTTGGGGCCGTCCTGGAAAGGCAGTTCGTGCGTTATAGAACGCAGGGAAGCCCGGTGCAGCAAGCGGGTAGGCTGGCTTTGGGACTGGCGGTCCTTGTAGTTTTGTGGCTGGGACTGCGCGTCTTGCTCCCGCCGTCGCCGTGGTTCCGTTTTCTAAGGTACGCAGTCGTCGCCCTGTGGATCACCCTGGGCGGGCCCTGGTTGTTTGTCCGGTTGGGCCTTGCGCGCCGGGAAGCAGGGTAAGGGCACAGCCGACGGCCAGGATTCCCGCCAGCGCCGCGTTGGGTCCGATCATTCGCATGGCCAGCATTTGAAGGATGACTCTAAAGAGAGAAGGTGATTAAATAGCCCGCCGGTTTTAATACCGTTGGGCTCGGGATTATGCTAAGTCTGTACAACGATGAAGAAGCCGGGAAATACATTCAAAGATATACCGGTTACCCCGAAGACCTGGCTTTACGGATTTACACCTCCCATCTTCTCGGGAGGGAAGGCGAACTTGTTCTTCACGGCGGGGGCAATACATCGGTAAAATCCAGGGTAAGGGACATCTTCGGCAACGAGAATGACGTGTTGTTCGTCAAAGGAAGCGGTTGGGACCTGGCGACCATCGAGCCGCAGGGGTTCCCGTGCCTTGACCTGGAGTACCTGCGCAGGCTCCGGGTCCTCGACGGCATGTCTGACGAAGAAATGGTCAACCAGTTGCGCACGCATATGATGGACGCGAGCTCGCCCGACCCTTCCGTTGAGACACTGCTCCACGCGTACCTGCCCCATAAGTTCATCGACCACACCCATGCAGACAGCATCCTGATGCTGACCAACCAGAAGGATCACGAAAAACTTATTAAAGAAGCGTTGGGGGACAGGATAGCGGTTCTGGAGTTCATCATGCCCGGTTTTCCGCTTGCCAAAGCCGTTTACGAACTGTACGAGAAAAATCCGGATGTCGAGGCGATAGTTCTTCTCAACCACGGGCTGTTCACCTTCGGCGACGACGCGAGAAGCTCTTACGAGCGGACCGTAAAATACGTGACCCTGGCGGAGGAGTATATCGCCTCGAAAGCGAAAGACAGAACCCTGCTGACGAAACGCACGGAGCTTCAAGTTCCGAGCAACAGGGCGCAGGCGATATCAATGACGTGCCAGGCCGTAAGGGGGGCGCTGGCGCATACCGGAAGTGATGGAAAGTTGAAACGGTTCATCCTTGAGGTGCGGGAATCCGGAGACCTCATCGAGGCGTCTTTGTCGAAAGAAGCGCCGGAGTTTTGTGTCTCGGGGCTGATGACTCCCGATCATGTCATTCGTACCAAGGGAAGGTATGTTTACGTGGACGGTGTGGACGGGGACGACGAGACCAACAGCCAGAAGATACGGCTGCTTGTGGAGCGGTTTAAGAAGGAATACAACGACTATTTCGACAGTTGCGTGCGCGAGAAAGGCGCGGAGAGAAAGCGGCTCGACCCGTACCCGCGGGTCTTCCTGGTTGCGGGCGTGGGCATTATCGCGGCGGGAAACACCAGGAAGGCCGCCAAAATAGCCGCCGACCTTGCGGAGCACACCATCCGCGCGAAGGTAAAGGCAAAAGCTTTAGGTGAGTACGTCGCGCTGCCGGACCACATGCTTTTCGATATGGAGTACTGGAGCCTGGAGCAGAAAAAGCTCGGTAAGTCGGGCGGCCTTCCGTTGCAGGGGCAGGCCGCCTTCGTCTCGGGCGGCGGCGGCGCCATGGCGGTGGGAATAGGCGACAGGCTGCTAGCGGCGGGCGCGGCGGTGGTGCTGGCGGACATAAACGCGGAAAGGTTGAACAGGGTTAAAAAGGTGTTGTCCGCAAAACACAACCCGCTTAATATCGAGACCCTGGTTATGGATGTAACCGATTACGGCGCGGTGGAGGCAGGGCTTGACCGGGTTTGCTGTCTCTTCGGGGGAATCGACGTCGTGGTCCCGAACGCCGGGATCGCCCACGTGGCTGAAATCGAGCACCTTGAAGCGGACAAGCTTGAAGAAGTAATGAGTGTTAATTTTCTAGGCGTATTCAACCTTATCAAGGCGGCGGCGGGAATCTTCAGGCGTCAAGGAACCGGGGGTAATATCGTCGTGAACAGTTCCAAGAACGTATTCGATCCCGGGCCCGCGTTCGGCGCCTACAGCGCCTCGAAAGCGGCCGCGCACCAGATATCGAAGATTGCGGCGCTGGAACTGGCTTCTATGGGCGTAAAGGTCAACATGATCAACGCCGATGCCGTCTTTGGCTCGGGCGAGATTTCTTCCGGTCTCTGGGATGTGGTGGGTCCTGACCGGATGAAAGCCAGAGGGTTGGACCCGGAAGGATTGCGGCAGTATTACAGAGAGCGGAACCTCCTGAAAGCCGAGGTTTTTGCCGAACACGTGGGCAATGCGGTCGTTTTCTTCGCCACTGATCAGACGCCCACGACCGGCGCCACCTTGCCTGTCGACGGCGGAATACCCGCCGCCTTCCCGAGGTAGGGATAAAAAAGTCCGAAGTCGAAAGTCCTTAGTCCTCGGTCCGAAATCAGGAAC
>JBFMBL010000006.1:5133-84778 GCA_040755195.1 Bacillota bacterium
CACTGATCAGACGCCCACGACCGGCGCCACCTTGCCTGTCGACGGCGGAATACCCGCCGCCTTCCCGAGGTAGGGATAAAAAAGTCCGAAGTCGAAAGTCCTTAGTCCTCGGTCCGAAATCAGGAACATAACATTTGACCCCGGTTTCCGTGTAGGGGAGCCGGGGTCACTACGTCTCTGGAGAGTTGTTGGTTCGCGGTGGTATTTTTGCGGAACTGTGATTTTAAGACCAAACTGGTCTTATTGGTTCAGCGTCAGGTAGAACAGCTTGAGGTTGTATTACAGGTGGTGCAGGAATCCCCTTTACCGCCTTCGACGCCTTTGGTGGCAAAGAACGAGATCAGCTTTTCGGGTTTGGGGGTGTCGCAGGCCGGGCATATAAGGTTCTCTCCCGTCTCCCCTAACGGGCACAACCTTTCGAAACGATGCCCGCAGACTTTACAGCGGAATTCATAGATCGGCACGGACCAGTCTCCTCCTGTTAGTTATGCGTCATCAACTCAAGCTTATGGAAAACCGGGCCTGTTGTCAAGGCAAAAGGGCTGTCAAACTTATTTATCTTTAAGGCGAAGCAGATTTAACATTTTTTTAACGTAACGGTAACGTTGTCTTAACAGAAGAGAGGTAAACTTTAGTAAGAGGTTTACGGATCAAGTCAGAGGGGGGATATAGAAGATATATCCTGGGATATATTACAAGACGCTTTAATGTGAAATATATATTAGATTGTCTATAAGGAGGAATATCAATCTTGCGCAGAAAAAGCTGGATGATTGCACTAGCTGCCGCGCTGGTTGTCGTTATGGCGGTTGCCGCGGGGTGTGGCGCCGGGAACCCTCCTTCCCGACAGGCAGCGCTTTCGGGAAAAATCATCGTAGTCGGCTCCACCGCGATGCAGCCGTTTGTTGAGGAAGCAGCGACGGCATTCTATGAAAAGAATCCGGATGTGCAGATTACCGTTCAGGGCGGCGGCAGCGGCACGGGATTAAGCCAGGTGAGCCAGGGCGCCTGCAACATCGGAAACTCCGACATCTTTGCCGAGGAGAAAGAAAGTATTGATTCCTCACAGTTGGTGGACCACAAGGTTGTGGTTCAGGCATTCGCCGTGGTGGCAAACCCGGGTGTGGGAGTTGACAGCCTTAGCAAGAAACAGCTTCAGGATATTTTTACAGGTAAAATAACCAACTGGAAACAGGTCGGCGGGAAGGATCAGAAGATCTTCCTGGTCAACCGGGCAAAAGGCTCAGGCACCCGGTCCACATTCAGGAAATACGTCATGGATGGGATAGAAGAAGCCAAGGGCGACGCCGAACAGGATTCATCCGGCGCTGTTCACAAGATCGTCAGTGAAACGGACGGAGCGGTAAGCTATATGGCTATCGCTTACCTTAATGATAAGGTGAAGACCATCAAGATAGACGGCGCGGCTCCTACCGAAGCTGATATCGCCGGCGGCAGGTACCCGTTCTGGTCGTACGGGCACATGTACACAAAGGGCCAGCCGAACAGCGTGGTCAAGGCGTTTATAGATTATGTTCTCAGCGACGAGGTACAGCAAGGCCTCGTAAAAGAGATGTATTACTTTCCGGTTAACGGGATTCAGGTCGAACGCTGATGCAATGGCTTAACCCCAACCTGAGGCGTGAGTTTGCCGGGTATACGGTAACATTCGTCTGTGCCTCGATAGCCATCGGCTTGACCATAGCGATTATTGTTTTTCTGGGATGGAAAGGCCTTTCTATATTTTTTGTTCACAAGATCAGTCTGGCAAACATCTTCAGTGTCAACTGGTGGCCCGACAGAGCGGCGGAACTCGGGGGACCGCAGGTAGGTGTCCTGACTTTTATGGTTGGTTCGATCATAGCTTCGGCGCTGGCGGCGGTGGTCAGTGCGCCTTTCGGGATTACAGTGGCCGTGTTTATGTCCAACATATCGCCCCGGTTGGGGCAGCAAGTTTTACAGCCCGTGATTGAACTTCTCGCAGGCATCCCTTCAGTGGTTTACGGTTACATCGGCCTAAGCATCCTGGTGCCGTTTGTGAGAGAAAACCTTGGAGGAACGGGATTCAGCCTCCTCGCCGGCGCGGCGGTCCTGTCCGTGATGATCCTGCCCACCGTCACCAGTGTTTCCTTCGATGCGCTCCGCGCCCTTCCCTCTCATCTTAAGGAAGCGGCGTACGCTCTCGGGGCCACGCGGTGGCAGACCGTCAGGATGGTGCTTCTTCCCGCGGCACGGGAGGGGCTTCTAACGGGAGTGGTGCTGGCTCTGGCGCGCGCCTTCGGCGAGGCGCTGGCGGTGCAGATGGTGATCGGCAACAAGCGGGAAATCCCTCATTCCATCCTGGATCCGATCATCACCCTGACCAGCGGCATTACCATGGATATGGGTAACACGGTCCAGGGCTCGCTCTGGAACGACGCCCTCTGGTTTATGGCCGCAATACTGCTGCTGATTTCTTTTCTCTTTATTTTTGCAATCCGTACAATCGGGAAGAAGGTGTCGAGCTGGTGAAGGCTAAGACCAAAGATCTACTGGCCACCGGGTTTTTCTGGCTTGGAGCCGGCTTCGTTATCCTTATCTTAGCCCTCCTTCTCGGATATATCCTCGTGCACGGTTATCAAGCGATCGACCTTGACTTCTTAACGAAAGCCCCGAAGGCGATACGGGCTGGAGGGGGCATTGGCCCCAACATCTTTAATTCTTTCTATCTTTTATTCCTCTCCATGGCGCTGACGGTTCCGGTCGGTCTGTTCGGCGGGATTTATCTTGCGGAATACGCGCGCCAGAATACCTTCACCAATATTATCCGCCTGAGCATCGAAACGCTTACCTCGCTGCCGTCGATAGTCGTGGGGCTCTTCGGCCTCCTTATCTTTGTTACGAAATTCGGACTCGGTTACTCCCTTGCGGCGGGCGCTCTTGCGTTGACCGTTATCAATCTGCCTCTGATGGTCCGTATAACCGAGGAAACCCTCCGTACCGTACCGCACAGCTGGCGCGAGGCAAGCTTGAGCCTCGGGGCCACCAGGTGGCAGACCACGTATCGGGTGGTCCTCCCCTGCGCCTTGCCGGGATTGATCACCGGAATCATAATCGCTGCCGGAAGAGTGTTCGGTGAAGCGGCGGCGCTCCTCTTTACGGCGGGCATCACGACGCCGCACCTCAACTTCAGCCAGGTTAACCTGCTGCATCCCACCTCACCCTGGAATCCCTTCCGCCCGGGGGAAACGCTGGCGGTACACATCTGGAAGATCAACTCCGAAGCCCTGATCCCGGATATCCGCCGGGTGGCGGACGGCTCAGCGGCCGTGCTGGTGCTTGTCCTGCTGATATTCAACATGCTCGCCCGTTGGATTGCCCGCCGTTTCGCACGGCGCCTGACCTCGGTGTAACGTTCTTACCTGCCGGCTTGCGAGGCCGCCGCGGATTCCGGTCGGCAGACGTGCTGCGGCGGTTTTGATACTTAAGTGTGTAAATAGACTCTCTTTAAACCCTTCCATACATCATTCCCCTTTCGTCTAAAGTTGGCTTCCCATTCATACGAGGGTAAAACCCCATTGATCATATATTGCTTTTTGTCACAACACCTGTTGGGAAGGAACCTATCGGACTCCCTAACGCCTCGCGGTTGTTTAACCTAAATTTAACCTTAATCTAAACGTTATTTAACAAACCAATGTTATTGTTGAATCAGGGTGGTAAAGACCGCTGGGTCAACCGATAGACAACCTTGAACGGTTTTGTACCTAAAAAGATGAAGGGGTGACGACAGTGGCCGCTTTCATCCTGGTGGCGGATGACGAAGAACCCATTCGTGAACTTCTTAGATTCAACCTTGAGAATGAGGGGTTTCGGACGCTTTTCGCCGCCGATGGCGAAACCGCAATGAAGCTTGTGCAGCAGAGACGGCCGGACTTGATTCTGCTGGACCTGATGTTGCCCAAGTTGGACGGTTTTGAAGTCTGCAGGCGAATTAAATCGGACCCTCAGACCGCGCAGATTCCCGTTGTGATTTTGACGGCAAGAGATACAGAGACGGACAAGGTTCTCGGCCTCGAACTGGGCGCTGATGATTATGTGACCAAACCATTCAGTCCGCGGGAGCTTATGGCGCGCGTTAAGACAAAGCTCCGCCGCCGCGGGGTGCTCCCCGCCATATTTCAGGAGGCGGAGAAGGAGATTTTACGAGGGTTACTGGCGATCTACCCGGAACGATTCCGTGTTTTCTTGAGGAACCGGGAGATAAAGCTTTCTGTTAAAGAATTTGCCCTCCTGCTGCACCTGGCGATGCGTCCGGGACGGGTTTTTACCCGTGGAGAATTGCTTTCGGCCATCTGGGGCTACGAACTTACCGGAGAGACCCGAACGGTGGATGTACATATCCGCTACCTCCGGCGGAAGCTGGAGGCCGATCCGGAAGATCCGCAGTTCATCGAGACGATACGCGGTATGGGTTACAGGTTCAAAGAACCGTAAAGCTATTTAAACTTAACCCATTTTTAACTCTAAGATAACGTCCTTTTAACATGCTTTAGTTATAGTGGAAATCAGGGATTTAAACAATTGTTCGTGAAAGGGGGAACGAGGCAGGTTACTAAGTCGGACAACAATAGAGTATATCGTTAGTTTTAAGCCAATTTTAATTTAAGGAGGAATAGTGTTTTGTGCAAAAAAGGCTGGTTACTTATAATGGCGGCGGTACTTGTAACAGTAATTGTATTTGCGACGGGTTGCGGCGCCAAAAAGGAAACCGAGACGACTCCTTCACCGCAGGCGGCAGCGCCGGAAGCCCTTTCCGGATCCATCACGGCGGTCGGTTCTACGGCGATGCAGCCGCTCATTGAAGAAGCCTCGAAGAAGTTTACGGAAAAAAACTCCAATGTTCAAATTACCGTTCAGGGCGGCGGCAGCGGCACCGGACTCAGCCAGGTCGGTCAGGGCGCCTGCGACATTGGTGACTCCGATATCTTCGCCGAAGAGAAAGAGGGTATTGATGCGTCACAGTTGGTAGACCATAAGGTGATCGTTCAGGCCTTCGCCGTGGTGACCAACCCGGGCGTGGGTGTGGACAATCTTACGAAGAAACAGATTCAGGATATCTTTACGGGCAAAATAACCAACTGGGAACAGGTCGGCGGTAAGGATCAGAAGATCTTCCTGGTCAACCGTGCCAAAGGTTCCGGCACCAGGGCGACATTCAAGAAGTACGTGATGGACGGCACGGAAGAGGCAAAGGGTGATGCGGAGCAGGATTCTTCCGGTACGGTCCACAAGATTGTCAGCGAGACGGCCGGGGCGGTGAGCTACCTGGGTATCGCTTACCTGGACGACAAGGTTCAGGCCGTTAAGATCGACGGCACGGGGCCCACCGAATCGGACATCAGCAGCGGCAAGTATCCCTTCTGGTCTTACGGGCACATGTACACGAAGGGCGAGCCAAACAAAACAGTGAAGGCGTTCATCGACTACATTCTCAGCGACGAGATCCAGCAGGGCCTGGTGAAAGACTTGCACTACTTCCCGGCTACGGGGATGCAGGTGGAGCGGAAGCCCTAAAAGATATGATTAAAAGGATACGGTTCATCAAAGCAGGGGGGCCTCACCGGTTCCCCTTTTTTTTGTTGTATAGGAAACTGTGTTTATGCCTTAACAGAGTCCGTTATTTAACGCGTTTTTAACCCCATTAAAATAAAACCTTAACCTTTACCTGATACCATCCCTTATTAGAAACGAAAAAGGGGGTGTTGACAGACCTTTAGAAGTGTGGGGAACGCGTTAACCGAGACAAACTTTTAAGAAGACCGAGACCGTTCCGGATGTGAACAGCCGGAGGTTAAAAATTTAAAGACAAGGAGGAGAAGCGAAGTGAAAATAGTCGTGAACCGCAAGCCTGCATTAATCGCGGCAGTTGTCCTTGTGATCGTAATGCTGTTTGTTTCCGCCGTTTATGCTCAAAGCAGCACAAGTGTGCTGAAGGACGGCAAATGGGTAGCAGGAGATTTTCACACCCATACGTACCTTACAGACGGCAGCAACACCCAAAAAGAAGTGGTAGACCAAGCTTTCCATTACGGCCTGGACTGGATGGCCAACTCGGAGCATGGCGGCCTTTCCGCAAGAGACCCTGAAGGGAATGCCTTTCCCTATGCGCTCTGGCGCTGGATTACCCTGAGGGATTATTCCTTTCCTATTATTGAAGACTTAAGGGTTCAGCACCCCGATAAGCTTCTCGTTCAGGGGCTGGAATGGAACGTTCCCACCCACGAACACGCGAGCGTCGGCATTGTAGCGGACGAGCCGACGGCGATCAGCGATTTCGAGTACATCTTTGATGCAGCGGATAATGACAACAGCAGGAGTTCGGAAGGGCTGGAAAAGAAGAACGTCACCCACGCCGACGCTGTGGCGGGCGCGAAGTGGCTGCAGGACAATTATCCCGATGCAAGCTACTTCCTCATTAACCACCCCTCGCGCAAGCTCAAGTTTTCCGTCGCCGACATCCGTGATTTTAATAACGCGGCGCCTGATGTGTGCTTCGGTTTTGAAGGCCTGCCCGGTCATCAGAAGGAAGCGGGAAGAGGTGGTTACGACAACGATTTGGGCGATAACACATACAAGGCGCGTACTTACGGCGGCGCCGATTATATGGTTGCAAAAGTCGGGGGGCTATGGGACGCCCTCCTCGGGGAAGGCCGCAAATTCTGGATCTTCGTAAACTCCGACTTTCACAAGACAACAAATGATTTCTGGCCCGGTGAATACGCGAAAAGCTATACGTGGGTCAGCGACAACAGCTACGATTCGCTGATCGACGGCCTGCGTTCCGGCAATTCCTTTGCCGTGCAGGGGGACCTGATCAACGAGCTCGATTTCAATATCAAGAGCCGTGGGAAAGTGGCGGTTATGGGCCAGACTATGACAGTAAATAAAGGTGACAACGCGCAAATCACGATCCGCTTCAAGAGTCCCGCTGCTAACAACAACGGTGATATACCACAGGTAGATCATATTGATCTGATAGCCGGCAATGTAACCGGAAAGGCTGAGCCCGGCACCACCGCATACAACAGGGACACAAACGAAACCGCCAGGGTTGTGGCCAAGTTCAGCAGCGATGATTGGGAAGTGTGCGATAACGGTTGGTGTGTTGTTAAATACAATTTAAAGAAGGTCCAAAAGGACCAGTACTTCAGGTTAAGGGGCACCAACCTGGGTGCAGGTGTCGAAAATGAAACAGACGCGGATGGGAACCCGCTGTGCGACGATTTAATGGGCGTAAACGACGCGAGCAAGGCTTATGAAGACCTTTGGTTCTACTCCAACCCGATATTCGTTAAGGTTCAATAGCAAACCCCTACCTGCCAGGACTGATAAGGTTCTCAGTAAGGCCGTTGCGAGATGTCAACGGCCCCTTTTTTTGTGCCTTTGCCATATGAGAGAAACGATTTACGATTAGTATACGATCTTTTAATAAAGGGTTAATAACCTTTTAACATCGATTAATTAAAATTAAACAGGGGAACACCATTTTTCTCCTGTTGAGGTGTTTTGAACCTAGGGGTAGGTTGCTATGAAAATAAATGAGAAGTTGGAGCAATGATGATCATCGATAAGAACAGGATGAGTATTCAACAACTTTTTCAAATATCATTAAGAGCTATTATAAATATCTTGATAATCTATATCATTGTTATTCTGCTAATAGGTCTCGGGAAAATAATATATTCAACAAAATACTTGTTCAATGTAGAACATCTGGGGTTTGGATTTGGTCAGTCTGTTATAGATATCCTGACTTTCCTAGTGATTATAGAACTTTTTAGAAGTTTTATTGAATATTTCAAGGCAAAACGATTCCGCCTTCACAGCATGATGGATCCCTTTATCATTTTTGTTGTTCGGGAGCTTATAGTAATTCTTTACACACATGAAAACCTTGTATGGCAGAATCTTATAGGATTCGCCATTCTGATATTTTCCTTAGGAATTGTTCGTACACTTGCCGTTTTATTCAGCCCTAAAAATGAAGGATAGGAAATCATCATAGCTACTGTCTCGGGCGTTATTTGGTCCCATACAGCCTGTCGCCCGCATCTCCTAAACCGGGGACTATGTAACCGTGGTCGTTCAACTGCTCGTCTATGGATGCGCAGTATATCCGAACCTCCGGGTGATCGGCGTTTATCCTGTCTATTCCTGTTACAGAAGCAATAATGGACATGAGCTTTATGACCTTTACGCCTTCTTCCTTAATCATTGTAATAGCAGCGGAAGCCGAACCTCCTGTGGCCAGCATCGGATCCAGAACCACTGCGGCTCGTTCTTTCGCGTCACCGGGGAGGTTGCGGTAGTAAGTAATTGCTTCAAGTGTTTCCGGGTCTCTGTAAATACCGATATGCCCTACTTTGACTGTGGGCAGAAGCCTCAGCATCCCTTCCGCCATGCCCAGACCGGCTCTCAGTATGGGGACAATGAACAACTTCTTTGTCGAGACCACTTTGGTTCTGGCGATCCCCACAGGAGTCTCAATCTTAATTTCCTCCAAAGGCATGTCCCTTGTTACCTCGTATCCCATCAGCATGGTTACCTCAGAGACCAGTTCCCTGAAATCTTTTGTACCGGTATTCTTATCGCGAAGAAATGATACCTTGTGTTGAATCAGAGGATGGTCAAAAACAAATGTGTTTCTCATGATTTAACCTCCTGACCGCCTGTACCCTATTGTTCTTCCCTGTTTTTAACGTCGGACGTCGGACTTTAGACCTCGGACCTCGGACGTTATCATAGGCCGATTCGCAAGGCTTCAGCAAACTCCGCAGGGAGGCCTGCTGTAATTATATCCCGTACGGTTCGCTCCACGTCGTAGGGTGTTTCAATGAAGCTTACCGCCGGATCTTTATTTAAATCTATTAGAGCGTAGACTGCGGCGGGGGAACCGTGTTTGGGTTTGCCGACGCTCCCGCAGTTTATAACGTGGCCGGCGGGCAGGTTGCGGTGATACGGCCGGTGGGTATGTCCCACCACCAGGATGTCGGCGCCGGCCAGCGCAAGCATTTCAGCAAGCGTTTCCGCCGGTGTCTCCGCATAAAGGTACTCGTCACGGGCGCGGGGACTCCCGTGTGTCATATGGAGGGCATGCTCTTCTATGTTAAAAGAGAGTTGCGGAGGAAGCGAGCGGAGGAAGGCCTTGTTTTCTTCGCTCGTGTGCGCCTGTGTCCAGGACAAAGAGCGTTCGCCCAGTTCCTGCGCCGCTTTATCCGGGAAGACGCACCCGCACACCGGGCGGTCGAAGGCTGCCGTTTCGTCATAATTCCCGCAGACCGCGGCGATTTGTTCCCTGCGGATGCGTTCAACCACCTCGTTCGGGTGCGGCCCGTAGCCAACCAGGTCGCCGGCACACAGCAGCAGGTCCACATCCCGTCCCGCGATATCGGCGAGTACGGCTTCGAGAGCGGGGAGATTGGCGTGAATATCGGCTATCACGGCTATACGCATGGGTACCTCCAAAAATTAAAATTTGCTTTCTTTATGCTAACACGGAATTGTTAAGATTGCGTTAGACTCCGGTTAATTTTTTGCAAAACCGGAACAATACGGTCGTACCCTTCCTAAAAGATAATAAATTGGTTTCATGGGCATGGTTCGACAGGATTTGCCGGAAGGGCAAAGAATAGATTTTAGAAACAAGTAATTAGACAACGCATTTTTAAGGAGAGTGAACCATGCGCTTAAGCTTTTACGGCGCCGCTCGGACGGTGACCGGTTCCTGCTTTCTGGTGGAGGCGGGCGGCACACGTATCCTCGTTGATTGCGGACTGTTCCAGGGGCCGCCGGAAACCCGCGAACGTAATTACGAAGCCTTTCCTTTTCTCCCCGCTTCAATCGATTACTTGCTGGTAACCCACGCGCACATCGACCATTCCGGCCTTATCCCGCGCCTCTGTAAAACGGGCTTCAAGGGCAAGATCCTGGCAACGGCGGCCACCGTGGATTTATTGACGGTTCTTTTGCCCGATGCAGCGCATATCCAGGAGATGGAGGTGGAACAGAAAAACAGGAAGGCAAGGCGTGCGGGGAAACCGCTTTTAGATCCTATATATACTATCGTGGATGCGGACAAGAGCCTCAGCTTTTTTCAAGGGGTGAGCTACGACATGCCCCAACCCCTTACTCCGCAAATCAGCGCTACCTTTTTGAACGCGGGCCATATCCTTGGGGCGGCGATGGTCTTGTTAACGGTTTACGAAAACGGCGTCCCGCTGAAAGTTCTGTTTACAGGCGATTTGGGCCGGCCGGGCCAGCGTTTTGTAAAGGACCCGACCGTGGTGGATAGCGCCGATTACGTGATAATCGAATCCACTTACGGCAACAGGCTGCACCCTGAAGAAAACGAAGTGTCGGTGCTTCACGACGTTCTCTGGCGTACCTACAAACGGGGCGGCAACGTGATAATTCCGGCCTTTGCGGTTGAGCGCACACAGGACCTGCTTTTCGACCTTAGCGATCTGTACCATAAGGGTGAACTGCCTCCCATGCAGGTATATATAGACAGTCCCCTGGCTACGGCGGTGACCGGCATCTTTGACCAGCACAAGGAATGCTATGACCAGGAGACCCAATCCCTGATAAAATCCGGTCAAAACCCGCTGGATTCAAATTTTGTCCGGTTCTCGGTCACCACCGAAGAATCCCGCGCGCTGAATCAGACGCCGGGCGGCATGGTGATCATTTCCGCAAGCGGCATGTGTGAAGCCGGACGCATACGGCACCATCTCAAACATAACCTCTGGCGGCCGGAGTCTACGGTTGTATTTGTCGGCTTCCAACCCCAGGGGACGCTCGGCAGGCGTATCCTCGACGGTGAGAAGAGCGTTTCGATCTTCGGCGAGGAAATCGCTGTAAAGGCGGAAATCGTGGAGCTTTCAGGTTATTCGGCCCATGCCGACCAGGTTGGGCTTATCGAATGGCTGTCCAACTTCAAAACAAAGCCGAAGCAGGTTTTTGTGGTCCATGGTGAACCGGATGCGTCGGAAAACCTGCGCGGTAAAATCGAAAATGAACTCGGTTTACGTGCCGTTGTTCCGGATTTTGCGTCGTCCTGGACCCTTGTGGCGGATGCCCAGGCCGCAGCACTCCTGGACGCTTACCGGCGCTTAGGCGAACGGTTGCAGGAGATCTTGCGCGCTTCCGATCCCAAAGAAATCGCCGCCATGGCCCGCCGGCTCGAGTCGGTTGCCACGGGCGGGCGTTAAACTGGGAAGTGCGAAGTGTGAGGTCAGAGGTGGGAAGGACTTGACGGGGCGCACCTCAAAAACTACGGGCTTCCATCTACCGGTTAAGGCCTTTGACGCCAAGATCTACGCAAAATGGCAAGAAAATAAAGGGCACAAAGAGAGAATTTGAACCACGGATTAACACAGATTGTCACAGATAGGGATGATATAAATCAATCTTAATCCGTGCCTATCCGTGTCCATCTGTGGCCCAGCACTCAACTTGCCAGATCTTAAGACGCGGTGTTCTAAGTTACATTGTGTACATAACGATGCAAAGTAGTTCTAACGTATCGTTGAGTGCTGGGTGGTTCCGGCTTGTCCGGGTTAGGGTATTTTGCAACACTCTTTAAGGGGCGAAGCTGCAGGTGGTGGAGCCTGACACGGCGATGCTATAATAGGATAGTAGAAGGTAGAAGGTAGAAGGTAGAAGGTAGAAGGTAGAAGGTAGAAGGTAGAAGGTCCCCTTCCCCTATTCTATATTCTACATTCTGCATTCTTTATTTGGGAGTGATGGTCAAGCGACTGCTTCCGCTTTTACTTTAGACGATTTCAACGGTTTAAAGGTTTTTCGGGCGAGGGCCTTGAATATTCCGTGGCTGGAGCATGCGTTTACCACCCGCTCCGGTGGGGTGAGTGAAGGCGCGTTTGCTTCACTGAACCTGAGTTTTCTGGTCGGGGATCTGCCGGAGCGAGTCCTGGAGAACAGAAGGCGTTTGGCCGATGCGCTACGGTATGACCCGGAAAGGGTGGTTTGCGGGCGGCAGGTGCACGGCGATAACGTAGCGGTGGTGACGCCGCAGGTGGCCGGGTCGGGGGCGTTTGACCCGGAAACCGCTCTTGCGGCGACCGACGGCTTAATTACAAGCAGTTCCGGCATACCGTTAATGGCTTTTTTCGCGGACTGTGTTCCGGTTATGCTCCTGGATACCGAAAACCGGACGGTCGGAATCGTGCACGCCGGCTGGCGGGGGACGGCGCAGGAGATTTCCGTCAAGGCGCTCAGCCGGATGTCTGACGTTTTCGGTACCCGGTCGTCGCGTTGTCTGGCGGTGATCGGGCCGGCGATCGGTTCTTGCTGCTACACCGTAAACGAGCCGGTAGCGGTTGAGTTCAACCGCTGGGGCCGGGAGATTGTTTACAAAGACGAGGGTGGGTGGCGGGTCAACCTCTGGGAGGCCAACCGCAAGACGCTTATCGAAGCGGGCGTGCCCCCGGAAAACGTGTCGGTTATAGACGTTTGTACCGCATGCCGTCGTGAACTGATGTTTTCTCACCGCCGTGACGCCGGTAGGACCGGCAGGATGTCCGCGGTAGTAATGATCAGACCGGAGGGGTGCTGATCTTGGCGCTGATTCTCGCGGTTGACGACGAGGAACACATCCGGAGGTTGCTGCGCTTTACCCTGGAGCGGGAGGGCTTTTCGGTTATAACCGCCGGGGAGGGGTTAAGCGCGCTGGAACTCGCCCGTACCCATAATCCGAACCTGATCATTCTTGACGTGATGCTGCCGGGAATGGACGGGCTGACCTTTTGCCAGGCATTGCGGGCAGACCAGAGGTTCCGGGATGTGCCGGTCATCATGCTGAGTGCCCGCGGCGGGGAGGCGGATAAGGTTACGGGCCTGGAAACGGGGGCCGATGATTACGTTACAAAACCCTTCAGCCCCCGGGAACTGGTTGCCCGGGTACGCGCGCACCTCCGCCGCAAGCCGGCCGCCGAAGAAAAGGATAAGCTGGTGTGCGGCCAACTGGTTATCGACCGCGAGCGGCTGACGGTTTCCTGGGCGGGAGAGAGTCAGGGGCTGACGCCGAAGGAGTTTGAGCTGCTGTATCACCTGGCGGAGCATCCGGGACGGGTCTTTTCACGCGATTCTTTGTTGAACAGGGTCTGGGGTTTTGACTTTCCCGGCGGTTCAAGAACGGTGGACGTGCACGTAAGGTATATCCGACAAAAGCTCGAACAGTTGCCCGGGGCGCCACGGTTTATCGAGACGGTGCGGGGAGCGGGATACCGTTTTAAGGAGCAAGACAAATGGTAAAGACAATCCGCAGGCGTATTTATTTCTGCTTTTTTTTAATGTTTCTTGCTTTTGCCGGGTTGTGCTCCTTAATCTATTACCGTCAGTACGGATTATGGACGGTAATTGTCAGCGGCGCGCTGGTGGCGGTGGTCCTCGGGCGTATCGTCAGCCGCCAGGTTGCCGAACCCATCCGTGCCCTGATCGATGTCGCCAGGGATTTGACGCAGTTTGAGGAGACTAAAGACCTTGCGGGTACGGATGATGTCGGTAGCCTGACCGGGAGTATCAATCTTTTGGCTCCCCGTTTAAAAGAAGCTTTCAACGTATTGCACACGGAAAAGGCGCGAATGGAAGCAATCCTTGCGAGCCTCAACGAAGCGGTACTCGCGCTCGATTCTTCCTGCAAGGTGCTCCTGACCAACGCGGTGCTGGAAACCCATTTCGGAGTGAGCCCGACAGAGACGCGTGGCAAAAACATCTTGGAAGTAATCCGCAACCACGAACTTGAGCATCTGATCCGGCAGGTCTTGAAGGACGGAACTCCCATGAGGCGGGAGCTGAAGTTTCTTTCTCCTCAGCCGCGCACCTTTACCGCCCGCCTGACACCGATTTCAACCCCGGAGGGTTCCGGAATAGTGGTGGTTTTGCGGGACGTGACCGAACAAAGACGCTTGGAACAGATGAGGAGTGAGTTTGTGGCCAATGTTTCGCACGAATTACGGACACCGCTTACGGCCATCCGTGGTTTTGTGGAGACTTTACGGGACGGCGCCATAAAAGACCCGGCAACAGCGGAGGAGTTTCTCGGGATCATTGAGTCGGAAACCAAGCGCCTGGCGGGTCTGGTTGAAGACCTGCTTAATCTATCGCGTCTTGAAGATCGCCGGACCGCGCTTGCTAGAAGAAATGTGGCGATCAGTGACGTCCTTGCCAGGGTGCTTCCCGTTTTCGAAAAGCGGGCGAAGGAGCATGGGTTGAAGTTTTCCGTGGAACTGCCGCCTGACCTGCCGGAGGTGCACGGGGACCCGGAATTGATCGGCCAGGTTTTCTCTAATCTCATTGATAACGCCATTAAGTTTACGTCTCAAGGAGAAATCTCTGTCAAAGCGGTTACTTCCCCCGGTTGGATCAGGGTGGATGTCAGGGACACCGGCATAGGCATTCCTAAAGAGAACCTGCCGCGTATTTTTGAGCGCTTTTACCGGGTGGAAAAGGCGCGCTCACGAGCTTCCGGCGGAACAGGGCTGGGCCTGGCGATCGTCAAGCATATCGTTGAAGCGCACGGCGGAAGGGTGGACGTGGAAAGTGAATTGGGCCGGGGTAGCCGGTTTTCTTTCTACTTACCGGTTTTGGAAATTTAACATTGGTTTAACACTGATTTAACCATGGTTTAATCATGGGATGTTAACTTTTTTAGAGGTTTTAACTATTGGTCTCGCAGGTGTAAGATGCTGAGGGTTATCATATCATCGTTGCTGGTTTTCGGTTTAATTACCGGCGGCTGCGGCAGGAGCCATACGGGATCTCGGGTAGAGGTTTCAGGTTCTACCGTCTTATTACCGCTGGCGAGGGATGCCGCGGCGAAGTTTACGGCTGTGAATCCGGGAATTAAGGTCAATGTTTCCGGGGGCGGGTCGTTTACCGGCTTGCAGCAGGTTGCTTACGGGGTGGTTGATATTGGTGTCTCGGATGTGGAACCACCTAAGGGTGACTCGAAATACAAAGGGCTGGTGGACCACGTTGTGGTGTTGTCTTCTTTTGCTTTAATTATTCATCGGGATGCCGGAGTCGATAACCTTACCAGAGAGCAGGCCGTCGGGGTTTTTACCGGCCGGATAACGAACTGGCGTGATGTCGGAGGAAAGGACGAGGATATCACGGTTTTCAACAGGCCGAAGTCTTCCGGTTCGCGTCAGGTGATAAAGGACCTGGTCCTTAAAGGACAAGAATTCACGGGCAGCGCACTGACGGTTAACTCGAACGCCGAGATGCGTGAGGCCGTGGCAACAACACCCGGCGCCATTGGATTTGTGGCCACGGCCGACCTGGATGACACGGTCAAAGCCCTTAAGTACGACTCTGTAGCCTGTTCGCGGGAAAACATAGTCAACGGTACTTATCCCCTCCGGGTGCCGGGGCATATGTACACGAAGGGGGAACCCAGGGAGGCTGTAAAGGCTTACATAGACTTTGTCCGGGGCGATTCCTTCAGTGGGGAAATCAGAAGAATGGGTTTTTTTCTGCCATCCGAAGTGAAAAATCAGATATAGACGGGCAGCCGTGGGGTTTGCGAGGGCATCACCTTTTAAGCGGGTGCGAAGTTTTTCCCGGGCAAAATCCCGGAGAATGTATGGTAACGTAGGAGTGGACCAAGGATGAATATGCGGATCAAGGTCGAAAACCTGAACCTATACTACCGTGAAGAGCAAGCTCTCAAGGACGTAAACATCGATATTAAGACAAACGAGATCACCGCCTTGATCGGACCTTCGGGCTGCGGGAAGACTTCTTTTTTGCGGGTGCTCAATCGGATGAACGACTTGATCGAAGGCGCTCGCGTGGAAGGCAGGGTTTTGCTCGATGGGGAGGACATTTACACGCCCCAGGTTGATATTGTGAAGTTGCGAAAACGTGTGGGTATGGTTTTCCAGCGCCCGAACCCCTTTCCGATGTCTATATACGATAACATCGCCTTCGGGCCGCGGATCCACGGCGTTAAGGACAAGCAGCGTCTCGATGAGCTCGTGGAGTCGAGCTTACGGGGTGCGGCGCTGTGGGAGGAGGTGCGCGACCGGCTTTACCGGTCGGCGCTCGGCCTATCCGGCGGTCAGCAACAGCGCGTTTGTATCGCGCGTCTTTTGGCGGTGGAACCCGAGGTGCTGCTTATGGACGAACCGACATCGGCATTGGATCCTGTCTCCACAATGAAAATCGAAGAACTTCTTCACGACCTCAAGGAGCGATACACCATTGTAATAGTTACCCATAACATGCAGCAGGCGGCACGAGTTTCGGACACCACAGCCTTTTTCCTTTCCGGGGAGCTTATTGAGTACGGTGAGACAGGAGCCATCTTCACCCGCCCCAAGATCCGAAAAACTGAGGATTACATAACGGGGCGATTCGGTTAGGGTTAACGCGGTAGCGTATGATTTTGGCAGGCAACCGGCAGCCATTGCTTTGTTCCCTCTTTTCTGGTAAAATTCAATAAATCTTCTGCAATTTAACTCGTCTTGTGGGGAGTGGTAATAGAGTGACAAGCCAGCGCGCGACGTTTGAAAAAGAACTGGCCGAATTACAGCGGGATATCCTGCGGATGGGAAGCATGGTCGAGATAGCGGTGTTTAATGCGGTACAGGCCATGGTAACTCAGGACGAGGTGCTCGCAAAGCAAGTAATCATGAACGACGACCAGATTGACGCCTTGTGCGAAGACATTGAGAACAGGTGCGTGCGGCTTATCGCCACCCAGCAGCCGATCGCGCGCGACCTCCGGATCATAACCACCGGGATGAAGATCATTATTAATCTGGAACGCATGGCCGACCATGCGGTGGATATAGCCCGCTCCGCCCTTAACCTGATCATCTGTTACAGCGCCACTGTTGCCGGAGTAGCGTTAGAGGGGATTTCACAAATAGGCAGGCTGGTGCAGCAGATGGTCAAAGAGGGGTTGGACGCTTATGTGGACAACGATGTGGCCAGGGCGCGGACAATGTGCGTTA
This sequence comes from Bacillota bacterium, assembly GCA_040755195.1. Taxonomy (GTDB): domain Bacteria; phylum Bacillota; class Desulfotomaculia; order Desulfotomaculales; family Ammonificaceae; genus SURF-55. The sequence goes on from JBFMBL010000006.1 coordinate 22,155, forward strand.
CCGACGACGAGGTAGATCATCTTTACAACAAAACGTTTAAGGCTATTCTGGAGCTAATGGAAAAGGAACCGGAAAACATCCGGTGTTATGTTTACCTGCTCCTCGCGTCCTTGCGGCTTGAGCGGGTAGCGGACAGAGCTACCAACATCGGCGAGGATGTGGTGTACCTCGTTACGGGCGAATGGGAAGAGCTGAACTAGAAGAGTGTTGCATTTCGCATCAGGCTCCGGTGGGATAAATTTTGTTTCGTTTGCAGGAAATACCACGCTTTCCGGCGAATTACTCCTGAAATGAACCCGTTTGTAGCAGATAATCTTGAGCGGGTAAAGGTTCAAATCGCTCAAGCGGCGCGGCGTTCCGGGCGGGAGCCCGATTCCATAAAAATTGTGGCGGTTTCCAAAGGGGTCCCGGTGCCTGTGATGCGAGCCGCGCAGGCTGCGGGGATTTTAATCTTTGGCGAGAATAAAGTTCAAGAATTCGTCCACAAGTACGAGGAGTTCGGACCGGAGGTCGAATGGCATTTTGTCGGGTATTTACAGCGGAATAAGGTCCGGCACCTCGTTAAAAAAGTGAGGCTGATTCACAGTCTCGACAGGTGGAACCTGGCAATAGAACTCAACCGCCAGGCGATACAGGAAGATGCCTGTTTTGATACCCTGGTACAGGTTAATATCGCGCGGGAACGATCGAAACACGGCCTCTTGGAGGAAGAACTGAGGGATTTTCTGGCGGCGGTGATAACCCTGCCTGGTGTCCGAATTCGGGGACTAATGACCATGGCTCCTTTCGTAAATAATCCGGAGGAGGTCCGCCCGGTTTTTCGAAGGTTGCGGGAACTGGCTGTGGAATACCGGGATATTCCGGGTTTGATGATGGATTTTCTCTCCATGGGAATGACGCAGGATTTCGTGGTTGCGGTAGAAGAAGGGGCAAATATAGTGCGTATCGGTACTGCAATTTTTAACCCGTGACAGGAGGGAAAGGGGAAAGGTCATGGCTAAGAAATTGGTGGACAAGGTTCTGGGGTTCATCGGTTTTGAAGATGAACAGGAGGAAGAACAGGTAGCGGCTGATTCACAGGAGAATTTATTCAGGGCCAAAAAAGGGGCAGTAGTAAGTTTGCACTCTCAGCGACAACTCCGGGTCGTGGTCTGCGAACCGCGTTCTTTCGATGATGCGCAGGAGATTGCCGATCACCTGAAAAACCGCCGTCCTGTCGTGGTGAACCTGGAACGGGTGGAGACGGATCTGGCGCGGCGGGTGGTGGACTTCATCAGCGGCGCGGTCTATGCACTGGGGGGGAACGTCCAGAAGGTCGGGAGCGGTATTTTTCTATTCGCGCCGAACAACGTGGATATCGCCGCTGAAGCAAAAGAAACAGAGAAGAGCCTTTTTCCCTGGATACGCGGTTAAGGGATTATTACAAAAGGGGGCTTGCTTAAGTGCTGACCGGACTTAAAGTAGGAATTGTCGGCGGCGGAGCCATGGGAGGGGCACTGACAACAGGCCTTGTGAAAAGCGGGCGGGTTGTCCCCAACGCGATTACGGTCAGCGACATCGACACCCGGTGTCTTCAGAGGCTTGAGGACGGATTGGGTGTCCGGACGGTACAAGACAACAAGCATCTGGTTGCTGAGGCGGATATTATTGTCCTGGCTATTAAACCTAACCTGGTGGTTCCGGTGTTGAAGGATGCCGGGCCGTTTTTGCGTCCGGAAAAGACGGTGATTTCTATCGCCGCAGGGATTCCCATAAGTGTAATAGAGCAGAATATACCCAGACTGATACCCGTGGTTCGCGTTATGCCGAACACCCCGTGTCTTGTGGGTGAAGGAGCCAGTGTTTATGCCCTGGGAACCAATGCGGGGCAGAGGGACGCTGCGCGCGCAGAAGCTGTTTTCTCATCTGTAGGGCGGGTGGTGGCGGCCAAAGAAGCCCTTCTCGACGCCGTCACGGGTTTGAGCGGCAGCGGACCGGCTTTCGTCTATACGGTTATTGAAGCCCTGGCGGACGGCGGGGTGAGGATGGGGCTGCCCCGGGAAATGGCGCTTATTCTAGCCGCACAGACTGTTCTCGGCGGAGCCAAGATGGTTCTCGAATCGGGAGAACACCCGGCCACGCTGCGTGACAGGGTTACAACCCCCGGAGGAACAACGGCGGCCGGTCTTTTTGAACTTGAGGACCGCGGGCTGAGGGCGGCGCTCATCCGCGCTGTCGGCGCGGCTGCTGCACGCTCGCGGGAACTAAGCTCCGGTAGTATGATATAATAAATTAGTATGACGGGATAACGGTTTTCCCCGAAACGCCCACACCGTTTTATAAGGAAAGGTTTTGGGACATGGCACTGCTTTATAAGCTTGTTGATACGGCCTTTCAGCTTTATATTTGGCTGATAGTTATCCGGGTTGTGCTTTCCTGGATAAAGCATAATCCCTACCAGCCCGTGATCAGGTTTGTTTACGAGGTCACGGAGCCTTACCTGCGCCTTTTCAGGGGGGTCATCCCGCCGATCGGCATGATCGACATCTCGCCGTTGATTGCTTTTCTGGTCCTGGGGATAGCGCGTGAATTTGTTCTTTGGTTGCTGCGTACGCTATTTTCTTTCTTGTAAGGTGACAAAAAGATGTTGACGCCGTTTGACGTCCACCGCAAGGAGTTCCAACGTGTCTTCCGGGGTTACAGCGAGCAGGAAGTCGACGAATTTCTGACCAGGGTTGCGGAAGCCATGGAACGTCTTTACCGCGAAAACGAGCAGTTGCGTGCTTCGGGACAGGCGGCCGGAAAAGCGGCGGGCGTCAGGAGTTTGCCATCGGGTGCAGGACGCTTCGACGGGCTGGAGCAACCTGCGACCGGCCGGTTGGGCCCGGGGCAGGCCGAAACAAAGGTCCCCGAGCTTCTCAAGGAAATGGATAACATAGCCGGGGCGGCTCTTGCCGAGATGGCCAGACAGGCGGAGGAAACGGTTCTGCTTACGGAACAACGCATGGCCGACCTGGTGGTGCAAGTCGAGAACAAGACCCGGTACGTGCTTGACGAAGCGGAAAAACGTTTAGAAGCTTTGCTCAGCGGTGCGGCGGAACGGTTCCGGCTCCTGCTCAGCGAAAAAGCAGGCAATGAAGATGGTTGTGGCGCCGGTGGGATCTCAAGTTCCATAAAAAGGACTCGAAAAAAGAGGGCATGACCTTAGAGAAGACGGCGGGAAGCCTGCAGGCGTTATTTCGTGAAGAAAAGGGCGGGGTGGTGTTTCGGGTCCGCGTAACTACGCGGGCGTCCAAGAGCGAAGTAATCGGTTTGTTCGACAACCTCCTGCGGGTGAGGGTTAGCGCGCCGCCGGTTGAAGGCAAGGCGAACCAGGCGCTTTTAAAGCTTCTAAGCAAGGTTTTTGAAACGCCGGCCAGCCTTTTTGCTATTCTGCACGGCGAGTCGTCCCGGGAGAAAACCATCCGGATTGATGGGGGCACCGTGGAAGGGGCGGCCAAGTGTGTTCAAAGAGTATTAAAGGATGGGTAGCCGCCGAAGCGGTCGGGAAGATGTGCGGTTCAACAGAATGGGTATATAATTAGGGTTTAATTTATTTTTTGCAAATATATACTAAATCGATGAACGGGAGAGTAGGCGGTTTGTCGAAGTCTCAAGCGAACCCGGAAAGGTGGGAGCCGGGTGACCGGGACCGCCGAAGATCACCCGGGAGATTCCGGGCTGAACGGAAACCGGAGGCAAGAAGTCAGAATTCGAGACAGGGATCATAAGTGACTTCCTGTAATAGAAACTCCGGCGTCGGATTGCCGACGTTATAGCTAATTAAGTTCGGACGGTTTGCCGCCGTTATCGGCAACAAGAGCATCCGGCACTCAAAAATTTTAAGACGTATGGAATGCAAGAAATGGGCTTTAAGTGCTTGTGAACCTATATTCCCTCTGCGTCAAATTGAGTGTCGGGTAATTAGGGTGGTACCACGGGAAAAACCTCTCGTCCCTTGCGGCGAGGGGTTTATTTTACAAACGCCAGGTTTAAAACCTTCGCCTTTAGGCGAATAGCTTTAGCAGCCGTTTTCCTTATACCTCCCCCGTTTGAAAACGGGGGTATTCTCCAAAAGGTATTCTCTTTCAATCACCCCCGCTTAAAAGCGGGGGCTTGCCGCCGAAGCTTGCTTTAGGCGACTTTCAGTCGCAACGTAACCCACCAGCTTTAGCTGGTGGTCGTTGAGTAATGTTATAGGAGTGACGGAGGCCACGAAAAACGAGCCGGTCATTTTAAGGAGTTGGAGGCCGGAGGTCGCCGGTTGGATTATTCCAGGAATTCACCCCGCGAATTCCAATAAAAATCCAACCTCCAACCTCTCACCTCTCACTTCTCAAACGGCCTCCCCGAGGAGGAAAAGGATGGACTGGAGCAAGACGCTGAACCTGCCTAAGACAGATTTTCCAATGCGGGCAAATCTGCCCCAGAGGGAGCCTGAGATTCAGGAGTATTGGGGGAAAATCAACCTTTACGGCCTTGTCAGGAAAAAGGCCGCGGGGCGGCCGAAGTTTATTCTGCACGACGGCCCGCCTTACGCCAACGGGCAGATTCATTTGGGGCACGCCCTCAACAAGGTCCTGAAAGACATCATCGTCAAGTACCACTCGATGAGCGGCTTTGACGCGCCGTATGTACCCGGTTGGGATACGCACGGTCTGCCGATAGAGCAGCAGGCGATAAAAACCCTTGGGATCAACCGTCACGCGATGAATCCGGTGGAGTTCCGGCGGCATTGCCGGGAGTATGCTCTGAAGTTCGTAGCTATCCAGCGGAAGGAGTTCGAGCGCCTCGGGGTCCGGGGCGATTGGCAGAACCCTTACCTTACGCTCGTGCCGGAGTACGAGGCAAGACAGATAGAGGTTTTCGGGGAGATGGCCGAAAAGGGCTATATTTACAAGGGCCTCAGGCCGGTGTATTGGTGTGCGACCTGCGAAACAGCGCTGGCCGATGCCGAGGTGGAGTATGCCGAACAGGAATCTCCTTCGATTTACGTCCGGTTTAAAGTCGTTGACGGGAAAGGGTTGCTGCCGGCGGAGACTTGTTTTGTAATCTGGACCACCACACCATGGACGCTCCCGGCGAATGTAGCCATATGCCTGCACCCGGACTTTGTCTATTCGGTTGTGCGGTCAAACGGGGTGGGCTACGTGGTGGCCAAGGAGTTGCTGGATCCTTTTTTGAAGGTCCTCGGGAGTGAGCAGTACACAGTTGAGGCCGAATTTGCGGGGCGGGAGCTGGAAGGAGTGCTTTGCCGCCATCCCTTTGTCGACCGGGATTCCCTGGTCGTTCTCGGCGATTATGTTTCTTTGGAACAGGGTACCGGTTGCGTCCACAACGCTCCCGGTCACGGCGAAGAGGACTTCATCACCTGTAAAAAGTACGGACTGCCCGTTTTGTCTCCCATCGACGGGCGCGGTTATTTTACCGCGGAAGGCGGTCAGTTCGCGGGTCTGTTTTACAAGAAGGCGGACGCTGCGGTCATCGACGAGTTGCGGGAACGCGAAGCCCTCCTCTCCGATAGCAGGGTCCTGCACCAGTACCCTCATTGTTGGCGGTGCAAGAAGCCGGTCTTCTTCCGGGCGACGGAGCAGTGGTTCGCCTCCATCGACGGCTTCAGGGAAGCGGCGCTTCAATCGATCCGCCGGGTCAAGTGGATCCCGGCCTGGGGCGAGGAGCGAATCTACAATATGGTGGCGACACGGGGCGACTGGTGCATTTCCCGGCAACGCCTCTGGGGGGTGCCGCTGACCATTTTTTACTGTGGGAAGTGCGGCAAGGAGATTATCAATAACGAAACGATCGAACATGTAAAATCACTCTTCCGGAAACACGGTTCGGATATCTGGTACAGCGCTCCGGCACAGGAACTGCTTCCGCCGGGATTTGTGTGCCCCGCCTGCGGTTGTAGCGAGTTTACCAAAGAGGACGATATCATGGACGTCTGGTTTGATTCCGGTTCCAGCCACTGGGCGGTGTTACGCCAACCGTCACCCTGGCCGGAGCAGGATTGGCCGGCGGACCTTTACCTGGAAGGAAGCGATCAGCACAGGGGCTGGTTCAATTCATCGCTTTCCACGGCGGTGGCGGTCACCGGCCAGCCGCCGTACAAAGCAGTTCTGACGCATGGTTTTCTGGTGGATGAACAGGGGCGCAAGATGTCCAAGTCACTCGGCAACGTTGTTGACCCGCTGAAGGTTATCCAGCAGTTGGGCGCCGATATCCTGCGCCTTTGGGTATGCTCGGCCGACTACCGGGGTGACCTGGCGGCTTCGGACAGCATTCTAAAGCAAATTGCCGAGGCCTACCGCAAGATACGGAACACCTTCCGCTTTCTTCTGGGGAACCTGTACGATTTCCCGCAGGAGGGCGCGGTGCCTTACGATGAGCTTCCCGAGATCGACCGTTTCGCTCTCATGCGGCTTGAACGGCTGAAACGGCGTGTGCTGAACGCCTACAGGGAGTTCGAGTTTCATGTGGTCCAGCACGCGATTCATTCTTTTTGCGTTGTAGACCTGAGCGCCTTCTACCTGAATGTGCTGAAAGACAGGCTTTACTGCGAGCTGCCGGACTCGACAAAGCGGCGCGCCGCCCAGACGGTTCTCCGTGAGGTGCTGGACACGCTTTTGCGTCTGCTGACTCCCGTTTTGGCCTTCACCTCCGAAGAAATCTGGCGTTACGTGCCGGTCCCGGGGGATAAGGCCGTGAGTGTGCAGTTGCTTGACATGCCTTCCTTGAAGGACGAGTACCTCGAAGACGAAGCGCTCGAAGCGCGCTGGGAGCGGTTGCTCCGGGTGCGGGACGTTGTCCTTGAAGCTCTCGAGCAGGCACGCCAGGGCAAGGTTATCGGGGACTCACTGGAGGCGGCGGTGGAGGTTTACGCCGCCGGGGAGGCGCACGGGTTTTTTAAGGAAAATGCCGGCGCCCTCAGGACGATAAGCATTGTTTCCCGGCTGGAGGTAGCGCGTTCAGGGGAGCCTGCTCCGGACGGGAGTTTCGGCCAGGGTGAGTTTTCGGTGCTGGTCAGGCGGGCGCCCGGAGCAAAATGCGCCCGGTGCTGGGTTTACAGCGAAACGGTGGGGCAGAATACCGGCCAGCCCGAACTCTGCTCACGCTGCGCGGAAGTCATAACTTCCAACCCCGTTGAAGCGAATGGTTAATGCTGCGGGTACCAACGGTTCAACGTCATAGCTTATGGAATAAAGACTAAAGGTTCCCGTTGTGTTGGGGCCTGCATATCCTATACGCTGACGAACACATAAAAAACAGGCGCCGTGGAAATTCACGACGCCTTTTTGTTTTAAAGGATGCTTGACCATTCCACCAGGATGACGACTGAAGGTACTGCGGGGGGCGGTTATCACTTTATTGTCCGGAGGTTTTCCCGGCCTGAATCACGGTCAGTATGGCTTGAAGGCCGGCCTTTACGGCAGTTTCGACCTCGGCGTTCTCGAAGCGGGTGGGGATTTCACCTGAGAGAACTTTTATAAGATACGTTTCTATATCGGGATATTCCTGGTTTTGTTTTTCACTCCGGGAGGTTGGATTGTCATCGTTTCCAATCAGATAATCCACTGAGGTATCGAAAATTTTTGCGAGACGGAGGAGACTTTGCCTGTCCGGGAAATTCTCCTTGCTTTGAGCTTCCCACCCGGCAATTGTGGACCTTGCTACGTTCAAGGCTTCCGACAAATCTTTTTGTGTCCAGTTTTTGCATTTCCTAAGGTTCTGTAATCGCTGTTTAAAAATGTTAACATTGCTGTCTCTAAGGCTCAATTTACCCTCACCTCAGGTATGACATAACCCCGGGAGATTCCGAAAATTGCCTGTAGCAAGATTCGTTATATTTTTTAACTAATAATATAAATTTTGTAGATATAAATAAAGACCTGACGATAAAAAGAACATTATCGGCAGGTTTATTGTATTATTAAACCAGGATGTTACGTTATCAGGATATTTTTAAAAGCGGTCCGAACAGGGGTGCAGGGTGTGCGAGACGGTTACGGGGTCAACCGGCTTCCGGGAAGCGTATTCCGGCGGGAAAAGCGTTGTTTAAACGGGTGGCGCTGGTTGTGGGACAATGTACAAGGCGGACCATATACGAAACGGAGAGCCGCGGCAATTACCGCGGCTCCTATGTGTACTTCTGCAGGTTAACCGGATAGAACGGAAGCAAGTTCTCCTATTCCGTAAATCGCGGCCAGCGCTACTATGGTGAATACGACTATCCAAAGGTCAAATACAGACAGGTCAAACCTTGCAGCCACTCTTTTCATAAAAGAACTCTTAGTTGATGTCTCTTTCGCTTCGTTCTCGTCCTGTACCGGACTTAAGATGTCCATCAGCGGAATTTGAAAGGGCATAGTAAGATCCTCCCTAAGTTCATTCGTAGGGCGCGACGATAAGCTGCGTATAGCTTTGTCAGCCTGTCAGGGCCGGGTCCTCACGTACCTCTATGTACGCTCCGGCCCGTCCCTAACAGGCTTTCGTGCTCTACTTGCTTCTCCCCGCGCTTCGTGTATGTTACAACACTGCTTCTAAATTCCAAGCTCACGGGTCTGCATTTTCATCGTTCGTGGTGCCGCTGAATGCGGCACGGGGCACTTCTTTGAAAAAAGGGCGCCCCACCGGCCACCGTGGCAGCCGGTGGAACCCACGATAAGGGCTTGGATAGAAGGTTTTCCAAAACAACCTTAAACATTGTTCGGTTTTTCGGTTTCAGCCTCCAAACGTTTTACCAAACGGTCCAACCACTGGCTGGTAAGCATAAGCGCCGAATAGTACCAGATGAAAAGCAGCCCTGCAGCGTAAAGCGCGCCGGCAATGAATAACACGAAGAAATCCACATTCAGCAGACCGGAATTTCCACCGACGATCCGTTCTACGTTGGCCAGAATTCCAGCCATAAATAACCCCGCAAAGGTGACCAGAACAATCGGCAGCAAAATCCGGGCAAGCCGGGTAAGGCGGCCGTTTGCCCTGTGTGCGGGAGCAGAGATCGTCATAACCCGAGACATCTTTAAGCCTCCTTCTGTTACTCCGTCTCAATCCATATAAAAAATAGATGCAAGAAGTATGCCAGCTTATAAGAAAGGTCGATACGCCTGCGGGACGACTCTGCGTCCGTGATTTTTAACGCCCCATACGTTTTTAACCATAAAAAACCAGTTAACAAGCATGTCCGGCCTGTTCCTTAAAGTGTTGTTATAACCAAACAGTTGTTGTTTTATTAAACACTTGTTTTGATCCGGCAACGTTTAACCCCTGAAAAATCGGACTTTTATCCTGGCACGATACTTGCAACAATTAAAGATCGCGTGCCTGATTTCACAAACTACCGAAGGGAGGTGACCAGGCAAAATAAGGTCCTGAAAGCAAGCGCCGTGATAAAACAAGCGCCTTGTTTACAGATATTTTTCGGTAAAACAGAACTCTTGCGCGGGCACATCGTGAAGAAAAACACCAAGAAAGGAGAAGGAAAATGAAAACAGGAAAGCGGCTTGATGAGGAGAAGAAACGGAAACTCCGTCAATTCAGCTCACTGTCAACCGTCATTGTAGCCGTGGCAACGCTGTTGGTTTTCTGGACGGGACTGTATGTTTTGCAGCATGACGTGTTTAAGGATTACTACGATCCGGAACGTCATACGATCATCGAGCAAGATACGGAGACACTTGAGGTATATTCGTGGAAAGACGCGGCAGGCAATGTATTTACCAGGGACTCCGCAACGGTGAGATTCTTCCCGTACGGAATAATGGCACTCATCCTGGTGTTGATGGGTTTCAGTTCCGGACTGCATAATACCTTGACAAATTCGTACGCGGCGCGGCTGACCAGGGAGACGGTTCCGGAAACGCCTGTTTCCGTGGGGCAGCAGCGGCGGGCGGCACGAGGCTGAAAATAGTAACGTAACAAAGGCGGAACGCGGCGAGAAGTGATGCAGTGCAAGGAAGACCGGTTGAGACGAACCGGAGCGTACTGGGGGGTACGTGAGGATTCGGCTCTGCCGGGCTGACGCAGCAATGCGTTACTTATCGACGCGCCAACCGAAAGAAGGAAGCATTTTCGATAGGAGGTACCCATGCACATTTTTCTTCCAATTGCCAACATGAACGTGCCCATATTGCTGATTTTTGGTTTGGGCGGCGTGGTGGGGTTTCTGTCAGGCCTGTTTGGTGTCGGCGGCGGTTTCCTGCTCACCCCTATGTTGATGATGGCAGGGGTTCCGCCGGCGGTAGCCACGGCAAGCGACACCAACCAGATCGTAGCGGCCTCTGTTTCTGGAACACTGGCTCATTCACGGAGCGGAAACGTGGATTTTAAACTCGGCATGATCATCCTGATCGGCGGACTGATCGGTGGAACCTTCGGCACGGATGTTGTCCGGCACCTGCGCACGCTCGGGAACTTTGATTTCGTAGTGAAATCCGCTTATGTAGTTATGCTGCTGTTTGTGGGAATTTTCATGTTTCAGGAGAGTCTGAGGGCGCTGCGTCAGAAGAGAAACGGCAAGGTGTCCGGGGGCCAGAACCCTTCCGGACCTCCTGCATTTGCGGCACGGCTGCCGGCACGCCTCTATTTTCCGGTTTCTGATATCGAGTGCTCGGCGGTGGCGCTGATTCTGCTGGGATTCGTAATCGGCATTCTCGCGGCCCTCATGGGGGTCGGCGGCGGCTTTATCATGCTCCCGGTGATGATCTATCTGTTGGGTATTCCGACGTTAAAAGCCGTAGGAACAAGCATTTTTACCGTGGTGTTTACGGCCATCAATGTAACAATGGCCCAGGCAACGGTTAATGACACGGTGGACGTGGTGCTGGCTGTTTTGCTTCTTCTCGGTTCTTCCATCGGTGCTCAGTTGGGCGCGAAAATCAGCCGTCGGCTTGCCGGAGAGCAGTTACGCGTGGCTTTTTCCGTAATCGTTCTCGCGGTGATGGTGAAAATGCTTTACCAGCTTGTAAACAAGCCGGCTTCACTTTTTATACTGGGAGGCGGGCACTAACATGCGGAAATTCTGTTTTTCTTCAATAATGTTGTTAACGCTGTTGTTTGCATTAACCAACATTGCCGGAGCCGCTGTTAAAGTTGCACCCGAGAGCATCGGGGTTGGTCTGAATTTTTCGGGAAGTACCGTAACGGTTACCGGTGCGGCGCCTGCCGGCAGTGAGATCTGCATCCGGGTGACTTCCTCCCCGGTACGCGTTCCCTTGAACCGCCAGGGAAAAGTGGCCGGTTTTTGGATGAGCGTCGAGAAGGCGGTTATCGAAGGGGTGCCCAAGGTCTACCAGGTTTATACCTCTTCCAGCCTTAAGAACTTCCCCGAATCCCTGCGGCAGAATTTAAACGGTTATCAGGACGCAACGGTTAACGCCAAAGTGACCGAGAAAAAGGAAGAGGGCGAGCGGTCGCTCTCTGCCGGCGAAGCGCAGCCCTTTCTTACTTCGCTTGTGGATATGTACCGGAAAAAGGGGTTGTACGCCGTCCACGAGGGCAAGGTGGAAGTTGCGAACGGCCGTTTTACGGCCCGGATAGCAGTGCCTGCGGGTACGCCGCAGGGGAAAATCGACATTAATGCTTTCGCGTTCAAGGGCGGACAGGTGATAGCCCGGGAAAACACCTCTTTCACTGTCGAAAGTACAGGAATGGTTCGCTGGCTGCGGGTGCTTTCCGGAACCGACGGCCCTGTTTACGGGGGGGTTTCGGTGATGATCGCCCTGTTTGCCGGCTTGGTGGTGGGCATGTCTTTCGCCTTCCTGGATCGGCTGCTGGCGAAAGGCCGGGCTGACGGCGCGGGTGCCCATGCTCATTAGTGCCTTATCCCAGTCACGGAAAGGTTTCGGGGCGTGAGAATAAATACTGTGCGCCCCGGTGGTATTACCATCGTGAAAATCCGGGGTTGGAGAGACGCAGGAAATCCATGTCTCTACCAATCCCGGCTTTTCTGTGAAGACAAGGACCCGTCGCTCTTATGTTTAAAAAGGTACCATGGCCGAAAAAGGCTAATTATCCTCGATTTTAAGTCTTGTCTTAATAATTAAACTGATATAGGATTCAGTGTGTGAACTTCCATTAGTCCTAGAAGGAAGGCTAGCCTTTTGCGGGTTTCTTTAAATTTCGGCCGCCAGATACTGGTTCTGGTAACCATCCTTTTATTAATCCCGGTCGCCGTGACGGTCTTCATGCTCCAAATGATCAACAAGAGTGAGTCCGCCCTAGTAGAACAGCAGAAAGTGCGCTTGATGCGAGCGGTGGAACAGCTCGATGCAGGCCTGCCAACAGGCTTTGACACCATTCTCAAAGAGAACGGCGCCGATGAGACAATGCCGGTGCGGGAGAAAGTGGCCATACTCAACAACGAACTCCGCGGGTTGCTGCACAAGGTTAAATCGGCGTACCCGGGGGCGGAGGTCGGTTTTTATTCCGCGGAACTGGACCGGATTATTGACGGTTCTCCCCAGCCGTATGCCGGCGAAAACTTCTCCAGCCGCCGGCGCCAGAATTTCCTGAGTGCAATGCAGGGGCAGGTGAAATCGGAATCCTTCGGTCCAAACGAGGGCGGAATTCTGGAGATTTACAAGCCCTTGATGCGCCAGGGAAAGATTATCGGTGCGGTCTGGGCTACGGAGAGTCTAAGTAAGTTTGCCGCCCGGAGGCAGGTGATAGCCTATACCTCCTACGCCATTATTATGGTGGGGGTTCTGGTCGGCCTTGGAGGGGCGATTCTGGTGGTTCACCGTTTTGTGCAAAACGTGAACCAGGTCAAGATCGGTCTCCGTTCACTCCGCTACGATCTCGGACAGCCGCTTGTGTCGGCGGCGGGAGAACTCCGGGAGATTACAGACGCGATAAATGAGCTGGCGGCGATGCTGGTCCGGGCTCAGGAGTATACCAAGGTTATGCTGGCGACCATCGACGACGGTCTGCTGGTGGTTGATCTTGAAGGACGCGTGGTGCTCGCCAACGCAGCCATAAGCAAAGCCCTCGGGCTGGCTCCGGATTGCATCGGGATGCCGTTTGCCGTGTTGTTGCCTCAAGACGCGCCGTTTCACCGGTTTATTGAAGAGGCGTTGCAGAAGGGCTCGCAAACCCGGGATGTACCTGTGGTGTGGCGCTGCCCGGGGCAGGGTGAACGGCGTCTTCTGACCAGTACGGCTGTGCTTCTTTCAAGCAGGCAGAAGCCGATAGGAGCGGTGCTTCTATTAAGGGATGTGACCGAACGGTTTAAACTGCAGGAAGAAATGCGGCGCCAGGAGAAGCTGGTGGCCTTGGGGCGCCTTGTAATGGGGGTTGCGCATGAGATCCGCAACCCGCTTACGGCGATCAATTGTTATCTTCAGTTGTGGCAGAAGAACAGCTCCTTTCCGCAACAGCCCCTGGCAACGATGCGTCAGGAGGTAAGCCGGCTGGACTCCCTTGTTGAGAAGCTGCTTTACTTCGCCAAGCCTGCCGAGGCGCGTCCCGTGGTCTATGACGTCAACCATCTGGTTGAAGAGATTTTACCTTTCTTTAAAGATGTGGTTCAGGTATCTATACGGGCCGATCTCGGTACGGGCATCCCCCCGGTGTTTATCGATCCGGAACAAATGGGGCGTGTGCTTCAAAATATCATTTACAACGCCTGCCAGTCCATGCCCGGGGGCGGGTTGGTAACGGTGAGCACCTACCGGGAGGAGTCGGGGGATCACGTCGTGATAAGGGTCAAAGACACCGGTTGCGGCATCCCGTCCGAAAACATCCGGGACATCTTCGAACCTTTCTATACGAGCAAACCACGCGGTATGGGATTGGGATTGTCCCTGGCGAACGAGATTGTCGAAGCGCATGGGGGCAGAATTGAAGCGGAAAGCGCTGTAGGACGCGGCACTAAGATGCGAATATACTTACCAGTGTTCAAAGGAGAGATCCAGCGTGGCTAAACTGGTGCTAGTGGTGGATGATGAGGCGGCGGTTCGTGAGGCTTTGCATGACGTACTCGAGGAATCCGGGTACAAGGTGGTGGCGGCGGCGAGCGGGAAAGAGGCGCTGGAGAAGATGGGCACGCTTAAACCGGATGCTGTGCTGCTCGACATCAGGATGCCGGAACTCGACGGCATAAGGGTACTGGAGATAATGCGGGAGCGGAACCCGGCGGTTCCCGTCATCCTGATGACGGCTTACGGCGACACTCAGACCACAATTACAGCAATGCGGTTCGGGGCCTTCGAATATGTATTAAAGCCGCTCGATCTCGACGAGTTGCTGGCGATGCTCGATAATGCCACCCGGACATCCGAACCGGTGGTCCGGGTCGGCTCCTGCCAGGCGGCGCGGTCTGACAGGCCGCCCGGAGTGCTGATCGGGTGTTCACCTTCCATACAAAACGTTTACAAAACCATCGGCCGGATCGTCGACACAGATGTCACCGTGTTGATCCAGGGCGAGAGCGGTACCGGCAAGGAACTGGTGGCTGAAGCCATCCACTACAACAGTCCCAGGATAAACAATCCCTTTGTAAAGATTGACTGTACTTCGATTCCCGAAAACTTATTGGAAAGCGAGCTTTTCGGCCACGAGAAGGGGGCCTTCACGGGGGCCCATGCCCGGAAGCTCGGGAAATTCGAGCTTGCGCACCACGGAACCGTTTTTCTTGACGAGATAGGGGATATTAATACAGGTATTCAAGCGAAGCTGCTCAGGGTTTTACAGGAAAAAGCCTTCGAGCGGGTCGGCGGGACGGATACCATAAAGGTGGACGTGCGGATCATCGCGGCCACCAATCGGAATTTGGAGGAAAGGGTCAAGGACGGCTTTTTCCGGGAGGACCTGTACTACCGGTTAAACGTGGTGGAGATCGAATTAACCCCGCTTCGGGAGAGAAAGTCCGATATACCGATGCTGGTCGATTATTTTGTGGGAATCTGCAACGCCAGCTTTAATAAACGCGTAACAGGGTTGACGAGATCGGTCCTCGATATTTTTTACACCCACGACTGGCCGGGAAACGTAAGGGAATTAAGGAACGTTTGCGAACGTGCGGTACTAATGGCCAGAGGTCCGGTGATTGTAGTTGAATGTATTCCGGACTACCTAATGCGGGCAGTAAAAGCAAAGCGGCAGGAGAACCAAACCGGGGCGGTGGTAGGGGTGAATGCTGCGTCCCCATCCAAGGGGCAGGAGATCCTGCCTTTGAAAGAGATGGTTGCCCAAACGGAACGGTCGGCAATAATCCAGGCGCTTAAGGAACACAACGGCAACAAGAGCGCGGTGGCGCAGGCGCTGCGTTTGAACAGAACCACCCTGTACACCAAGATGAAGGAGTTAGGTATCTTGAAAGAAAACGCTTAGGCGTTGAACAAATTATTGCATGGGGAGTTCAAAATGGCGCAAGAGAAAGTTCTTCTCTTAATCGATAATACCGTGTATTCAGAACGGGCCGCGGCTTTTACGGTGAAACTTCTTAAGGCGAACCATGATTTTAAGGCTACAATGCTATTTGCAGGCACTCACAGAGAGATAGTTCCCGATGTGCCCGGAGCGGGCTGGATCAGCGACCGGGAGTTCACCAAACTGTTTCAGGAGCGAGCGGAGACCGCTTTCCAGAAAGCGCTGGCCATATTTCAAAGGGAAGGGTTCGGCGTCCAAACCCTGATGGATTACGGGGATCCGGTGGAGGTCGTCACCCGTCTCGTCAGGGAAGACGGGTACGGGCTCGTCGTGGTCGGGGGGAAAGAGACCGGTGACCGTCTGAATTACGTTCTAAGCAGCAATGCCTACCGTCTTACTCATCTCCTCCACATCCCTATGGTCGTGGTTAAATAAGGCGCCGCTGTGCCGGATGACGTCGGGCCTCGGACGTTGGACGTCGGACGTCGGACTTATTTTCAGGATACAGGTACAAGTATATCCGGTAGGTCCAAATGGTCTTCCGGACGAACTGTCTGGTTTCCGGAAACGGTATCTGGTCAATATCGGCGGCCTCGCCGGTCCACGTCCGGTTGGACAGCCATTTTTTCACGTTGCCCCGTCCTGCGTTATAGGCCGCGAGGGCGAGAACGGTGCTGTTAAACTCCTGCTTCAGGAAAGCCATGTACCAGGCGCCGAAACAGATGTTTCTTTCGGGATCCAAGAGCTGGGCGCTTGAGAACTCTTGCCCTTGTTTTGCGGCTATCCAGGCCGCGGTTTGGGGCATTAATTGCATCAGGCCCACCGCACCGCGCGGGGATACCGCATCATGGCGGAAGCCGCTTTCCACTTTAACAATGGCGGTTACCAGCAGGGGATTCAGGTTGTTTTCGGCGGCGTATCGGAAAATGGTTTCCTTGTGTTTTAAGGGGTAATAATGCCGTCCTATTTGCTTTGGATTGATAAGAAAAACGGCAAGTAAAACGAGAAGGAGGATGACCGCAACGTTGCGTCTATTCTTCACCACTGATGCCACTTTGCTCCTCTAACAGTTTCTTGTAAAAGAAGTTGATCTGATCACGGGTATGGTTGAAGCCGCCGCTGTTGTCGATTACACAGTTAGCGCGGCGGATTTTCTCTTCTTGAGGCATCTGCGAGGCGATTATCGCTTGCGCTTGCTCGGGCGATATCCTGTCCCGCGCAGCCAGCCGGCGGACAATCGCGTCTTTATCGGCAATTACGACCCATACCTCATCCACCGTATCGGCCAGGCCTGCTTCGAGGAGAAGGGGTGCTTCGACAACCACCACCTGTGGCGGCGCCGTCCGGCGGCGGAACTCCTGCAGCGCTTCTTTGATAACTGCGGCAATCCGGGGATGCGTGAGCGAATCAAGTTGCTTTCTCGCGGCGGGGTCACTGAATATCAACCGCCGGAGCGCGACCCGGTTCAGTGAGCCGTCCGGCAAGATATACTCCGGACCGAAGAGTTCAATGATTTTGGCTAAAAGTGGTTGACCCGGCGCGGTGAGTTGTTTCGCCACAGCGTCGGCTTCAATGACCTCCGCGCCCAGACCCTTCAGGTGGCGCGCCACGTTTGTCTTACCCGCGCCCGCGCTGCCGGTAAGTCCAATAACCTTCATTCTTTACCTCCCTGTTAGAAAGGTACTGCGTTCTGCGTCTGTTGATATACTGTTCGTCCGACGTCCGACGTTAACATCATACCTCAACAGTTACTCATAACTTTTCTTTCTGACATTCGGGACAGAAATACGTCCCCCGCCCGCCGAGGCGAATCTTTTGTACAGGGGTATTGCAGCGCGGACAGGGACGCCCCGCCCGGCCGTGCACCTTGAGGAAGTCCTGGTGGGTTCCCTCGCGGCCGTCAGCGTCAACGTAATTCCTGAGGCTGGTGCCGCGGTGTGCGATGCCTTCCTGAAGGACTTCCTTAATGGCCGAATAGAGGGCGCTCGCTTCCCGGATGCTCAAATCGCTCGCCACCCGGTTGGGGTGAAGTCCCGCCCTATAAAGCGATTCATCGGCATATATATTTCCAACGCCTGCAACCGTTTGCTGTTCGAGAAGCAACGGTTTCAACCGGCGCCTGGACTTTTGCAGCACAGCGGCGAGATAGTTCTCACTGAATTCGGATTCGAGAGGTTCCGGCCCTAATTTGTCGAGCCCTGCCTGCTTCTTGCATTCTTCCGCCGCAAGAAGTGACACCCGGGCAAACTGGCGGAGGTCGGTGAGGCGCAGGCGGCCCCGGTCCAAATGAAACACCAGGTGGGTATGGCGCGGCAGCGGCTCTGTATCATTCTCCCAAATAAGCTGTCCCGTCATCCTGAGATGAACGATTAAAGAGTAGCCGCCGTCAAGACTGAAGAGAAGGTATTTGCCGCGGCGTGAGACTCCCAGGATTTTTCGCCCGCGGATTTGGTTTCTGAAAACCTCCGGAGAAGGTTTTCTTACCGTCTTTTCTAAATATACGGCGCAATCAATGATCGTTAATCCCGTAATTTTATCGTTTAACTGCCGTCTGATGGTTTCAACCTCGGGGAGTTCGGGCAAGGCTATACCTCAATCCTTTCTACGAGTGCGGTGATAAACTTCGTATAGACTTCATTTATGAATTCATTAGCTTTTCTACATCATGCCAGTTCGGCCCTGCTTTGAGGGTTACGGTTATCGGCACGTTGAATTTCAGGGCGTTTTCCATTTTATCTTTAACCAACGGCGCAATCGCACTGAGTTCACTGCGGGGCACCTCAAAGAGCAGTTCGTCATGAACCTGCAGCACCATTTGAGACTTGCACCCCTGCCGGCAAAGTTCCCGGTGGATGTCGACCATTGCCTTTTTGATAAGGTCGGCGGCGCTTCCCTGGATGGTGGTGTTCACCGCAAGGCGCTCGCCCAGCTGCCTTTGGATACGGTTGGGGCTCAAAATTTCGGGAACGTAGCGGTACCGGTTGAGAACGGTGGTAACGAAGCCCTTATCGCGCGCTTCCCCGATAATTCTATTAACAAACCGTTTAACGGCGGTATAACGGCCAAAGTAGTTCTGGATGTACCGGTGGGCTTCACCCGGCTCTATCTTCAGTTCCTGCGCGAGGCCGAAATCGCTCATGCCGTAAATGATGCCGAAGTTTACAACCTTTGCCCGCGAGCGCATTTCGGGGGTTACCGCTTCGGGGGGTACGCCGAAAACCTCCGCCGCCGTCCTGGTGTGGATGTCTTCGCCGGTACTAAACGCGTTAATCAGCAGCGGGTCCTCCGAAAGATGCGCGAGAATCCGCAGCTCGATTTGCGAATAGTCAGCGCTCAAGATAACGCTGTCCGGGGAACCGGCGATAAAGGCCCGGCGGATCCTGCGTCCCATGGGATCGCGGATCGGAATGTTTTGCAGGTTGGGTTCCGCCGAGGCGAGACGCCCGGTTGCGGTGACGGCCTGGAAGAAGGTCGTATGCAGGCGGCCCGTTACCGGATCGATCTGCCGCATAAGGGCGTCGGTGTACGTGTTCTTGAATTTAACCAGTTGGCGGTAAAGCAAAATCTTTGACACGATCTGGTGATCTGCCAGTTTCTCAAGGACCGATGCGTCGGTCGAGGGTCCTGTTTTTGTTTTCTTTACCGGCTTGAGGCCGATTTTTTCAAAGAGGACGGCGCCGAGCTGCCGCGGTGAATTCAGGTTGAAACGCTCGCCGGCGATGTTGAAAATCTCTTCTGAGACGGTTTCTACCCGTTTACCGAGTTCCGCCGACATCCGGGCGAGTTCCGAGCGGTCAACCGCCACACCGGCGCTTTCCATTGCCTTAAGCACCCCGGCCAGGGGCAATTCCACTTCCCGGAAGAGGTATTCCTGGTCCTGTAAACGGAGCTTGGCTTCGAGCGTCGGGGTAAGGAGAAAAACAGCAAGGGCGCGTTCTGCCGGACTGAGCCCCCCATCAGGGAAATAAATGCCGGCATGCTCGAACGCCACCTCTTCCAGTTTGTTTGAAACGCTCGGGTTTAAAAGATACGCGGCCAGCATGGTATCGAAGATAATTCTATCCGGTTCTATACCGTGCGGCGCCATGAGATGCAGGGCCCGCTTGGCGTCATGAGTGGTCAATTTGAGGTTTTTCAGTGAACCCACTTTCCTGAGGACGGACGCCGTATTATCGCGGCCTTCGGCCAGGATGACGCTGTCTGCGCCGGTACACAGGGCGCAGGCTGTTCCGTGCTTGTCATCTTGCAGGGAAACGGCTGCCAGACTTGCGTCTTTAAGATCCTCAGGGCATTTGCCGATAACGCGGGGCGCAAGCTCTGCTTTCCCAACCGCCGCTGAGGCGGGTTCGTGCCCGTTTTGTACGACCGGGTCCGGCCGCAGTTCGAAGAGCTTTTTGAGAAGCGAACGGAATTCCAGCCGCTGAAAGACTTCCCGGGCGGCGTCATTATCCGGTCCCGGCCAGCCGGCGTTGACATCCGCCGACAGGGGGACGTTTCTATCCATTGTGGCCAGGTGCTTGGAACGGCGGGCCTGCTCGGCGTTCTGGGAAAGCAAATTACGGATTCTCGCGGGAAGATCGGCGGTGCGGGCCAGAACCTCCTCCAGAGAGCCGTGCCTGCTAAGCAGGGATGCGGCGGTTTTGGCTCCAATACCCGGCACACCGGCGATATTGTCCGAGGCGTCGCCTACCAGGCCTTTATAGTCCGGCAGTTGCCCGGGTTCGACGCCAAAACGCTCTCTGACGCCTTCCTCGTCGTAGGTGACTATTTCGCTTATCCCTTTTTTAGTGTGGAGAACGGATGTCTTTGGCGATACGAACTGCAAGGTATCAAGATCACCGGTGACAATCAGGGAATTGATACCTTCCGCTTCGGCCCGGGTGACGAGAGTGCCTATGATGTCGTCGGCCTCGAAACCGTCGATCTCAATCACCGGAATTCTCAAGGCGTTCAATACCTCTTTGATTAACGGGAACTGGGGGCGGAGGTCGTCCGGCGTCGCGGGACGGTGTGCCTTGTAGGTCGCCTCCAGTTCGTGCCTGAAGGTTACTTTTCCTTTGTCAAAGGCGGCGATTACGCTGTCAGGGCGGACTTCTTTCAGCAGTTTCAGGAGCATACTCGTGAATCCGAAAACCGCATTTGTCGGGAGGCCTTCCCTGGTGCTGAGCGGCGGAATGGCGTGAAAAGCCCTGTGGGCCAAGCTGTTGGAGTCAATCAAAAGTATACGGCGTGGTCGATCCGGTACCTTGGCCGCCCTTTTATTATACTGTCTTCCGGTCTCTTCTTGTCGGCGGTTCCCTGCCGTAGCCGTTGATGTCGACGAAGGGATCCGTACTGTTTTTTCGACAGTCAGGTCGTTCGCTTTGTTTGTTTCCAGGGAAACCCTCATGTCAGACCGCTGCTGCCGGATTTCCTCGCCGTGTTGGGCCTTTACGGCGACTTTCCGAATACCGCTTCTCAGACGATACCTAGATCTCACAGCCCTTTTGCGCATATTTCTCCGCCCCAACCTCTCACCTCTGCTTTTTTAGGGTAGTTGTCCATGCCGCAAGCGGCACCATCAGATGATGAAAATAGCTTGATCCCTTAACTTTGAACTTTGAACTGTTTTTAGGGTAGTATTTCACCAAAAAGAGTAGAATACCTTCTTGGAGCAATTTGAGTTTTGCAGCACTCTTTTTGGAGACCGCTGAATTTTGGCGCGAGAGAATCTAAAATTTCTTTTTCCTAGTGAACCAGTTTTACAGCACTCTCCTCGAAAGGAAAAATGAATGCAGATGCAGGAAAAATAAACACTGTGGGGAATATACTAAGAAGACCAATAATATTAAGGAGGTCTACCGGCATAGAAAGCCCTCGCATTAAACCTTGTCCGTGCGGCAGCGGCCGGGATTATTACGATTGTTGCGCCGGTAAGGTCGTAACCCTCGACCAGGTGCGCTGGCGGATAGCGGCCAGGGAACTAAAAAGAAAACTTGGTTCGTTTGCGCAGCAACCGGCGTTTAACGAAGCGGCCATCTGGGCTCAACACCTGTATCTCAGCGGCATGGCGGGAAGTCTGTTCTCACTCGATGACGACTTTGTCAGCGAACGGTGCTTTGAATGGTTTATCTTTGATTTTCCGGTAAGCGGAACAAAAACAATAGTCGAGCTGTATCGCAAGGCGGCCGTAAGCGATCTGAACAAGAAAGAGATTACTCTGCTGGGTTGGTGGGAAAGCGCTTCCAATGCCTTCTATGAAGTAAAGGCTCTGGGCGATCAGTCTATATTTGTGGAAGACATCCTGAGTGGAGAGACTTTTCACGTGCGGGGTTTCGAAAACCCGTCGGATGTTGCTCTCGGCAGCATACTATATCTCCGCCTGCTGCGGGTGGGTGAAGAGTTCGAGTTTTCCACGACTGGTTTATCACTGCCTCAAGAATCAAAGGAAACGCTTTTATCATGGCTGAAGAAGGATTACAAGGCCTTTAAACGGTTGGTGGGGAAGAAAAAGGCCGATTGGAATTCATATTTCCGGCAAAGGGCCCACCGCATCACTGCCCTGGCGACCACCCTGGGTTCGGCGGGACAAAACACCAGCGTCAAGGCGGATGACGTGTGGGGAGAACGCCTGAACAACCTTATTTATCTTCTGGAGGAGCATATCCTGCGGGAAATAATCCGCAGCCAGGTCAGGCGGGAGCGGTGGAGGGAGTTTTTCGGGAAGGTAGTAAAGGAGTCCAAGGAAGATTCGGAACCCGGCGAAAACGGAGTCAAAAGGAAAAGGAAATTGGGGCCGGAAGGTTTTGCCTGGCCTCACCCCGAGCATGCGGAAGTGGCGCGGTTGGTGGCGCAGGACTTGAAAAAACGCGGCAAGATTAAACAGGTTGGCGAAGCGCTCAAGTTGTGGTACAAGTTTTGTACATTGAATGAACCGGCGGTAAGGAAGGCTGCGGCGTGGGTTGCGGCAGTCGTTTACATGGTTGCGCGCCTGGAAGGAAACCGGGCGGTGAAACAGGAACGGCTTGCGACCGAATACGGAGTATCGGCATCGGCCGTATCGGTGAAATACCGCCTTCTGTGCCGGTCTCTGGGTATATTTTAAGAATTAGACGTCGACTGAACTCCCCTTTACGGGGGTTTTTTATGTTTAGAGGGGCATAAGGTTTGGGGTAACTATTCAGGTGTTCCGGTCGGCGGGCGCGGCGATTTGAGAGGTGAGATGTTAGATGTTAGATGCTTGTTGAAATTCGCGTAGCGAATTTCTTCGAGAATCCGACTTCCAACCTCACACTTCTCACTTCCCAATTGCTCTGCTTGCATCTCGCCGCGTTCCGTCAGAGAAACACTAAGCGGCTGAATAGTTACGGTTTGGGGAGAAGGGGTTTTGTATGTTAGAAAAAATTGTATCACTGATCACGCAGTATATTGCCTCTATGGGTTACTGGGGGATCGCCCTGGGGATGGCGATCGAAAGCTGTAACATTCCCCTGCCCAGCGAGGTAATCCTTCCTTTCGGCGGCTACCTGGTAGCTCAGGGTAAACTTAATTTTTATCTTGCCGCGCTTGCGGGGAACGTCGGAGGAACGCTCGGTTCAATCGTGTCTTATTACATCGGGCATAAGGGCGGGCGCCCTTTTATCGAGAGTTACGGCCGCTACTTCTGGATTTCCCAGCGCGAATTGGCCGTTGCCGACAGGTGGTTCCAACGCTGGGGCGAAGCTACCGTCTTCTTTACCCGTTTCCTTCCGGTAATTCGGACCTTCATATCGTTTCCGGCCGGCATCACCCGGATGAATTTCAAGCGTTTTGTCGTTTACACCTTTTTCGGGTCGCTACCCTGGAGCCTCTTTCTGACCTATTTGGGAGTTAAACTAGGCCAGCATTGGGACCTCCTGCGGGGGTGGTTCCACCGTTTCGACGTGGTAATACTGATAGCGATTCTCGCCGGAGTGGTCCTGTTCTTCTGGTGGCGGCGGCGGTAAAACCACAGGAATGTAGAATATAGAAGATAGAATGTGGAATGTGGAATATGGAATTTTCAAGGACAAGTTGTGACTAAATATTTCTACCCCAGTAACACAGAGAACACAGAGGAAACATAGACGTTTCCCTTTAGCGTACAAAAATAGATATTTCTACATGTTTGAGGCAAGGCCGATTCTCCCAAAATATAAGGGGGGATGGGCCTTGCGACTTTTCAGTGCCAAAGAGATTAAAAAAAATATCCGGTCTTTTCGAACGCTGCGGCTGTTCTGGAACGCCATCCGGGTTTTATTGGCGGGTAGTCTGGTCTTCGCGTTAACAGCGGTTTTTCAGCAGCCCTCGTACGCTTCCACGGCTGCGCTTGCCGGCAGGGTTATAGTCCTGGACCCGGGGCACGGGGGGAACGATCCTGGAGCCGTTGAACCGGCCCTCGGGTTGTATGAGAGTGAAATCAACCTATCCGTGGCCCGGCGGCTGCAAAGACTATTCATGGACGCCGGGGCAAGGGCCGTTATGACCCGTGGCGATGCCGAGACTGTGGAGGAAGGGGGGGATGGGGAGCTTCGGCTGCCGTATCTTGGACTGGAAAGCCGTGCGGCGCTGGCAAACCGGAGCGAGGCCGACGTCTTTGTCAGCCTCCACACCAACAGCTTTTATGATAACAGGCGGGCGGGACCAGAGGTTTTTTACTACCCCGGGTCAGAAAGAGGTGCGGCGCTCGCGGCTGCGATTAAGGGCGAACTGTCCGACGTGGACAAGGAAAGTGAGGTTTGCGGCTGCCGGGCCGTCCCTTATTACGTCCTTCGAAGAACGAGTATGCCTGCCGTCACGGTCGAGCTCGGGTACCTTTCCAACCCTGAAGAGGCGGTAAGGCTGTTGGATCCCGCTTATCAGGAGGAGCTTTCCTCCGCCGTTTACGCCGGGGTAAAACGCTACTTTGAGGAAGAATTACAGCCCGTACTTCGGCCTGCCGGCGGAACAGGCACCCTGCGGAAAGCCCAGGTGGCAATCGTAATTGACGATTTTGCGGGGCCTTCGGAGAAGAACGGCACGTCAGATTATTTTGAAATCAAGAAGCCGCTTACCTTTGCGGTGATGCCCAATTTCCCCGATTCGACGCCAATAGCCCACCACGCGCTGCAAAACGGATACGAGGTTCTCCTTCATATGCCGATGGAGGCTTTGAACGGGGATTCCCTCAGCACCGGGCCGGGGGCGATTTATGTTAATCTCAGCGAAGAAGAGATCAAGCACCGGTTCCACCAGGCAGCGGCCAGCGTTCCGGGCGCCGTCGGTGTTAATAATCACATGGGTTCGCGCGCGACAGCGGATGAACGCGTTATGGCTGCGGTGCTTACGGCGGTTAAAGAACATCAAATGTTTTTCCTCGACAGCAGGACTACGGATAAAACAGTGGTTCCGCGGGTGGCTGAGGAGACCGGTGTTCCTTGCATATCGCGGGGGCTTTTCCTGGATAATGTCAACAACCTCGGGTACGTGAAGAGACAACTGCGGGAGACGGCGCAACTCGCAACCCGCCGGGGATACGCCGTTGCTATCGGCCACGTGGGGCGGACGGGATTAACGACGTCCAGGGCCATAAAAGAGATAATTCCCGAGTTCGAAGCGCAGGGGATTGAGATGGTTTACGTATCCAATATCATATTCCAGGATCGCCCTAGAATATCCCCGAAACGCTAAGGGATACTAATGGCGAGACCGCGCCCTGGTACAAACTAAAATAGTTTTAAGGTCCAAAAATCTTAGAAGGGAGAAAAGTTCATGAAACGTACAAAACTTATTTCCGGCGTCGTAATGCTGTTGTTGGCGGCGAACCTTTGCTTGGCGGCAGGATGCAGCGTGCAACGCAAACCGATGCCGAGTCCGACGACGCCCAGCACGCCGACCACCCCGGCTCCGGCGCGGAAACCGCTTCCCACGGATCCGAAGGAGCAAAGCCGCCTGGCGTCACGTCTTGCTTCGGAAGCGTCGCGGGTGTCGGGGGTGAACAAGGCAACCGTTTTCTTGACAGGAAGCACGGCTTACGTGGGTTTAAACCTGAAAGCCGGCGTGGAGCACGGGCAGACCGACAGGATTAAGCGGCAGGTAGCCGACCGTTTAAAGAAAATGGAACCACGTTTGACAAGGGTGATGGTAACCACGGATACGGACACCTTCACCAGGATCAAGCGCGTGCAGGACGGTATCGCCAAAGGCCGGCCGGTTTCAGCGTTTTCAAAAGAAATAAGCGAAATAAACAGACGGATGACGCCGACGACGAGATAGCAGGAAGGGGAAACCCTTCCTGCTAATCAGTAACCCCGGGGCCAAGCTTCAGAAGTTCCGAAACCGTCACCAGCTTGTAGCCCTGTTTTCGCAGTTCGGTTATGATTACCGGCAGGGCCTGATCCGTTTGCTGGCAACTGTCGCTCGCGTGAAGAAGGACTATGCTGCCGGGCCGCACCAGCTTCGTTACCCTCCCGATGATTGTATCGACCCCGGGATTTTTCCAATCGAGCGAATCTGCGTCCCACTGAATCACGGTGTACCCTACCTCAGAAGCGGCCTTCAAGACTTTGGCGTCATAATCGCCGTTCGGCGTGCGGATAAGCCGCGCTTCCTTGCCGGTGACAGCGAGAATATTCTGGTGGGCCAGATTAATCTCGTTTTTAATTTCATCCGGCGGCAACTCGCTCAGGTTGATGTGCCTTTCACCGTGACTGGCGATTTCATGTCCGTCGGCCGCGATCCGCTTGGCGATTTCGGGATGCTTGATGACCCACGGTCCGGAAAGGAAAAAGGTGCACTTCAGATTTTCTTTTTTCAGGATGTCCAGGACAGGCCCGGGGGTTTTGGTTCCCCAGCTTATGTCAAAGGTGAGAGCGGCCACCTTTTTGTCGGTTTTAACGCGGTAGATGATCGGGCTGCTCTTTGCGGCGGTGGGGAATACGTTAGGCCCGCGAAGGATTGCGAACGTAAAAAGGACCGCCGTCGCCAAAATACAAAATGATACAAGGGTTATGTGCTTCCAGGCTTTGAGGTTTAGATAGAAAACCCGCATTTTATCCCTCCCAGAAAATACGTTCTGCGTTAATGACTCGTTGGGTCACAACTTCGGGGTCCGTTCTGCGTTCTACGTTAGGAAACATGAGGCAAGGTGCAAAGAGCAGGTTCATTTTCATTCCTCTTGTGCCCAGCACTCAGACCAACATCTGTAATTGTTAACAGACGACACCGAAAAACTAAAACCGTGGTGTGCACTATCAGTACCAAATGCCTTCTGAGTGCTGGGTATGGGCGACTCCCTTAATAAACCCCGGCGACGGTTTATCTCCGCCGGCCGGAAAGAAAAGATCCGAGACAAGGGGAAAGAGTCAAGCCGAAGTCTACAGCAGTCCCCTGTAAAAGCTATTACGATTTCCCAGCAAATATGCAATCTTGACTCAAATAAAAGGGCCGGCAACGGCAGAAAATAAGCAGGGGGTGTTGGACAATTGCAAGCAAGGCTTGGTGTCTTTCTTTTATGCGCCGTGTTGTTTTTCGTTGGAGCGGCGCCGGCGCTGGGACAACCTAAGACAGTGTTGCAAAACAAATTAACCGCAGAAAGACAATCCAACGTCTTTCGCCAGTCAAACTTAGTAAGGGTCCCAGAGACTGCGAAAAACAAGCATAGCGCGGAAGGCGAAGGCGGACGGCGCGGAGCGTACATGGAAGTACGTGAGCACCGGACGGCGAGTCTGACAAAGCTAGACGTAGTTTTGCAGCAGTCTCCTCAGGTGTTTGCGGAAGCGGCGGCTTTGATGGATGCCGACAGCGGCGTGTTTTACTTTACCAAAAACGCTGAGGAGCGCCGTCCTATGGCGAGCCTGACGAAGGTAATGACCTGCATCCTGGCGCAGGAGCTTGCCGACCTCGAAGAAAAGGTTGAAGTGAGCCAGCGGGCCGCCGGGGTGTCGGTGGGTTCGATCATCGACCTGCGGACCGGGGAAGAACTAAAGCTCGGTGAACTGGTG
Organism: Bacillota bacterium; assembly: GCA_040755195.1. Taxonomy (GTDB): domain Bacteria; phylum Bacillota; class Desulfotomaculia; order Desulfotomaculales; family Ammonificaceae; genus SURF-55. Next base: position 49,520 of record JBFMBL010000006.1, read on the forward strand.
AAGGCCGCTTTAATTTGTTCCGCCAACGACGCCACGGTGGCGATCGGGGAACAGGTGGCGGGCGACCATGACACCTTCGTGCAGTGGATGAATTCCAAAGCACTTTTGCTGGGTATGTCGAGGAGCCGATTTGCCAACACCAACGGTTACTCGCACCCCAGCCACTACAGCACCGCCGCCGACCTGGCCGCGCTGGCCCGTTATTCTTTAAGGAACCGGTTTTTTGCAGGGGTTGTGCGGACAAGGCAGGCGAACATACGGTGGATAAAGCCGCAAAGGGAAGAGTACATCGAAAACACCAACGAGTTTCTCCACAGCGGTTTTCCCGGGATTACGGGGGTAAAAACCGGAACTACGGATGCGGCGGGGAAGTGTCTCATCGCCTCCGTATCCCGTAACGGGCGCAACCTTATCGCGGTGGTGCTGCGAAGCGGCGACAGGTACGGGGATGCGTCCCAACTCCTTACCTGGGGATTAAAGGAGGTCGTGGACCAGGTCGCATGCACCGGCGGCGAATACTTCACGCGGTTGAAGGTGAGAGAGGGACGGCTGCCCGAGGTGCCGCTGGAAGCCGAGAACGAACTGGTGGTTTCTTTGCCCCGGGACGAGCTCGGGAACATCCGTAAGGAGGTGCGTATCTTTTATGAGCCGGTGGCCCCGGTAAAGGCGGGCGACCGTTTCGGCGAAGTGATCTTCACTTGGAAAGGGCAGGAACTGGGGCGTACCGGGTTGATCGCCGGGCGGACCGTCGAGCGGCGGCCCTGGTATTGGACAAAGGGACGGGGGTACTTCTAAAAAACGACATTATTTCGAAATAATTTTATCTCTCCGGAAGGATTATGCCGCGGGGCTGTCTAATTTAGTAGCATAAGCCCAAAAAACACCGGGGAGGTTTTATCATGGCAACGTGCGAGTTTATCGAAAAGTGTCCAATTTACAATAAGTTCAAGACCGAGATGCTGAAAAACATCTATATCCGGAATTACTGTACCAAGGATTTTTCAAAGTGCCGGCGCTATCAGGTACGCCAGAGCACGGGGCAAAAGCCGCCGGATGATCTGCTCCCCGACGGGCAGAAACTTTGAGTTTTTGCACTATATGAGTCATTCCGTTTGGGAATTCGAAACGTTCTTGCACTTGACAAAAATGCCGGTTTAAGAGATAATTCTGTTTGCGGTCACTAATTGGGCGGGTAGTTCAGTGGGAGAACGTCTGCTTGACGCGCAGAAGGTCCCTGGTTCAATCCCAGGTCCGCCCACCATAGAAAAACAAGGCTTCCGAGTTGTCGGAAGCCTTTTTATTTGCCGTTCCGCGGGTCCGGTGGGCAACACGCGCCCTTTTTCCGGATGCCCAGGGCTTTTTACAGGTCGATGGCGTGCTCCTGCTCCGCCATCACAATGTTCCTGATTTTCTGCGCCGAGTCATAGAGCTTTAGCGCTTCAAGCTGCTCTATACGCTGCAAATAACGGCGGATGGCGTCATACTCGCCTTTCAGGTCCTGGTTAAGCATTTCCTTGTTGTCGAGAGATGTGAGCCTTTGGGCCACTTCAACGGTGGGAACACCGCCGAGGTACTGGATAAGGCCGCTCACAATTACGGCGTGTTCATGTTCTTCCTGTGCGTGTTCCAGCAGTTCGTCAATTACGGCTACATATTCCGCGCCGCTCAGCATGCTCGCATGTTGTATGTACTGGATCATTGCGGCGTATTCCCAGGACAGGTCAAGGTTCAAACCGCTGATTATCTGTTCCGGTTGATTTTTTAAAAACTTCACTATCAAACACCTTTCTCCCGAGGTAATTGAGCCTTTAAAAACATACTATTCAGTGAAGGTCGGTTTGTCGCCAATAGAAAAAATGGAAACCGCCGGAGTCACACGCGAAGATTCGGGCCGAGCAGGCGCGGACCGCAGTGCGAATAAAGCCATGGAACCGGTTCCGGACTTGCGCGCCGCTCGAAAAGGTCAACCGGTATTTTTAACATAGGTATAACACGTATCCGACTATATATAACCGGTTGGCCGTCCGTGCGAATTATGTTTGCAGGAAGGAAGTGCTTTGTGTCGAAATATAATTGCAAATTCGGGAAGGGAGATATCGCCTGATGGCCGAGTCGTCTTGCCCCAAATGCGGTAAAACCGGTTTCGAGGTCTTAGAAAGTACTTCCCTCAACGCGCTTATAAACACTCTCCGCGACGCGGTTAAGGTAAGTGAGAACGCGGGCCGCTTAAGCGTATCGGTAGACGAAAGGGAGTATCACCGCGGCCGGGGGGAAGCATACCGGCAAATGCTGTCCGCGGTGGAAGAAGCCAGGGAGCGCTGGGGCCCGGACGTTGCCGCGCGGTTTACCTGGCGGTTTGAAGACGCGGCATTATACTATCTTGAAAGGTATGAAAACGCCGCTTCGGAAGAAGAAGAAAACAATTGTTACGGCTGGTTTCAGGCGTATCAACAGGCGGCGCTGTTGATTACGAGCCTGTTCTCTTTGGCGGAAGTAAAAGAGGAATGATTTGCGAGGATAGGCCTAAGAACAGAAGTCGCAATAATATCCCGATTCAACTAACAGGCTGAGTCCTTCCGGAAGCAAGTCTTCGGGTATCCGCCCGACGTAATTGTACTTTGTGAAATAGTTATCGGCCAGGTTTTTTGGCCGCCTCGTTCAACAATACATAGCAATAGTGGTTGCCGAACCGTTCGGTGAGGATCTGCGGCTGACCGGCGCCACAAGGAGTGCAGTAAACCATAACAGGAGTGTTCTGAACTTTAATGCCGTGTTCAGCCAACCCGGCAAACCGTTGATTTTCCTTGTCAATGGCGTTTGAAATACCGGAAAGAAGATAATTTAGTTTGTTGGCCTCCACTTCGTCTTCCGAGAGTGCTGCTACGTAAAAGGCCGCCATACTTTCCATCCTTCGCGGTGCCTGGTTCCGGTTATGATACGTAAGTCTATTCGCCAGAAAGTGCCATAAACCTCTAAAACGGCAATTAACTTCTCACCGCTTTATGGTGTTGCCATTTGCTGAAAAATCACCTTGGCCGGGCGTGAAGCCATGCGTTACCCCGAAGAAAACGTTTTTTGAAGGATGTCTAAAAAAACTTTTTCTTTTTTGGACGGAAACAACCTTCCATTTTAGTAATAGGTATTAGGGCCTTTGACGCCAAGATCTACGCAAAATGGCAAGAAAAATTAACCACAGAGACACGGAGCACACGGAGGGGAAAAGACGGAAATATGGGTATTCATTTTTGTTATTTAGTCTGATATTTCTGTTATCTGTGAACTCTGTGCCTCTGTGATGAAAGATTTTGGTTCCGGCTTGTCCGGGTTAGGAGGGAGGAAAATGTCAAGCGACCTCGCAGAAATCCTTATTAAGATCGAGGATCGAGCAGCCGTATGATGCTTGAGCCTTCAGCGAGGCCGGTGTATTCTTCTGTCTGACCGGTAGCTATTGCTTGGGAGTGTAATGCCTTGTCAGCCATTTACTTAAGCCGTCGAGACCGGGGAAGAGTACTCTCTCGTTTATATTGGCCTGGTCAAGCTTGTCCCTGACCTCCCATTTCAGGCTGCTTGGAATGATTATCCTCCTGTACAGTTCGGGGTGTTTGTCGAGTAAATCGTTCAGAGTCATTTTAGGGTTGGAGATTACGGAGTGCAAGGCAAACTGGTTTACGATCCTGTCGTTCATGGAAGGGGGTTCAAAAAATAAGGCGAAATCTGCTCCATGATCTTCCGTAAGCCCGTCAAAAACCTCCAGGGTTTCCGCGACCTCAGACAGCATTTCCACTGTAAAGCAAAGAGCCCTCTTTTCCTTTAATTTGTTTTCTAAAATTTCCGGAAGAAAATTGTTGTGCAGTTTGACGAAATCGACACACCATATCACACCGTCAGCCCCGTATTCGCTGATATTGGATGTGGCGAAGTGCATGGCCACAAACGGGGAAAACGTCCAGTCCAACAACCTTGTGGGCAGTCCGTGGTGCTTGGCGATGGCCAGCCAGCTCCAGTCCGTATCGGGTGAAGGGTGCTGTATCCGCGCGTATTTTTTAAAGTTTCTGAGGATATGGAACTCCAGATCGTAGTAGTTGCCTTCGAGCCTCATCAAAGACGTCTTTAGTTCTAAATTATCGCTGGACAACCCGCGAAAGGCGAAGTTGGACCTGTACCTTTGAAGATGGTCATTCCAGGAACCGTCATACAGTTGCTCAATCAACTCCGTCCAGGAAGTGACCCGTATGTCGTTCGGCGTTTTCACTTACCAGCAGCTCCTTTGGTTTCAAACCACCGAATGCTCAAGTTTTAACGGTATCTTTTAAAAAGGCTTTTGGCATTTCTATTTCGAAGTATAGCAGATTTTTTTATTTGTCCACCTGTGAATATTTGCGGCACTTGTTTTCATCGGAGGTCTTGTGATGGATTTTCAGGTTCTTGAGTACGGAAAGGCGAAAGGGTGGCCGCGCCTACCGAGGACCTTCGCCTAACCGGCATAGCCTTCAAGTCTTCAAGTTCTCTATTCGATGCAGGCGTTTACCCCGGAGGTTGGACGCCAAAGCTTCTGTTAGGGCGGCTTTCCACTGTACGAGGAAGACGACGGTTCCTCACCGATATGGGACTTTCGCCGTCTGAAAATATGGTGCTCCGGTCCCGGTAGAATAAGACCGGATATCGCCCCATAATCAAAGAGCCCATCTGTAATATCATTAGGGGGGATTCTTTTTTGAATTTCCGCCCTGGAAGCCCGGTAATGAGAATCGGCGGTAGGGTCGGGCTTTCACACCGGCGAAACCAGGAAAGTGAAACGCAGCTTCCCAAGGGGGGTGTAAAGGATGGTTATAGAGAACAGCGTGCTGAATTCCTTACACAATGCGAGTAAAACTGATACCGCGTTGAACAAGACCGTAGCGCGGCTGTCCTACTCGCTTCAAGCTAAAAACGCGGGCGGCGGAACTGGGCAGACGGCTTCCGGAGTCACACACAGCCAGATTCGCGGCCTGGAGCGGACGAACCGCGGTATACAGAACGGTGTGTCCTTAATCCAGACGGCAAACGGAGCGCTCGGCGAGATGAATTCCGTCCTGCAGCGTATACGGGAACTGGTCGTCGAGGCGGATGGTGCAGATAGTTCTGAAACGGAAGAGATCAAGAATGAAGTGGCGGCTTTACGGGCGGAATACGACGGTGTTGTCAACAACACGAAGTTTGACAACCGGAAGCTTCTTGAGGGTTCCTACACGGCAGAGATCCGGTTGGACGCCGATACCGGCGAAGCCGTAACCATTAATATCGGTTCTATGCAGCAATCGGTGACCGGCCTGAATAACCTCGACGATACCGGCTTCGAAATCGGTACCTCCGGGGCTATCGAGGTGGTCGATGATGCCATCGCGGCTGTTTCATCCCAGCAGTCGTATCTGTCCGGCGTGCAAAACCGCCTGGAGGAGTTCTATTCCAACCGTGCCTCAACCGTTGAAAATACGGCCGCCTTGAAAACAGGCGTTTCTGGTTTCGACATCGCGCAGGGGATATTAAATTCCAACCAGCAGGTAATGTCGGAAATGCTTGCCGCTCAGTCGAATATGGAGCCGCAAGCGGTAATGAAACTTCTTAGCTGAAGCGTGCCGCGAGAGAAAGTCCGCTTTTTTTTATAGTGACGTTTGTACGGCAATACATATTTTGGCGCTTTTATGCATAACTTACGCCGTAGCCTGGTCTTGCGGGGGTGGAAGGTTGGAACTCATTTTTCATGCCGGCAAAATCGCCGGCAGGGAGCTTGTCGCGGCTTTGCGTCATGAGGTAAGGATGCTCCGGCGCGAGCGTTTTCGCTGCCGGTTGGTGGTGATCGGAAACGGGATTTTACGGGTAAGGGTGGCTGTCGGCAGCGACAATGAAAGGCGTTATGTCCGCCTCCGGCTCGGCCGGGTGGTGGGAACCTTTCTAACCGCTTACGCGCTTGACATCCGGGCTGAGGACTTCTTTTCCCGCAAGGGACTCTGGGATGCAAAGGTTCAGGACGTTATTAAAAGGTATCTCCGGGAGGCGCGCGATCTTCTAACCCCGTTGCGGTCGGAAATCATAGTACGGCTGAACGAGTACCTGTCCACCGAAGACTGGGTCGATCTCAAGGGTTTTTTACGGTTTCGTCTGAAAAATCTCGACGCTTTTATAACAGCGGTTATCTGGCGGCTGGCGGACCAGGCGCTGTTGGAGCAGGAATGGGTCCGGCTTGTGTCTTTTCTGCGGCGGTACCGGCAGAACCGGAACGCCGGGATAAGACAGGTTCACTGCCTGCCGGGTGATGCAGGCAGCTTTATCCTCTGCGACAAGCGGGGCGGCAGACTCGAAAACGGCGTTCAGAGCGAAATGCAGGGAGACGACCTCGGGAACGAAGACCTTTTAATCGGCACACTCCTGACCATGGGGGTGCATAAGGTTACGATGCACGGATGCATGCCTTCCGCCCATGCGTTAAAACTGCTTCGCGCCGTTTTTTATCTGAAAGAATGCACCGGCTGTTCGATATGCCGTAAAAAAGAAGTCCTAAGTCCTAAGTCCTGAAAAACAGTCCGGCGTTCAACGTCCGAGGTCCGACGTCAGGGAAAACCAAAAAGATAAAAACCGGTCTTCCTTTTTAAAAAAGCTATTTTCATTCCTAATATACCGCCGCTTGCAAAAGCAGGCCTTTTTCGTCTCCTCGACTAAGGACCTTCGACTGAGGACGTTTTCTCAAGTCCAAAGTCCTGTGTCCAAAGTCCTGTGTCCGGAAACAGGGACTGATGACTTTCGACTTCGGTTCTTCCCGTTCCCGGACCGAGGACTGGGGACTTTCGACTGGGGACTTAATTTGCGACTCGCGACTTATATTGAGTAGACTTCTTCCGGCTTGGGCACGGTAAAACCGGCCTGTTTGAGCGCGGTGATTGCACGATCGGTGTCGTTAACCTTAAAGAGTACCATGGCCATATCGGCGCACTGGGCTACGAAGGCGTAAAGGTATTCGATGTTTACGCCCGCCCCTTCCAGCGCGGCAAGCGCAGGCGCCAGGCCGCCGGGGTTGTCCGGCACGGCGACGGCAAGGACGTCGGTGGCGGACACGGTAAACCCGTTTTTCTTCAAGGCCTGATAAGCTTTATCGGGCTGGTCGACGATCAGGCGCAGGATGCCGAAATCCGAGGTGTCTGCGATGGAAAGAGCACGGATGTTCACCTTTTCGTCAGCCATCAACTGAGTTACCGCCGCCAGCCGGCCGCTTTTATTCTCAAGGAAAACGGATATCTGTTTGACAGCCATTGTTCATCCCTCCTGCATTATTGGAAAATCACCGCTTTTCGAGGTCCCGCTTATCCACCACACGCTTCGCTTTTCCCTCGCTGCGTGGAATGGTCTTCGGCTCGACCAATTTTATTTTTACCGAAATACCGAGCACGCTCTCAATTTCGTTGTGAATACGGCGTTCCAGATCCTCAAGTCCCTTTACCTCGTCGCGGAAGAGTTCCTCCGAGACCTCGATCCAGACCTCGAGGGTGTCGAGCGCTTTTTCACGGTCGACCACGAGCAGGTAGTGGGGTTCAGTCTGGCTGATGGAAAGGAGGACGCTTTCTATCTGTGTCGGGAAGACGTTGACGCCCCTTATAATCAGCATATCATCGCTCCGGCCTGTTATCCTCGCCATGCGGACGTGCGTGCGGCCGCAGGAGCACGGTTCATCCATCAACATCGAGATGTCCCGCGTGCGGTAGCGAATGACGGGGAAGCCCTCCTTGGTGATGCTTGTGAATACCAATTCACCATACCGGCCCGGCGGCAGCGACTTTCCGGTTTCGGGGTCGATTATCTCGGGTATGAAATGATCCTCGCAGATGTGAAGTCCGTCCTTGGCAAGACACTCGCTCGCCACCCCGGGACCGATGAGTTCGCTCATGCCGTAAATGTCCACGGCGTCGATCTGGAGCTTATCCTCAATTTCCCGGCGCATGTTGTCCGACCAGGGCTCGGCGCCGAACAAACCGGCGCGCAGCTTGAGGCTTTCGCGCGGGATGCCGCTTTCCTGGAAGACTTCGGCGATGTACAGGGCATATGAGGGTGTGCAGCACAGGACCGTGGTGCCGAAGTCCTGCATCAGCATGATCTGGCGCTTGGTGTTGCCGCCGGAAATAGGCACCACGGTGGCGCCCATGTACTCGGCGCCGTAATGCAGTCCGAGCCCGCCGGTGAAAAGGCCGTATCCGTAAGCGACCTGTACAACGTCGCCGCGGGTGGCGTTTACCATCCCAATGGTACGCGCTATAACTTCCGACCAGGTGGTGATGTCGTTTCGCGTGTACCCTACCACAATCGGCTTTCCGGTTGTCCCGGACGATGCGTGGACGCGGACAATGTCTTGCAGGGGAACGGCAAAAAGTCCGAAGGGATAGTTGTCCCGCAGGTCGTTCTTGACCATGAAGGGCAGCCGGGTCAGATCGTCGAGGGTCTTGACGTCCCCCGGCTCCAGCCCGGCTTCTTTGAACTTTTGCCGGTAGTGGGGAACTTTTTCGTACGCCCGGGAAACGGTTTCCTTAAGGCGCTGGAGTTGAAGTTCGCGGAGCTTTTCACGGGGCATGCATTCTACTTCAGGATTCCACACGATTGGCACCTCCGTATGACTTCTTGAGCTAACTCGTAACCGCGGGTAAAAGCACGGCGGTTAAGTTCCAGAAAGCGCGGCGGTACGGCTGCGGCCATTGCTTCGTTCCAGGAAGACGCAGGCAAGGGAAGAAATCGCGCAAGTGCACCGACCAGCACCACGTTAGCCACCCGGAGGTTGCCTAATGCTTCCGCCTCCGAAACGGCGTCGATGAAAACCAATCGAAAACGGGCTGCAATCCGGCTTTCGACGGCTTCAGGGTAAGCATCCAATCCGATGGCGACGGGGAGCGGGTCGATGGCCTGGTTGTTGAGAATCACCATCCCCTTTGGTTTGAGAAAATTGAGGTATCTTAATCCCTCAAGTTTTTCAAAAGCCAGGAGGAAGTCCGCTTCGCCGGGGTCAATCACCGGCGAAAAAACCTTGTTGCCGAACCGGACATGGTTGGTTACGCTGCCGCCGCGTTGCGCCATACCATGGATTTCGGACGTTTTAACGTCCATACCTGCGGCTATGGCCGCCTGGGAAATAAGCTTCCCTGCGAGGATGATGCCCTGGCCGCCTACGCCGGCGACCAGTGTGCTGGTGATTGCGCTCATCTGCCGCCCTCCTTCCCGATGGCGCCTTTCCGGCAGACCTGGGCGCAGAGACCGCAGCCGACGCAAAGGTACGGGTTAATCTCCGCCCGGTCGCGGAAAGAGAGCGCCGGGCAGCCGAGCTGCAGGCATAACTTGCAGCCGCGGCATAGTTCGGGGTTCAGCGGGACCGGGGCCGGCGTTACGGGGCCGAGTAAGACGCAGGGACGGCTGGATATGACCACAACCGGTTCCGGCGTTTTAAGGGCCTTTAGAAGTGTTTTCCTTGTTCCGGCAAGGTTGAAAGGATCCACGACAAACACGTGAGGTACCCCGACGGCCCGGGCCAGCTTTGTCAGGTTAAGCGCCTTGGTGGGTTCACGCCTTAGCGTTTTTCCGGTGCCCGGGTGGTCCTGGTGCCCGGTCATCGCCGTGGTCCGGTTGTCGGCGATGATAACGACGCTTGCTCCCTGGTTGTAAACTATATCGATCAAACCGGTGATCCCGGAGTGTATAAAGGTTGAGTCGCCGATTACCGCGACCGTTTTGGCGGCGCTGTCCGGGTCGGCCTTCGCCATGCCGTGGGCCATGCCGACGCCGGCGCCCATACAGATGCAGCTGTCCATCGCGGAAAGGGGAGGCAGACCCCCCAGGGTGTAACAACCGATATCCCCCATGACCCTCAGCCGCAGCTTCTTTAGGACATAGAACAAACCCCGGTGCGGGCATCCCGGGCAGAGCACGGGAGGCCGCGCCGGCAAAGGAGCATGTTGCGGCGCTCCGGTCACAAGATCCTCTTTGGCGGGATCGGGCGGCGAACCCGGGAGAAAAGAGATCTCTTCCTGCGCGCCGGGCGGTGACGCCGGTGCGTTATCGTATTCACGGGCCACCCCGGCAAGGTATGGGTCTTGCATTAAAGCGCGATGGATATCAGCCGGGGAGAGTTCGCCGGTTCGCGGGATCAGTGTCTTTCCCCGGACGGGGATATACAGCGCGGCTACCTGCTCTTCGAGGAAAGGCTCGAGCTCTTCCACAACGAAGAGGTGTTCGACCTGCCGCGCGAAGGCCCGGACAAGTTCGACGGGGAGGGGGTAACTCATGCCGAGTTTCAGTACCGAAGCCCAGGGGAAGGCTTCTTTAACGTAATAGTAAGCGATGCCGGACGTGATGATGCCGATCCGCCCGTCTCCCTCCTCGATGCGGTTCAGAGGCGTGTGTTCGGCGACCTGTCGCAGCTTTTCACGCCGTTCCTCAAAGAGGCGGTGTCTGTTCCGGGCGTTTGCCGGGACCATCACATATTTGGCAAAACTCTTATCGTAAGGCTTGTTTACAGGCTCTGCAGGCTCTCCTTCCTTCACAAGGCTTTTAGAATGCGCCACCCTTGTGGTCGTGCGCAGGATTACCGGGGTGTCATAGGTTTCACTGAGTTCGAGGGCAAACCGGACGAAGTCCTTTGCTTCCTGGCTGTCGGCCGGTTCGAGCAGGGGCGCCTCGGCGAGCCGGGCGTAATACCGGTTATCCTGTTCGTTCTGGGAACTGTGCATGCCCGGATCGTCGGCGGATATCAATACCAGCCCTGCGTTCACCCCGGTGTAAGACAGGGTCACCAGGGGATCGGCGGCCACGTTCACGCCCACGTGCTTCATGGCCACAAGGACGCGTGCTCCGCCGAGAGAGGCGCCGATTCCCACCTCGAGCGCCACCTTTTCGTTAGGCGCCCATTCGGCGTATATCCCCGGGTAATGGCGGGCGATGTTCTGGAGGATCTCGGTGCTCGGGGTGCCCGGGTAGGCCGCGGCCACCCGGACGCCGGCTTCATATGCGCCGCGGGCGATGGCTTCATTCCCGCTCAGAAGTTTCACTTCCCGACCTCCTTGCGACGGTCGATAACCCGCCGGGCTTTGCCGGAGGTTCTTTCAAGCGACCCGAACTCGAGGAGCTTTACCTTTGGAGTCAGCGTCAACACGGCCTGAAGCCGGTTTCGAATGTGGTCTTCCAGGGCGGCGAGGTCTTGAAAACGACCGGTAAAGCCTTCGCTCGAAATCTCTACCTGGACCTCGATATCGTCAAGATAACCTTTTTTATCTATGATAATCACATAATGCGAGGACAGACCGGGGATATCCATTAGAACCTCCTCGATCTGCGAGGGGAAGATGTTGACGCCCCTGATGATCAACAGGTCGTCGGTCCGCCCGGTGACCTTCTCCATACGTGCGGTGGTCCGGCCGCAGGTGCAGGGTTCGATTATCAGGCGTGACAGATCACGAGTCCGGTACCGTATTACCGGGAATGCCTCTTTCGTCAGCGCGGTGAAGACAACCTCGCCCTTTTCTCCCGGAGGTAGCGGGGAACCGGTTTCGGGGTCGATGACCTCTGCGAGGAAATGGTCTTCACTAATATGTAGTCCTGCCTTCGCCTCGCATTCACCGGCGACGCCCGGACCGATGACCTCGCTCAGACCATAGTTGTCGTATGCATCTATGCCCCACATTTTTTCCAGTTCCGTACGTATGCCTTCCCCCCAGGGCTCGGCGCCGAAAAGCCCCCGCCGCACCTTCAGCGACCGGGGGTCGATTCCCATTTTCCATGCGGTTTCGGCGATGTAAAGGGCATAGGAGGGGGTGCCGACGATAACGGTTGAACCGAAGTCTTGCATCAGTTGTATATGCCTTTCGGTATTGCCGGCGGCCGCAGGCACTATGGTTACGCCGGCGCGTTCGAGCCCGTAGTGAAGCCCGAAACCGCCGGTGAACAGCCCGTAAGAGAAGCAGATCTGCGCTATATCCCCGCGTTTTACCCCGGCCATGGTGACGATTCTGGCAATCAGTTCCGCCCAGGTGCGGAGGTCTTTCTTCGTGTAGCCCACAACCGTGGGCTTGCCGGTGGTGCCGGAAGAGGCGTGAATACGGACGACGCGCTTCAGGGGAACCGCGAAAAACCCGAACGGGTAGTTTTCCCGCAACTCGTTCTTGGTGGTAAACGGGAGGCGCTGGATGTCTGTGAGGGATTTGATGTCGTCGGGCTTGACGCCGGTTGCGTCAAAAGCGCGGCGGTAATGAGGCACCGTTCGGTAGACCCTTTGTACCAGTTCTTTTAACCGGGCGAGTTGCAACGCTTCCTTGTCCTTGCGCGGTAAAGTTTCGTTCAGCCTGTCCCAGATAATAGAGCACCATTCCCCATATTCTTTTTTTAACCAGTTAAATATTATAGCATAAAAGGTAAAGATGGCATATGGTTTCAAGGGCAAGCTCCGGTTTGGCCGTATAAGCGGTTTGACCCTCGTTTTTGCAGTTTAACATTACGAACTTAAAAAGGCAGAGAAACACTAAGCGGTTGAATAGTTACGGAGAGATTAACGGCGCCGGAACGGAACCGGCTGCGTTATAGCTGTGAGTGTCCCGGACCGGCGCCAAACCTGTAGCTTTGGCGGTTCCTTTACTGGAGGGGCGACATCCGTACCGCGCAGATTTTAAACTCCGGGATTTTCGCCAGGGGATCAAGGGCGTCGTTCGTCAAAACGTTGGCCGGCGCCTCCCGGAAGTGAAAAGGCATGAAAACCATCCCACGCCGGGCGCGGGATGTAATAACAGCCTGCGCCTCGACCTGCCCGCGGCGCGATTCGAGAAGCACCTTGTCTCCATCCGAAATGCCAAGGTCTTTTGCATCTTCGGGATTGACCTCTACCAGCCCCGGAAGCGCAAGGGCTTCAAGCCCGGATACCCGGCGGCTGAGTGTGCCCGTGTGAAAATGGTAGAGTAACCTCCCGGTTGAAAGCAGCAGCGGGAACTGGGCGTCCGGAAGCTCGTCCGCCTCGCGGAACGGTGTCGGGTAAAACCTGCCGCGGCCGCGGGTGAAACCGTTCCCGTGAAGGTATGGTGTTCCTGGGTGCGAGGCGTCCGGGCAGGGCCACTGCAGCCCTCCGTCGTCGATCCGGGCGTAAGAAATCCCACCGTAAACCGGGGTAAGCCCGGCTATTTCCGCCATTACCTCCGCTGGGCCGCTGTACCTCATGGGGTAGCCCATACGGGTGGAGAGCTCCTGGATGATATCGAGGTCTTCCTTTGCCTCCCCTGGGGCGGGCAGCGCTTTTCTGACCCGCTGCACGCGGCGTTCGGTGTTGGTGAAGGTGCCGTCCTTTTCCGCAAAAGATGCGCCCGGCAGCACCACGTCCGCGTATCCGGCGGTTTCCGTAAGGAAGATATCCTGTACAACCAGGAAGTCTATGTTTTCCAGGGCGTTCTTGGTCCGGAAAAAATTCGGGTCGGACAAGGCCGGATTTTCACCCATTATATAAAGGCCGCAAATCTTTCCCTCGACAACCCCGTGAAGAATCTCCACCGCCGTAAGGCCTGGTTTTTCCGGGATAGTACAGCCCCACGCCTCCGAAAAACTCCGCCGGGCTTCGGGGTCGTCCACCCGGCGGTAACCGGGGAGCACGTCCGGCAGCGCCCCCATGTCGCAGGCGCCCTGAACGTTGTTCTGTCCGCGGAGAGGGTTGACTCCTGTGGACCTGCGGCCCACGTTACCGGTAAGCATGGCAAGGTTCGCGAGAGCGAGGACATTATCCGTACCCGTGGTATGCTGAGTGATTCCCATGCTGTAGACAATGGCGGCGCGCTCGGCGCGCGCGAAAAGCCTGGCTGCCTCACGTATTGATTCCGCCGGTACGCCCGTAACCACGGCGGCGACCTCGGGGGTGCATGGCCGTATCGCTTCCCAGGCTTCCGCAAAGCCTTCGGTACGCTCTTCTATGAACTTTCGGTTTTCCAGTCCTTCCGTTACTATTACGTTCATCATGGCGTTGAAAAGCATGACATCGGTGCCGCAGCGTTGACGCAGGTGCAGGCGGGCAAATCGCACCAGATCGATCTTGCGGGGGTCCGCGACGATTAAACTTGCCCCGTGACGGTTAACTGCGGCCTTTATCTGAAGGGCGATGACGGGATGCGCTTCGGTGGTGTTGGAACCGGTGACCAGGATGCAATCGGCTCCCTCCAGTTCGTCGATCGAGTTCGTCATCGCTCCCGATCCGAAGGCGCGCACGAGACCGGTCACCGTGGAGGCATGACACAGACGGGCGCAATGATCGACGTTGTTTGTGCCGAGGCATGCGCGCATGAACTTCTGAAACAGATAGTTTTCCTCGTTGGTGCACTTCGCGGAAGCAAAACCCGCCAGCGAGTCGGGGCCGTACGAGCTTCGTATCCAGTCAAAGCGTTCCGCTGTAAGTGCCAGCGCTTCTTCCCACGTTGCCGGTTCAAGTTTGCCGTTGCGCCGGATTAACGGGGAGGTGAGGCGCTCGGGGGAACTTACAAAATCCAGCCCGAACCGCCCTTTAACACACAACTGTCCGCGGTTGGAAGGGTTGGTGTCGTCACCCCGCACCTGGACGATTTTCTGTTCCCTGATTCCTAAGATAAGTCCGCACCCGCACCCGCAGTACGGGCAAACCGTGCGTACCGTTTGGGTAGGTGGAAGCACTTCTGCTTTAGGGGTAAGTGCCCCCACCGGGCAGGCGTCCACGCACATCCCGCAGGATTCACAGTTGGAATCGGCGATGGGAGCGTCCCAGAACGGGGCGACGCGGCTGTTATAACCCCGGGAAACTACATCGATGGCTCCTACGCCCCGTACCTCATAACAGAGCCTGACGCAGCGCGTGCAAAGTATGCATTTGGACATGTCACGTTCAAAGAACTGATTGCTCGAATCTTTAGCGGCCTTGCGCGTTCCAGGGCGAAGGCGGCGCTGGTTGATGCCGAGATGCGCCGCCACACGCTGTAGTTCGCATTGCTGGTTTGAGGTGCATGTCAGACACTCGGCCTGGTGGTCGGCGATGATTAATTCCACCGTCATGCGCCTCACGTGAGTAACGGAAGGCACGTCGTTGTATACCACCATTCCGTCGGTTACGGCGGTGGTGCACGCAGCAGGCATGCCCCGCATGCCTTCGATCTCTACGACACACAATCTGCAACCGCCGTAGGGTTCCAATCCAGGCAGGAAACAAAGATGGGGTATATAAATGCCCGCTTTTAGGGCGGCTTCGAGGACTGTAACATCTTTTTCCGCTTCGATCTTTTGCCCGTCTATGGTGATTGTAGGCATGTTCTCCTCCTTATAAAACCAGGACGGATTTAAGGGCGCACTTTTCAAAGCAGACGCCGCAGCCGATGCACTTTTCGTGATCAATGACATGAGGCATCTTTCGCTCTCCCGAAATCGCCCCGACAGGGCAGTGTTTACGGCATACCCCGCAGCCTTTACACTTTTCCGGATCGATCTCGTGCCGGGCCAATCCCCGGCATTTCCTGGCCCGGCAACGGCGCTTGTAAACGTGTTCCTCGTATTCGTGCCGGAAATACTTCAGCGTGGTCAGGACCGGGTTAGGCGCCGTCTGGCCCAGGCCGCAAAGCGAGCCTTTCTTTATCGAAACGGCCAGTTCTTCGAGGAGTTCTATATCTCCCGGACGGCCATTCCCGGAACAAATATCTTCAACAATCCTGTGCATCTGCCGGATACCAAGCCGGCACGGCGCGCATTTGCCGCAGGACTCGTTCCTGGTGAATTCAAGGAAGTACCGGGCGATATCGACCATGCAGGTTTCCTCGTCCAAGACCACCATACCGCCGGAACCCATAATCGAACCGGCTTCGGCCAGTCTGTCGTAATCCACCGGCAGGTCGAGCAGTTCCGCGGGAATACAGCCGCCTGAAGGCCCTCCGGTTTGAACCGCTTTGATTGTTTTCCCATCGGGGATGCCGCCGCCGATGTCAAAGATAATCTCCCGGAGGGTGGTGCCCATCGGCACCTCAACCAGACCCGAGTTATTGACCTTGCCGACCAGGCTGAACACCTTGGTGCCTTTGCTTTTTTCCGTGCCGATACCGGCATACCATTCAGCGCTGTTGTTAATGATCGCCGGAATGTTGGCCCAGGTTTCTACGTTGTTAATGTCTGTCGGTTTGCCCCAAAGCCCTGATTCTACAGGAAACGGCGGGCGGGGGCGGGGCACGCCCCTTTTGCCCTCGATGGAAGCCATCATCGCCGTCTCTTCGCCGCAGACGAAAGCGCCTGCGCCTTCTTTCACCTTGACGCGAAGACTGAACCCCGAGCCCAGGATGTCGTCTCCGAGAACACCAAGCTCTTCGGCTTGCTGGATGGCGAGGCGTATTGTCTTAACGGCAAGGGGATACTCCGCCCGGACATAGATATAGCCTTCCGCCGGGCTGACCCCCTGCGATATGGCGTAGGCGCCGATGATTATCCCTTCCAGCACGGAGTGGGGATTGCCTTCCATGATCGAGCGGTCCATGAACGCTCCGGGATCGCCCTCATCACCGTTGCAGATAACGTAACGCATGGAACGGTCTTTCACCTTCCGGCAAAAGCTCCACTTCTGCCCGGTGGGAAAGCCCGCCCCGCCGCGCCCTCTTAACCCGGAACGACTGATCTGGTCAATGACTTCTTCGGGGTCCATGGCCAGCGCTTTCGCGAGAGCCGCGTATCCGCCCGTCGCGATGTAGTCTTCAATGCTGTTGGGGTCGATTCCGCCGTTATCGCTCAGCGCGATCCGCATTTGCCTTGCGTAGAATGGAATATCCTTGTGATGGGCCACCTTCCGGCCGGTTTGGGGGTCCGCGTAAAGCAACCGCTCAACCGGTTTATCTTCGATGATGGTGGTCTGAATAATATCGTGTATGTCCTGCTCACGGTGCTCACGGCCTACCCTGTGGTAGAAGATACCATGAGGGTCGATGGTCACCACCGGCCCTTTCTCGCAAAAACCATGGCAGCCGCTGATTTTGAGCTCAACCGAAGCCTGAAGTCTGCTTCTGCGAAGTTCCCTGGCAAGGGCTCGGGCCGACTCGACGCTTCCATTAGCCCGGCATCCCGTACCGCCGCATACCGTAATTCTAATTTGGTTTGAGTTACTATGCGCCCGTAAACCGTTGCGCAGGGTTTCCAGTTCTTTAATCGATGTGATTTTTCCCATAACCATACCCATCGGCGGTGTGCTTTCGACCGGTTACAGAATAAACAAAGGGCCTGTCCAAACCCGTGATCGTGCCGGACGGTTTCTTTAACCGGCCAAAATCTACCGGCATCTTAAAGATTCTTTTAATTTTAAAAGTTCTCTTTTGAGGTTTGCTTTCCTGACACAAAGAATTCAAAGCCAGTTCCGTGATTTTTACGGGAGCCATACAACCGTAAATTTTTTCGTCGATAACCACAACCGGAGCCAGTGAGCATGACCCCACGCAGGCCACGCGTTCCAGGCTGAACATGCCGTCGGGTGTTGTTTCACCGGGTTTTATCGCCAGATCTTTTCGCATTGCGTCCATTATGGCTTTTCCCCCGCGGACGTGGCATGCCGTTCCCTGGCAAACCTTGACCTTATGCTTGCCCTGGCGTGTGAGATGGAACTGAGCATAAAAGGTCGCCACGCCGTAAACCGTGCTCGGCGGCAGGCCCAGATAATCGGCGACTTCGAGGAGCGCCTCGCGCGGCAGGTAGCCGAAAGCTTCCTGCGCTTCCTGGATGATGGGTATCAGTAAACTGCGGCTTTTCTCATGGCGGGAGAGTATCCTGCTCAACACTTCCTGGTTTTGATCATCCATTCTTGTCACTCCCTTTTAACCTGTCAGCATGCAGTTCCCTTATCACGGGCGAGCGAAAGATTGGTAAGTCTTTTTCCCGCTACCCATCTGATTATACACGTGCAATTCGTCATTTATCGCCTTAAATCCTCTTTTTGCGACAAATTGTTTACCCCTGCGCTCTCTTGGGGTAGTAAAAAACGGGTGTTTGCGGTTGGTCCGAACGCTTTTGCCCGGCGGATGATGACCGTCATATGAAGGAAATCGAAAGAGCTGTATAGCCAGGAAATCATGCTTTTTTGGTTGTTGTGGATAAGTGCATTTCTGACCCCATTAGAAAAATATAATAGTTTTCTTGGTGATCTTGGCGTCTTGGCGGTTAAGGAACATTAATCTTGCAGGGTGGGCTTTGCCCGCCTTTTGTTCTGAGTAATGCTTCAGGAGACGGCTACCGGGACGCGTTCGCGGCCAGGTACGCCTTAAGATCCGAGATGGCTATCTCCCCGAAGTGAAAGACGGAAGCGGCCAGCAGGATGTCCGCGCCGCCGTCCCGCGCGGCTTCCAGGAAATGCTCGGGCTTGCCGGCGCCGCCTGACGCAACGATAGGGACCTTCACCGCAAATCCAAGCCTTTAAAATATTGAGCTCTTACGGTGGTTCAAAAGACTTTGCCGGTGGCGCCGCGCCAGAACGCAACGAACTCCGACGGGCTCATAATCCTGACTCTAACAGATACGGCAAGGGGGTAATGTTTCTTATTACCCGTAATAAGAATGGCATCTGTTGCCCATGCTGCTTCCAAGAAAGGTTCGTCATCAGGATCAGGGAGGCTTTCAGGAAGGGGTTTCGGGGTAACCAAGATCCCGTCTTCCTCTATTTGGGCAAGTAAAGATTCGATTAAGGTTTTTTCAAAACCGAATTTTGGACGAAGCAAAACTTCTCGATATTCGGTAACTATACGCATGTCGTAAGCCGCTTTTACCAATCCTCCGGCGATCAGCCGTATGATCATTCCGGCGTCGCTGTAGCCCTTTAGTAAACCGGACACCAAGACATTAGTATCAAGTACGACCTTCATCTCGGGCGGTTCCGCCGCACGGCCTGGATTTCTTTCTCTATTTCATCAGCCGAAATTTCCTCCTTGCCATTCCGCCGCGACTGTTCCTGAATTTTATTAACCGCCAGCATCGCCCGAGCGCGGCGCAACGTAGCCAGGTATTCTATTACGTCCTCTCCCTCAACACCGGCGAGGATGGCTACCGGTTTACCATTAGAAGTAATAACCATTTCCTTTTCCAGTTGTAACTGGCGCCAGATCTCTGCCGACCGCAACCTTAATTCGCGTACCGAAATAAACCTCATTACTTTTATCCTCCCCTCAAAATAGATCAACCGCCAAGACGCCAGGAACGCCATGAATCAAGAAAATAAATATATGACAACAGGCAAATCGCTATTTCCAGCGATTGATTTTCATCCCTTCGCGCTGGTGCGGGCAAAAACCCGCATGCACGACTCCCTATGGACCTTAAAATAAGTGTACACAATCGTGCTACGATTTTCAATCATGAAGGATGGTAAAGCGGACGGCCCTTCCCCAGCACTCAACGGTGCTTAGAAATGCTGTGCAATATCGTCGTAAAAGCGAGCATAAAACGACCGCATCTTCAGGCCGGTAAGTTCAGCGCTGGGTTCCTTGTGGGGACAAACGGCAGCGGCCGGGAGAATCAGATTTGAATTGCACGTAGGTAAGCTCCGCCCAATTTTTGCGTTCGAGCTTGGCTCAGGACACGCTGTAAGTATAAAAGCAGGTTTTTGCTGCCGGTTGTCCACCGGAGCCGCTGTGCTTCGTGCCGACGCGACATCGGCTCCGTTCGGAGCGAACCACGGCTCCGCTCATAGAGCCTGAGTTAGTATTACTGTGGATGTGTTGTAGGGGATTTCGAAAGCCGTCTCCCTGCGATTCAAGCTTACCCTTAATAGCGGCGCGATTCGCGAGCCTGTTCGCTGACCTCACATTCGCCGTGTCCGCGTGGCCGGCCCTCCCGCAGAGCGCTCCTTGGGGACAATCGGCATCGGTATGGCGCTCACTATGCTCTGCAACTCCGATTTGATAGCCTTTGATTTTTTTATGCAGGAAAAGGGGTCAATAAGTCGAAAACCAAATATATATGGAATATTTTATAAACCATACCAGGAAAACAGCATTGATTTTCTGGAGCCGGAAATTATCGTCTGACCGGGAGGAAAGCAAATATAGCGCCAAGCTCGACGCGCCCGAGAACTTGCTGGAGTCGATCCAGGCCTATTCTTCGACGGGTAAGTCAAGAACTTTCACTGGTGGATGCTTTCCTCCGGGAGCGCAAACTGCCTGACAGCTTGGGGCAGGATTTCATCCAGGCTATTCAGGAGGTGCTATCCGGGCTTGCCAAGGTGGTGGTCAAGACCGCCGGTTTGCGGTCTGCTTTGCTTGCCGGTGGATCACCCGCTACCTTTGCCGAGATGCGGAAACGTTTCGAGGATTTCTTAAACGACCTTGCCCGGAGTAAGGATCATGATAAAGTAAGAATCCTGGTGGAGTAGTTATGCGAAGCGTTAGCGAGGTACGAGAACTTCTGGATGAGCTGAATAGCCGGCCGGCGGACGACTTGGAAGGCCAGGATTTGGACTTCAAAGAATGGACAAGTCGTAGTACGAATGACATGGCACGTCTTGTAGCCGATATGGCGGTCTGTATGGCTAATGGCGGTGGAGGCACGATAGTTTTTGGCGTAAATGATAAGGTGACCGGGCGCGACCGCGCGGTTAAAGGTGTGCCGCGCGAAGTCGATATAAACCGGCTTAAGAAGGCCGTTTACGACCTCACCGATCCCAGGATTACACCGGTTTTCGAAGAATTAAGTGTACCGGAAGGAACAGGGCGACTTCTGGTTATGCAGGTTTATCCCGGTCTTCCTCCGTATACCGATACATCCGGTAGAGGTAGAATCCGCATAGGCAAGGACTGCCAACCGCTCACCGGAACACTCAGGCGCCGCATAATGGTTGAAACCGGGGAGACGGACTTTACCGCGGTGGAGGTTCCGGGCGATCCGGCTTTTTACCTTTCCGCTTCAGGCCTTGAGAAACTTCGCGAGGTGGCGCGCCGGGAACGCGCCCCGGAGGAACTTTTACAGTTAAAAGACATGGATTTGCTGGGTGTGTTGGGCGTCCTTCGCAACGGCCGTCTGACGCGGGCTGGTATACTTTTAACCGGTAGGGAAGAATCCATTAAAGAACATCTTCCGGGTTATATCTGGACGCACTTAAGGATGCGAGGCGACACCGAATATTCTGACCGGGCCGATGGCCGCGACGCCCTGCCCGTGGCTATATTGCGCTTAACCGACCGGATCATGGCGGATAACCCCATTGCTACCGTTGAGTACGGCATGTTTCACCTCGAGTACCGTACTTATCCGGAAATCGCGCTTCGGGAAGCATTGATGAACGCCTTCTGCCACGCCGATTATCGTATTCCCGGGCCAATCCTGGTTAAGCAATTTTCACAAAAAATTGAGATTAGCAACCTGGGAGGCTTCATAGGAGGAATTTCTCCACACAACATCCTTCACCATCAACCAGTATCCCGGAACCCCAATCTGGTAGAAGCATTAACCCGCTTGCGTTTGGTTAACCGCAGCAACTTAGGGATCCCGCGCATGTTCTCGTCTTTGCTTATAGAAGGGAAGGAGCCGCCGTTAATTGAGGAACAGGGCGAGGCAGTCAGGGTAACATTGCTTGCGAGCCAACTGGCGGTTCCTTTTAGGACTTTTGTTGCCGAAGAGGATAAGCGCGGCCGTATATTATCGGTTGATCACCTACTGATCCTTCAACACCTGCTGCGACATCCGGAACTTGATACGGGCACAGCGGCACGCATATGCCAGAGAGAGGAGATTGAGGCGCGCGAGATTCTTAGTGAGATGGAGCAAAGGTTCGGCTACATAGAAAGGGGCGGAACCGGCCGGGGCACTTATTGGGCTTTGCGACCCGAGCTGCACCGCCGTCTATCAGTTCCCGGTTATCCCGAACGGGACCGGCGTATTGACTGGGAGGCCGCAAAGACGCGGGTGTTAAGTGTACTAAAACAGAGAGCCGAACGGAAAGACCCCGGACTGACAAACCGCGAGATTAGGCAGATTACGCACCTGGATCGGAATCAGGTTTTTAGGTTAATGCGGGAGCTCCTGGCGGAAGAACCAAGAATAACCTCACCAGGAAAGGGGCGCTATGCCCGGTATGATTATCAAACCTGAGCAATGTTTATCACAATGTTGCTGAGCATTAAATCGAGCATTAAACCAATTCAATGCTTATTTTAATGCTCACAAGGATTAAATTACAGCAATAGCGATTATTGAGCGGAAAGTGGCACGCAACAAAATGTTTTGGTGTTAATTTTAGAGCAATCAGTTATCCAGTATCGGATAGAGGTGTAGGTAGTGCCGGAGCAAGACTTTCAACAGACTTCGATCATAGACAACACAATACTAAATCCAACCAGCCGATCGAGTGCTTTGGTATTGCTTTCGACTCTATCGAGGCGCGGCGGGCGCACTTCCTGAAGAAGATGCGCGAGGGTTTGGAAGGGCTCCACGCCAAGCTGGGTGGCGTTCCGTTTACAACCGTTGAGGATGCCGTAACGCGGATGAAAGCTTTGCAGAAGTGGCTGGTGAGCGGCGGCGAGGCTTGCCTGCGGGAACTGGCCGAGAGCATGAGGCATGGTAAACCGGGGAAGGACCTCTTGCAACGCTGAAAGGATAAGGTCGGCTTCCCGCACGGGGAGATTGACGATATCCTGCGCCTCTCCGACCCGACGTACTACACCGCATACCCCAACCCATTTATCGAAGATTTTGTTCGTCATTACGGCAAGCCGTACGATTCCCAGACCGACGGTTACCGGCGCGAGCCTTTTTTTGCCGCCGACGTAAGCGAAGGGAAGAGACCCTGTCTACAACGCTTACTCCTATCACTTTCGCCGTGTCCGCGTGTGACCGGCCCTTTGCAGAGTGCGCCCGGCACTCAGGGTTGTTTATCGTGCTTTTATCGTGCTTGAGCGAAGGATGTGCCGGTTAAGGCAACGGAATGCTGCTTCATAACAGGTACCCTCTGAGTGCTGGGGACAAACGGCAGCCGGCCTTAAAAACATATTTCGAACAAGCTCCAATTTACTGTTTTAGGAAGCACTCCGCTTGCTGAGGCATGTTATCTAAACGTGCAGGAAGACTGGGAAACAAGTCGAATATATCCAATAACAAACCAAATATTCAACTTCAATTCATTTACACGGCTGGCTCCTTTGCCGGTCACCGTCAAGAGGTTTTATGACCAATCAAATTGCTTTAAATTTATATTGCGACGAGATTAAGGGAGTTGATATTCTCGATCCCATTTTGTGGAACGAAAAATGGGCGTATATTGGTATACTTATTGTTCCAGCTTCAGTTGAAGAGGAACTAATCTCTAAGTTGCTTGACAAACGGTGTGGAAACCCGAACGGATCAAAGTTATGGGCTGCCTGCATGCCTCTTTGTCGGTACCATGAAAAGAATAACAAAGAAGTTCACTATCAAAAAACAGATTCAATGGACCAATTTTGGATTCATTCTATAAAAAACGGGAACTAAGAATTGAAAGATTTCGTCAACCTGTACTCTTTGGGTAAAAGGCTAAACGTCTTAAACAGATTGCGACCAAGGGAGATGACGGAATGTCGAAGGGTAAGTTGCCTAGTAAGAAGCCTATAGAGCAGTATGATCATAAAGGCAAAAAGCGGGTTAACAACCCGCCGGTGGGGTTGGTTACGCCGGATACCGACAAAGAAGCCGGAAAGAAGAGGTATGCTTATGATCCGCATATAGACCCGGCGTTGCAGTTTGACAGCCATCGGAGCAGGGTGGAGAAGATTATTGACGGCGGACTTGGAGCGGCGACGCTTGAGGAGGCAAAAACAGCGCTGGCGGAGTTAAAAAGACTGCAGGAGCCTTATCTGAACTGGGCAGGCAAGACGGAACGCACCTCGTTTGAGGTCCCCACGGTTTCCCTTCACGTTCATGAACGAATTGATTCTCGTACAATTATTGAGGCGGTCCGCAAGAAAAACGGTCAATCCTTTGAGCAAATGTCCCTGTTTGCCACAAGGGAGGAAAATCCGCCGTTACGAGAGGCCATCGATTTCTATAAACACAAACACAATTGGTCAAACCGCCTTATTGCCGGTGATTCCCTGCTGGTGATGAACTCGCTGTTAGAGAAAGAGGGAATGGCCGGTCAGGTGCAGATGATTTATATCGACCCGCCTTACGGTATCAAATACGGCTCGAACTTCCAACCCTTTGTCAACAAGCGCGACGTAAAAGACGGCAAGGATGAAGACCTGACTCAGGAACCGGAGATGATTAAAGCCTTCCGGGACACCTGGGAGTTGGGGATTCATTCATATTTGAGCTATTTGCGGGACAGGCTGCGGTTGGCGAGGGAACTATTATCGGAGAGTGGGAGCATATTTGTTCAGATATCGGATGAGAATGTTCATTTGGTACGGTGCTTGTTGGATGAGGTGTTTGGTGTAAAAAACTTCTGCTCAATTATTTCATTCCAAAAAACCACAGGACAAACTGCTGCCCACCTTGCCGTAACAAGCGACTTTCTTATGTGGTACGCTAAGGAAAAAGATCGGGTAAAGTATCATCAGATATATATTGGGAAAGGTGCAGGCGATATAGGTGTAGGGCAATATTGGTTCGTTCAACTAGCAGATGGTGCCCGCCGAGCTTTGTCAAAGGAAGAAAGAATTGATCCATCAGGGCTACCAAAGGGAGCACGAGTCTTTGCACATAGTGGTACATCTTCACAAACGCGTGGTGCAACAGAGCCTGAACCCTTTCGATTTGAGGGTCGATTATTTACACCGGAAGGCAATCGAGGCTGGAGTACCAATTTACAAGGGCTTACCCGATTATCAGCAGCCTACCGGTTAATGGTGGTTGGCAGTACACTGCGTTATGTGCGATTCTTAGACGATTTTCCCTTGTATCCTTTGACGGCAGATTGGCCAGACACTGGGGTTAGTGGTTTCGCAGAGCGAAAGGTATACATAGTTCAAACACACCCTCGTGTTATAGAGCGCTGCATGCTCATGACTACAGATCCCGGTGATCTGGTTTTTGACCCTACTTGCGGGTCAGGCTCTACCGCTTATGTTGCCGAGCAATGGGGCAGGCGGTGGATCACTTGCGACACGTCTCGGGTATCTATTACATTGGCAAAGCAACGGTTAATGACATCGGCATTTGATTATTACGAGCTTGCCCATCCGGAAGAAGGAGTAGGAAGCGGGTTCAAGTACAAGATCGTGCCGCACATAACTTTAAAATCCATCGCCAATAACGAAGAAATTGACCGAATCTGGAATAGGTATTACCCCGAAATAGAGAAATCTTTGTCTGACTTAAATAGAGTGGAAGGACTATCCTTGAAGGAATGGGAAGTGCCCTTTGAGTTCAGTCCTAAGTGGTCTTCCGAAGCCCGTGAGCCTTTTGAACGCTTTAGGCAATTAAAGCAGCAGATGCAAGACAAAATTAATGAAAGCATTCAGCGCAATGCCCAGCCGGAAACCCTTTACGATCAGCCTTTGGTGGACAACTCCAAAACAAGAATAACCGGACCTTTCACCGTTGAGGCGGTACCCGCTCCGGCGGTTTTGCCGTTGGATAGTGGCGAGTGGACAGTGGATAGTGGCGAGTGGACAGTGGATAGTGGCGAGTGGCAAGTGGCGAGTGGACAGCCGTTGGCAGAGGATCAAGGTGATTTAACTAATCACTCACCACTAATCACTAACCACTTCTCACTAACCCCTGACAACTCAATCGCCCGTTCCGGTGAGACCCTGCGCCAGGCGGAATGGCGGGCGGAATTGTTCAAGTGCGGTATCCGCGGGAAGAACATGCAGCGCATTCTTTTTTCACGTGTTGAACCGCTGGCGGGAACGCGCTGGCTGCACGCCGATGCGGAGACCAAGCCCAACGAACTGGGAGCCGATCATGTCAAAGATCAGGGACGGACATATTTGAGTCCGCAAAGGGCGGTTATCTCTTTCGGTCCGGAGCACGGGCCTCTCGAGCAGCGGCAGGTGGCTCTGGCCATCGAGGAAGCGCAAACCCTTGTGCCTAAACCGAAGCTGATCATTTTCGCCGCGTTCCAGTTTGATCCGGAGGCGGCCAAGGACATTGACGAGACCGACTGGCCGGGTGTAACGCTGCTCAAAGTGCAGATGAATACCGATCTTCTTACCGACGACCTTAAAAAGAAACGCGCCGGCAACGAAAGCTTCTGGCTCATCGGTCAACCGGACGTGAGAGTGGTGAGTGAAGAGTGGTTAGTGGATAGCTCAAACAGGAGGCTCTTATCTTATGAGCTCTGTAAAAAGTTATCGGGATTTGATAGCCTGGCAGAAATCAATCGCCTTGGTTCAAAAGATATATCAATTTACGCAGCGATTTCCCAAAGAAGAGATTTATGGGTTGTCATCGCAAATCAGGAGGGCTGCGGTATCGGTTCCGGCGAATATAGCGGAGGGTCAGGCGAGGAGCAGCAGGGGGGAGTTCAAGCAGTTTCTCGGCATGGCGAAGGGTTCGCTGGCCGAATTGGAAACGCTTCTGATTTTGTCAGAGAAATTGACCTTCTTGGAAAGGACAAATGCGGAAGAATTATTGAACAACTGCGAAGAAATAAACAAATTGTTGAACGGGCTTCTAAAATCACTATCCACTCGCCACTGACCACTCGCCACTTAATACAGGTGGAGGTGCTGGGCTTCGATTATTACAACACAAAGACCGGCGCAATCGAGTCGGGTAGTCCGGAGAAAATCGCCATGTGGATGCTGGATACGGACTACGACGGCAGGAGCCTTTTCCCCAGACAGGTTTTCTTCCCAATGGCCGGGGAAAAGGACGGCTGGTCGCGGCTTGCGAAGAACCTGAAAGCCGAAATAGACGCTGATTTGATCGAAGCCTACCGGGGCACGGTCTCCCTGCCTTTTGAGATAGGCGATAACCGGCGCATTGCGGTGAAAATTGTTGACGACCGCGGCATCGAAAGCCTCAAAATCACCGGGGTTGAATGATGGGTAAGAAATCAATAGACCAGTTAATCATTAACTCCCCCTATGAGGAGCCCAAGCAATACTGGAGCTACGACCGGGAGACCCGTTTATTCTCGTTGAAAGAAGGCAGGCGTCCGGCCGGGTACGTTATTGCTTCGGAACACTCCAAGACGTTCGATGATCCGGGGGTGTTTATCGAACTGCCCCTGGTAAACCGGATCCGCCCTCGCGTGAAGGCCTGGCGCGAGGCGGGATACCTCGGTGTTACGGGGATAACCAAACGTTTGCTGGAACACTGGTCCAATCCGGAGGAGCGGGAATACCGGCGGTTTTTCTTCTGCCAGTTGGAAGCCATCGAAACGCTTATCTGGCTTGCCGAAGCTCCGGCGGCGGAAAAGGTTGGGATAGAGATACCATCGGACGGCGGGCCGTTTTGGCGGCTGTGCGCCAAGATGGCTACGGGTACGGGCAAGACGATTGTAATGGCGATGCTGATCGCCTGGCAGGTACTGAACAAGGTCACTTACCCGCAGGATACCCGTTTTTCTAAGAATATTTTTGTTGTGGCGCCGGGACTTACGGTGAAGAACCGTTTGCAGGTCCTTGTTCCGGCTGGGACCGGCAACTATTATGAGGAGTTTAACATTGTCCCCGGCGGTCTTCTGGACAGGCTTCGTCAGGGGAAGGTGCTTATCCGCAACTGGCACGTGCTGAACTGGGAAACCGAGGAGCAGGTTGCCAAGAAGAAAAGCGTGGACAAGCGCGGTGTAAAGAGCAATGAAGCATACGTTCGTGACGTCCTCGGGGAACTTGCCGGCGCAAGGAATATTGTTGTGATTAACGATGAGGCGCACCATGCCTGGCGCATACCCGCGGAATCCAAAGTAAGAGGCTTAAAGAAGGAGGATATAGAACAGGCCACCAAGTGGGTCGGCGGTCTGGACCGGATTCATACCGGCCGCGGAATCCTTTCGTGCTATGATTTCTCGGCGACACCGTTCGCTCCGTCAGGAAAGAAAAGTTCGGAAGAAGCTTTGTTCGGCTGGATAGTAAGCGATTTCGGGCTGAACGACGCCATCGAATCGGGCCTGGTCAAGACGCCCAGGGTTGTGGTTCGCGATGACGGGGTTCCGGACGCAAAGACATATAAGTCGAAACTCTACCATATTTACGAGTGGGTTAAAGACGACCTGAACCGTAAGGCGGAGGAGCATGAGTCTCTGCCTGATCTGGTTATCAACGGATATTACCTTTTGGGGAAAGATTGGCTTGAAACGGCCAGGATGTGGGAATCGCAAGGATTCCGGACGCCGCCGGTTATGATTTCTGTCGCCAACCGGACGGAAACAGCGGCGCGTATCAAGTACGCGTTTGACCACAAAAAAATCCGGATTGACGAGCTTTGTATTCCCGAAAGAACGTTACATATCGACTCCAAGGTTCTCGATATGGCGGAATCACAAGAAGAAGCCGGCTTCTTTGAGGACGCCGCCGGAGATGAAGGCTTAAATGACGAACCGGTACGCAAACTTTCTAAGAGAGAGCAGGCGGAACTCCTACGCCAAACTGTTGATACCGTGGGCCGGGAGGGAAAACCGGGAGAGCAAATCCAAAAGGTTATCTCCGTCGGCATGCTTTCGGAAGGCTGGGACGCAAAGACCGTTACCCACGTAATGGGCCTGCGTGCGTTCTCCAGCCAACTGTTGTGCGAGCAGGTGGTAGGTAGGGGCTTGAGGAGGACATCTTACGAGATCAATCCAGAGACGGGATTGTTCGATGCGGAGTACGTAAACATTTTTGGCGTCCCGTTTACCTTCCTGCCGCACGAGTCGCAGGACGGACCGCCGCCTCCGCCGCCGTCGCCTAAGACTAAGATAGAACCTGTCAATGAAAAGCAGCAGTATGAGATCAACTGGCCGAATATCATTCGTATCGACCATATTTACAAGCCGGAACTGAAACTGAATGTAGATGAAGTAAAGCCTCTGGAATTAAACGCTTATGAAACGCCGACATTAGCGGAACTTGCGCCTATTATCGAAGGTAAACCCGACGTTACAAAAATTTCAGAGATTAGCCTCGAAGATCTGGGCCGGAAATACAGAACGCAAAAGATTGTATTTGAGGCGGCGGCAGAAGTATTCGACCAGATGAAACCGAGTTGGAAGGGAAAAAGAGAGTACTTGCTTGCGCAAGTGATCCGCCTTGTAGAAAGGTTCATCAAGTCTGACAAGATTCACATTTCCCCTGCTCTTTTTAACAATAATGAAATGAAGCGCCGGGTATTGCTGACGCTTAATATGAGCAAAGTAGTGCACCATATTTGGGGGGCCATCTGTTCGGAAAGTACGGAAGCCATGGTTCCGGTATTCGACGGCGAAAAGCCTATCCGTTCAACAGGTGACATGCGTCCCTGGTACACATCAAAACCCTGCGAGTATACAAAGAAATCGCACATAAACCTATGCGTTTTTGACAGCGCATGGGAAGCCGGCGATGCTTTTGAATTGGACCGGAATCCAAACGTGGATGCCTGGGTGAAAAACGACCATCTGGGATTCGAGATCCTTTACGTTTATGAGGGGACTATACGAAAATACCGGCCGGATTTCATCATCCGGTTGAAAACGGGCGAGTTTCTTATTCTTGAAACAAAGGGACAGGAGACTGAACAGGACAAAAGAAAACATGAATCTTTAGACGACTGGGTAAAAGCGGTCAACGCGCACAGCGGTTTCGGCCGCTGGCGCCGGGCGGTAACCAGAGAGCCCGGCGAAATTGCGGCGGTGCTTGCGGAATGAAGAGGCGAATCAGAAAATTCTGAGCCGGGGTTTGAGCGGCTTTACAACCTGTTTTGACAGTAACATCATGTGCATCTTTTGATGCGATATTTTTGATGCGATGATGGTAAAATAAGTAAAGAGGCTATGGGGATTCGGTAGTGAGTCCGGAGGCGAAAGGAGCGATTTTTAATGAAAGGCTTAAATTTGGATAAGGACAAAATAAGTGAATTTTGTAAAAGTCACGATATGGTTTTTCTCGGGCTTTTCGGTTCATTTGCCCGCGGCGACCAAAGACTTGAAAGCGACGTGGATTTCGTCGTTCGTTTTTCAAGAGAAGGGAAAGTCCTTTATGAGCGCAGTGGATAGCGAAATCATGCGAAAGGTCAGCCAGTGCTCGCTTATGGAGATGAGGATCTCCGGTTAGCGCACCATGCTTTGACCGTAGCGAACATGGTGTTTGGACCGAAACTGTCCATGATGCGGAAGAATTAACTCCTTTTGCAATCACTACGCGCTATCCCGGTATAGACGAAGAAGTGACCAAAGAAGAAGCGCTCCGCGCTATTGAGATTGCATCTTGTGTGAGACAAAGAGTTAGGGCCGTTCTATTGCAGGAAGGCATGAATCTGCCCAAGGAGTCCGAATTGTAAAGACTACGATCTTCTTGGATGAATGGTCAAGCGGTCAACGCACACGGCGGTTTTGGCCGCCGGCGCCGGGCGGTGACCCGAAATCCGGGTGAGATTGCGGGGATACTGGCGACGATTGCGGTTTAGCTGAGTTTTGTCTTGAGCTCTGCTGCAAAATTTTATCTATTTTAATAACAAAAATGTTATAATTGTTTAGGTTCGGAGATAAGCTTTTAATGTATGACGTGATCTTTTACGAAGACCCGAAAGGTCGCCGGCCGGTTGAAGAATGGCTGCGGCAGTTGGCCGGGGAAGCTCTTCGGAATAAGGAATCAAGGGTGCTTTATAACGCGATATCGCGGACGATAGATTTATTGAGTACAGTTGGAGTTCGGCTCGGACCGCCGAAGGTGAAAATTGTTTACCGCGAGGAGCCGCGCATCTGGGAATTACGCGTCAAACAGGTGCGGATCTTTTTCGGACAAGATGGAGGACAATTTATTCTGCTTCATCATATTTTTAAAGATGCTAAAAAACTCGACCGGAAAGACATTGATGTCGCAATAAGCAGGATGCTGGACTGGCTTGAGCGTTTTCGAGGGGGCTGATGATGTGAAAACCTGGCGAGAGTTTAAAGGTGAAATTGAGTCCGAGTTTGGCAAGCTCGAATCCAGTGTGACGGTAGCCGTCAACGATATAATATCGAGCGTGATCTTGAAACGCATCGAGAAAGGCTGGACGCAGGCCGAGCTTGCGGCTACGATCGGGGTGCAGCAGTCTGCCATTGCGCGGATCGAGAGTTTCGTGGTCGTGCCGCGATTGGATACGCTGCTTAAGGTGCTGCACGTTTTGGGGTTAAGCCTCGCCGTCCGGGATAAATCTGAATGTGACGAAACCCTCAATACCTCCGTGACGGCCTACGAAACGGACGAATCGTATACGTTTTTCGAGACGGCGGTTCCCTTCGGGGAGCAGGAATTTGTTGTGGACCGGTACGAGGGTAACGAACCGGACGCACAGTACTTCGCCTTTAGTTTCGGGGAGGTCGTTTGATGGACAAGTCCGCGAGCAGTTTTCAATTTAAGAGTTACCGGGTTGAGAGCATCGAGTTTAAGGTCAACGAGGAGTTCAAGCCCGCCGAGAAGGTGAAGCTCGACTTTGATATTGATGCGGATGTGCTGGTTGAAGACGCGGCGCAGCAAAGTTTTAGGGTGGTTTTGACCTGTGTGGTCTTCAAGAACTACCGGCGGGCCAACAAGCCGTTTCGGTTAAAGGTTTCGGTGAGCGGCGAGTTTAGGTTTAAAGAAAAGGTTCCCGATGCGGATTTGCGCAAGTTCTCGGAAATTAACGCGGTAGCGGTTTTATTCCCCTACCTGAGGGCGGTGGTTACCGGCGTTACGGCGGCAGCCAATCAGCCGCCGCTTATCTTGCCGCTCATTAACGTGTATGAGTTTATGCGGCGAAAGAAGGGAAAAGCGGAAGGGACCGCCGGCGGGGAATGAGAATTTGCGAGTGTCACGGGGAAGGTTCTTTTGACAATATAAAAAGGCCATGGCTGATAACTTGAGAGATAATAAAAGGGGTAGCTCTGACGGGGTTTATGCAGCCTGTATAACCCTGGTGCGGTTGACACGAAAAAAGCCGGTAAACCATTGATATGGAAGACGTTGGAGGAACGAAAAGGAAAGCACGGGAACTTCTTATTACAGAAAAGAACAGTCTGTACTTCCCGATTTATACAGACTGTATAATCACTGTTATGTGCCCGAGATGCCCAGGAGTCGATTTATGAGAATGACGAGAGAACAGGGCATCAAGAGAGTGTTTGACGGGCCGAGCCACGTAGTCATTCTCGGAGCAGGTGCAAGCATCGCCTCTACAATTCACAGTCCTGAGCCATCAGGTAAGAAGTCGCCCTCGATGGACAACTTCATTGAAGTCGTGGGCTTGACCGACATAATCGAATCCGTAGATCTTGACGAGGAGAATAAGAACTTCGAGAGGGTCTACAGCAGCCTGCACGCCCAGGACCCCAATTCACAGGTTGTTACAGAAATAGAGCGGAGGGTAAGAGACTACTTTCATAGCCTTACGCTTCCGCCGACGCCAACAATCTACGACTACTTGGTTTTGGCCCTTCGTCCTAAAGACCTGATCGCTACGTTCAACTGGGACCCGTTTCTATACCAAGCGTTCTCTCGCAATCGCCATGTGGGCGGGCTGCCTCATCTCGCCTTTCTGCACGGCAGCGTGTCAATCGGTTATTCGCCAGAAGAACAGAGGGCAGGACCAGCAGGATGGTTCTCCAAAGCAACAGGATACGAATACGTACCGACCAGGCTTCTCTATCCGGTGACCCAGAAGAACTACAATAACGATGAGTTCATTGCGCGTGAGTGGGGTCGCCTAAAACGATGGTTTGAATTTGCCAAGCGAATCACTATCTTTGGATATAGCGCTCCTGACACAGACGTTGAGGCAGTAGAACTCATGAGTGGTGCGTGGGGTGATCCAGACCAGCGAAATTTGGAGCAAGTCGAAGTCATTGATGTGCAGCCTGAAGACGTAATTCTTGAACGCTGGAGCCGTTTCATCCATACTCATCACTACGACTACTGCACGAACTACTTTCAGTCGGTCTTAGCCTGTTTTCCGCGTCGTACTGGTGAGCGGTTCATGCATCAGTTCCTGCCATCAACGCCCGCTGAAGCTTTTCAGGAACTCAATCCAGTACCAGAGCGCTTCGATACACTTGAGGAAATGTGGGGGTGGCACCGGCCTCTGATAGAAGCTGAACGTGAACATGAGGCTCGCAGAAAAAAGGGCACATAACCCGCGCATCAACGCGGACGCAGGGCAGGCCGGCATTTTCCGAACCTGCATTGCCTCGCAGATGCGGAAGTGCTAAACTGAAACAGAACGCCATGTAGGCCCTGCGCCGCTGACGCCCAGCCGTTAGGACCGAAAAGGATCGAAATGACCAAGAACAAGAACCATCTGGCCTACCAGTTTAGAGTAAGTCTTACCGGTATCGAGCCTGCAATCTGGCGCAGAATACAGGTACCGGCTAAGTACAGCTTCTGGGATCTGCATGTCGCAATTCAAGACGTCATGGGATGGCTTGACTATCATCTGCACACGTTTCGGGTCCGCCAGAAGCATAAGCGAAAGCCGATAGAGATTGGTATTCCCGGAGATGAATGGGATGGTGAGACTGTCGTTCCCGGCTGGAAGGTCCCGATCACCGACTACTTCACCGAACCGGGGCAAGTCATCGAATACGAGTACGATTTCGGTGACGGATGGAACCACGAGATCTTGCTCGAAGCCGTTCTCCTGAAGGAGAGAAGTGCCACATACCCGAGGTGCGTCGGCGGAGAGCGGGCTTGCCCTCCAGAGGACTGCGGGAGTATTTCAGGCTACTACAACCTTCTGGAGATCCTGCGCGACCCGACCCATCCTGAATATGAAGAGAATATCGCTTGGCTCAAGGGACACGCCAAGAACTATTACCCCTATGACCCGGAGAAATTCAACTCTGAAGAGGTTCATTTTGACAATCCCAAGCGGAGGTGGCGAATAGCGTTCTCCCAGGGTGGCGAGGAATAGGGTCCTAACAATGGGCTCAAGGCGGATGCTCCGCACACTGCGTGTGCTCCGCACCGCTTAGCCCGGTTGTTCGGCACAAGAGAGGAAGCATGAGCATTGCTTTTCAGGTGGTTCCTTTAACAGATACAGAAGCAGAATCGATAGTGACATCCCAACGTTTTAACAGCCTACATCCGGTAAGTTGTGAAAACTGTGGTGCCATAGGCCCATTCGAAAGAAAAAGCTAAAGCGACTGGCCGACCTATGGCCGAGATAAGAGACAACATTGAAAGAACGGCCCAGTCCATTGACAAGGGAAAGAAGGGTACTGAGCCATCAACTCCATTAACCGGCATTGTTCGGCACGAGGTTAAGCAGCATGAGTAACAAAGATACGAAAGTCCTGGGGTACGTAGCTGTACAGCCTGGCACAATCAACGTGCTCTGCTACGGCGACTCTTGCATAGTTGCCGGATCGGAGAAGCAGATGAGGGAATACATAGCAGCATTTTCAGTTAATCCCAATGCGGAGTACCGAATCAGTAAAGCTCGTTATGGCCATGTACTTCAGGCCATGAAGCTGGGAGGAGTATACTCTTTTGATCGGGAATCGTTCTCAAGATTCTGTCCACTTGCTCGCGAGGACGGCATTGAAGTTGTGGATTTTACCCCGGACAATCAATGCATGCCCGATGGCCCCGCCATCTCTCTCATGCGGGTGCAATGGATATCGAAGTAATAATGCCGAACC
Organism: Bacillota bacterium; assembly: GCA_040755195.1. Taxonomy (GTDB): domain Bacteria; phylum Bacillota; class Desulfotomaculia; order Desulfotomaculales; family Ammonificaceae; genus SURF-55. The sequence goes on from JBFMBL010000006.1 coordinate 84,216, forward strand.
AGTGCATGCAGGCGAAGGCGCGGGGACGCTTTGATCTGTTTTCCGTAGTCCTGTAGCCGCGCGCCGCTGATGCCGGTGTTGGGCTGCTACATGTCCACGAGGACGGTTCGGGTGACAACATAAATATAAATAGGCTACGATAAAAGAGAAACTGTACGCAAAGCCACCTTGGTAATGTCGACAGAACCGCCCCACTGACATTTGTGGGCGAACTGCTATGAGCCTATTACTTTACTCTTTAAGTTGGGTGGTGCTAACTTCAACAGGGAGAGTTGTTGACTCGTGTACCAAATGAAGACAAACAAGAGGGGAACAATTTGCAGAATCGGTTACAAAAAGCGGATTTCATTGCGTTAGTTTGTTCCGACAATGAGGAAGTTCGAAAGCGATTCCAGAACCGGTTTTCGGCAGAAATAAACGCTTTTGTTGTTGCACCCGGCTGCAACGCCCCTTGTTCTCGTTAAGAACTTGTGCTATCATCGTAAACCGACAACGGTCTTTCTTGCAGTTCTTGCTTTAAGGAAATTTGTTCAGGGGTGGGAAGGATGAGTAAGAAGAAAATC